>CBFHQL010000004.1:0-152114 GCA_965658025.1 Flavobacteriaceae bacterium | reverse complement strand
TAAATTAAATGAAAATATTAGCAAACGACGGTATTTCTAAAAATGGCGTTGAAGAATTAGAGGCTGCAGGATTTGAAGTCAGTACAGTTACTGTAGCCCAAGAACAATTAGAAAATTACATTAACAGCGAGAATATTGTGGCCTTGCTTGTACGCAGTGCAACAACAGTCCGCAAAGATTTGATTGACGCTTGTCCAAGCTTAAAAATTATTGGGCGTGGTGGTGTTGGTATGGATAACATTGATGTGGAATACGCGCGCGAAAAAGGGCTTCATGTCATCAATACGCCTGCAGCCTCCTCAGCGTCGGTAGCAGAACTCGTTTTTGCGCACCTGTTCTCTGGTGTACGCTATTTGTATGATGCCAACCGCAATATGCCTTTGGACGGTGATACCAAATTTAAAGCACTGAAGAAAGCATACGCCAAAGGGACTGAGTTAAGCGGTAAAACTTTAGGTGTAATCGGTTTTGGACGCATTGGTCAAGCTACCGCCAAAATTGGCCTTGGACTTGGTATGAATGTAATCGCTTTTGATCCATTTATGGAAAAAGCTACGGTTTCTGTATCCTTTTTTGACGGACAGTCTTTGGACTTTGATATCCCTATGGAGAGTAAAGAAAATGTGTTAAAACAAGCAGATTTTGTCACCTTGCACGTTCCTGCGCAGAAAGAGTTTGTGATTGGAGCGCCCGAATTAGAGCTCATGAAAGATGGCGCTGGTCTTGTCAATGCGGCGCGTGGCGGAGTAGTCGATGAAGTGGCTATGGTAGAAGCACTCAAATCTGGTAAACTCAGTTTTGCCGGTGTTGATACATTTGAAAACGAACCCACCCCTGCTGTACAAGTCTTGATGACACCCAATGTATCCCTTACCCCACATATTGGTGCGGCAACCACGCAAGCTCAAGAACGCATTGGTTCGGAATTGGCTGCACAGATTATTTCCATATTGAAATAAATTCAACACAAGCATTGAAATAAATTCAATTTCTTAAAACTATAAAAAAATCTCAACGTATTAGTTGGGATTTTTTTTATATCTTTGATACGAACACGATCCCTAAATCTGTTCTTCATATCATGACGACCTACGAAATTCATTTCTATTATCATCGTTTTTTTAAATGCGCTTGGCGTGTGTTAAGTTTTGTGAAACATTTTTTGGGGTACAACATTTATAGATTTTTAAATAAAACCATCATCAAATGAAAAAAACGATAGTTCTTTTACTTCTTATGGTATTGATTTCTTGCCACCATCAAAAGGATAATTTAGATTTTAAATCTAAACTTTCGGGAAAATGGATAGCAAAAGCCTTTGATGGAGAATTGCATGAAGAATGGTCGCTAAATTCTGATGGTTGGATGCAACAAAAAGGGCACTACATCGAAAACAACGACACCACCTACACAGCCACGTCACAAATTCAAAAAGTAGGAAGGCAAATTATTCTTTTTAGTGTTATCAAAAATTCCAATCCAAAAATTTTTAAATCTATATACAGAGAAGATGACAAGATTATATTTGAAAATGATGATTACAAAAACCCCTATCAAGTAATCTATGAATTCATATCAGATCAGGAATACAAAAGAACCATCACTGGAAAAGAAAAAGACAGTATAGTGGTTTATGAATTTCATTTCAAAAAAAATAAATAAAAAATAAACATAAATAACATGAAAAAAATTACTTCAAATTTATCTGTACTACTGCTTTTTTTGGGCAGCTTTATGGCCATTGGACAATGCGCCAACACTTCAAACATTTACGCTTTTAACTACAATAGTAAAACCTACGAAGTTGTTAAAGAAAATAAATCATGGGTAGATGCGGCTGCATGTGCTGTACAAAGAGGCGGAATTTTGACCGAAATCAATGATTTGGCGGAACAAAATGCCATTTTTGATGAACTAAACAACAATGCCAACATCACAACAAACAATACCCTTGCTGCAGACGGCGGTGGTGGTGCTTATGTTTGGATTGGTGGCAATGATATCGCCACAGAAGGCAATTGGGTTTGGGATGGCAACAATGATGCAACTAGCACACAATTTTGGCAAGGCGATAAAAATGGAAACGCTGTAGGAGGACTTTACAACAACTGGTCAAGCGGAAACGAACCCGACAACTACAATAACAATCAAAATGGTTTAGCATTGTCATTAAATGGATGGCCACTGGGCACTGCTGGGCAATGGAACGACGTAAACCATACCAATGTATTGTATTACGTCATTGAGCATCCTGGGATACTCTCAACAAAAAAGCATGAATTGAATACTAAAATTGAAGTGAAACCCAATCCGGTAGTTGATTTTCTTACCATAGAAACCAACGGAACAGAACTTCGTGAAGTGGTGGTGCTCAATGCTCTGGCACAAAGCGTTTTAACGATTTCATCAGAGGATTTATCAAAATCAAAAACAATTGATTTTAGAGCCTTAAATCGAGGGGTTTATTTTATCAAAATCCACACAAAAAATGGCAAATCTGTAACCAAAAAAATAATTAAATAATCTACTATGTCAGGAATCATGAACTTACTTGGTGGGGATTTAGGGAAATCACTCGTCGAGGGCTTGTCCAGCCAAATAGGACAATCAAAATCAAACACAAGCAATTTACTAAACATGGCCATGCCGGTGTTGTTGCAAGCGATGCAACGCAATGCGTCCTCTCCAAAAGGAGCAGCAGGACTTATGGGTGCGCTATCCAACAAACACGATGGCAGTATTTTAGATAATTTAGGAGCTGTTTTTTCTGGATCTAACTCTAATGCTATTCAAGAAGACGGAGGTAAAATCTTGGGGCATGTTTTTGGAAATCGCCAGCAGAACATTCAAAATGCACTAAGCAAACAATCTGGAATGGATGCCTCTTCAGTAAGCCAAATTTTAAAAATAGCTGCTCCAGTAGTTATGGGTCTACTGGGTAAGCAACAACGTCAAACTTCGGTTAGAGATGCCAGCGGGTTAACCAACATGTTGGGTGGTCTTATTGGCGGAAATTTCCACAACAACAAACAAAGCTTTATTGAATCTATTTTGGATGCCGACAACGATGGTTCCATCGTAGATGATGTGGCTGGTGCAGTGCTTGGAAAAAGTAACAATGGTGTAGGAGGGTTACTCGGGAAACTGTTTAACAAAAAATAAATAAAAAAAACACTGTAATGTACTATATTTGCGGGCATGAAAAACCGCATCAAACGCTTTAAATCCTCTTGGGAAATAAGTCAGAATTGGCAACTCATCTACCCCCTTTTAGGTGCACTTAGTGCCTATTATTTAGGATATAGATTAGTAACAAAACTCTTCCAAACCTCTAGAATTGTTCAGCTGTTGTTGGGCTTAGCATTAGGGTATGTAGTCCTAAAGTTTTGTGTGTTTTGTATACGCAAACTAGAATCCAAATGGGAGGTGCAACAGCGCTGGGAACTGATTCGTATTTTTATAATTTTTGCCATAACAGGTTCTTCTTCTGTTTTTGTAGGTCGGCCCGTCATTAAAATGCTTGGAGTTTCTATAGAAAATCTAGGCCCCGTTTTGTATTGGATTATATTTGTATTGGTGAGTTTAATTTTTTACCAAATTCTTCTTGTATTTTGGGGGTTTGTACTAGGCCAATTTTCGTTTTTTTGGAATTTTGAAAAGAAAATGTTGCGTCGCTTTGGATTGGGGCGGTTTTTGGATAAATAATTTCTAAGCTTCGGAGGATTTATTCCAGTAGCTATACATCCACATGATGGTAAATGTAGGAATAACATCCAAAAAGGGAAGTGCCTCTTCGATAAAGACAATAATCCCTGCTATTTTTCCTTTTTTCCCTTCGTAAAGTTTGGTCATCAAATAGCCCGATAGCGGAGCCCAAATAAAATCAAAAGGAGGAAAAATAAACGACACATACCCTAAAAGGTCACAAATAAGTCCAAAAATTAGCTTGTGGGATTTTTTTAACTTATGTAGGTTCATTAGATTTTAGTTTTTCTCTAAAACGCTGTTCTAAAACATTTATTTTGGGTAAAATCACAAACTGACAATAGGATTGTTCTGTATTTTGGTCATAATAATCGTGGTGTTCCATTTCTGCATCATAAAAAACATCCAAAGGTTCTAAAGTAGTTACAATAGGATCGGAAAAAACTGCTGAAGATGCCAACAAATTCATATAATGTTGTGCCGTTTCTTGTTGATGTCTATTGGTGTAAAAAATTGCTGAACGGTACTGTGACCCCACATCATAACCCTGTCGATTTAGGGTTGTAGGGTTGTGCGTTGCAAAAAACACTTCGAGCAATTCTTGATACGAAACCTGTTGAGCATCATAGTCTATAAGAATACCTTCAGCATGACCAGTCCGCCCTTGACAGACTTCACGATAAGCAGGATTTTTTATAAAACCCCCAGTGTAGCCCGAACGAACACTTAAAACCCCTTTTAAACGTTTAAAAACCGCTTCGGTACACCAAAAACATCCACCACAAAAAATTGCTTGTTCCATCAATTGAAAATTAAAATCCAAAGTTAGTAAAAGTTAACATGAAAAAAACATAATATGATTGCACATCAGCATCATATCCATTAAATTTACAAACATGATTCGCGCCGAAAACATTCATAAGTATTATGATAAGCTCCATGTATTGAAGGGAGTAAACATGAACGTAAACAATGGAGAAATTGTTTCTATTGTTGGTGCATCTGGTGCGGGAAAAACAACTTTGCTACAAATTTTAGGAACACTTGATAAAGCAGCTGAATCTAATGACTCTTCTTTAAAGATTAACGATATCAACATTGGAACACTTGCCCCAAAAGAATTGGCTAAGTTCAGAAACGAACATTTAGGATTTATTTTTCAATTCCATCAATTGTTACCAGAATTTACCGCCTTGGAAAATGTATGCATTCCGGCATACATAAAAGGCACTTCTGAAAAAGAAGCCACAGAAAAAGCAAAAAAAATATTGGATTTTCTCGGACTAAGTACACGACTGAATCATAAACCAAGCGAACTCTCGGGCGGTGAACAACAGCGTGTTGCTGTTGCTCGAGCATTGATTAATGATCCGCTTTTGGTTTTGGCCGATGAACCCTCTGGAAACTTAGACAGTACTTCTGCAACGCAATTGCATCAGTTATTTTTTGAACTCAGAGATGCCTTTGGATACACATTTATCATTGTGACGCACAATGATGAATTGGCCAATATGGCCGACCGAAAAATCACCATTACAGATGGACAAGTATCATCTTAAATCCTATAATGGGTTAAGTTTTGATGAACTCAAGCAGTTTTTAGACGCCAAAGTCCAACACTACAACACCACACAGTTCATAGAGAGTGACCCCATACAAATACCGCATTTGTTTTCTAAAAAAGAAGACATCGAAATTGCTGCTTTTTTGACCGCGACTATTGCTTGGGGCAATCGAAAAAGTATCATCAAAAATGCACAGCGCTTTATGGCACTTATGGATCATGCACCCTATGATTTTGTGATGACACATGAACCACAAGATTTATCTGTTTTTGAAGGCTTTGTTCATCGTACATTCAACAGCATTGATGCAAAACAATTCATCAAAAGTCTGCGGCATATCTATTCAAAACACGGAGGCATGGAACCTCTTTTTTCTCAGAATAAAAGAGATGGACGTTTGCAGTATGCTATTCACAAATTCAAAACCCTATTTTTTGAAATAGAACATACCAAAAGAACTGAAAAACACATTAGTGATCCACTGAAAAATTCGGCTGCAAAACGCATCAATATGTTTTTGCGTTGGATGATACGCCCCAATGTCTCTGGAGTTGATTTTGGCCTTTGGAAAACCCTTTCACCTGCCCTTCTCTCCTGCCCTTTGGATGTACATTCTGGTAAGGTTGCTCGAAAACTAGGACTTTTAAGCAGAACACAAAATGATGCCAAAGCATTGGCAGAATTAGATCAAAACCTTCGAAAATTTGACAACAAAGACCCTGTTAAATATGATTTCGCATTATTTGGTCTGGGTGTTTTTGAAAATTTTTAATTTTTTTTTAAATTTGAACTTCTGCTTGCCCCAGAAAATCATTTTTCTCAGAAATATATTCTTATTCGGCGTGTTCGTTTTGTCGTTTGTATAGTTGTTCAGAAGTACGTTTACAAGTTTAAGATTCTTTTTTAGTAACGTATTGAACTAGTTATGAGTACAATTGACATCGTTTCTGATATAGTAACCTTGTTGTTATATGCTTATTTTATCTATTTATTGGTAAAAAAAATCAGAAAACCTAGAACCAAAAAACGTTGGTTTTACATTTTAGTCTTATTAGGAATTACGTTCTTATTGAGTAGACGGGTGTTTAACTATTTGTGAGGCAATAAACAGGATTTAAATTGAAAATATACGCCCATCTTCAGCAAGTTCGACACGATCAAAAACGGTTTGTGCCTCAGTTTTAAAATCTTCCAAATCTGTATAACGCGATGAATAGTGGCCAAGAATAAGTGTACCGACCTGCGCATTTTTGGCAATTTTAGCCGCTTGCTTTGCTGTTGAGTGTTTCGTTTTTGCACATAAATCGGCATGTGCGTCCAAAAACGTAGATTCGTGGTACAAAACATCTACATTTTTAACCAGTGGTACAACCGCTTCATTGTATGCTGTATCGCTACAAAAAGCATAGCTTTTAGGGCGGATTCCATCTGTTGTTACCTCAGTATTTGATATCAACTCACCATCATTGTTGATGACATCGTCGCCTTGTTTGAGTTTCCTATAGTATGCAACATCAATATTTCTGGCTTCTGCTTCCTCAATAAGCAGTTTGCGGTCAAATGGTTTTTCTTTAAATAAAAATCCGTTGGTATACACCCTATGATCGAGAGGAATGGTATGCACTTCAATCTTTTCATCTTCGAAAATTAGCTCAGATTCAAGGTCTTTTAATTCATGGAAAATTAAACTAAAATTGACCCATGACTTGGATAATTTCAATTGCAACATGATGAGTTCCTTTATCCCTTTAGGACCATAAATATGCAAATCCGCTTCACGATTAAGCAAGCGGAATGTGGAAATTAAACCAATTAAACCAAAACAATGATCACCATGCAAATGAGAGATAAAAACATGCTTGATTTGGTTGAATTTTACTCTGTTTTTTCTCAACTCCATTTGAGTGCCTTCCCCACAATCTATGAGAAAAGTATGTCCTCTGGACTCCAAAACCTGAGCAGTCGTATGCGCAGAAATTCTTGGCGTAGCACTATAGCATCCCAATATCGTTAGTTTCACAGTCTAAATTTTTAAAATCCTAAATCACGTTGCATTTCGTCCATTTCTATAAGGTCGATGGCTTCCTGCAAAGTGGGTACGCATACTAGTTCTTCAGGGAGTTCATTGCTTATCCAATGAGCAGATACAACAACAAATGATTTCTTTTGGGCTTGATGCGCTTTTGTAAACTCAAATAAAGCATTAGAAAAATCTGATGTAAGTACTTGAGCTTTTGCAGGAAAAAAAATGATGTTATAGGATTGAAATTCAGGGTAATGAAGGTCGTATGCAGCAAAAAATTCAGAAGAAAGTTGTTCCTCCTGATAAACAAGAATGTTTTGATCTTTTAGTTCAAACTTCATTAGGACTTAATTTTTGAAGCTAATAAATAGGTCACTGCCATACGAATAGCAACACCATTTTCTACTTGATCCAAAATAATCGCTTGATCGGAATCGGCAACATCGCTTGTAATTTCTACACCTCTATTGATAGGGCCAGGGTGCATTATAACAATGGGGTGTTCCAACTCATCTAAAAGTGCTTTATTGACGCCATATTGTTGAGTATATTCTCGTGTAGATGGAAAATAACTGACTTCCATGCGTTCATTTTGAACACGTAGCATATTGGCGACATCACACCATTCAAGAGCTTTTTTAAGGTTAGTTTCTACTTGAACACCGAGGTCTTCGATATGTTTTGGGATTAAAGATTTTGGACCACAAACCATAACTTCAGCACCAAGAAGCTGGAGTGCGAAAATATTGGAAAGGGCTACTCTACTGTGTAAAATATCCCCTACAATAACAACTTTTTTGTTGGCAACCGTACCCAATCGCTCACGAATCGAATAGGTATCTAATAGGGCTTGTGTAGGATGCTCATGTGCACCATCACCAGCATTAATGATTTTCGCATCGACATGACGCATCAAAAATTCTGCAGCACCAGGTTTTGGGTGGCGCATGACCACCATATCTACCTTCATGGACAAAATGTTATTGACGGTATCAATAAGGGTTTCGCCTTTTTTTAAGGAAGATTGACCAGCAGAAAAATTAATAACATCAGCCGAAAGACGTTTTTGAGCAATTTCAAAAGAAAGCTTGGTACGTGTCGAGTTTTCAAAAAAGAGATTAGCAATAGTGATATCACGCAAAGAAGGAACTTTTTTTATGGGACGATTGATGACTTGTTTAAAGTGATCGGCAGTTTCAAAAATTAAATGAATATCATCTTTTGTAAGCTGTTTAATTCCTAATAAGTGATCTACACTCAATGTGCTCATAATCTATTGTTTTATCAAATAAACGGCGTCTTCACCTTGTGTTTCTTTCCAGTTGACTATAACTTTTTCTTCATCTATGGCATCGACCTGCCGACCGCGATAATCGGGCTGAATGGGCAGATGTCTACTAAATCTTCGGTCGATCAAAATGAGTAATTCTATGCTTTGTGGACGGCCATAAGACTGAATCGCAGTGAGCGCAGCGCGGATACTGCGTCCTGTGTATAATACATCATCTATAAAAACTACATTTTTACCCTCTACAATAAAGTCCATCTCTGTTGCACTTGCTTCAAGCACTTTGCTAGATCTTCTAAAATCATCTCTATAAAAGGTAATATCAAGATAACCCACTTGGGGGTTAGAAATATTATAATCTGATGCTAATAATTGCGTGAGTCGATTTAGTAGGTACTTTCCTCTTGGTTGTAAACCCACTAGAATAGTATTCGAAAAATCGTTGTGTTTTTCAATGAGTTGACAAGCCAATCGGTGGAGGATAATGTTTACTTCTTTTTCGTTCAGTAAAACTTTTTGACTCATAGTATTTTCAACGTATTCGTGCGCAAAGGTAATAGAAAAATTTGATTTACCTATTCTCGCATAGAGTTCACTACGCAAATTTATGTTTACACTAAAAACAAAAACGATTTACAATAGATAATCTGTACTAATGAAATTGGATTGCTTTTCGTCAAGCATTTCTTTTAAAATTTCACTGTTGTACGGATTATCTTTGGCCGCTACAAAAGTTCTAATGGAAAATGAACGCAAGGCATCACGAACGCTTAATGTACTAAAAGCAGAGTCTTTTCTTCCTGTAAAAGGAAAAACATCTGGTCCACGCTGGCACGAACTGTTTAAATTTACACGACAAACCAAATTTACAAGCGTATCAATCAGTGGTGCAAGAGTTTTTGTATCTTTTCCAAATACACTGACTTGCTGACCGTAATTAGATTCTGCCATATCGTCCAAAGGTTGTTGAATATCTTTGAAGGTCATGATTGGTATTACTGGTCCAAATTGTTCCTCATGATACACATCCATGGTCTTGTTTACTGGATAGAGTACCGATGGAAAAATGTAATTTTCGGTGCGCATCCCTCCTTTTTTGTTTAGTATTGTTGCGCCTTTTTCCTTTGCATCTTGTATCAAGCCTTCAATATAATCAGGTTTATTGGGTTCTGGAAGTGGTGTAAGCATAGCGCCATCTTCCCATGGATTTCCAAACTTAAGCGCATCTACTTCTGCAGAAAATTTATCTTTAAATGCATCAAAAATAGTTTCATGGACGTACAAAATTTTCAACGCTGTACAACGCTGCCCATTGAAGGATAAAGTACCTGCGATACATTCTTTGACGGCTAAATCCAAATCGGCATCTGGAAGGACAATGGCTGGGTTTTTGGCTTCAAGACCAAGTACAATTCTAAGTCTGTTTTTCTTTGGGTGTGCATTTTGAAGTGCATTGGCCGAATTGCTATGTCCAATAAGTGCCAAAACATCAATTTTACCTGTTTCCATAAGAGGTGAAGCGAGCGTTCTACCACGTCCAAAAAGGATATTGACCACGCCTTTGGGAAAACTATTTTGAAAGGCCTCCATTAACGGTATAAGCAAAAGAACCCCCAATTTTGCGGGTTTAAAAATGGTAGTATTCCCCATAATTAATGCGGGGATCAAAAGCGCAAAAGTTTCGTTTAATGGATAATTATACGGGCCTAAACACAACACAACCCCTAACGGCCCTCTTCTTATGTGGGCATAAACACCAGAGTGCTTATGAAATTTTGCCGCATTACGATCGAGCTGCTTATAGTCATCTATAGTGTCTAAAATATAGTCGACTGTTCTATCGAATTCTTTTTCTGAGTCTTTTAGATTTTTACCGATTTCCCACATTAGGTATTTGACGACTTCAGCACGTTTGGTTTTCATTTGTTCAGCAAATTTTTCCATACATGCTATTCGATCAGCAACTCTCATTGTTGGCCACAAACCTTGTCCGTTGTTGTATGCTTCAGATGCTGCATCAAGCGCTTCCATAGCTTGTTCTTTTTCCAATAAAGGAATTGAGCCCAAAAGTGTTGGTGCGTAATCTTCAGTAGAAGAAATTGTAGAATATACATCAGAAGTTGCACCTGTCCAAGATTTCAATTCACCACCAACGAGATAGGTTTTTTGATGAATTAATGAATTGATTTTGAATTGTGGGGGGATTTCCATAAAACCCATAATTTTTTTATTTTTTTGTTTATTGAAGTATAAAATTAACTATAACAGATTTTTTCAGTTACAAAAAAAAGTTAATTCTTTTAAAAATAAAAAAAGCCCTTCTTAACGAAGGACTTTTTTTTAACTATTAAGATGATTTATTTGCCATCCATTTTGTCTTTCAACGCTTGAAGTGCTTCATTCGCATCACCAAGAGTAGTTTTAGCTTCGGAAGCAGCTTTGGCTGCT
Organism: Flavobacteriaceae bacterium; assembly: GCA_965658025.1. Lineage (GTDB taxonomy): Bacteria > Bacteroidota > Bacteroidia > Flavobacteriales > Flavobacteriaceae > UBA3537. The sequence goes on along the minus strand of CBFHQL010000004.1, from coordinate 141,085 downwards.
TTTTTAGCTGCAGCTTTAACGTTTTTCACTTCTTCTGCTTTGAAGATCGCTGTGTGCGATGCAACAACTCTTTTGAATTCTTTACTAAATTCAATGATGACGAATTCTGCTTCTTCACCTTTCTTAAGCTTAGTACCGTCTTCTTTCTCTAAATGACGAGAAGGTATAAATGCAACGATATCGTCGTTGAACTGTACTGTTGCGCCTTTGTCCACAAGTTCTAATATTGAAGCTGTGTGCTTTGTATTCAAACCAAATTCAGCTTCATATTTGTCCCAAGGGTTTTCCTTAGTTTGCTTGTGTCCTAGGCTCAATTTTCTTCCTTCAACGTCTAATTCGAGAACAACAACTTCAAGTTCGTCACCTACAGCGCAAAATTCGCTTGGGTGCTTGATTTTCTTAGTCCAAGACAAATCAGAGATGTAAATAAGACCATCAATTCCTTCTTCCATTTCAACAAATACACCAAAGTTTGTAAAGTTTCTTACAATACCTTTGTGTTTGAATCCTACTGGGAATTTAGAAGTAATATCGGTCCATGGATCTTGCGAAAGTTGCTTGATGCCTAAAGACATTTTACGGTCTTCTCTGTCGAGTGTCAAAATTTGTGCTTTTACAACATCACCAACACTCACAAAATCTTGTGCAGAACGCAAGTGCGTAGACCAAGACATTTCTGAAACGTGAATCAATCCTTCTACACCTTCAGCGACTTCAATAAATGCACCGTAGTCTGCAATAACGACAACTTTACCTTCCACTTCGTCTCCGACTTTAACGTCTTCACCAAGAGCATCCCATGGGTGTTTGCTCAACTGCTTAAGCCCCAATTGTATTCTCGATTTGTTTTCATCAAAATCAAGGATAACAACGTTGAGTTTCTCATCGAGTTCAACAATTTCACTTGGGTGGTTGATTCTCGACCATGATAGGTCCGTAATATGAACAAGACCATCAACACCTCCAAGATCCATAAATACCCCATAAGAAGTAATGTTTTTGACAATACCTTCGAGAACTTGACCTTTTTCGAGTTGACTGATGATTTCTTTCTTTTGAATTTCAATATCCGCTTCAATAAGTGCTTTGTGTGATACCACAACATTTTTGAACTCGTGGTTGATTTTTACCACTTTGAACTCCATTGTTTTGTTTACATACTGATCGTAATCTCTGATGGGTTTAACATCAATTTGAGATCCAGGAAGGAATGCTTCGATACCAAATACATCGACAATCATACCTCCTTTTGTACGGCACTTCACAAATCCATTGACAATTTCGCCTGTTTCATTGGCGGCAATGACACGATCCCATGCTTTAATGACACGTGCTTTTCTGTGCGATAGCACAAGTTGTCCTGTAATGTCCTCGCGAACATCGATAAGGACTTCCACTTTGTCACCAACAGCAAGATTTGGATTATATCTGAACTCATTGAGTGAAATAACACCTTCAGACTTTGCATTGATGTCGATAATAGCATCGCGGTCAGAAATGTGAATTACAGTTCCTTCTACAACCTGATCATCTAAAGTCTCAACAAAGTTTTCAGAAACGAGTTTTTCGAATTCATCGAGTTTTTCGTCCGCAACAGGATCAATTCCTTCTTCGTAGTTGTGCCAGTTAAAATCTTTTAAAAATTGCTCAGGATTGGATTGAGCTTCGTTTGTTGTTGTTTCAACAACTGGAGTGTCTTGTGTAGACTCCTCCGCTTGAGTAGTTTGTTCTTCAGCCATAGCTGATTATAGTTTGTATTCTGTGTGTAGTTTTGGTTGGATTTACTGCAAAACACACAGAAGTGTTAACGTTTTTTCATTCTTCTCTCCAACCTTTTTTGCTAAGAAGAGTGCAATAATACGACTAATCTCTAATTTGGACAAATATTTATCTCTCTGATTCACAGAGGAATAGCTTTTTGAATTAAAATTTTGTTTAAAAAAATTAATGAAAAACGAAAAAATAGTATAATTTTAAATCATTATTAACCCTATAATCTACTATTATGATTAAGCAAAAATACCAATCGGTGTTGGACTTAGGCACCGAACTCAACATCCAAAACGGGGATGTTTCCGAAGAAAATGGCGTTTTAAAAATTAAAGGAACCGCCAAAACCCAATACGAAAAAAACATTATTTGGGATCAAATTAAAGCTATTGGAGGGCAAAACCCTACCGATATCAAGGCCGATATCCGTGTGGCTGACGACAGTGTATACCACCGCCATACCGTAAAAAGTGGCGAAACTTTAGGGAAAATCGCCAAACACTACTATGGCGATCCCATGAAGTATAAACAGATTTTTCAAGCGAATTCAAACCTTCTTAAAAATCCGGATTTAATTCACCCTAACCAAGAATTGGTGATTCCGAAGCTTTAGAATACATTAACAATTAGGGCTAAAATTTTTAGTCTTAATTGTCTTTTGTTTTACGGCACAAGCAAAATGCTTGCGCCCCCGTGGTTATAGTTATTTGGAACGCGAAAGGATTCGCGCACCAGCGGGGATCTGGTAGTCCTAATGCAGCTGTTAATCAAAAATTTGGATTATGATAAAAAGCTTTTTTAATTATGAAATAGAATGGAAGCAAGATAAAGTTGATGAAACAATTTTTAGTACAATTATCAGTGGAAATACCCTTTACTTAAGAATGAATGATTTTCCGTCAGAACCTATGTATACTTTTATTTTTCTAGGAGAGGAATTAGATTTTGATGATTTACCAGAGAAATGGACTATAAAATATTGGTAATATTCCAAATGTGTGGTAGTGTGGTAGTGTTCCAAACGTGTTGGTCAGCAAAAAAACGGAGTTTAAAGTATTGAAAATTTAGGTTGATTCAAAACCGCCCGCTGCCGCGCGATTGTATCGTGTGGTTATAGTTATTTGGAACGCGAAAGGATTAACTTCGTTGAATCTTCGATTTCGCGCACCAGCGGGGGAAACCATTTTACAGGAAACCAAAAAGCAAACCGATTTATTTTTCGTTACTCAAGGAAGTAGTTAAAAATTACTGAACGCAATGCAAAAACTGATGCAAGAATTACACAAACAAAACAAGCAAGTTGAAAGTATAAAACAAATACGAACTTCTGTAATTACAGGTTGGTTAAAGGTTTACAATCTTCGAGAAGTACAATATTTTGCAGGATATCGTTACGTTAGTTCAACTGAAAATTATCTATTAAACGACCTTGAAGATTTAAAGGAAGACATCAACAAATATCATCCAATCGGGTAAAAGGTGCTTATTTAAGTACTTTTTATTATCTTTGCATTATGGAAACAGTAAATTATACAGACTTTCGTTCAAATCTAAAGCATTGGTTAGATAAAGTAATCAACGATGTAAGCGACATCATTATCAAGCGTAAAAGCGGTAAAGACCTCGTTTTAATATCATTGGATGAATACAACTCATTAAAAGAAACTACCTATCTGCTAACTGGTAAAAACAGAGATATATTATTAAACTCTATCAAAGAACTGGAAGCAGGAAATGGCATAGAAAAAGACTTAATCGAATAGATGAAATTAACGTGGTCTACTTCGTCTTGGGAAGATTATTTATATTGGCAGAAAGTCGATAAGAAAATAGTAAAACGAATTAATGAACTGATTAAAAGTTGTATGCGAACACCTTTTGAAGGTATTGGAAAACCCGAAGCTTTAAAAGGCGATTTACAGGGCTATTGGTCAAGACGAATAACATCAGAACATCGATTGGTTTACAAATACGAGAAAGACCAGTTATTGATTGCAGCTTGTCGTTATCATTACGGAAAGTAAAGTCCTCACAAAACAAAACCCAGTATTCTCGCATACTCAAAAACCTCTGTATTTTATGCTGTTCCGCGCGCCCCACTTCTGTAAGTTTTTATGCGCCAACGCTAATAACAGCACATTGCAAGAAAAATACAAAGAGCTGTTGCCAACAAAAAATCTATGCACAAAAACTTACCCCGCTGCCGCACGATTGTATCGTGTGGTTATAGTTATTTGGAACGCGAAAGGATTAACTACGTTGAATCTTCGATTTCGCGCACCAGCGGGGCACTTCGACGGGCACTTCGACAAGCTCAGTGTCCAATTCGAGGGGCATTTCGACACGGTTCGGGAGTCTCATCTCGACAAGCTCGATGAACTATCGACCGAAGCTCAGTGTCCTATACAAAGACCACTTAAACTAATCGTTTACACATTCGTTTACCCACCCCAACACCAATTCAAACTGTTCTTTTGGTGTTAGTTTAGAATTGTCCAAAATACGAGCATCTTGGGCTTGTGTTAGCGGCGAATCGGCTCTGGTGGAGTCTTTATGGTCGCGTGAAGTGATGTTTTCATAAACGGCATCAAAATCGACCTGCTCCCCTTTTGCAGTAAGTTCATCAAATCGACGTTGTGTACGAGTTTTGGCAGAGGCGGTCATAAAGATTTTGAGTTCAGCATCAGGAAAAACAACGGTACCTATATCTCTACCGTCCATCACAATACCTTTGTGTTGCCCCATTTTGCGTTGTTCTTTTACCAAACATTGGCGTACCTGTGGAATTGCCGCCACTTTACTCACCAAATTGGATACCTCCATCCCACGAATTTTTGAGGATACTTCTTTACCATTTAAAAACAATACAGTGGGCTTGTTTCCTTCTTTTTTGAATTCAATAGTGACGTTCTCAATGTTAGAAATCAAAGCATGCGCATCAAATTTTTCCGCACTAATCCATCCTTCTTCAAGAGCAAAAAGCGTAACCGCTCTGTACATCGCCCCAGAATCGACATAAATATAATCCAAGGTTTCGGCAAGTTGTTTGGCGAGTGTACTTTTTCCTGTTGAAGAATGCCCATCAATGGCAATAATTATTTTCTTTTCTATCATAAACTTATTTGCATACCCAAAAAACTGGTGTTTGCTGCTAATGAGTAACGTGCATGGGTGTAACTAAAACGTAATTTATTAAACTTCATCCCAATTCCAAAAGATAAACCCGAAAAGTTACGTTGATCTATAATTCTTAGCTCTTCGCCACGTCTAAAACTATAGCCCAATCGAAGGTTAAAGCCCTTGTCTGGAAACAACTCAAACCCGATCAGTGTATGCCGCATCAAATTACTAAAAAAACCCACTTTTTCTTGAGTTTGGTTACCGTTTAAATCTGTTGTCGCACGTGCAGGGTTAGGTGTCGCAATAGGCCATTGCTGAAGATTTTCAAAGGTCAAATGCCAACGAAGCGGTACAAATTGTAAGGTTTGGCTTAGGCCCAAATCAATCTCAAAAGGCAAGGATTCTCGAAGGCCTGCATAGGTTGTAAACTGTGTTCCTATATTGCGCACCACCAAAGCCGCATTAAAATCAAGATATTCATTGATGTAAATTAATCCAAAATCTAAAGCACCACCAAAGGAGCTGTATTGTTCTAATTTTGATGAAATGAGTTTAACATTGGCACCAGCATAAAAATCGGTAAAACCGATTTGAAATGAATAACCAAATGAAAGGGCGGCTTCATTTCCAGTAAAGGTGCCTGTACTGTTCCCATTTTCATCATAACCATCAAAAGAGCCGTAATTGATATAGGTTACCCCCGCATGAAATGTTTGCGTTCTTCGGTCTACAGTGTAGGCATAAGCAGCAGTACCGTAACGGATATCGCCAAGGTGATTGGCATAATTTAGCGCCAATTGGTTGTCCATATCTACATTGATGGTCGCTGGGTTGTACAGCCCTTGGGTGACATCATAATCAACGTTAGTGATGATTTTTCCGCCAAGCGCAGCTTGTCTTGGCGAGGACATAAGGTTGAGGAATTGATAAGTTGCGTTCCCCCCCAGTTGCGCAGCTGCTGATGTTACTGAAACAATAACTAATAAAAGCGTAACCAATATCCTCATGAGCGGTCAAAAATAACTAATTCTATTCTAAAACGAGTTTTTGGGGACTTTATTTTAGCTACAAAAGATTATAAACGCCTTGATTTAAAGCGTTTTGGCCTGTGCTACTTTGGTTTTGGTAATGGCCACCTCAATCACTTCGCGCATATCGGAAACATAATGAAAAGTCAACCCTTTGAGGTATTCCGCATTGATTTCATCAATATCACGCTTGTTGGCTTTTGAGAGTACGATTTCTTTAATTTTTGCACGTTTTGCAGCCAATATTTTCTCCTTAATCCCTCCTACTGGCAATACTTTTCCGCGTAACGTGATTTCACCTGTCATGGCGATATTCTTTTTCACTTTGCGTTGGGTAAATAAAGACACCAAAGACGTCAGCATCGTAATTCCAGCACTTGGACCATCTTTTGGGGTCGCCCCTTCTGGAACGTGGATATGCACATTATAATCGTTAAAGACATGACTTTTAATGCCAAAATCATCGGCATTGGCCTTGATGTATTCCATGGCTATTGTAGCGGATTCTTTCATCACTTTTCCAAGGTTTCCGGTGATGTTAAGCGTCCCTTTCCCTTTTGAAAGTATCGATTCTATAAACAAAATATCGCCGCCTACTCGAGTCCAAGCCAATCCTGTAACAACACCTGCTACATTGTTGTTTTCGTAGCGATCGCGTTCGAGTTTAGGTGCGCCAAGAATCTCAACAAGGTCATTATTGGATATCTTTTTGGCGTAATCCTCTTCCATAGCAATGTTTTTGGCGGCATAGCGTACCACTTTTGCAATCTGCTTTTCGAGCCCACGAACCCCTGATTCTCTAGTGTATCCTTCAATTATTTTTTCTAATTGTGGCTGTGCAATTTTTAAATCTTTTGTGGAAAGACCATGTTCGGTAAGTTGTTTTGGTAAAAGGAATTTTTTACCAATTTGTACTTTTTCTTCAATGGTATAGCCCGTAACATTGATGATTTCCATACGGTCCAACAATGCCGGTTGAATGGTGTTTAAACTGTTTGAAGTGGCCACAAACATCACTTTGGAAAGGTCGTAACCCATTTCCAAAAAGTTGTCATAAAACTCAGAATTTTGTTCAGGATCCAACACTTCGAGCATTGCCGATGAGGGATCGCCTTGATGTGAATTGGATAGTTTATCTATTTCATCCAAAACAAATACTGGATTTGACGTCCCTGCTTTTTTTAAACTTTGCAAAATACGGCCTGGCATAGCACCGATATACGTTTTTCGATGCCCTCGAATTTCGGCTTCATCACGTAATCCACCTAAAGATATGCGCACATATTCTCTACCCAAAGCTTCCGCAATGGATTTTCCTAGAGACGTTTTTCCAACACCCGGAGGACCGTACAAACACAAAATCGGCGATTTCATATCGTTGCGCAATTTCAAAACTGCTAGATATTCAATGATACGGCGCTTGACTTCTTCAAGGCCAAAATGATCGCGGTCCAATATCTTTTGAGCACGTTTTAAGTCAAAATTATCTTGACTAAAGTGATTCCAGGGTAAATCCAAAAATAAATCCAAATAATTACGCTGAATAGAATACTCCGCAACCTGTGGATTCATGCGTTGAAGTTTACCAATTTCTTTTTCAAAATGCGCCTTGACTTTTTTATCCCATTGTTTTGCTTTGGCGCGCTTTTTCATGTCCTCAATTTCTTCTTCATAACTGACGCCGCCCAACTCCTCTTGAATGGTTTTGATTTGTTGTTGAAGAAAATATTCGCGCTGCTGCTGATTCATGTCGTGCTGCACCTTGGATTGAATATCATTTTTAAGCTCCAAACGTTGGTACTCAACATTCATGTGCTTGAGTGTTTTTAAAGCACGTTCATGTAAATCGTTGACTTCTAATAACTCCTGCTTTTCTACCACAGAAATATTCATATTGGACGACACAAAATTGATCAAAAACGAATTGCTTTCGATGTTTTTGATGGCAAAAGAGGCCTCACTGGGGATGTTTGGACTTTGTTTTATAATCTCGAGCGATAAATCTTTGATGGATTCTATGGCGGCAACAAACTCACCATCATTTTTTTGAGGAATCAGTTCATCTACACTCTTTATTTTGGCGGTCATATAGGGCTCTTCAGAGACCAATTCGGTGATTTCAAAGCGTCTTTTCCCTTGAATAATAACCGTTGTATTACCATCGGGCATTTTTAGAACTTTGAGGATGCGGGCAACTGTTCCGATGTTATGAATATCTTCAAATTTTGGATCTTCTACACTTTCATCCTTTTGTGCGACTACACCAATGACCTTAGAGCCTTTATTGGCATCATTAATCAATTTAATCGATTTATCACGACCAGCAGTAATAGGGATGACAACACCTGGAAAAAGTACGGTATTCCGCAAAGAAAGTATGGGAATAGAATCTGGGAGCGTTTCATTTTTTATGATTTCTTCGTCTTCGGTAGTCATCAACGGAATCAATTCTGAATTTTCATCAAAATCTTGAAGTGACAAACTGTCAAGTAATTTATATTTTGGGTTATTCATATGATTTATAGGTCATTCTGTCATGCAAAACAGAATAATATTAGGTTTTTATCTTTTTGATTACTGGTATTCATCATCTTAAAAAAGGAAAATGCCTCGTTTTTCATCTCATTAAAGACAATTCCTGTGCCAAGGTGGTGAAATTTTGGTTCAATTAGCGAACGTGCTCGGTTCTTTTGACTTTGAAAAGGATAATAAATGCCATTAAAAAGAAAATCGCAAGAGCCATAACAGAATACTGCATCGAACCTGTAAGCGCAATTAAAAGTCCAAAAACAAACATGCCCAATACAATAGCAATCTTTTCTGTAACGTCGTAAAAACTAAAGTATGTAGCGTGGTCGTGTGTTTCGGGCAACAGTTTGGAATAGGTCGAACGGGTCAAGGACTGTGTAGCACCCAAAACAAAACCCAAAACAATACCCATCGCATAAAAATAATAATCAATATTGGGTTGGTTTTTGTCCAATACAAAAGCAATAAAACATACTATTCCCCAAATAAAAAGCGTAATTTTCAATGTTGCAAAATTTCCTATTTTTTCAGATAATCTCGAAAATAAATACGCGCCAAATATGGCCACAATTTGAACAATTAAAATGGTAAGAATAAGGTTTAATGTGGGTAACCCTAATTCCTTACTGCCAAAAATCCCCGCCATCAGAATGATGGTTTGTACACCTACACTTAGAAAGAAAAAAGCCATCAAAAAGTATTTTAATTGAACGTATTGGGTTAAAGATTTAAAAACTGTTTTTAGTTCTAAAAACCCTTTCCAAATGTAGTCTTTATCAGGTTTATGATTGAAAACATTATTTGGCAAACGACGGTATGTTATTTGTGCAAATCCAAACCACCAGAGCCCTACTAATACAAACGTAATTCGTGGCGCAAGCGTTGGGTCAGTAATTCCAAACCAATCGGGTTTTTGGACTAAAATCAAGCTGAAAATAAGCAGCAGCACCGAACCAGCATAGCCATACATAAACCCTTTGGCACTTACTTTGTCTTGCTGTTCAGGGAAAGCCACTTCGGGCAAATAAGCATTATAAAACACAATACTGCCCCAAAAACCAATACTTGCAAAAACAGTGCACAAAAGCGCGACCCAAAGTGTAGATTCGCTATTGAAAAAATAAAGTCCCATAACAGAAATTGAACCCAACAAGCAAAATCCTTTTAAGAATTTCAATTTGTTACCTGTATAATCGGCAATCCCTGAAAGAATTGGAGAGCAAAATGCCACAATAAGGAATGAAATGGCCAACGTATAATCATATAGCGTAGTGGGGTCCCAAAACGTTCCCAAAAAGGAAATATCGCCTTCGGTATTTGCAAAAGAACTGGTTAAACTACTGTAATAAATTGGAAACACGGCGGTACTAATGACCAGTGGATATACAGAATTGGCCCAGTCGTAAAATGCCCATGCATTAATGAGTTTTTTACTTCCCCTTTCTAGTTTTTTCATAAAAAAAGCTGCTCATTTATAAGCAGCTTCTAATTTAGGCATTTATTTTAATATAATTCAATATGAGCGAAAGCTTGTGACCCCAAATTTTTGCGCTTCAGCTCTAGCTTTTGGTGCTAGTGCTTTCAAATTTGCGATCCTTGAATCATTTGAGGGGTGTGTGCTTAAAAACTCTGGCGGTCCTTGTTTTCCATTGTTATTGGCTTTCATACGTTCCCAAAGTTTTGATGCTTCATCAGGATTATACCCTGCAATAGCCATGATGTATACCCCTATTTGATCGGCTTCCGTTTCATGTGCACGACTAAAAGGCAATACCCCCAAAACAGTAGAACCAATTCCATAAGATTGATTGAATATATTTCTGTGTTTTTCGTTTTTAATCGCCACATTTCCTGCTACCGCACCAGCTTGTTGCAACAACCCTGCACTCATACGTTGTTGGCCATGGTTGGCCAATGCATGTGCTACCTCGTGCCCCATAATGGCAGCTACACCCGTTTCGTTGGCGGCAATGGGCATAATGCCTGTATAAAAGACAATTTTTCCGCCCGGCATACACCATGCGTTCACGGTTTCATCGTCAACAAGGTTATATTCCCATTTGTAATTTTTTAAATATCCTTGATAATTATTGGCATCTAACCAACGCTTTGCAGCAGCCGAAATACGCTGACCAACACGTTTAACCATGTCAGACTCAGCGGTGCCTGTAATCACTTTATTTTCGGTTAGAAATTGATCATACTGTGCAAAAGCCATGGGTAAAATCTGAGAATTTGGTAATATGGCTAATGTTTTCTTCCCTGTAAAGGGGTTTGTAGCGCAAGAAATGGCTAAAAAAAGCATCGAAAAAAATAAAATCTTTGTTTTCATAATAATAGGTTTTGAATTCATAAACAAAAAGCATTCCATAGTGTTAGACACCAAAAACATCAAAAAGTCACAAAGTTTTGTGAAAAAATACAATCTCCCCTTAAAAATAATTAATTTTAACCAAATAAATTACACCCATGTATCCTAAAAATTTAATCTTGGCCTTGAGTTTTTTTCTACTGACCTCGTGCAAATCTGATGCACAAAAAAAAGAAGCCTTTAAAATTCAAAAAACAGAAGCCGAGTGGAAAGCTCAACTTACCGATTTACAATACTATGTACTACGAAAAGAAGGCACAGAACGTGCTTTTTCAAGTCCATTAGACAAAAACTACGCCCCTGGCACTTATGTTTGTGCCGGTTGTAAAACTCCACTTTTTAAGAGTGAGCATAAGTTTAACTCTGGTTCTGGATGGCCAAGTTTTGATCGTGAAATCAAAGGTAATGTGGCCTTCTCCGTCGATTATAACATCGGAATGGCACGTACCGAGGAGCATTGTGCCACTTGTGGTGGACATTTGGGGCATGTTTTTAATGATGGCCCTCGAAAAACAACAGGAAAACGCCATTGCATCAATGGGGCTGCACTAAAATTTATACCTAAAAAATGAGTGAACAAAAAATTCAAAAATCCGAAGAAGAGTGGAAAAAAGAGCTAACAGATGCACAGTACACCATACTACGCAAAAAAGGCACAGAACGGCCGTTCACTGGGGCATACAACATGCATTTTGAAAATGGAACCTACCATTGCGCAGGGTGTGATACTCCTCTTTTTGAAAGCCATACCAAGTTTGATGCCGGGTGTGGTTGGCCAAGTTTTGACGCGTCTATCAAAGGAAACGTGACTTATATTTTGGACAAAAGCCACGGCATGATGCGCACTGAAATTGTCTGTTCTTCTTGTGGTGGACATCTCGGCCATGTGTTTAATGATGGCCCAACGGCCACTGGAACACGCTATTGTGTAAACTCAATTAGCATCGATTTTAAAAAATCATAAGCGCGTTAAAAACTTCCTTCTACTTTAGTTCATTTCTGCTTTATTTATAGATTTAGGTTTTGTAAATTTGCAACTTCTAACAACGACTAAAGATACTAAGGTATGAGTAAATATGATGTGATTGTTTTGGGCAGTGGTCCTGGCGGATATGTTACTGCAATTCGCGCTTCTCAATTAGGATTAAAAACTGCTGTAATTGAAAAAGAAAGTCTTGGAGGTGTATGCCTTAACTGGGGCTGTATTCCTACAAAAGCACTTTTAAAATCAGCGCAAGTTTTTGAATATCTAAAACATGCAGGGGATTATGGCCTAAAAGTAGAAGCATACGACAAAGACTTTGATGCGGTAGTCAACCGAAGCCGCAATGTAGCTCAGGGCATGAGCAAAGGGGTGCAGTTTTTAATGAAAAAAAATAAAATTGACGTCATTTCTGGTTATGGAACACTAAAACCAGGCAAAAAAGTAGACGTCGATGGTACAGAATATAGCGCAGATCATATTATTATTGCTACCGGAGCACGTTCACGTGAACTTCCTAGTTTACCACAGGACGGAAAAAAAGTCATTGGATACCGTCAGGCGATGACTTTAGAAAAACAACCTAAAAAACTCATCATTGTAGGTTCTGGCGCTATTGGAATTGAATTTGCGTATTTCTACAATGCGATGGGCACCGAAGTTACAGTCGTTGAGTATATGCCCCGTATTGTTCCCGTTGAAGACAAAGACGTTTCTAAGCAATTGGAACGTTCCTTCAAAAAAAGTGGAATCAACATCATGACATCTACGGAAGTTACCGCAGTCGATACCTCAGGAAAAGGGGTAAAAGCCACTGTAAAAACAAAAAAAGGTGAAGAAACATTAGAGGCCGATATCGTGCTCTCTGCTGTTGGGATCAAAACAAATATAGAAAACATTGGTTTGGAAGATGTCGGAATTGTAACGGATCGCGACAAAATTTTGGTCAATGATTTTTATCAAACTAATATCCCGGGTTATTATGCCATTGGTGATGTGACTCCAGGTCCTGCCCTCGCCCACGTCGCTTCTGCTGAAGGGATTTTATGTGTGGAAAAAATTGCGGGACATCATATTGAAGCATTGGATTATGGAAATATTCCGGGCTGTACGTATTGTAGTCCAGAAATTGCAAGTGTTGGACTGACTGAAGCACAAGCCAAAGAGCAAGGATTGGATATAAAAGTAGGTAAATTCCCCTTTTCTGCCTCTGGAAAAGCGAGCGCTGGCGGAAATACCGAGGGCTTTGTCAAAGTGATTTTTGATGCCAAATATGGCGAGTGGCTCGGTTGTCATATGATTGGTGCAGGTGTTACCGATATGATTGCAGAGGCCGTTTTAGGACGTAAATTAGAGACTACAGGCCACGAAGTGCTTAAAGCAGTACATCCACACCCTACAATGAGTGAAGCGGTTATGGAAGCTGTTGCAGATGCCTATGACGAAGTCATACACATTTAAAACAATACTAATAAATATAAAGGCGGTCTATGACCGTCTTTTTTTTTTAGATAAAACTTTGAAGTGCTAGGGTGTAACTTTTTAGTCCAAAGCCCAAAATAACTCCTTTAGCGTTGGGTGAAATAAACGAGTGGTGACGGAATTCTTCTCTGTTGTACGTATTCGAAATATGAACTTCAATAACCGGTGTAGAAATCCCTTTTATAGCATCCCCAATGCCCACAGAGGTGTGGGTATAGGCGGCGGCATTAAGAATAATCCCATCATAAGAAAACCCAACGTCATGCAGTTTGTCGATAATCTCCCCTTCTATATTGGACTGAAAATAATCCAATTTGAATTGTGGAAAATCTGCTTTTAGAGTTTTAAAAAAATCCTCAAACGATTGTGCGCCATAGATTTCGGGTTCACGTATGCCTAAAAGATTGAGATTGGGTCCATTAATGATGATGATGTTTTTCATGGGGGTAAAAATACAAAAGTTATAAAAACAAAAAAAGGAAGCCAAAGCTTCCTTTTTTTAAAGTTTATAGAACTACGCGTTAGAAGTTATAGCCAACGGATAATTGCAATACACTATTTTTTAAATCATCAGAATCTTCTTCTGCAACGCTCATAAGTCCTAAATTATATCTAAAGCCGAAATTAATTCCAGAATCTAACTTATAGCCCACTCCAAAATTAGCCCCAAAATCAACGGATTTGACATTATCTTTAAAATCATATTCTTCAGTCTCACCGTCATCTTTTATTTCTCCTTTAGCACTTAATAAGAAGCCAACTTGTGGTCCTACTTCAAGACTTAAACCCTCTGCGACATAAAATTTTGCCATGATGGGTAAATTGAGGTAATCCATCTTTCCTGTTCCTTCATAATTAGTACCGCTTTCAGTAAATCCTTGCCCAGAATACAATAATTCGGGTTGAATGGAAAAAGTGTCGGATAAAGAAAACTCTGCGGTTGCTCCGATGTGGAAAGAGGTTCTGCTGTCAGCATCTTCGGCATCATCCCCATTTAAAGTGGCAAAATTCACACCTGCTTTGGCACCAAAAGTTACGTTTTGCGCATGTAATGAACATACGGTTAAAGAAATCATAAGTAAAAATAGTTTTTTCATTTTAATATAGATTTGAGTTAATAATGGGTCAAAGTTAAATTAATTTTAGGCAAAAAAACAAGTCAAAATTGGGTTTTTAACCTGTTGAATTATATTACAATTTATTTTAGATTATTGTGTTTAATCTTTTAAATAAGTGTATTAAACAAAAAAAAGCGATGCCGAAGCATCGCTTTTAGATATATTTTTTAGTTTGGCTTAGAAGCTGTAAATAGCAGCTAAAGTGAAAGAAGCTAATCCACCTTGATCACCATCCATATCACTGTTAAGGAAAATATCCTCGCTAGCAGCATCAAATCTAAGTTCTGGTCTTATTGTTAAATCACCAACCGAATAATTACCAGTTAAGGTAGGAGTGATTACATTAAGATCATCTTCACTGTCATCAGCAATTATGTTAAAATATTCAAGACGAATTCCCCATGCAAATGATTCAGTTGATTGAACTTGAGTGTAGGCAGAAATAGATGTATAACCTTCAGTGTCTGGTAAATAAGCAGCTCTAGTGCCCGTTAACATAGCGTCTTCATCCCAAGAAGCAAGATTTGCATTTAAATCGACAGAAAAGGAATCACTGAAGTTAACTTTTGCTTTAACATCAATAAAAGTTTCGTCTTCACTAGTTAAAAATGAAATACCGAAATCTCCTTTTGATAAACCTGCTGCAAAAGAATACTCATCGCTAGTGTTACTTACTGTTGTTTCAACAGGGTTCATCACAGCAACACCCAATCCGAAATCATTTCCAAGCTCATATTGAATTGCGAAACCATTAAAGTTTCTTGGTCCAAATGTATATTGGTGAGAATAACTGTAGTGGAAATTATCCGCTGCAGCAAAATTCTCATAACCCATCCATGAGTTCCAACGACCCATCATAAGGGTAACTTTCTCAGAGGCGTTCCAATACATGTATGCCTCATTTACAACTCCGAAATCACTGAATTGAGCATCAGCTCTTGGACCGTAAGCTAAATCGGCTACAAAACCAACTTTTTCTCCTTCATAAGAAAATTTGACATTTGCATTAGCCCCTGAAAATGCACGATCGTCATTTCCCATTAAAGCACTTGGTGGTGCAGTAAAACCTAAAACATCACCAGTGACAGGATCTGTAACAATAGTTGTTTGGTCATTAGGACCATTCAAACTGTTTGAGTAATAAGCATCAACAGAACCTGATACGTTAAACTTAGAAGCTTGTTCTTCCTCTTGACCGAATGCTAAACCAACAACGGCTAGAGACATTAAAGTAATTAATTTTTTCATAATTAATTTATTTTTTTGTTTATGATTAATAGCACAAAGCTATACAAAATAATTTACGCATTGGCATAAAATTCAATTTTTTTTAAATTTCAACGATAAAATCGTGCACTTTATGGATTTTTTAAGAAGTAGAGCTGAAATTCCTCCACGTCATGTTTTTTAACTTAATTTTACCAATAATTGGGATAAATAATCGAAATTTGCACTAAATCGGAATATCCACATTAAAAATATTTTACTTATGAAACTTAACTTTATACTGTATGCTGTATGCTTTTCAGTCACAATTTTTGCTCAAGACCCTGCTAAATACGTCGATAAAATCAACGCAAATGAACTCAAAGAAAAACTCTTTGTCTATTCTTCAGATGAATTTCAAGGTAGAGAAGCAGGAACAGAGGGCGAGAAAAAAGCCGTTGAATATCTAAAGAATACATACCTCTCTTTAGGGATTGCTCCAGCACAGGCCAATGGCGATTATTTTCAAAATGTTCCACTCAAACTGATGAAAACCCCAAAAGTAAGCATTACTATTGAAGGAACCGCTTACGATTATTATGATGATTTTATTGCGGTTTCATCTGGAGCGTCAACAACTATTGAAGCTAATGAGATTGTTTTTGTGGGCTATGGAATAAAAAGTGACCTTTATAATGACTACGAAAATTTAGACGTTAAAGACAAAGTGGTTGTAGCAGTATTTGGTGAGCCCAAAGACGACAATGGAAATTATATTGTTTCTGGAACCAAAGACATTTCGAAGTGGTCCAATGGCCGACAATCGTTAAGTTCCAAACGCAATCTCGCAAAAGAATTGGGTGCAAAAGCTTTTATTTTGATTGATCAACCAATGTTTAAGCGTTATTCGTCCTATTATAAGGCCGTTGAAAAACGCGGTGGCGAAAGCAATTTAGCACTCGATGTGGATACGGAATCGTTTTATGGCTTCTTGGCAGGAGATGATATGGGAGCTCAACTCATACAAAAGACCAACGGAACCTTCGAGAAGGCCATTTCTATTTCCTACAGCAACGCTTCTGAGCCCATTTCTTCAGAAAACGTTGTGGCTATAATCCCTGGTAGTGAAAAACCAGAGGAATACATTATTCTTTCTGCGCATCTCGACCACGTGGGCATGCACGATGGGGAGGTATTTAATGGCGCCGACGACGATGGTTCAGGAACCATTGCTATTCTAGAAATCGCAAAAGCTTTCAAAACTGCCGTTGACAATGGTCAAGGCCCAAAACGTTCAATCGTATTTTTGCATGTCACTGCAGAAGAAAAAGGGCTTTTAGGTTCTCAATATTACACCGATTTTGACCCTATTGTTCCTCTGAAAAACACGGTGGCAAACCTTAATATTGACATGATTGGAAGAACAGATCCTAAACGAAAAAAAGGGAGACGCAATTATATTTATCTTATTGGAAGTGATAAATTGAGTACAGAGCTTCACGAATTGTCTGAAGAGGTTAATAAACAATATACCAATGTAGAACTAGATTACACGTACAACGATGAAAATGATCCTAATCGTTTTTATTATCGTTCTGACCACTACAATTTTGCAAAAAATAACATTCCTGTCATCTTCTATTTCAATGGCACACACGCCGATTACCACAAAGCAACCGATACGCCAGACAAAATTGAATACGATTTATTGGAAAATAGAGCGCGATTGATTTTTTATACTGCCTGGGAACTTGCCAACAGAAAAGACCGCATTATCGTCGATAAAGTTTTTAAGTAGAAACAATTAATAAAACCAAAAAAGCTTCTCTACAATAGAGAAGCTTTTTCTTTTGGGGTGGAAGATCGGTCTCGAACCGACGACCTCCTGAACCACAATCAGGCGCTCTAACCAACTGAGCTACAACCACCATTTTGCACATAAAAATGCGCATGCAAATGTATCACATTTAAGATTTTATACAAAGATTTTTTTTTAATTTATTTTAAATCAAATATGGACTCAACAGCCAAAAGACGATCAGATGTAAAGCCCTCGGCATAGGCTGTGTGCACCAAACGACCCAGGTCTGCTGCTCTGTAGCGGACACTATCCATAAAATTTTTGCTCGATATAGGCGTTTCAGGTGCTTTGCTTTTTGGATCAAAAAACTGAGATTTATACGCCGCAACCGCAGCCATTTTCGCCTCAATAGAAGAACTGATATCTACCACAAAGTCTGGGGTTATATTTTTCCATTGAATATAACTGTAGACCACTTTGGGTCGCCAAGCTTTTTGGAGTTCGCCAGTGCTGTCATGAGTTTCAATTTTCATCAACCCACTCAAAAAACAAGCATCGCGTACCAAAGCAGAAGATTTGGCATGATCAGTATGGCGGTCTTCTACGGCATTGCAAAAGACAATCTCTGGCTGGTAGTGACGTATTTTTTTTATGATTTCGAGTTGGTTTTCTTTAGTATTAAACACAAAACCATCGGGGAATTCTAAATTTTCTCTTGTATGAACCCCTAAAATTTTTGAGGCATTATTGGCTTCTTCTGCTCTGATTTCTGCACTTCCTCGTGTTCCAAGTTCTCCGCGGGTAAGGTCTATAATGGCTACTGTTTTACCCTCTTGAATCGCTTTGTGGAGTGTGCCCCCACAACTCAACTCTACGTCGTCTGGATGAGCACCAAATGCAAGAATATCTACGTTCATAACCTCTATTTGTTTTTACTGTTTTTTAATGCTTGTTCAATGTCAAAAATCAAATCTTTTTTAGATTCAATCCCAACAGAAAAACGTATCAATTGATCTGAAATCCCTTGCGCCTTACGGTCTGCTTTTGAAAGTAAAGCATGAGAAGTTTTGGCGGGCAAAATCATCGTACTCTCTACACCTGCTAAACTCATAGAGGGCTTGATCAATTGCAATGATTTTAAAAATGAAACCGTATCGTATGCATTAGACAATTCAAAAGACAACATGGCGCCAAATCCTTTCATTTGGATTTTTGCTAATTGGTGATTTTCATGCGTAGCAAGACCTGGGTAATACACATGTTTTATGGCTTCGTGTTGTTCCAGAAACCGAGCAATTTTTTTTGCATTCTTTTGTTGTGCTTTTACACGAATGGCTAATGTTTTCATACTACGTTCCAATAGCCAGACGGAATAGTCACTAAGGTTACCACCAAAATCTTTGGCCAAATCCCATATTTGATCGATGATTACTTGCGATGAAGCAACCGCACCAGCTGTTATATCGCTATGACCACCAAAATATTTTGTAGCCGAATGAATCACAATATCTATTCCAAGCGTCAATGGTTTTTGTGCGATTGGCGTTGCAAACGTATTATCTATGGCCGTTGTGATGTTGTGTGTTTTGGCAAGCTTTGCGACAGCAAACAAATCAACTAATTTGAGGAGTGGATTCGATGGAGTTTCCACATAAATAAGTTTGGTATTTTCTCTTATACATGCTTCAAATGAACTGGAGGATAAATCCTTGGTAAAGCTGTACGCTATGCCATAAGACTTAAAATGTGATTCAATAAAATTACGCGTTCCACCATAGATATCGTTTTGTATTACGGCATGGTCACCTGATTTTAGTAGGGTGAACATGACGGCTGATATGGCGGCCATTCCTGACGAAAAAAGCATTCCAGCTTCGGCATCTTCCAACGCGGCAACTTTTTTACTTAAAAATTCTTGATTAGGAGTGTTGAAATAGCGGGGATAGCGTTTCGGATCCTGATCTATAAAATCGTACGATGTTGAGAGGTATATAGGCGATACTGCCCCTCGAAAGATAGGGTCCTCCACTGCACCAGTATGGGTACATATGGTACGTTCACCTAGTTTTTGTTTTGACATTAAAAGTGTTTATTAAACGCTATTTATTATCTAAATCGTTGAACTGTTTGATAAGAACAAATGCCCAGATTGCGACGCAAAGGGATACAAATATGGAAAAATAGAGTACGATGTCGTTAGCGGCCAAGGCGAAAGAGTTTAAAAAATATCATTAGACCAACAAGCATAGGCGCCCAGATCCCTACAAAAATTCCGTGTAACTGGTCTCCAGAAAAAAACAAATATTCAGAGACTACAATAATTAGAACACACAACAGCAACAACAGCGTATTGGTGATTCCTAATAGTTTTACAAATTTCATTGAAGCAATAATTTTAGACCTTAAAAATAGAAAAAAAATAATATTAATTGTTCAATAAAATGGAAAAAATATAATTTTGAAGAATTATCTTCGCAAAAAATTAATAATGCTTAAAGCTGTTTTATTCGATATGGATGGTGTACTAGTAGACACCGAACCCCTACACCACAAAGCGTATCAACAGATGTTTTCTGAAGTTGGAATTGATGTGCCTTCAGAAATGTATGAGGGGTTTACAGGGCAATCCACCTACGGCATTTGTGTTCAGCTTTGCACACATTTTAATCTTCAACAAAATCCCCAAGAATTGGTACAAATCAAGCGGGATAACTTTACCAAACTCTTTTTTGAAGATGATGATTTACAATTATTGGAAGGTGTCAAAGATTTGATATTGGATTACCACGCTAATGGTTTGATACTTGTACTCGCCTCCTCTGCCTCTATGTTTACCATCAACAACGTCATGAAACGTTTTGATTTAGATCAATATTTTAAAGACAAATTGAGTGGCGCCGATTTAAAAGCTTCAAAGCCACACCCAGAAATTTTTGTTAAAGCCGCTGCATCGGCAGGTGTTTTACCAAATGAATGCATCGTCATCGAGGACTCTACCAACGGCATAAAAGCCGCAAAAAGTGCTGGTATTTTTTGTGTGGCGTACAAAAGCGAACATTCCAAAAACCAAGATTATAAACTTGCCGATATGTTGATTTCGGATTATAAAGAAATCAACTTTGAGCGCATCCAAAGTATATTAGACTAAGCTTTATTTGGTATAAAACTTTCGGTGCTTTCTGTAAGCTAATACACTCAAAATAGTAATTATAAGCAGACTAGCGCCAATGTAGGTGATGCTGATTTCTTGATCGTCCTTTGCATATGAATGCAATCCAGCGAGGTAGAAATTTACGCCAAAATACGTCATCAAAATACTTCCAAATGCGAGCACTGAAGCAATATTAAAAATCAATCGGTTTCTAAGCCCTGGAACTAAACGCATATGAATCACAAAAGCGTAGATCATAATACTAATAAGCGCCCACGTTTCTTTGGGATCCCATCCCCAATAACGTCCCCAACTCTCATTGGCCCACATACCACCTAAGAAATTGCCTATGGTGAGCATCACTAAACCAACTGTTAGCGCCATTTCGTTTATAACGGTTAGCTCTTTGATGTTTAACTCCATTTTGGTTTTATTCTTGTTGGTCGTCAAAATCATCAACAGAAGACTGATGATTCCTAAAATCATACCCAAAGCAAATGGTCCATAACTTCCCACAATGATAGCCACATGGATCATCAGCCAATAACTATTCAATACGGGTTGTAGATTACCAATTGAAGGATCCATCCAATTCCAATGCGCGATCATCAAAATCATGGCTGTCACAAATGCTGTAGAGGCAAAAGTGAGGTTGCTTTTTTGGCCGAGCATTACGCCAAATGCCATCGTAGCCCAAGCCACATAAATCATGGATTCGTAAGCATCACTCCATGGCGCATGACCAGAAATATACCATCGTGCAATCAGCCCAGCAGTGTGTAGCCCAAAGCAAACATATAGTAAAACTTTAAAGGTATTTACCGATAGTTTCAATACTTTACTTTTGTCTCTTAAAATCTGAACAATTAATAATACAAACATCAAACTGCTGGCATACATATACCAACTGAACAGTTTTTTGAAAATATCGTATTTGTTGTATGCAATCTCAGCATCAATTTTTTCATCCGAAAGCATGGCATCTCCGCCATAGCGCTTTTGCGTTTTCTTTAGTGCTGCTAATAGTTTTTGGCTTTGAGCAAAATCAGTTTTTTGCATCTTATCATTCTGCAAAGTCGCCAAATACGCCAAAAAGCCCGTTCGGATAAAGTTGGCGTACAAAGAATCAGTTAGGACAAGCTCTTTTTGGACGAATTCTTTAGGGGAAACCCATTTGTTGTTTTCATCATCTGGAAGTGGGAAAAGACGCAAGGCATCGCCTTCCAGAGTATTAAACAATAGACTCACACGCTGATCGGCCTCTTTAAACTCTTTTTGTATTGCTGTAGGCACTTGCGCGCTGTACGCATCTTCAAGGTAAGGCCCAAGTTTATAATTTAAGTTTTTATCTAAAAAGTCGATTAAAGCAGCATACTTTTGTGTTTTTGGAATTCCGATTAAGTTACGAATTGTATCGGCTTTTTTTGGTTTTAAATAAATTACTGGAACGTTGTACCACAACTGAGGGCTTTCTTGCATGGATAAAAACACTTGATCGGCTGTAAAATTTTGATAAGTATCCTTTTTGGAAAGTTTTCTCAGTAGTTCCGAAGCATAAGTATTCACAGGTTTCATTCGTCCGTCTGAATCTTGAATCACCAAATGACCAAATCGTTCCGACTCCTCAACAGGGGTGATATTGGCTAGTAATATAGAATCGATTTGTTGCTCATTAGGACGAAGCATTTGATGGTTTGAAGTATGTGTTGTTTGGGAAAAACCGCTTAGAGAAAATATTGTAAATAGTACAACGCTAAGTGTAGCTTTTTTACGTTTTATTTTATCCAATTGCTTGCGTAAAACTTCCATTCTTGCGCCTTTACTGAGTAAAATAGCCATTAAACCAAAATACAATAAATAATACCCAAGATAGGTAAACCAAGTGCCCCAATAATCGTGATTTACAGATAAAACAGTTCCTTTTTCGTCGGGATCAAAAGAGGATTGAAAAAACTTATAGCCCCTGTGGTTTAGAATATTATTCATGTAAATATGAAAATCAAAATCGCCTTCGCTCTTATCAAAAACAGTGACTTTACTTTCAAAAGATGAGTAGCTTTTTTCGGTGCCTGGATAACGCTCTGCAATAAAATCATTGAGTTTGATCTCAAAAGGCAGTTCCAATATCTTTGAGCCATATTTAAACGCAAAATCGAGACCGCCAACAGTTACTTGTTTAAAGGGGTTACTCATCCCCTTACCACCGAGCAATTTCACAGTTTTAACTTCTCCATTTGCAGCCACTTGAAGGGCAATACCATCTTCATCACCTTTGAGAAGTTCAGATTTTTTCACTACATCAAATACGCCTTTTATGACCGGTTTTGGAAATACAACTGCTTGATTTCCAATAATGTATCGAGAACGTAGCTGCAATGGTTGAATACTATCTTTTACAAGTCTGCCTTGTGTACCTGTTGCCATGGTCATGTATTCCCCCTCAAATGGAGATTGAATGGTCAATCCTTCATCAGAGTAAGTCAAATTGATCGCTCCTGAAGTGGGTTTGTTTAGCGCGTACAGTACATTGTGAATACTGCTTACTTGTCCAAGTTTTAAGAAGTGATTGTGTGGTGCGCCTCCACCCGCTTCTACCAACTTTAAGTAATATTCTCCATTGTCATCTGGAACTATATCTTCTTCAGCACCAGAAATAAATTCCGTAAGTGTGATGCTTACAGGCGTATTTCCATACTTAGTGTCTAAAGTGTACTCATTTTCTAATCGTGGAGAAAAATCAACTTCATCATTGTGTACAAGGCGTTGGAGTTGGCCATTTATTTTATAATCTCCATCGATATACGTCGTCAAATATGTTTTTTGAGATAAAAAGGTGTTTTCTGTTGCGCCCTCGCGAATGGACATCATCCCCTCGAATCCATGGTAGCGTGTAATGAATGCACCAAACAGAATAAAAATAAAAGATAAATGCAGCGTGAGAGTGGCCCATTTTTCTTTACGTAACAAACGATATCTGAAAATGTTGCCCACAAAATTTACCATAAACAGCACCATAATGGCTTCAAACCACCAGGCGTTATAAATTAGTGTTCGCGAATATGGTGTTGGTGATGTACTTTGCCCTTGATCCAAAAAGGTACCAACGGCCATAGCTACGGCATAAACAATAAACAGAACAGCTGTAAGACGGGTAGAAAAAAGGATGTTAGCTATTTTTTTGAGCATTAAAAATGACAAATTTTGTGGATGACAAAGGTACTTACTTTTTGCAAAAAAGTAATTTTAAAATGATGGTTTTAACACTAATTTTAATAATTATTTCATAAAGCAGTTTGTAAACTTTTAAAAGACCTGATTCTTGCGTAAATTAGCGCTATGATTACTGTAGTTGTTTTAGGAGCTGGACATGTAGGTACACACTTGTGTAAGGCCATTAACAGCGCTGAACAATTAAAACTTACCCAATGGTACAACAGATCAAAAATTGATAGTTCTACAGCTTTGATGGACGTTACTCAGGTGCATGATTTAAATGATCTTACCGATGCTGATGTCTATATCTTAGCGGTTAGTGATGGCTATGTCGAAGAACTATCCAATCAACTTCCATTTGAAAATCGTTTGGTTGTGCATACTTCTGGAAGTGTACCTATGCGGTTCCTGAATAACAAAAACAGACGTGGTGTTTTTTACCCATTGCAAACCTTTTCAAAGACTGCTCCATTAGATTTCAAAGATGTACCTATATGCATTGAAACTACAAATAAAGGCGATCGGCTTTTGCTTAAAACGTTGGCTGAACACTTAGGTAGTCCTGTATACACCATTGATTCCGAACAACGACAAGCATTGCATTTGTCTGCAGTTTTTGTAAATAATTTCACCAATCAACTATACCGTATTGCTCATGAATTAACCGATGAAAAAAGTTTAGATTTTGAAATTTTAAAGCCCTTGATTTCAGAAACTGCAAAAAAAATAAACCATATATCTCCCTATATGGCACAAACGGGACCAGCAAAAAGACGAGATCAAAAAACCATACGCACCCATCTGAAACTTTTAGAAAATTATCCGGATTACAAAAAACTTTACGAGCAATTAACAACATTAATTCAAAAAACTCATGGCTAAAAAAAATTACAAAGCGCTATTGAAAAACATAACTACGCTCATTTTTGATATAGATGGTGTACTTACCGACAGTTCGCTTTTGGTGACCACTAATGGCGATTTACTTCGTAAAATGCATACACGAGATGGCTATGCGCTACGCGCTGCTGTTGAGGCAGGATTAAATATCTGTATCATCTCTGGTGGGAAAAATGAAGGTGTTCGTCAGCGCCTAGAAGGTTTAGGTATAAAGGATATTATTTTGGGAGCGCACGACAAAGTACAGCACTACAACCAATTATTAGAAAAATACAACTTAAACGCAGATGAAGTTTTGTACATGGGTGATGATATTCCAGACTTTCCAGTAATGAAACTCGTGGGACTACCCTGCTGTCCACAAGATGCAGCACCAGAAATTAAAGCCATTTCAGATTATATTTCTCATGTAAACGGTGGTTGTGGTGCAGCTCGAGATGTAATAGAGCAAATCATGAAGGTTAAAGGATTGTGGATGAATGATTTTGATGCTCAAAATGATTAAACACTAACCATGCTAAAAGACTATTTAAAGGATAAAAACCTCATCCTAGCATCAGCATCGCCAAGACGACAAGAACTGCTCAAAACTTTAGGTATTCCTTTTGAAGTACGGTTAAAACACATCGATGAACACTACCCAAAAAACTTAGTTCATAGTGCAATTTCCGATTATCTAGCAAAGTTGAAATCCAATGCATTTGTAGAGGAATTAGCCCCTCAAGATATTCTAATCACAAGCGACACCATTGTGTGGCACAACAACACAGCTCTGGGCAAACCAACATCAAAAGAAAATGCTGTTCAAATATTGCTCGAACTTAGCGGGGATACGCATGAAGTGATTACCTCTGTCTGCCTGAAAACAATTAACTATGAAGCGGTTTTTCATTCCTCCACCAAAGTAACATTTAAAACATTAACCCAGCAAGAAATTGATTTTTACGTGCAACACTTCAATCCTATGGACAAAGCTGGTGCTTATGGCATACAAGATTGGATAGGGCAAATTGGAATCACAAAAATTGAGGGCTCCTATTACAATGTAATGGGTTTTCCTGTTGATAAAATATACACTCAACTACTGAAGTTCTCGAAAGAATGCTAAAGCTCTTTTTTCGTTGTAATATATATTGTCTTTAGTCACAAAACCAACATGACCTCCGTATTTTGGCGTCTCCAAATGTACAAAGGAACTTTTGCGTGCAATTTCGTACGGAAAACATGAAGGCGTTAAAAATGAATCATTTTTGGCATTCAGCAACAATACTGGTGTTTTTATAGAAGATAAATAGTGTAGACTACTCGATTTCTGATGATAATCCGCTATATCTTTAAACCCATTGGCTTTAGCAGTATACACCTCATCCAAAGCACGAAGTGTCCAAACAGAATACAATGCTTTTCTAGGTATCCGCTCTGGAAATTGGCGTTGTTTTTGCATTAATTTATACTTCAAACCAATCATAAAATATATATGGAATAATATATTTTTGAATTGATGTAATGCTTTTGAGCATGAGGCCAAATCTATAGGAACCGATACTGCCATAGCACCCTTAATTTTGGACGGTATGGCGTTACCCTCTCCTAAATACTTTAAAACAATATTTCCACCCAAGCTTATGCCTTTTAGGAAAATAGACGTGTATGAATAGTTTTTGAGTATATGAGCAATAACATCTTGTAAATCATCTGTTTGCCCAGAATGAAACGTAGAGAATTTTGTGTTTTGTTCACCACTGCAACTTCTAAAGTTTACACAAACGGCATCAATATCATGGGCATTAAAATACTTTGCCACACCTGAAACATAAGGGCGTTGGCCATGGCCTTCCATTCCATGAAGTAAAACCACAAGCTGTTTTGAGGGTTTTGCTCCACTACTCCAATCTAAATCCATAAAATCGCCATCACGTAAAGTTATACGCTCTCGTGTTTGATCAATTTTTAAACGGCGAAATAAACCCGAAAATACCGTGGAAATAAATGCGCTTTTAAATAAAAATCTGGGTGTGAAATAAGATTTAACTATGGGCATCTAACAGTTTTATTTTCAATATATTTTTTGATTTTGAAGTCGCCAAAAAGCGTGCATCTGAACGCATGCCAACAACCCAAACAATAGCTTCATTAGAACACAACAGCAGTACTTTTGCTTTTTGAATTAGAGAAAGTTTTTCGTCTTTGAAATATTTACTCAATTTCTTTTTACCTGACATTCCTGAAGGATGAAAAAAATCGCCTTCAGACCACGAACGTAAAACAAGTGGAAATTGAATTTTATCTAAATCTAAAAATATTGTCTTCTGGGAAGATTGTTCTAGCGCTGAACCTCTTTGCAATTGAAGCGCTACACCAAATTGGTCAAGATTTATGAATGCATTCTCATTTTCGATAGTCATATAGAAACGTTCATTTGATTTTTTTTTAGTTAAAATCAATGATGATCGATTTTTTAAAATCGAGTGTGTTTCAGAATGAATTTGCTTTCCAGATTGAGCGTCAACTAAATTAAAAAGTTCATCATAATCTGTGAATCCAAATTGATGAAATAATGGGTGCAAATAAGCACGAAGCGGTTGAAGTTTTTTTAACTCAACAATAGAATAATGCACTTCTTCAGAATTTGAGGATTCGATAACCTGTTGTTCTACATCTTTAACGTGATTTTGTAACAAGTTTTGGGAAGCTTTAAGATGCGCTTGTGTGCTGCTCAAGGCGTCCATAAATGAAGGAAAAATGGTCTTCAACACAGGAATCAGTTCATGACGCAAGTGATTGCGCTGATACTTTACATCCGCATTACTGCTGTCCGTACACCATTTAACTGCATTGGCTTTGGCATAGGTTAGAATTTGAGCTCTTGAAAAGGGTAACAGTGGCCTAATGATGTGTTTATTTGTCTCTGGAATACCAACAAGGCCATCAATTCCTGAACCTCGATTAAGATTGATGAAAAACGTTTCTAAATTATCGTCCGCATGATGAGCGGTCAAGATGGTATCAAAATGATGTTGCGCGCGTAATTGTTCAAAAAAATCGTAACGCAATTGACGTGCTGCCATTTGAACCGATAGTTTGGAATTTTCTACAAATTTGTTCGTGTCAAACTGTTCAGAAAAAACAGTCAAGTTGTGGTCTTTGGCAAAATCAACTACAAATCGTTCTTCCGCATCACTTTCCTCCACTCGTAATTTGAAATTACAATGTGCAATGGAGATGTTTAACGCTGATTTTAGGCATAAATCAACAAGCACCATACTGTCTAATCCACCTGATACTGCCAATAAAATCTTTTGATTGTACAGTTCTGGGAAATGGTGTTTTAAATGTTCTTTAAACGCAGTTAACATGCTGCAAAAATACAAATTAATTCTCGAGAGCTTCTCTAAGTGCTTGCGCTTTTACAAGGCACTCTTCGTATTCTGCTTCTGGGATACTTTTGGACGTAATGGCACTTCCTACTGAAAATGATATGTAAGATTTTGACGCGTTATACAAAATACTTCTAATAACGACATTAAAATCAAAATCCATAGACGGTGTAAAATAACCTATCGCTCCAGAATACAACCCTCGTTTTGAATCCTCCAAACGATCGATAAGTTTCATGGCTGATATTTTTGGCGCACCAGTCATACTCCCCATAGGAAAGGTCGATTTAATCACATCAATAGAAGAATAATTATCTTTAATTTCGGCTACAACCGTGGATATTAAATGATGGACTTGAGCAAAAGTGTAAGGTTCGCAAAGCTCATCGACTTTTACAGATCCTCTTTGTGCAATTCTAGACAAATCGTTGCGCACCAAATCAACAATCATTACATTTTCGCTACGCTCTTTAATGTTGGCCTCAAGATTCGTTTTCAGTTCTAAGTCCTCATGAGCATTGTTTGATCGCTTTGAGGTGCCTTTTATAGGTTGTGAAAGCACTTTGTTTCCGTTCTTTTTTAAATACCGTTCAGGTGAAGCTGATAGCGCATAGTGGTTTCCATTCTTAAAATAAGCAGAAAAAGGTGGTGTGGAACGCGCTTGAAGTTTATGAAAAGTTGCTAATGGATCGATGATACCATTGGCAAAAAACTCCTGACAAAAATTGGCTTCATAAATATCCCCTCTTTTGATATGATGTTGTAATGTTTCGACCTTTTGAAGGTAGGACTTCTTTGGTGTTCTTGAAGTGATTTCAAGTTGTTTAGACTGCCTTTTTCTTACAACATCCGTTTGAGTTCTTATGGCTTGAAGATCGTCTTCTATTTCAGCGGAAAATTCATTGAGGTAATGAATATGCACTTCATCACCGTGAAACATGAATATTTTTTTAGGTTGAAAAAAAACTAAATCTGGAAAGTTTAACCCATCAAAATTTGAAGACTCTAAATCTTCCAAATCATTTTTTAAATCATAAGAAAGATAACCAAATAACCAATCCGAAGTAACTTTTGTATAGCGATCTAGGGCATCGAAACCCTGATGGACATCAGTTTGTAAACGCGAAAATGCATCCACGGCCAGCACAGCATCAAAATTGCTGTGTGTCTGATGGTAATCATTAGAATCTAGCCAAACTACCTCTTGAAAAGTATTGGCCCATTGCAAAAGTTGCCTTTTGAATTGTTCTTTGTTTTTAAGCTTAAAATGCTTGTCCGTTCTCAAAAAAGTGATACAAGTTAAATTTAAATGTAAATTTAATCAGATATTTGAAATATAGACCTACTTTCTAGGAATACATTACCTTTGAAGAAATTTTATGATTTGGAAAAATTTAGCGATTTCAAACTTTCTCCTGCCTTGGACAGCGCTCTAGAGCGTCTAAACTTTATCCATCCAACGCCCATTCAACAACACTCTTTTTCAAAAATTTGTTCTGGAAAAGATCTCGTAGGGATTGCGCAAACTGGTACTGGAAAAACATTGGCATACACACTTCCCCTTTTGAGAAACTTGATGCAGCCACCAAAACATTCACCACGAATTTTGATTCTTGTACCAACTAGAGAATTGGTACTTCAAGTCGTAGATGGTATCGAACAATTGTGTACTGAACTGCCCTTCAAAACCATAGGTATATTTGGAGGTACCAACATCAATACCCAAAAAAAGCAAGTCGATGAAGGTGCGGATATTGTAGTGGCAACTCCAGGTCGTCTGTATGATTTGGCCATAAGCAGAGCTTTACGCCTAAAAGATATTCAAAAACTCGTCATAGATGAAGTGGATGTTATGCTCGATCTTGGTTTTAGACATCAACTGATCAATATTTTTGATGTTCTCCCTGAACAACGTCAAAACATTATGTTTTCTGCCACAATGACCACTGAAGTAGATCAACTGATTACAGCTTTTTTTAAGACTCCAAACAAAGTTTCTACAGCTCTTTCTGGAACTCCGCTAACAAACATTAAACAATCGCGGTATGATACACAAAATTACAATTCAAAACTAAACCTATTGATTCATTTATTGAACAATAAAGATGAGATGAATAAAGTGCTTGTTTTTGTTGATCAAAAGCGCATTGCCGATCGCTTATTTGAAGCGCTGGCCTTAAATTTTGGTAATGAATGTGGCGTTCTTCATTCGAATAAATCTCAAAATTACCGCCGCAATGCAATCCAGGAATTTAGGGATGGCAACTCAAGGATTTTAGTGTCTACTGATGTTATGGCGCGCGGTATAGACATTGATCTTGTATCGCATGTAATTAGTTTCAATACTCCTGAATTTCCCGAAAACTATATGCACCGTATTGGTAGAACGGGGCGCGCACAAAAACAAGGTGAAAGTATTTTATTCTCTACAAAAAAGGAGGAAGAATACCGAGAACAAATTGAGGCCTACATGAATTTTGAAATCATGGTCAATCCATGGCCAATGGAAGTAGAAATTTCTCATGAACTGATGCCCGAAGAACGAAACACAGTAAAGGAGCGCTACAATCCCCACAAAAAAACAGATGAAAATGCCCCTGGCCCTGCTTTTCATGAAAAAAAAGAAAAAAACAAAAAAGTAAACCTTGGTGGATCTTACAGAAAAACAATTGCCAAAAAATACAAAAAACCTAAAACAAGAGGGGACAAAAATTTTAACCGACGCAAACGCAAATAATTACACCAACTTTAGCTTTTCCAAGTCCGTTTCTCGATAATTGCTAATCAGTTTTTCTTTGATGCGTTTCAATTTCATTTTGATAGTACTCTCTCTTAAACCATATAGGTCTACTAGTTCTTTTACACTAATGTGCCAACAATATTTCATGAGTACTAATTGTTGTTCATGTATTGGAAGAAGACTAATTGCATGCTTTAATCGCATCAGCTGAGCAGGGTCTATTTCGCATGAATCGTAGTTGTAGCTAAAAAAATAGTCACTTAATTTTTCGGGATCTATATGTCGGTCTTCTAACTTTCTGTACCTTATAGATCGGGTGTAGTTAATACAATAATTTTGAGCGAAACTATAAAGCCATGTAGAAAATTTTGATTTGAATGAAAACGTATCAAGTTTCAAAAACACTTTGAAAAAAATTTCTTGAGAAACATCTTCTGCATCTTGCTTATTCTTGAAGAAACTCGAACATCGTTTATGAACAAATGCATAATAGCGATCATATAAAATTTCAAAAAGCTGAGTATCTTCTTTTTGAACAATGGCGCGTACTAGCGCTTCATCTGATGGTTGGTATTGTTGTTTTTTCAAGTTCAAAGCGACTGGGGTTGCTTTTAGCACCTAATTTCTAAAGTGCTGTGTTATTATTTATGAATTTTGTTTAACGCAAATGCTAAAACTTTAGACAATTCACTGTAAATCAATCACTTAAATATACATTTTTTTTAAAAACAAAAAAATAGTTTAGGATTTAAATAAAAAAAGCGGTCAAATTTGACCGCTTTCGTTTAGTGTAGTGTTTTAAATACTAGATGTGCAATGCCCGATCTTCGGTAGCTGCAAGAGCAGCTTCTTTTATGGCTTCAGTAAATGTAGGGTGGGCATGAGACATTCTGGAAATATCTTCTGCTGAGGCACGAAATTCCATGGCTACTACAGCTTCAGCAATGAGGTCTGCACAACGTGCACCAATCATATGGACCCCTAGGATTTCGTCTGTTGCTTGATCGGCAATTACTTTCACAAAACCATCTAAATCCATACTTGCCCGGCTTCTTCCCAGTGCACGCATTGGGAATTGCCCTGTTTTGTAGGTAACTCCTTCGTCTGTAAGCTGTTCCTCTGTTTTTCCAACTGAGGCAACTTCTGGCCATGTGTAAACCACTCCGGGAATTAAGTTATAATTAATGTGTGGTTTTTGCCCAGCAATAGTTTCGGCAACAAAAACGCCCTCTTCTTCTGCTTTGTGCGCCAACATAGCTCCTCTGACGACATCACCAATGGCGTAAATATTAGTACTAGATGTCTGTAAATGTTCATTCACTAGTACTTGTCCTCGTTCATTCAATTGGACTCCTGCAGCATCTAAATTTAACCCTGCCGTGTAAGGACTTCTCCCCACTGAGACCAAACAATAATCACCTTCAAAAGAAACAGTTTCCCCTTTTTTATTTTCAGCAGTTACAGTTACGGTATCGCCATCGCGTTGCACTGAAGTCACTTTGTGTGCGGTATTGATTTTAAATTTTTGCTTTTTAAGGACTTTATTCAATTCTTTTGAAAGCCCTTTGTCCATTGTTGGGATGATACGGTCCATGTATTCTATAACAGTAACATCTGCACCTAGACGCTTATAGACCTGACCCAATTCTAAACCAATAACACCACCACCAATGATGATGAGGTGTTTTGGGATTTCTTTTAATTTTAAAGCTTCCGTAGATGTAATAATACGTTCTTTATCCACAGCAGCAAAAGGAAGTGTAGAAGGTTTACTTCCAGTCGCAATAATGGTATGCTTTGCTTCAATTTCTTGTGTATCAGTGCCCGTAATATTGATATGCGTAGCATCTTTAAAAGCACCTACACCTTGATAAACTTCGATGTTGTTTTTTTTCATCAAAAATTCAATACCGACTGTAGTTTGGTCCACTACAGATTGCTTTCGGGCCATCATTTTTTCCAAATTGACCTTTACTTCGCCTGGAAGTTCAATGCCGTGGGTGTCAAAATGTTTTACAGCATCTTCATAATGATGGGAAGAATCCAACAATGCCTTACTGGGAATACAACCCACATTGAGGCATGTACCGCCCATTGTGGCATATTTTTCAATAATGGCAACGTTCATACCCAATTGTGCACAGCGAATGGCAGCCACATATCCACCTGGGCCAGAACCAATTACAGCGACGTCATATGATTTCATAGGTCTTAAATTTTAGTATGAACAAAAGTACAAACTTCCTTTGAATACAGATAAATAAAAACCTAAATATTTAAAGCGGTTGTATGCTTCACTTGATTGATCATAAACATGCTGTGCGTACTGCCGATATGATTTAATTTTGTGAGTTTTTCAATCATAAATTTTCGGTAAGATTCCATGTCTTTCACATGAACTTTTAGCAAGTAATCATAATCCCCACTAAGGTGATAGCATTCCAAAACCTCCTCTATTGCGATAACTTCACGCTCAAACTGCTTTACATTGTCTTGGGTGTGTTGAACGAGTTTTACATGACAAAATGCAACAAAAGATTTGCCTACTTTCTCTTTGGATATTAAAGCAACATAACCTTCAATAAAACCCGTTTTTTCAAGTTTTTTTATGCGTTCATAAATTGCGGTCACAGAAAGTGCTAATTTTGCAGAGAGCGCTTTGTTGGTTAGTTTGGCATCTTTTTGAAGAAGACGTAAAATTTTGATATCAAGTGCGTCTAGTTTCATTGAAAAATTATCTTTAAGTGGGTTAATAAGTACAAATTTATAAAAATTTAATCTAAAATATATTACTTATAAAGATTAATTTTCTATAATTAATAATATCAATTGTTTTTATATCTTAAATTACTGATATTTGATTAAAATTAATCTTTTGAGATATGAACCCAGCAGATTCAATTCAAGACTTACAGTACTTTGGAGAATTTGGAGGTGTAAACCCTTCTATTTCAGACTCATCTACGTATACATTTTTATCAGCCAAAACAATGTTTGACACTTTTGAGGGCAATGCCGATGGGTGTTATTTGTACTCCAGACACAGTTCGCCATCAAACCTCTACCTTGGAGAAGCTTTAGCGGCTATGGAAGGAACAGAGACTTCTAATGTTTCTGCTTCTGGTATGGGCGCAATTACATCGGTTATCATGCAATTGTGTAGCGCTGGAGATTATATTGTTTCCAGCCGGACTATTTATGGAGGTACTTATGCTTTTCTTAAAAATTTTACACCCAAACTTAACATTCAAACAAGATTTGTTGATATCACAAATTTAGAAGCTGTTGAAGCTGCAATTTCAAAAAACACAAAAATACTTTATTGTGAATCTGTAAGCAACCCTCTATTGGAAGTTGCTGATATTCATGCACTTTCAACGATTGCAAAAAAACACAATCTACAGCTTGTGGTGGACAACACCTTTTCTCCATTGTCTATTTCTCCAAAACAACTAGGGGCAGATATTGTTATTCACAGTCTTACAAAATTCATAAATGGGGCTAGCGATGCAATTGGCGGCGTGGTTTGTGGTTCACAGGAGTTAATTGATAACTTACGCAATGTAAATGATGGAGCAGCCATGCTTTTTGGTGCTACAATGGACAGTTTGCGTGCGGCATCAATTCTAAAAAATCTCCGTACCCTTCACATCCGCATAAAACAACACAGCGCCAACGCCATGTATTTGGCTAAAAAATTTGAAGATTTAGGAATTAAAACTGTTTATCCAGGGTTAAATTCTCATCCCTCGCACGAGGAGTTTAAGCGTCAAATGAATCTGGAATTTGGCTTTGGAGGTATGCTCACTATAGATGTAGCTACCTTAGAAAAGGCAAATGCATTGATGGAAATGATGCAAAACGAAAATTTGGGGTATTTGGCGGTTAGTCTTGGGTTTTATAAAACCTTATTCAGTGCACCGGGATCGTCAACTTCTTCTGAAATACCAGAAGATGAACAAAAAGAAATGGGTTTAAGCCCAGGATTAATTCGTTTTTCAGTTGGTTTAGATAATGACATTGAACGTACTTTTCAAGCCATGCAAAACTGCATGAAATCTGTTGGTGTGCTCTAAATCCCTTTGAGTCGGTTCCAAAAATTAGCCAAATCCTTTTCACTTGGATTTTTAGGATAAAAAGGAGCAGCTATCCAACGCTCATTTTCTTTACGAATTAAAAAACTAAAGACAGATGAATTTGGATCATTCTCGTCCATTAAAGGATATCTCAAATCTTTAAAAATGAATGTGCCTTGAGCTTCGGCTTTCGAAACGCTATAAAAACCATCACTAAACCAAATTAAGGTCTGAATATCCTTATCCTCAGTTGGAAGCAACTCATGATTTTTTGGAATTCGTTGCCATTGTTCAGGCGTACTTTTTTGATCAAAAATAGAATAAAGTGCTATATAATAGGCCGAGTCAGATTCAGCAATGCCGTACCAAAGGATATTATTCAATATGGTGGGTTGACTTCTAAAGCGTGTGTATTCTATGGCATTATTTTCAAGAGAAGATTTGAATACAGAATTCACATAGACTTTATTGAACAGCGTAAAAATCATATAGGACGAACTAACAACAAGACCAAGTTTCAATGTAAATCGTCTGCTCCTTGATGATCGTTGGAAAAACATCAGTACGATTAGACACAACAAAAAAGGAATTGTATACAAAGGATCGGCAACAGCGATGTTGTTAAACGCCACCCTGTAGTTTGAAAAAGGAGCAAACAACTGCGTACCGTATGCCGTAAAACTATCTAAAATTGGATGTGTGAAAATGGACCAAAAAAACAGTTTTATCCAATCTTTTCTGGTGGTAGTTCCGAAGCGATGACCACGATTATAGGACCAAAACAACAAATAGCCAAGTGCAACACTAGCCACAAGAGCAAAAGGAATAGAATGCATGAACCCTCTATGAAAGGCCATAGATTGAATTTCATTATTAAACAACCATTTCCCAACAAAGACATCCAAATCGGGAATAGTACCACCCAAAGCACCAAAAAGAAGGGCTTTGTTCCCTATTTTTTTTCCTAAAACGGCTTCTCCGCAAGCGGCGCCTAAAACAATTTGTGTTAGTGAATCCATATTTGGCCACAAAAATACACAACTGCCCTATTTATTTTATTGCGGATTTTGCTAAATTTTGTTTAAAAAAAATCAATTAAAATAAAATTCAACATCTTTTGTGATAATTTCTCAAAAATTGTATTATTACAACTGATATGAAAGCAGCAAGTGTCGTTGAAATTAGAAAAACGTTAGAGCATTTAGACAAAGACCATTTAAAGCAACTTTGTTTGCGTCTGGCGCGGTTCAAACTCGAAAATAAAGAACTCCTCACCTATCTTCTTTTTGAAGCCGATGATGAGGATCATTACATACAAAGCATTAAAAATCAATTGGATGGTCTTTTTGATGAAATCAACACCAACAGTTATTTCTACATCAAAAAAAGTGTACGCAAAATTTTGCGCCGTATTAAGAAATTTTCTCGATACTCCAATAGCCCTGAAACAGAAGTGGAACTACTGCTTTATGTTTGCCAAAAAATGAAAGACATGACTCCTTCAATTTTCAAGAATAAAACATTAACAAATATATACGTAAGACAAATTGTTTCGGCAGAAAAAAAAACATCAAAACTGCACGAAGATTTACAATATGAATACAATCTTCAGATTGAAGATTTAAAATTATAAATTATGGAAATATTAGGAATAGACATTGGCGGATCTGGAATCAAAGGGGCTATTGTAGACACAAGCAAGGGAGAACTGATAAGTGAGCGTATTCGAATACCAACACCAAAACCTGCTACGCCTGAAGCTATTTCTGAAGTCATAAGCACCTTGTGTCAAGAACACCAATGGAAAGGAGTTGTTGGCGTGTCGTTCCCAACCATCATCAAAAAGGGACGTGCAATGCACTTTGGGAATTTGGATAAATCTTGGGAAGGTACACAAGTAGATGAGTTGTTTCAGCAACGCGCAGGCAATACTTTTTATGTGGTAAATGACGCAGACGCAGCCGCTATGGGGGTTATGGAGTTTGGCGAAGGACGAGGTGAAAATGGCTTGGTAATGACCATAACTTTAGGAACAGGAATTGGCTCTGGTGTATTCTTCAATGGTGAACTCCTTTCAAATTTTGAGCTTGGAAGACTTTATGGAAAAAAAGGCGATATTATGGAGTATTTCGCTTCCGATGCTGCACGAAAACGCAATGATTGGGATTTTAAAAAATGGGGTAAACGCTTAAACTTTTTCTTAAACCATATTGAAAAAAGTTTCAACCCAGATTTAATTATCATAGGCGGTGGCGTAAGTAAAAAAATAGAACATTTTAAAGCATATATAGATATTGAAACCCCGTTTAAAGCTGCTGAACTTAAAAACAATGCAGGCATTGTAGGTGCAGCACTTTTTGCAAGAAGAAATTGTTGATAATCAGACTCTACACTAATTTAAAATCCTAAAAACAAGCTCGTTATATAAATCTTTGGGCTTGAGGCTAGCATCCACTCCTTTGCTTTTGGTATCCATAATTCGTAGTGTTTGAAATACTCCACTTATACGACGCATAGGGAAGTTTTTTGCAGCTGAAACATAATCATCCAAAAAATATGGACTTACGCCAATGGCTCTTGAAAGTGTTTTTGGGTTGCGGTCCGTTACAGTGTGAAGGGTCATTAGTTTTGTAAAAAAACTATATAAAGTAGCTACAGTAACGACCATGGGGTGTTGCTTTTGGTTTTCTGAAAAATAATGAACAATCTGATACGCTTTTTTTCGATTGAGTTGCGCAATAGCTTTTTGCAGTTCAAAATTATTAAAGTCCTTCGAAATACCAATATTCTTTTGAATAAGCTCTGGTGTGATTGTATCATCATTGCCTATAACCAGTTGAAGTTTTTCTAATTCATTTGAAATTTTAGACAAATCATTACCTAAAAAATCGGCAAGCAAATAACTTGCTTTGGGTGTGATTTTAATATTTCTTTTTTGCAACACTCCACTAATAAAAGAAGGAATTTTACTGTCATAGATTTTATTACTCTCAAAAACAACATGCGCTTTGGACAGGGCCTTGTAGAGTGCTTTTCGTTTATCTATTGATTTATATTTATAGCAAAATACCAATGTGGTTGTTTGCTGAGGGTTGTTTGCATAGGGCAGCAATTGTTCAATAGTTCGGCTAAGGTTTTGCGCTTCTTTTACAATCACAACCTGACGTGTCGCCATCATGGGATAACGTTTGGCACTGGATACGATCTCGTCTATAGAAGTATCTTTTCCATAAAGCACAGTCTGATCAAATCCACGTTGTGTTTCATCAAGAACAGAAGTTTCAATAAATGAAGAAATTTGATCAATAAAAAAGGATTCTTCACCCATCAAAAAATATATTGGATGAATTTTTCCAGATTTAATTTCATTTAAAATAGACTGAACTGTATGCATTAAGAAAAAAATTAGCAAATTTGTAGTGTGCAAAAGTTAAATTTTCCATCTTACAAATTCAGAATCAAAAATAGCGAAAATAAAACGCAAATCTTTGATGAAGTACGTAAAAAATTTGTCGTGCTTCAGCCCGAAGAATGGGTACGTCAGCACTGTTTGCAATACATTATTGAAGAGATGAAATACCCCATTTCATTAATTAATATTGAAAAACAACTACAAGTTCATGGACAAAAAAAACGCTATGATATTGTGCTGTACAACAGCGATGGAAGTGTATATTGCTTAGTGGAATGTAAAGCACCGCATATTCCAATCAATCAAGAAGTTTTCGATCAAATTGCTCAATACAACTTAGCATTGGACACTGCTTACATGATGATTACCAATGGCATAAATCATTACTATTGTACCATGAATAAAACATCAAAATCGTATCAATTTTTAGAATCTTTACCTAAATATTCACCACAAAAACCGAAGATTTGAACACAGCCATCGTCATACTGAATTGGAATGGAAAGCATCTTCTTGAAGAATTTTTGCCTTCAGTGGTAAACTTCAGCCAGGGGTATGAGGTTTATTTGGTAGACAACGCTTCCACAGATGATTCTGTAGCGTTTGTAAAACAAAACCATACAAAAGTCAAAATCATAGAATTGGATAAAAATTATGGTTATGCTGGAGGATACAACAGCGCTGTAAAGAAAATTGATGCTGATATTTTATGTTTTTTGAATTCAGATATTTTAGTAACGGAAAACTGGATAGAACCTGTTGTTGATTTGTTTAAAAACGATGCAAACACCGTTATTGTACAACCTAAAATTTTAGACCAACAACATCCAAATCAATTTGAATATGCTGGTGCAGCTGGAGGATTTATAGATCAATTGGGATATCCGTATTGCCGTGGCCGAATTTTTGAAACATTAGAAAAAGATACAGGTCAATACAATGATAATCGACCAATTTTTTGGGCTTCTGGCGCATGCTTTTTTGTGCGCAAAAAAACTTTTGATGCTTTAAATGGATTTGATGAATCTTTTTTTGCACATATGGAAGAAATAGATTTTTGTTGGCGTGCACACAATGCAGGTTTTGGTGTAATGTACACTGGAAGTTCGACAGTTTATCATGTTGGAGGAGCTAGTTTGGCTAGAGCGAACTCAAAAAAAACATTTTATAACTTTAGAAACAGTCTTTATGCGCTGACAAAAAATTCGAGACACCCTTTATTGGTTGTTATACTTATCCGTTTGATTTTGGATGGTGTCGCTGGGGCCTTGTTTTTATTTTCAGCAAAAGGAAAACACACTCTGGCCATAATCAAAGCCCATGCTGGATTTTATGCTGTTTTACCGAAACTTTTAAACTTTAGAAAACAACAGCAACGCGCTGCTTATGATGGGGAAAAATCAATCGTCTGGTCATACTTTGTGAAAAGAAAGAACGTTTTTTTTCGGTTAAAAAAACATTAGTAAAATTTATTTCCTTCTTTTAGAAGTATTTTTTAAATTTGACTAAACTTCTAATGACATACTTCAAAATGAATAAACTATTTACCCTCGGACTCATTTCCACCTTAATTTTAACTTCATGTGGCCCAAGTAAAGAATTATTGGCCGCTCAAGAAGAACTAAAAGAAACAAAAGATTTACTCAACGCTACAGCTTTAAAACTTAACGTTTGCCTTTCAGACAAAGCAGCGGCTGACGCAAGTTTGTCAGCATTAAGAGAACAATTAAAAGATTTAAGGAAAACAAACGACGCATTGTTCAGCAGCACAAAAGAAATGACTGTTCTTACCACAAAAGGGGCAGAAAATCTCGAAAAAACTCTAGAGAGTTTGAAAGAACGTGATTTAAAAATCAGTCGTTTACAAGATGCTGTAAGCAAAAAAGACAGTGTAACGCTCGCCATTGTATCCAGCTTAAAGAAATCTGTTGGTTTAGACGATCCCGATATTGAAATTAATGTTGAAAAAGGCGTGGTTTTCATTTCAATATCTGATAAACTACTGTTTAAAAGCGGAAGTTATGTAGTGACAGAAAAAGCTAAAACTGTTCTTGGAAAAGTAGCCAAAGTTATTTCTGATAAACCCGATTTTGAAGCCATGATAGAAGGCCATACCGACAGTAGAAGTTTCAGTAGTGGTGTTCTTGTAGACAACTGGGATTTGAGTGTGAAACGCTCTACTTCCATCATTCGTGAACTTCAAAAATTAGGGGTAAATCCATCGCAACTCATTGCTGCTGGAAGAAGTAGTTACGTCCCTTTAGTAGATAATGAAACCGCAGAAAATAGAGCAAAAAACAGAAGAACTCGAGTGGTGGTAATGCCAAAAATTGATCAGTTTTATGATATGATTGAAAAAGAAATGAAACAACTTTCTGGAGAATAATACCGCCCTCAAATAACACAAAAAGCCCACCTATTGGATGGGCTTTTTATTTGAAAGCTTATTCCTTTGGTTTATCTTTGCAACGCATTAAAATTACAGCATGAAAATTTCTTACAACTGGCTAAAACAATATGTCAACACGGACTGGGGTCCAGAAAAAACATCAGATCTACTCACTGATTTAGGTCTTGAAGTCGAAGGAACTGAAACATTTCAATCTGTAAAAGGGGGTTTAGAAGGTATTGTTGTTGGACAAGTATTGGAATGTGAACAACACCCAAACGCAGACCGACTTAAGCTGACTTCAGTGGATATCGGTATCGGTGAGCCACTAAAAATTGTATGCGGTGCACCAAATGTTGCAAAAAACCAAAAAGTAGCCGTCGCTACTATTGGTACTACTTTGTATACACCTGAAGGGGAAGCATGGAAAATCAAAAAAGGGAAAATTCGTGGAGAAGAAAGTCACGGCATGCTGTGTGCTGAAGATGAATTGGGGCTAGGAAAAAGCCATGACGGTATCCTTGTTTTACAAGACGATTGTGAAATTGGAAGTCCATTGGCCAAATATTATGAGGTTGAAAATGATACTGTTTTTGAAATCGGATTGACACCAAACAGAGCCGATGCGATGAGTCATTTTGGAACGGCAAGAGACTTGCGCGCTGGATTGATTCAAAATGGTACAAATTCTGAACTAATGAGTCCATCAGTTTCAGGATTTCATGTCCACAGTCGTACCCTAAAAATTGATATTGACATCAAAGATAAAATCAAAGCACCACGCTATTGCGGTGTTACAATTTCAGGTGTAGAAGTAAAAGACTCCCCTACTTGGCTACAAAATAGGTTAAAAGCCATTGGCTTGGCACCAATCAACAATATTGTAGATATAACAAATTATGTTTTACATGGATTAGGACAACCCCTTCATGCGTTTGATGCTGACAAAATTGCTGAAAAAAAACTTATCGTTAGGACTGCAAAGAAAAATGAAAAATTTACCACATTAGATGGCGTTGAACGTACCTTGCATGAAGAGGATCTTATGATTTGTGATGCCAAAAAACCAATGTGTATCGCTGGCGTTTTTGGAGGATTGGATTCTGGGATTACTGCAACAACTACAAATATTTTCTTAGAGTCGGCCTATTTTGAGCCTGTAAGTATTCGAAAAACCGCAAAAAGACACGGACTTAGTACAGATGCTTCTTTTAGATTTGAACGTGGTATCGATCCAAACATTACAAAATACGCTCTAAAACATGCTGCCATTCTAATTACTGAAATAGCAGGAGGTGAAATCTCTAGTGACCTGTGGGATGAATATCCAACAAAAATTGAAGATGTTCAGGTCTTGCTCAGCTTTGACAACATTGCCAATATCATTGGACAAGAAATACCACGTGAAACCGTAAAACAAATATTGACCTCTCTAGAAATTAAAGTCAATAGTGTAACAGAAACAGGTCTTGGACTTACTATTCCTGCATACAGAAATGATGTGCAACGAGAAATTGATGTTATCGAAGAAATACTTCGCGTGCACGGATATAACAACATCGCCATTTCCAATAAATTAAACGCTTCAATTTCAAATTCCACAAAAAAGGAGCAACACATCATAGAAAATAATCTCGCTAATCATTTAGTGAGCTTAGGGTTCTATGAAATCATGACCAATTCGCTCTCAGCTGAAAAGCACGTTGCATTAAGCCCACAATTGACAGAGAATGAGTATGTTAAAATTCTAAACCCTTTGAGTAACGACTTGTCCATACTGCGTAGATCTATGTTGTTTTCTGGGTTAGAATCTGTTGCATTCAATCTGAATCGCCAACAAACACAACTGAAGTTATTTGAATTTGGAAAAACCTATCACCAATTTGGTGAAAAGCGTGAAGAATTTAAGCATTTAGGTCTATTTCTTTCAGGGAGCAAAACCTCAGAGTCATGGAATACACCTCCGAAAGCAATAGATTTTTATTACCTAAAGGGAATTGTAGCCTCTGTTTTTGAAAAAATTGGAATTAAAAACCTTAAGACAAAACCACTAAATAGTGATGTATTTGAAGAAGGACAAGCATTAGCAATTGGCAAAACCAATGCCGTTGAATTCGGTATTGTAAAGCAGAGTATTTGTAAGGTATTTGGTATAGATCAGGAGGTGCTTTTTGCTGATTTCAATTGGGATCTAATTTTTAGTTGCATCAAATCGAGCAATGTGAAATTCAAACCTATATCTAAATTCCCAGAAGTGAGACGTGATTTTGCATTACTTTTAGATGAAGATGTAACTTTTGAAACAATTTATCAACTGGCAAAACAAACAGACAATAAAGTCCTTACCGATGTAAATTTATTTGACGTGTATAAAGGGAAAAACTTACCTGAAGGAAAAAAGAGTTATGCCGTTAGTTTTACGCTTAAAGACGAATCCAAAACACTTACAGACAAACAGATAGACAAGCTTATGACTAAGCTTCAGCAAAAGTTTGAAAAAGAAGTAGGCGCAGTACTTCGTTAGAAACTCCTAAGACAAGTGTTTAACCTTCTTTAGCAGCAAGATATCGCTCGGCATCCAAAGCCGCCATACACCCTGTACCAGCAGCCGTAATCGCTTGTCTGTATACATGGTCTGCAGCATCACCACTCACAAAAACACCTTCAACATTGGTCCGTGAAGTGCCTGGCTCATTGATGATGTATCCTGTTTCATCAAGATTTAAGAACTCTTTAAAAATATCTGTATTTGGTTTGTGGCCAATAGCGACAAAAAATCCAGTAGCTGGAATCTCTGTAACTGCCTCAGTTTTGTTGTTTCGAACTTTTACGCCAGTAACCACTTGTCCATCTCCAAGAACTTCAACTGTTTCTGTATTGAACATGATGTCAATATTGTCGGTGTTTTCTACTCGTTTTGCCATGATT
Source organism: Flavobacteriaceae bacterium (assembly GCA_965658025.1). GTDB lineage: Bacteria > Bacteroidota > Bacteroidia > Flavobacteriales > Flavobacteriaceae > UBA3537. The sequence continues at coordinate 97,492 of CBFHQL010000004.1, read as the reverse complement.
TTGGACGCACGAAAAACATCTCTACGAACAAGCATCGTCACTTTAGAGCACAGTTTGGAAAGGTAGTGGGCTTCTTCACAAGCAGAATCACCAGCACCAACGATTACGACTTCTTGATTTCTATAAAAGAAACCATCACAAACAGCACATGCAGAAACACCACCTCCAAGCTTCAAGTATTTTTGTTCGGAATCAAGACCTAAATATTTTGCAGAGGCACCTGTAGAAATGATGACTGTTTCACAGTGAATTTCTTTAGTGTCATTCACCCATACTTTGTGGACAGAACCTGAAAAATCTACCTTAGTAATCCATCCATCACGCACATCAGAACCAAAGCGTTCGGCTTGAGCTTTGAGTTCAAGCATCATTTCTGGACCAGTGACACCATCAGGGTATCCTGGGAAGTTCTCAACTTCGTTAGTTGTGGTTAACTGCCCACCTGGTTGTGTACCTTGATACAATACAGGATTCATATTGGCACGTGCTGCATAAATAGCAGCTGTATATCCAGCAGGGCCGGAACCAATAATAAGGCATTTTACAGATTCAATAGTTTCTGACATGGTTAAAAATTTAGAGTACAAAAATAGAAGTTTTATCTCTATAATAAAGGTTAAGTTATCAACAGAATTCACAAACTTATTAATTGTGGTGAAACAATAAATAAATATTAACTTTGTTGAAAAGTAAAACATAGCTTACATGATAACCATTGGAGTTTACGGAGGTACTGGAAGTGGGAAAACAACTATTGTCGCGCAAATAGTATCGGAATTCCCTACATCGGAAATTCAAGTGATTTCTCAAGACTCATACTACAAGGACAATTCCGATATCAGCTTTGAAGAACGTTGTGCCCTCAATTTTGATCATCCAGATGCTATAGATTTTGAGTTGCTCTGCAAACATATTCGTGCCCTAAAAAATGGCGAAACTATAGCACAACCAATATACTCGTTCAAAACCCACAACAGAACTGGAGAAACAGTGTCTGTTTCGCCAAAAAAAATATTAATTGTTGAAGGCATATTGATCTTAAATTATCCAAAACTTCGAAGTATGTTTGACCTTAAAGTATATGTAGATGCAAACAGCGATATGCGTATGGAACGACGAGTAAGCAGAGACATAACAGAGCGTGGAAGAACTCCCGAAGAAGTGTTGAGTCGCTATATAAAGACCTTAAAACCAATGCACCAACAGTTCATAGAACCCATGAAAGTACATGCTGATGTGGTCATAGAAAATCACCAAAATAACCCATTAGACCTCACTAAACTCATAGACAAAATAAAGTCTCTATCATCATGAAAAAACCATTTAATAGCTTGAAAAAAGTACTTTCACCATTAAGAAATATATTTTTATTGGTAACGATCATTTTTATCATTTGGATGTTGTTTTTTGATGCTAATTCGTGGTTGATGCACAAAGAGTTAAATAAAGAAATTGATGCCCTAAATACCAAAAAAGAATTTTATGAACGAGAAATCAATACGGATAAAAAAGAAATAAAAGTATTGCAGACTGATGACGGTATAGAAAAATATGCTCGAGAAGAGTATAACATGAAAAAAGAAAATGAGGACATCTATATCATTGAGACCGATTCATTAAATACAAAAAAATGAAATTTGACGAATTTGATGGACAATCTTCAAAAGCGTGGAAACAACGCATTCAATTTGAATTGGAGGGCGCAGATTTCAATGAGCACCTTGTCTGGAAATCCTTGGAAGGTATAGACGTCAGACCGTTTTATCACTCAGATTCCAAAATTGAGATTTCTCCAATTCAACACCAATCAGATCAATGGAAAATTGGAGATCAAATTTATGTTCAAAACGTAAAATTTGCACATGAAAAAGCCCTAAAATGCATCGCAGACGGCGCTGATAGTATTTACTTCGTAATTCCAAAACCATCAATTATACTAAGCGAACTTTTAGAGGATATTGATGTATCAAAAATCAGTATTTACCTCGAATTACAATGTTTAGACGCAGCATTCGTAGAGCAAGTTAATGCCTTTAATTTTAGTAATGATACTCATGTTTACATCATTTCGGACTGTATTGGTCATTTGACTAAAAGTGGAAATTGGTATGTGAATATGGCTTCAGACATAAAACATACACAACAGTATTGCGCATCGCTTTCTGGGGTAAAATCTGTTTTAGCTGTGGATATGGCACATTATCAAAATGCTGGAGCTGGTATGGTTCAACAATTGGCCTACGGACTGGCACATGCCCATGAATATCTTCAAAATTTTGAACAAATTATGCCCGCTCATATGGTTTTTAAAATAGCTGTAGGAGGTAATTATTTTTTTGAAATCGCAAAACTACAGGCAATGCGTTGGCTTTGGGGGAGTTTGACACAAGAATACGGTTTGAATACAAAATGCCATATTATTTCTGAGCCCAGTAAACGCAACAAAACAGTTTATGAATACAACACAAATATGTTGCGCACCACTACAGAAATCATGAGTGCTGCTTTAGGCGGTAGCGATACCATCATCAATTTACCATATGATGCGCTTTATCATAAAGACAATGACTTTGGTCGACGTATTTCAAGAAATCAATTACTCATCTTAAAACACGAGTGTAAATTCGGTGAAATTGCAAACCCAACAAAAGGTGCATACTACATAGAACACCTAACAAAACAATTGGCTGAAAAAGCACTAAAACTCTTTAAAGACATTGAAAAACAAGGAGGTTTTTTAAAACAACTTAAGTCAGGAGTTATTCAAAAAAAAATTAAAGAACACGCCGAAAAACAGCAACATAGTTTTGATACAAAAGCACAAGAATTAGTGGGGATTCATGTGCAACAAAACACAAAAGATAAGATGAAACCTAATCTGGAACTTTACCCTTTTATCAAGCACAATCCGAGAAAAACATTGATCGAACCCATAATCGCAAAAAGAATTGCAGAATCCATTGAAAAAGAGCGTCTAGAAAATGAGTAGAAAAGACCTGCAACATATGAAACTCATTTCAAAAATTGATGCTGTCGAAAGCAAAGAAAAGTCCGCATCAAAATCTTTCAAAAAAGAAGATTTAAATACTGTTGAACATCTAAATTTTGTTGCGGGTACCCCACCATTTTTAAGGGGCCCCTACTCTACCATGTATGTTAAACGACCTTGGACAATTCGTCAATATGCAGGGTTTTCTACTGCTGAAGATTCAAATGCATTTTACAGAAAGAATTTGGCCGCAGGACAAAAAGGATTGTCTGTTGCCTTTGATTTGCCGACCCATAGAGGATATGACAGTGATCATAAACGTGTTGTTGGTGATGTTGGAAAAGCCGGCGTGGCCATCGATTCAGTCGAGGACATGAACATCCTTTTCGATAATATACCATTGGACAAAATGAGTGTTTCCATGACCATGAATGGAGCCGTTTTACCCATCATGGCTTTTTATATTGTAGCGGCACAAGAACAAGGCGTAAAACTAAATCAACTTAGTGGTACCATTCAAAATGATATTCTCAAGGAATTTATGGTGCGTAATACTTATATCTATCCGCCTACACCATCGATGCACATCATTGGAGAACTATTTGAATATACCAGCAAACACATGCCGAAATTCAACAGCATTAGCATTTCTGGCTATCATATGCAGGAAGCCGGTGCACCTCCCGAGCTTGAACTTGCTTATACGCTTGCCAATGGATTGGAATACCTTAGAAAAGGACTTGGAATTGGATTAGATATTGACACCTTTGCGCCTCGACTTTCTTTTTTCTGGGGTATTGGAATGAATCATTTTATGGAAATTGCAAAAATGCGCGCTGCAAGAGCACTGTGGGCTAAAATTGTAAAACAATTTAATCCAAAAAATCCTAAATCGATGGCACTAAGAACCCACTGCCAAACAAGTGGATGGAGCTTAACCGAACAAGATCCTTTCAATAATGTAGCACGTACATGCATTGAAGCGACTTCAGCAGTGTTTGGTGGCACACAAAGCTTGCACACCAATGCATTGGACGAGGCCATTGCACTACCCACAGACTTTTCCGCACGAATTGCACGAAATACGCAGTTATACCTCCAAAAAGAAACCCAAATCACAAAAACCGTGGATCCTTGGGCAGGAAGTTATTATGTCGAAACACTTACACATCAAATCATAAATGATGCATGGGCGATTCTTCAAGAAATTGAACAACAAGGCGGAATGACCAAAGCCATTGAAGCAGGAATTCCAAAGCTAAAAATTGAAGAAGCAGCAGCGAAAAAACAAGCTCATATTGATTCGGGAAAAGACATCATTGTAGGCGTAAACAAGTATGGTTTAGAAAACGAAGATCCGCTGCACATTTTGGAGGTCGATAACAATGTTGTACGCGCACAACAAATTGAACGCCTAAAACGAATAAAAAGTGAACGTAATCAAGATGAAGTCAATAGATGGTTGAATAAAATTACTGCTGCGGCACAAAACGAAAGCGAAAATTTATTAGCTTTAGCTGTTGAAGCCGCTAGAGCACGGGCAACCTTAGGCGAAATCAGTGCAGCATTAGAATCTGTATATGGGCGGTACAAAGCCAAAATAAAATCTATATCCGGTGTGTATAAAAAAGAACTAAATAACGATGCCTCTTTTGAAAAAGCCAAAAAATTGGCCGATCAATTTGCCGAAATTGAAGGCCGAAGACCACGCATTATGATTGCCAAAATGGGGCAAGATGGACACGACAGAGGCGCCAAAATAGTGGCCACAGGTTATGCCGATCTTGGTTTTGATGTCGATATAGGACCATTGTTTCAAACCGCCGAAGAAGCGGCCAAACAAGCCGTAGAAAACGATGTGCATGTTTTAGGGATTTCTTCACTCGCCGGTGGACATAAAACACTGGTACCCAAAGTGATAGAACACCTAAAACAATTGAATCGAGAAGATATTATGGTCATTGTTGGTGGAGTCATTCCAAAACAGGACTACGAAACACTTTTTGATGCAGGAGCAGTCGCTATTTTTGGCCCAGGAACAAAAATAAGTGATGCTGCAATCACTGTGTTGGATATATTGATTAATTGATTATATTTACACTTATTACCTCACCAATTTTTTTGCAATAAGACGTTAAAGTAACATTTGATTCCAAATCGAATATGCTTAAAACTAAAACTATTGCTGTTGCTAATCAAAAAGGTGGCGTTGGAAAAACGACCACAGCCATAAATTTGGCCTCAGCTTTAGGGATATTAGACCAAAAAGTTCTGCTCATTGATGCCGACCCACAAGCCAATGCAAGCTCCGGATTAGGAATTGAAACTCCATGTGCAAAATCGCTATTAAACCTTTTTGTTGTGGATGGAAAAGCCAAAGAGCAAATCATACAAACGCATAGTCCAAATTTAGATTTAATTCCAAGCTCGATAAAACTTGCGGATTTGGAAATCAACAACCAAAGTAGAAATGTCTACACACTAAAAACCGCACTCGAACAAATCAAGTCCTTTTACGATTACTTAATTATTGACTGTTCTCCTTCGTTGGGGTATGTTTCTATAAATTCATTTGTAGCTGCAGATTCTATTCTAATCCCTGTCCAATGTGAATATCTGGCCATGGAAGGATTGAACAAACTTCTAAAAACCATAAAAGAAATAAAGAGCAATTTTAATAAGAAACTAGACATTGAAGGGCTTTTGATTACGATGTATGACAAGCGCCTCAAACACAACCAACACATCATCAGCGAACTGAAGCAATATTTTGAAGATTTGGTATTTAATACCATCATCAAAAGGAACGTAAGCTTGAGTGAAGCTCCGAGTTTTGGAACCAATATTTTCGATTACAAAATTGAAAGTGAAGGGTCCGATGACTACCTAAATTTATCACGTGAACTATTAACAAACCGAAATGCTATGAAAAAAACAAATCAAATTCTTGGTAAAAACATCCATCAAATTATGGAAGACAACAGTGAAACGGCAACACTCAAAAAAATGCCAGAACGAAAAAATCACCTTAAACATTTTGAACCCTTTGACCACAAAAAGAAAAACTACAACAAACTAAAAGGACTCACAAAAGAAGAAGTAATTAAAAGTTTAGGACTTGTCTATAATGATATCCATTCAGACACATGGATGTATCGCGTATCGGACAGAGCAACGGTATTTAGAAAAAATTTCTTATACCTGTCTTTTACAAACAATCGCGTTAAAAATATTGAATTGAGACGTTTTAGACGTGGATAAAATTCAAGCTGAAAAATTGTTGAAAACCTTATAACTATTGATTTTTATTCATCATAATTAATCGTATTTTTGAAGGCATAAAAAGGTGTAAACTCCATGGGGAAAATCATAGCAATTGCAAATCAAAAAGGCGGTGTTGGAAAAACCACAACGACTGTTAATTTGGCGGCTTCTTTGGGTGTTTTAGAAAAAAAAGTACTCCTTATTGACGCCGATCCACAAGCCAATGCAAGTTCGGGGCTTGGCATCGATGTAGAATCGGTAGAAAAAGGCACCTATCAGCTTTTGGAGCACAATTGCACCGCAAAAGAAGCCATTCAAAACACTACTGCTCCCAATGTAGACATTATCCCCGCGCATATAGATTTAGTCGCCTCAGAAATCGAATTGGTTCATGTTGAAAAAAGAGAGTACATGCTACAAACAGCATTAGAACCCATCAAAGATAACTATGATTTTATCCTCATCGACTGTGCACCGTCCTTGGGTCTTCTTACCCTTAATGCACTCACTGCAGCAGATGCCATCATTATTCCTATTCAGTGCGAGTATTTTGCTTTGGAAGGGCTAGGAAAACTACTCAATACCATCAAAAGTGTACAAAGAATTCACAACCCAAATCTAGACATCGAAGGACTGCTGCTCACCATGTACGATTCTCGACTTCGTTTGTCAAATCAGGTTGTTGAAGAAGTTCAAAATCATTTTCATGACATGGTCTTCAAAACCATAATTCAACGTAACGTTCGGCTTAGTGAAGCCCCGAGTTTTGGAGAAAGCATAATTAATTACGATGTTAATAGCAAAGGTGCTTCAAATTACTTAAGTTTGGCTAAGGAAATTATAAGTAAAACATTAGCGAATGGCAAAGGCGATTAAAAAACAAGCTCTTGGACGTGGGTTATCTGCTCTGCTGAATGAATCTAAAAACGATCTTACTGGTGTAGATAAAAAAACAGCCAAACGCGCCATGGGTTCCATCATAGAAATTGATTTGAACTCTATTGAAGTTAACCCTTTTCAACCTAGATCCCAGTTTAACGAAGAACAACTCAAAGAACTTGCGGGTTCTATTAAAGAATTGGGGGTGATTCAACCCATTACTGTTCGAAAAATTGGCCAAAATAAATTTCAACTTGTTTCTGGCGAACGTCGTTTTAGAGCATCCAAAATGTTGGGACGAGAGACCATCCCCGCATTTATCCGTTTGGCCAACGACCAAGAAGCTTTGGAAATGGCCTTGGTTGAAAATATACAACGCCAAGACCTTGATCCTATCGAAATAGCCATGAGCTACCAACGATTGATGGACGAAGTTAAACTCACTCAAGATCAAATGAGCCAACGCGTTGGTAAAAAACGTTCGACAATTGCCAATTATCTTCGCTTACTGAAATTAGATCCTATTATCCAAACAGGAATGCGCGATGGATTTATCAGTATGGGACATGGACGAGCCATCATAAATGTGGCTCAATCAACAGATCAATTGTCGATATACGAGCAGATTATTTCAAAAAAATTATCGGTAAGAGCTACTGAGGAGTTGGTAAAAAACCACAATGATCCTAAAGCAAAACCTAAAAAAAATACAACCCAAATTCCAAATTTCGTAAAAGAGAATATTGATGATATTTCAGACTTTTTTGGTCAAAAAATAAGCATTAAAATGGGGAAAAAAGACACTGGTTCAATCAGCGTCCCTTTTCATTCGAAAGAAGATTTTAAGCGCATCCTAAAACTTTTCAAAGGTGATTAAAAAAATCTGGCTTACAGTGCTATTCATGTGTATGTGTGTTGGGATACAAGCGCAAGATGATGAAAAAGTAACCGATGAAGATGTGGTCACTTTAAAGGATAAAAAATCATCTGGTGAACTCGACCCATTACGCCCAGCCAAAGCAGCATTTTTTTCAGCAGTCCTTCCTGGGCTTGGTCAGGCGTACAATAAAAAATATTGGAAAATTCCAATTGTTTATGGTGCAATTGGTACTGGGCTTTACTTTTATTTTGAAAATAATAATGTATACAAACGATACCGCAACGCTTACAAGCGACGCTTGGCTGGATTTACAGACGATGAGTTTTATGGCACAGACGAAACTCCTATTCTGTCGGATGAAGCGCTCATAAGAGCACAACGAACATTGAAACGCAACAAAGAACTGTCCATGCTTGTGACTGTTGGACTCTATGTCTTAAATATCATTGAAGCCAATGTAGATGCGCACTTAATTCAGTACAATTTAGATGAAAATCTAGCCCTTAAACCTTTTATAGATTTCAATAATCCAAATTATAACGCACAAATGGGGCTTTCTCTTAATTTAAAATTTTAAACCATGAAAATTGCATTGTTGGGCTACGGCAGAATGGGTAAAGTCATTGAACAAATCGCTTTGAGTAGAGGTCATGATATTGTTTTAAAAATTGATAAAGACGATACAGGTTTTGACTTAAGTGCTGCAGATGTTGCTATCGATTTCAGTGTTCCTGCCGCCGCCGTTGGCAATATCAGTAAGGCATTGAACAGCAATGTACCTGTGGTCTCAGGAACTACAGGATGGCTTGATAAATTTGAGGATATTAAGGCCCTTTGCAAACAAAAAGATGGAGCTTTTATCTATGCTTCTAATTTTAGTTTGGGTGTGAATTTATTTTTTGAACTCAATAAAATTTTAGCCAAATTAATAACGCCTTTTAATCAATATGATGTTCAAATAGAAGAAACGCATCATACCCAAAAGCAAGATGCTCCATCTGGAACAGCGATTACACTTGCCGAAGGTATCATTGAAGAATCTTCTTATGAAGGTTGGACTTTAAGTCCTGAAACAGCAGAACAAAAAATTGAAATTGAAGCCAAACGCATCGAAAATGTACCTGGTACTCACAAAATTAATTACAATTCAGAAATTGACTCCATAGAAATCACGCACACAGCGCATAACCGCAATGGATTTGGGTTGGGCGCAGTTGTTGCAGCTGAATGGATTGTGGGTAAAAAAGGAATTTTTACGATGCGCGATGTTTTAAACATCAAATAAATGTAACAAAACAGTGAGCTTCAATACTAACAGTTAAAGCTAAAGATTATGACATTAGTACAGTGGTTTAATTTTATCTTAATCATCCAAGTTATTCATGGGCTTGGAACGTGGAAGTTGTACCAAAAAGCAGGACGAAAAGCATGGGAAGCATTTGTTCCAGTATACAACGCACTTGTGCTTTTTAAAATCATGAACAGACCTTGGTACTGGATATTTTTTATCTTTTTACCTGTCATCAACTGTGTGATGTTCCCTGTAATTTGGGTAGAAACAGCACGAAGTTTTGGAAAAAATTCAACAACAGACACTATACTTGCGGTGGTTTCGCTTGGGTTTTATAATTATTATCTGAACTATGCTCTGGATTTAGAGCATATCAAAAACCGATCTGGAGAGCCAAAATCTTCCGCAGGGCAGTTTGTGAACTCCATACTTTTTGCCATCGTAATAGCCAGTACAGTACATATGTACTTTATTCAACCTTTTATCATCCCTTCATCATCATTAGAAAAATCACTTTTGGTAGGCGATTTTCTGCTTGTGAGCAAAATGCACTATGGCCCACGCGTACCCATGACCACGCTAAGTTTACCAATGGTACACGATTCCATACCCCTTACTGGAAGAAAATCATATGTATTTAGCGATAAATTTGAAGAAAAAAACACCTCTTGGAAAAATAAACTCCAACTCCCCTACCTACGTATTCCGGGATGGGAAAAAATTAAACGCAACGAAATAGTCGTGTTCAATCAACCCGCAGATACACTCTTGGATATGAATGATTTTACACCAAATCGAAATTATTATAAACCCATTGACAAAAAAACAAACTTAGTCAAACGTTGTGTTGGTATAGCTGGCGATACGCTTGAAATCATTGACGGTTATGTGTACATCAATGGGAAGAAAAACAAACTTCCTGGGCGAGCACGACTACAATTTTCTTATCAAGGCACTATAAAACCTGGTAAAAGTTTTAGCAGAAACATCTATAATCGTCTAAATACATATTACGATATTACAGACGGTATAGCGTTTAATAGCACATATTTTGAATTATCTGCAGCCACAGAGGAATCCATAGAATTATTTAAAAAGCACCCCAGTGTGGCTAGCGTTGAGCGTAGAATAATGCCTAAAGGACAAGCCGATCGGAGTCTTTTCCCACAAGATCCAGCGTACAATTGGAATAATAATCAATTTGGCCCTGTGTATATCCCCAAGAAAGGCGCAACTATCGAAATAAATACATCTAATTTACCAGTGTATAAACGCCTTATTTCCGAATATGAAGGCAATTCTGTATATGCAAAAGGCAATCAAGTGTATATCAACGGCAAAGTGGCTACTTCATACACATTTAAACAAAACTACTATTGGATGATGGGCGACAATCGTGACAGCTCTGCAGATGCACGCCGATGGGGTTTTGTTCCTGAAAATCATGTTGTTGGTAAACCTGTTTTTATATGGATGAGTTGGAACACTCATGGCAAAGGCCTGAACAAAATCCGTTGGGATCGGGTGTTTACCACTGTCCATGCCGATGGACCAAGACGATCTTATTTGATACCGTTTGTAGTCTTATTGCTGCTCAATTATGGCTACAGGAAATGGAGAAAACACAAAAAAGAAGCGGCCTAAAAATCAACAATGAGTCTGATTTATACTTCTTATTTTCCAAACATTGCACACTATATTGTTGTTGTACAGTCAAAAAATTTGGTTTTCGAGGTTCAAGATAATTACCAAAAACAAACACTCAGAAATCGGTGCTACATTTATGGTGCAAATGGAAAATTAGGACTTCATATTCCGGTGCATTATACCCAACTGAACCGGCAACACACAAAAGACATCAAAATAGACAATAGTTCCAAGTGGAAATCTATTCACTGGAAATCTATTGAAAGTGCGTATAGAACCTCGCCTTTTTTTGAATTTTATGAAGATGAACTCAGACAAGGGTTTACAAAAGAAAGCAAATGGTTAATGGACTATAATTTTGAGTCTATGGAACTGATCAATCAATGCTTGGATTTTGAATTTTCTTACAGTACTTCACAATGTTTTGAGAAGGAGGTTGCAGAAAATGATTATCGCTTTTTGGTTGATGTCAAAAAAAGTTCGGTCATTGAAACTGCACCTTACATACAAGTTTTTGAAAATAAGCACGGATATTTACCCAATTTGAGCATTTTAGATTTGCTGTTTAATTTAGGACCAGAGGCACTACCCTATCTTTTGAATCATTTAAAAATAGAGGGCTAATTAATTTCAATCGAAGCCGAAATTGGGAAATGATCGGAATACAAAACATCATGATTTTGGAAATTTCTAACGCTCAAGGCATTGTCCACCAATATAAAATCAATGCGTAAGGGAAAGTAATCAAATGAAAAGGTACGTCCAAAACCTTTTCCAGCCACCTCAAAAGCGTCCTGAAAATCAGATTTTAACAAGCGATAAACAAAGGAATGAGCCGTATTATTAAAATCACCACTTAAAACAGTCTTGTAAGGCGAATTACGCATGTGTTTGACCAGTAGTTCTGCTTGGTCTTGTTGGGCTATAAAAGTGCTACTAAGACGTTTAAATAGGCGGTCTGACGTTTTGGAGTCCAATTGTTGCACATCTGGATTTATTCCAGAGGACTGCAAATGAATATTGTATACTCTTAGTGTATCCGATTTTATTAAAACATCGGCATAAATGGCGCTATTGGCCGAATTTGGAAACTTGATGATGCCCGTATTCAGAAATGGAAATTTTGAAAAAATAACCAATTCAGATTTTGTTTCGACTCCTGTACTGAATACATATGGATAATCAAGTTTTTTTGCTCTACCACTGTTGTATTCTTGTACCGCCAAAATATCAGGAGCGTTTTCGTTTATAAAACGGCTTATTTTCTCTGGAATAGAATCATCCTCAATCCAATGATAAAGATTCAACAACCGTACATTGTAACTCATAAAGGACACACCATTATCTGTGGCTTGAGTACTATCTGATGAAAATTTGTATAACGATGATAAATGATTGAAGCCAAGGGCCAAAACCAGTGCGGATAACAAAAATTGGCGCTTAATTTTTATCAACCAATACACACAAAAAACAAGATTAATAAGAATTAAAAACGGAACCGCTAAACTCAAAACAGCCAAAAATGAAAATGTTTTTGGTGGTAAAAAAGGGAGTGCATACGATAACAAAAGAAGTGTCGCAACACCAGAGTTAAGAAGAAAAATGAGTTTGTCAAAAAAGTTCAGTTGCTTCAAACCAATTATTTTTTTCCAGCGCGGAACAAAAAATCTTTTTCCGCTTGTGTTAAACTTTCATAACCACTTTTACTGATTTTATCCAAAATCAAATCAATTTGCTTTTGATGTGTAAACGAATTGAATTCGTTTTTTTGCTTTCCAGCCATCTTTGATGATTTGTTTTTATATGCGGTCCTCAACACTTTTTTAGACTTAAAATAATCAAAAATCGTATCCAAGAAAGCACCAAAATCTTTACCATTCTGAAGCTGTTTGGCATACAGATAACCAGAAATATACCCCCCAATATGTGCCACTGTCCCCCCAGAATTGAGTGAAAATAGACCTGGTAAATCCAAAGCTATCATGACTATTCCCAAGTATTTCAATTTAAATCTAAGGGTAAAAAATCCTACCAACTTGTTAGGCCAATACACACATAAAAACAAAATACACGCACGCACACCTGCTGAAGCACCGACCAAAGGACCATTGATGCGTAATATATCGGGCATAATTATAGCTGTAGATAAGAATGCTAAGCCCCCAAAAAGAACCCCGAGCATATATATTTTTAGAGAAAGACGAGGCGTAAACAGGTTGCCAAAGGTTTGCGCCAAAAAGTACAACACCAGCATATTAAAAAAGAGATGCCCAAAAGAATGATGTAAGAAGCCATAACTTAAAATACTCCATGGACGCCCAAAAAATTCTGAAAAGAGATTGGGTAACGAAAACCAATCCAAAAGATTGAACCCCAATAATTTAAAAACAATACCTGCCACAAAAACCAAAGTGTTCAGCACGATTATTTTTTCTAATACATGCAAACGTTTTAATTTTGCTCTCATATCTTGTGCAAGCGTACTCATCTAATTCCAGCGGTATTTATCAAATTGATTTTTTTTCCAAAAATACATCAACAGAAAACCTGTGAGTGCACCACCAATATGGGCGATATATGCTGTATTGCTTGGGCTAAATATAGAAACACCAGTAACAGCAGAAAATAAATCAATAGCAATAATTCCAGGGATAAAATATTTGGCTTTAATGGGGATTGGAAGAAAAATAAGCATCAACTCTGCATTTGGGTTTAGCATACCAAAGGCCACTAAAACACCCATAATTGCTCCTGAGGCACCAACCATTGAACCATTACTTTTTACGTTCAATTCAAAAAACATCCGAAATGTGTTTTCATCAATTTGACGCATACTTTGGCCATAACTTTCAAGAACAGGTTGCATTTTTTGCGCTAAAATTTCGCCTTTAAAAACGTTGTTGTCCAAAATATTTAGACCTGCAATTTCTTTAACACATTCAAAAACAAAACCTCGCCCTTCTAACGAACTTAACGTTGGGTAAATTTGAATGAAATACACCAAAAAAGTAAGTGCTACTGCACCCAAACCACAACTGATATAAAATGTGATAAACTTGCGTTGACCGAATCTTTGTTCTACAGCAGTTCCAAACATCCAAAGCGCAAACATATTGAACAAAAGATGCTGAAAACTACCGTGCATAAACATATGCGATAGGATTTGCCAAGGGGCAAAATAATCACTTAAAGGATAAAAAAGTGCCAACAGGCGAAAAAATAAATTTTCATTACCCATTAAATATGTTCCACCAAAAATAATCACATTTAAGATGAGAAGATGCTTGACTGTAGGCGTGATTCTTAGCATACTAATTGAATTTAGATTCTAGTTCTGTAATTTCTATTGTAGTAAAAATTGCCTTATGTGTTAGCGAAAGTGCTGGTTCTTTACAGGCAAATAAAGCATTCACAATAAACTCCTGCTCTGCAATATTCAATTTTTTTCCATTTTTAATGGCTAAACTTTTGGCAAAAGTTTTGGCCAGCAAGTCGCTTGAACTAAAATTAAAATCTGGCACTTCGTTGTGTACGTCATCAATCAACTGAAGAAAAACTTTTTTGACTTCACTGTCTTTTAATGCAGCAGGAATTGCAGAAATTGTGGTTTGTTGATCACCAAAATTATCAAATACAAAACCAGAATGTTCTAACTGTTCTTTAAGTTCTAAAAGGACTTCCATGTCTTTGGTCGAAAATTCCAAAGTAAGCGGAAACATTAACTGCTGACCAACAGTATCATTAATAGTAATTTGTCTTAAAAAATCTTCGTACAAGATACGCTCATGGGCTCTATTTTGATCAATTACAACCATTCCCGATTTGATGGTACTTATGATGTATTTATTTTGTAATTGAAACGTATTTTGCACCTTTTTTCCTTCGTCTTCATCGAAAATAGACGACTGTAATTCATCAGATTCAAACTGCACTTCGCTAAAATCATTTGATGATTCTGTAGCATCAGACTGCAAACCTGTATAAAGTCCTTCCCAAGCAGATGAGCTGGATGAAGGACTACTTTTGGGTTTAGAAAATGGGTTAAAATCTGGATTGACCTCTACTTTGGGCAAAGAAACCTGTTCATTTTGTTGGTGATAAGGCGTATCCAAAGCAGCATCTCTTTGAAAGTCAAGAATGGGTGCCACACTGAACTGCCCTAGACTGTGTTTGACTGCAGCACGCAACAAAGCATATATGGTGGGTTCATCATCAAATTTTATTTCAGTTTTGGTAGGATGAATATTGATATCAATAGACTTTGGGTCTACAGTGAGCTTTAAAAAGTAACTCGGAAATTTATTAGGGGGCAATAGTCCTTCAAATGCGGCTTGTATTGCATGATTTAGATAAGGACTTTTGATAAAGCGTTGATTAACAAAGAAAAATTGTTCGCCCCGTGATTTCTTCGCATACTCTGGTTTTCCAACGAATCCCGATATTTTTAGTAACTCGGTGTCTTCATCAACAGGAACAAGTTTTTCGTTGGTCTTTTTGCCAAAGGTATGTACAATGCGTTGCCTAAAATTTTCGGAACGTAAGTCGAATAAATTGTTGCCGTTGTGGTACATTGAAAAATTGATCTGTGGATGTGCCAACACTACGCGGTGAAATTCATCAATAATATGACGCAACTCTACCGCATCAGATTTAAGAAAATTACGACGTGCTGGAATATTAAAAAATAAATTTTTTACCGCCACAGAAGTCCCTTTTGGTGTAGCTATAGTATTTTGATCGGTAATTGAACTTCCTTCAATGCTAATCAAAGTCCCAAGTTCCTCATCGTCTTGTTTGGTTTTTAATTCTACATGCGCGATGGCGGCAATACTGGCCAATGCCTCGCCGCGAAATCCTTTGGTATTTAAACAAAATAAATCATCGGCAGCTTTTATTTTGGAAGTCGCATGGCGTTCAAAACTCAAGCGTGCGTCGGTTACGCTCATTCCTTTGCCGTTGTCAATGACTTGAATTAAGGTTTTTCCAGCGTTTTTAATCAGTAATTTGATTTCTGAGGATGCAGCATCAATAGAATTCTCCAGCAATTCTTTAACCACTGAAGCAGGCCGCTGAACAACCTCTCCAGCAGCAATCTGATTGGCAACATGATCCGGTAAAAGATGTATAATATCTGCCATTAGCTAAAGAATATTGAGAAGTCAAAATCTATAAACCACAAAACAACAAAAACAAGAATGAGAAGAATGATGCCTATTCTTCTATTTGTTTGACGATCTGAATTTTTTGCATCACTCAAGGCGTTTTTAAATTTACCTTTTAAGTTCGTTTTTTGAATCGTTACACGTTGATCATCAAACTTGTGTTTTATTTCAAAAGGGCTTGATTCCCCTTTATAATAACGCGGTTCGTAGTTGAATTTTTTATTTTTTCTGAGTTTAAATAACCCCATGTTTTACAAGAATTTAGCATCTAAGACCAACATACCTATCAAAATTATAACAAGGAAAACGATGAGCCAAGTTAAAGAAATTGATGGTTTTCTTCTCCTGTTTAATTTGAATTTTGACATATGAAATGTTAAGCTCGATTGAACCAAAAATACTTAAAAAATACAGGATAAAAAAGAGGAAGGTAAAATTAAAATAACGACTTAAAAAGAACGGTTAAAATCAATCATTTTCAAGGCCGTTATGGCCGCTTCCACACCTTTGTTGCCGTGTTTACCCCCTGAACGATCTAAGGATTGTTGTTTATTATTATCAGTCAATACACAAAAAACAACAGGAACCTCATGATGGATGTTTAAATCTTTGATGCCTTGCGTCACTCCAGCACAGACATAATCAAAATGTTTGGTTTCGCCTTGAATCACACAACCAATGGTGATGACGGCATCGACACCAGATGACTGTACTTTTTTGGCGCCAAAAATAAGTTCAAAACTTCCAGGTACTTTGTGAATCGAAATATTGTTTTTTGAAACACCACAATCTGTTAACGTGGCTAAAGCACCATCCAAAAGCCCATTAGTCACCTCAGAATTCCATTCAGAAACAACGATACCAATCTTAAAATCGGAAGCATCAGGAAGTGCCGATTTGTCGTAGTTCGAAAGGTTTGTGTTTGCCGTTGCCATGCGTTGTGTTAGTTACGCGCTGCTTGTGCTTTTCCTATAAACACATCGATGTCTTTGGCTTCTGTGCTCTCTGGAAAGTCAGATTTTATGGTTTTGAAATACTCTAAAGCTTTTGCGCTTTTTCCAATTTTTAGACCGATGACACCAGCCTTGTACAAGTACATTGGCGTGGTATAATTATTCGTTTTGTCGTTGGCGGCTTGTACGTAGTAATCGTATGCATCATCCAGTTGTTCCAATTGAACAAACGCATCACCGATACCTCCTTTTGCAATGGGGCCAAGCACATCGTCTGAAGATTCAAATGCATTTAAGTATTCGATAGCATTTACATAGTCTTTCATATTCAAGTAGGCCATACCCGCATAATAATTGGCGAGATTGCCTGCTTTGGTACCACTGTACGTTTCAGCAATGTCCAGCATGCCATATTTACCTTCAGCACCATTCAAAGAAAGTGTGAATAAAGAATCTTGTGCTGTACCATTGACAGCATCATTGAAATATTTTTGCGCTGAATACATATCATTCATGGCGGTACGTTCATTGGGCTCTTGGATGTATTTGTCATACCCCAAAAATCCTAAAACCAAAACTGCTGCAACACCAACAATTGCAAAAATATATTTTTGATTTGCGACAACCCATTGCTCCGTCTTCGATGCACCTTCATCTAGAGTGTTAAATACCTCAGCAGTTGTTGACCCGTCTTCTATGGACTGTTGCTTTTGTGCTTTTGTTTTTGGCTTTCCGCCACGTTTCTTATATGTTGCCATAATATTCTAAATGTGAGGGGCAAAAATATAATTTTATTCCTAAAATCATGATAATTTATTTGTTATTTTTCAATATTTTGCAGCTGTATAACGCATCATCCATAGCAAATTTAAATTTAAAACCAATTTACACACAAAATGATTTTAAAGTCTATAAATTTAGTGAACTACAAAAATTTTAACAGCCAATCATTTGAATTCAATAAAAAGGTGAATTGTTTTGTTGGACCCAATGGTATTGGGAAAACTAATATTTTGGACGCCATATATCATTTGTCCTTTGGGAAAAGTTACTTCAACCCTATCGCTTCCCAAAACATCAAACACGGAGAAGATTTCTTTGTAGTCGATGGACGCTACAGCAAAGACAACAAAGACGAAAAAATCGTGGTTTCGCTAAAAAAGGGAAGCAAAAAAATCATTAAACGCAACGCCAAAGCGTACGAACGCTTTAGCGACCATATTGGGTTTTTACCTCTCGTTATTATCTCTCCTGCCGACCGCGATTTAATTACTGAAGGCAGCGATATGCGTCGAAAATTTATGGATGGCGTGATTGCACAAAGTGATAAACTTTATCTTGAACACCTGATTCAGTACAACAAAATTTTGACCCAACGCAATGCGTTGCTCAAATATTTCTCCAACAACAACACATTTGATAATGATGCCATTGACGTTTATAACAGTCAACTTACCGAGTTGGGCACAGAAATCCACAACAAGCGTCATGTGTTTATTGAGGCCTTTACCCCTATTTTTCTAAAACAATACAAAGCCATAAGTGATGGAAATGAAATTGTGCATTTGGAGTACAAAAGCCAACTCAATGACCAGCCACTGGGTGAACTTCTTCAAACACAAATCAACAAAGACCGTGCGCTACAATATACAAGTGTGGGGATTCATAAAGACGATTTGGAATTTAACATTGGTGCACATCCGATCAAAAAATTTGGCAGTCAAGGGCAACAAAAATCGTTTTTGATTGCACTAAAATTGGCCCAATTTGAGCTCATCAAAACACAAAGCGGGACTACGCCTATTTTGCTATTGGATGATATTTTTGATAAATTGGACGAACAACGGGTAGAACGCATCATTGGTATGGTGAATGACGAGAGTTTTGGCCAACTCTTTATCTCAGACACCCATGCCGACCGCACCGAAAAAGCCGTGAAAAGTGCCCATCAATCTTTTGAAATTTTTCAATTATGAAACCATTAACCCTTATTTTTTTGTTTACGCTTTGGGGGTGCTCCCCTGATCCAGCTCAATATATTGATTTTATAGAGGGCTATTGGGAAATCGAGCAGGTCAAAAAGGACGGTAAAATCATCAAAACGTTTAAGGTGAATACTGGAATTGATTATTTTAAAATTAATGCAGACCTTACGGGGTTTCGCAAAAAGCTAAAACCAAATTTTCAAGGGACTTTTGAAACTTCCGAAGATGTGCTTAACTTTAAGCTTAAACTAAAAAACAACACCCTTTTGTTGGAATACAAGG
The DNA here is from genome assembly GCA_965658025.1 of Flavobacteriaceae bacterium. Taxonomy (GTDB): domain Bacteria; phylum Bacteroidota; class Bacteroidia; order Flavobacteriales; family Flavobacteriaceae; genus UBA3537. The sequence goes on along the minus strand of CBFHQL010000004.1, from coordinate 78,160 downwards.
ACAACGACACGACCTACAGCGAAGAAATTGTATCGGCGAGTGATAAAGCACTTGTGCTTGCCAATACAGACGGCTTTGTGTACCACTATAAACCCTACGAACCGCTAAATTTAGACGAATGAGCAAACGCCACAACGATCATCAAAAAATAGACGAAGTCTTGGCCTCTTTTGTGGAAAGTAATAAACTCGAAAAAGGGTTAGACGACGTAAACGTCTCCAATGCTTGGCGCGAGCTTTTGGGCAATGGTGTACACAATTATACCGTAAGCACCAAACTGCATAACGGCACTTTGTATGTGGCCCTAAGTTCTTCTGTACTGCGAGAAGAATTGGCCTACGGTAAAGACAAAATCATCGCTATGATTAACGAAGAACTTGGTAAAGAAGTGGTGACTAAACTTGTTTTGAGGTAAAACCCTAAAACATTTCGCGTCCAGAAAAGTGAAATGCGCCTTCAATAGCAGCATTGTCGTCGCTATCGCTTCCATGGACTGCATTTTCACTAATGGAATCTGCAAACATATTGCGGATAGTACCTTCAGCCGCATCTGCTGGATTGGTAGCACCAATAAGGGTTCTAAAATCCTCTACCGCATTGTCTTTTTCTAAAATCGCAGCCACAATGGGCCCACGTGTCATATAGGTGACCAAATCCCCAAAAAATGGGCGTTCTTTATGGATTGCATAAAATTCTTCAGCGTCCGCTACGGTCAATTGTGTGAGTTTCATCGCTACAATACGAAATCCAGAAGAGGTTATTTTTTCTAAAATTGGGCCGATGTTTCCCTTCTCTACAGCGTCAGGTTTAAGCATCGTAAAAGTTTTATTGTTTGCCATATTCAAAATTTAATTCGTGCAAAAGTAATGATTTTGAAACGAAATTTCGCGCTCCCCTAATTTATAAAAAATTGTATCTTTGTTTCTAATGAAAAAATTAACGTCCGAACAGGTAAAAGCGTTGTTGAATTCACCCCAACAAGTGGTGATTGTCCCCCATGTTAACCCCGATGGCGATGCTGTGGGTTCATCCCTTGGTCTGTACCATTATTTGGTTCAAAAGGGACACCACGTTAATGTCATTGTCCCTAACGACTACCCTACGTTCCTAAAATGGATTCCGGGAACTGAAAACATCACCCAATTTGATGCCCAAACAGAGCGTGCGCATAAAATTTTAGAAACCGCTGACCTTGTGTTTACGCTTGATTTCAATGCATTGCACCGCAGTGGCCCTATGCAACAGGTTCTTGAAAATAATAAGGCCACCAAAATCATGATTGACCATCACCAACAACCAGAAGATTATGCCCAATACACCTATTCGGATGTAGATATGTGCTCCACCTCAGAAATGATTTATCATTTTATGGCTCAAATGGGCGATTTGGCATTGTTGAATAAAACTATTGGCGCTGCACTTTATACAGGAATAATGACCGATACAGCTTCGTTCCGGTTTCCAAAAACCACAAGCACAACCCACCGTGTGGTGGCGCATTTGATGGACGTTGGCGTAGATCATTCAGACATTCACAACAAAGTGTATGATGCCAATCGCTTTGAGCGCATCAAACTATTGGGCGTTGCGCTAAATAACTTAACGGTCTTGGCCGATTTAAATACCGCTTATATCACGCTTTCGCAAAGCGAGTTGGACCAATTTGGTCATCAAAAAGGCGATACAGAAGGGTTGGTCAATTATGGTCTTTCGGTGAAAGGAATAAAATTTGCAGTCATTTTCATTGAAAACAAAGACGAAGGGATCATCAAAATTTCGTTACGATCCAAAGGCGATTTTGATGTTAATCAATTGGCACGTACGCATTTCAATGGGGGTGGACACCAAAATGCGGCGGGCGGAAAAAGTACCCTTTCTTTGAAGGAAACCGTCGAAAAATTTGAGCATTTAGTACAAACTCTTAAATCAAATCTTCAGTAGTGAACTTTTGGCGCATTCTTTTTGTTATTTTTGTCGTTGTAGGGTGTAAACCCTCCGAAGCGCGACGACCGTTACAACAAAATTCTGGGCGTTTTATTGATACTTCTGTACAGATCAACAAAGCAAGAAATAATCAAGAATACACCGCCATCCAAAAATTGGTTGATGCCGCCAAAAAACCCTTTCTTGTCTCCGACTATGGGTTTTGGTATCAGTTTACCAAAAAGAATGAAACGGAGCGTTACACGCCACAATTTGGGGATCAAGTCCTCTACAGCTATGGGGTAAAAAATTTAGCCGAAAAATGGATTTACCCAACAGATGAATCCGTCAAAAAAACGTACTTTGTGGCGCAAGAAGAACTTATTGCTGGATTGCGTGAAGGACTTAAAATGATGAAAAGAGGCGAATCGGCAACCTTTATTTTTCCTTCGCAAATGGCTTATGGTTACTATGGAGACGACGACAAAATTGGAACAAACACCCCACTAATTTATGAGGTGACTGTCCACGATATCATTAAAAATTAACACTAAATACATATACAAAACATCATGAAACTTACTAAATCTATTACCGCACTATTTGGCATTCTTTTGTTACTGAGCAGCTCATCATGTCAAAACAAATACCCTGAGCTTGGCGATGGTTTATTTGCTGAATTTGCCACCTCTAAAGACACTATGGTGGTACAACTGTTTTACAAAAAAGTTCCGCTTACTGTGGCCAACTTTGTCGCGCTTGCCGAAGGTACACATCCGCAATTGGCCGACTCTCTAAAAGGAAAACCCTACTACAATGGTACTGTATTTCATAGGGTGATTGACCAATTTATGATTCAAGGTGGTGACCCTACTGCGACGGGTATGGGGGATCCAGGATATAAATTTGGCGATGAATTTGATGAAACATTAAAGCACGACAAACCAGGTATATTATCTATGGCCAACTCTGGTCCGGCCACCAATGGTAGTCAGTTTTTTATCACTGAAGTCCCTACGCCACATCTCGATAACCGCCATGCTGTTTTTGGGCAAGTGGTCAAAGGATTGGAAGTCCAAGATTCCATTTCTAATGTTGCCGTAGCACCTGGGAGCAATAAACCTTTGGAAGATGTTGAAATTTTAGCCATAAACATTATCCGTCAGGGTTTTGGGGCTCGAGGTTTTGATGCCGCTAAAACTTGGGAAAAAGAATTGCCACTCCTTGAAGAAAAACGATTGAAAAAAATTGAAGAAGCCAAAAAAGAAGCCGAACGTCAAAAGAAAATCGCTGAAGAAAAAATGGAAGCTGCTGCTGCTGAAATCCTTCCTGTTTTGGAAGACTACAAAAGCAAAGCTACAGCTACAGATTCTGGTCTCCTCACCTACACGATTACTGAGGGCAATGGCGAAAAACCAGCATTGGGTTCTGTTGTAAAACTATACTACGAAGGATATTTTACTGATGGTAAACTCTTTAGTACCAACGTCAAAGATATAGACCTTAAATGTGGTACATACAACGAACAAAAGGAACAACGTGGGCTATACAACCAAATGCCGATGAAATTTAGTGCAGACGCACAAATGATTCCTGGTTTTAAAGAGGGTGTATTGGCCATGACTAAAGGGCAAAAATCATTCTTTTATCTGCCGTCTCACCTCGCTTATGGCGAAAATGGCCGAGGCCCTATAAAACCAAATTCCGATCTAATTTTCATTGTAGAACTCGGTACTGAATAACTCAAGATAAACCATTCAAAAAACCCCGCAAATGCGGGGTTTTTTTCATTTAAAGCTTTTTGTAAAACTATTCTAAGGTCAATCTCCATATATAGTTAAAACCCAAAATGAATAATGTTGGCGTTAGACAAATTATTAGTGCTTTTTTTATATTAAGTTGATATTCAATTTTTAATTTTATCAAAAAAATCAAGTAAAATAAAACCCAAAAATATTCAAATAAATTAATTATTTCTTTTAACTCAAACCCAAAAAAATAAGAATTCAAATAGGAGTAACCAGAATCAAAATCATTCTTGTCTAAATTAATTAAAATAAAATAAGTAACAGCTTGACTAATCACTACTGGGATATAACTAAGAGATATGATTTTAAAAATTGATAGAAATTTAAATTCTAAATCAAATACTGAAAACATATACTTAGTTGTAAATAAATAAAATAAGAAAATAGTGAGCGGTAGCAGAGCAGAAAAAAAACTACTCATTTTAGTTATAAAAGGAAAATCTAAGTTTAATAATTCAAATGAAACTGATGACACTTCATAGCACAAATAAGTAGAAAGAAAAAAAAGTAGACCTAAAAATAAAGTGTCTAATTTTGTTTTAGTTAATTGAAACATATACCTCTATTATTGATGCAGTTAATGTTGAAATTACGGCAAATGAAGTATGCTTAATTACAGTAATTACGTTAATCTTTAATTTCATGTTTAACAATATATTTTTCCATACAATTGATGAGAGATACAACGCTAAGCGACAGGTGATAATAAACGCTAGTGATTCAAGAATTGAATATGATAGGAAATTGTATAAAATTTTATCCAATGGTAGAGATTGTAAGCAAATCCCAAAAATATATCCATTATAAGCTAAAATTGCCAACGAAGATACTCCTAAAGTTAAAAACCCAAGTAATATAATCAGATTAACAATGAGGTTATTTGAGATTATCATATTGAATAATTCATAACCATCATAGGTTAAATTATTTTCTGATAGTTCAGTACTTCTTATATCTAACCCCCAAATAAATGATGCTGTAATTCCAAAAATAAAGCATAATAAAGGTAGATTTAGGAAGGCATTTTTCATTGATAATTAAGGTTTAAACTTTGTAGTCTTAATTAATAAAAGTAGAGAAAGTAATTAAACGAAAACTGATTTTACTTTTTTCATTTTAGATTTTATTTAAATCTGGTAGTTTTAACTAAAATTATTAGATAAATAAGATAAGCAAGTATTCCAAGAACAATCCCTATTGAATATGATAGCCATCTATTATTAAGAAAAAAATTGATAGAATAAATTGTAACAAAAGGAAACACCAAAGCATAATAAGGGTGTTTATCCCAATCTTTTATTACAAATGGGTGATAAACAGGTTCTTGCGCTTCTCCGCATTCTTTGCAATAGTAGGTTTTATTGGGTTTCACATTGAAGATTTCAATTATCCCAATTTTCTTTCCACATTTAACACAACTTAAATTTTCCAAAATTTAAAACAAGCAAATTGTTCTAATAACTTAGATAGAGCATTTTTAACTGTATTGTCTTTACACCAAATAAAATGTAAAGCCTTCAATCATATTGAATTGAAGGCTTTTGTTTGGTCATAAACCTGCAACTATTGCAAAGCCCCAACCAACTGGGCCAGTTGCCAATGCAGCAGTAGCAACAGTCCCTACTGCTCCAACCGCCGCTTGAAATTCACTTGATTCTCCGGCTTCTGCCATGGCATATTGAATACCTACCATCATGTCTCCATTTAAAGGTTTTTCTTTAAGATTTGAAACAAATGACAGTGAAGCACAAAATGTTAGCATTACGAAAATTGATTTTACTTTTTTCATAATAATTACGATTTAAACTTTGTAGTCTTAATTAAAAAGAGTAAGTATCCAAGATATAGTAAAATTGCTATAATTGCACCAATCTTATATGATACCCATCTGTTATTAAGAAAGAAATTTATAGTGTAAATAGGAATTATTACTGTCATAAAACCAATAAAAGGTGTCTTATACCATGTTTTTAAAACCCATGGGTGAAACTCTGGTTCTTGCGCTTTTCCGCATTGTTTACAGTAGTAGGTTTCATTAGGTTTCACATTGAAAATTTCAATTATCCCAATTTTCTTTCCACATTTATTACAACTTAAATTTTTCAAAATTAAAACTACAGTTAGGTTAGCCTACTATTTAGGGCGTTGTTCGGCATATTTACCCTTTCGCAAAAAGTAAAACCAAAATCATTCATATTTCAACAAAGTTAATCAAAGTTACTTCGTTTGAGCTGTCCAAATTACAGTTAATAATTTTTGCTAATGATAACCCAAAAAGTAAACCTAAAAACAAATGCATTTAGCACCTAAAAATATACGCTAAGTCTATAAAAGGACGTAGGACATTCATGGTTTTGAAGATTAAACTTGGGGTTAATTACTCAAATATATAAAAAAAATCAAACACAAAAGTTGAGATTTTTAAAAAATTTTAAGAAGTTGAACTATAATACAATGGATTTTATTTCTTCGGAATAGCTGCTAAAATCGCTTTTAGAAACACCCAAAATTTTTGCACGGAGGAAATTTGTGCCCGTTCGTCTGGGGAATGTGCGCCTTTGATGTTTGGGCCAAAACTAATCATTTCCATATCGGGATAATGCGTCCCTAAAATACCACACTCTAACCCTGCATGACAAGCGGCGACATGCGGTTCAGTGCCGTTTAATTGCACATATAAATCTGTGAGTACTTTTAAAATTGAGGCCTTCATATTGGGTGTCCAACCTGGGTAGTCCCCAGAAAATTTAACCGTACACCCTGCCAATTCAAAGGTTGCTTTTAAGGTTTGTGCTAAATCCATTTTGGAACTGTCTACGGATGATCGCGTAAGACATCCCACATGAATTTGTCCATTTTCAACAAGCACACGCGCTACATTATTGGAGGTTTCTACTAAATCCTCAATATCAGGGCTCATACGGTATACCCCATTATGTGCAACACGAAGGGCTTTTACCAAGGGTTGCTGAACACTTAGATCCATCACTGTTTCTGGTAAATCCGTTGGATTTAATGTAATATTGAGTTCTGGATCAAGGGCTTCAAATTCTTTTTCAATAACTGCTGTCAAATGTTCTGTTGCTTGTTCAAAGGCATCTTTATGTACCGCATCAACCACCACTGTAGCCCTACTTTCTCTTGGAATGGCATTACGTAAACTTCCGCCATCAATTTTTGAAATACGAAGCCCATAACGGTCAAAACCATTGTACAACAAGCGGCTCATGAGTTTGTTGGCATTTCCAAACCCTTTGTGGATATCCATACCAGAGTGCCCCCCTTGAAGTCCTTTAACCGAAAGATCATAAGCGACTGCGGTTTGTGGGGTTGGTTCTTCAATGTAGGATGCTGTGGCCGTCACATCGATACCACCAGCACAACCGACGCCAATTTCGTCGTCTTCTTCGGTATCTAAATTCAAAAGAATATCACCTTTTAACAATCCGGGCTGAAGTCCCATCGCCCCCGTCATTCCTGTTTCTTCATCGATGGTAAACAAGGCCTCAAGTGCTGGGTGAGGCAAATCGGTACTTTGCAACACGGCCATAATTGTAGCTACACCCAAACCATTGTCGGCACCAAGTGTGGTGCCTTTGGCTTTTACCCAATCGCCATCCACATACATCTGAATGCCTTGATTTAGAAAATCAAAATCGGTATCGGCATTTTTTTGGTGGACCATATCCAAATGAGATTGTAACACCACTGCTTTTCGGTGCTCCATCCCTGGTGTTGCTGGTTTTCTGATGATGACATTGCCCACTTCGTCTTCAATAGTCTCGAGGTTTAGTTTCGCGCCAAAATCTTTAATAAAAGCAATCACACGCTCTTCTTTTTTGGATGGGCGTGGTACCGCATTTAAATCCGCAAAATTGGACCAAATTTCTTCAGGATTTAATTGGCTGACTTCTTTACTCATAGCTAATGATTTTGAACCACAAAGGTACGTATATCGTCTTAAACCTAAATATAATTTTCTATTTTTGAAGTATGTCTAAAACTTTAAGACTTTTTACGGCCTTTAGTATTGTGCCTCAAATACTGGTTGTCAATATGTTAGCCAAACACCCTGATTTTGTGGAGCAACATTACAGTAGTGTATTGTATCCAAAAATCTCGAGTACTTTGCGCCTGTTGTATGGTTGGGTGCCCTTTTCTGTGGGTGATTTACTGTACATTACAGCTATTGGCTATGGTCTTTGGTGGTTTTTTACACATGGAAAAAAACTCCTCAAAACGCCAAAAAATACCATCACCAATTTGCTTATAATTACATCCATTTTATATTTTTTGTTTCATGTGTTTTGGGGTTTAAACTACTACCGTTTGCCGCTACACAAAAAACAAGACCTTAACCCAATTTACACTACTAAACAACTGATTGAGACGACGAGAAAAATTATAGATCTGACCAATGCTGTTCACATAGAACTCGCAAAGGATAGCAGTGCGCAGGTTACAATCCCCAATGATTTTGACGTTTTGGCGAAATTGTCTGTAAAGGGGTATCAAAATAGCGCTAAAGCATATCCTTATTTGAGCTATAAAAATCCAAGTCAAAAGTTATCTCTACTGAGCACTCCTCTTGCCTATATGGGGTTTAGTGGGTATCTAAATCCATTGACAAATGAAGCGCAAGTGAACAGCCGCAACCCTGTAAACTCCATGCCAATGACTCTGGCGCACGAGCAAGCACATCAAATTGGTTATGCCGCCGAAAATGAGGCGAATTTTATTGGTTTTCTCGCGTGTATCAATAACGAAGATCGCTATTTCAGATATAGTGGTTATACTTTTGCTTTGCGCTATTGTTTGAACGAATTATACAGAAGAAGTCCAGAAACATTCGAAACATTAAAAACACAAATCAATCCTGGTATTTTAGATGATTTTAAAGCACGACAAACGCATTGGGCGCAATACAACAATCCACTAGAACCCCTTTTTAAACACTTTTATAGTGGGTTTTTAAAAGTAAATGCGCAAGAGCATGGAATTGAAAGTTATAGTTATGTTGTGGGGCTTATTGTGGGGTATTTTCAGAACCGGTCTTAAATCAAGAGCGCATAGATTGAATCATAAACTTTTAAAAGTTTATCCTTATATTTAACAACGCAAAATTTATTACTATGAAAAAAATAAAGTTCCTACTCATGGGATTCTTGTGTGCTTTTATGGGGCATACACAAGATTATTTCCCTAAAAACGATGGTGTAAAATCTAAAGCAACAAACTTCACCGTGATTACCAATGCAAAACTTTACATCACACCTACAAAGGTGATTGAAAATGGCACACTTCTGATTAAAGACGGATTGGTGGTCAATAGCGGTAAAAACATTCCAATCCCTGAAAATTCAGAGGTTATTGATGCTCAAGGCCATAGTATTTATCCTTCATTTATTGATTTATATTCCACTTTTGGTGTGGATAAACCTAAACGCAAAAGTGGTGGCGGAAGTGGGCCACAATATGGCCCATCTCGAGAGGGTTTTTATTGGAACGACCATGTGCGGCCAGAACAAAATGCGATGGATGCATTTGAATTTGATGAGAAAACAGCCAAAACTTTACTGCAACAAGGTTTTGGGGTAGTCAATACGCACATCGAAGATGGTATTGTACGGGGCAATGGAGCGTTAATTGCATTAGATTTAAAAGGGTCGGATGCCAAGAGAATTCTCTCTGGACGATCTGCGCAGTATTTATCTTTTTCAAAAAGTGTACGCTCTCGTCAATCCTACCCCACATCCATCATGGGGGCTATGGCTTTGTTGCGTCAATTGTACAACGACGCCGATTGGTACAAAAAAGAAAATCAAAACACTACAGACCGTTCTATAGAGGCCTTAAACAACAATGCCGATTTGGTACAAATTATGGCCGCAGGCAGTAGAGCAAATGCACTCAGAGCTGATGCCGTTGGGGATCAATTTGGTATTCAATACATTCTTTTGGGGGGTGGTGATGAATACGAACGTATCAATTCCATAAAAAACACCAATGCGGCATTCATTATCCCTGTAAATTTCCCAAAACCTTACGATGTGGAAAATAGTTTTCTGGCCGATAAATTAGAACTAGAAAGCATGAAAGAATGGAACCAAAGACCAACAAATCCAAAAGTTTTGGCAGACCACAACATCACTTTTGCATTGACAACGCATGGGCTAAAATCAGTTAAAGAATTTAAAGCCCACATAAAAAATGCTATAGACCACGGATTGAGCACAACCGAAGCTTTAGAGGCGCTCACAACTGTACCGGCTCAGTTGTTAGGAAATAACAAAATTGGAAATCTACACAATGGAAGTTATGCAAATTTTACCATCACATCTGGTGCTTTTTTTGAGCCCAAAACTGCTGTTTATGAGCATTGGATTCGTGGCTCAAGAACAACTTTTGAAGATATAAACGCAAAGATCTTAAACGGTACATATACATTTAATTTAAACGAACATAAATACACTCTTGAGGTTTCTGGTACAAAAGGAAAACCTAAAGCCAATCTAAAAGTGGATAGTTTAAATCTAAGTTCTAACCTTAAACAAGATCAAGATTGGATACACCTTCTTTTCACGACAAAAGACACTTTACAGCAACAGTTTATGCGTTTTAGTGCTAAGATTGATAAAGATGACCCAAATTTAAATGGAACCATCAATTTCACAAACGGTTCAACCCAAAAGTTGACACTTATTAAATCGGACAAAAAAGAAGAAAAGAAAACAAAAAAAGATAAAAAAGAAGCGAAAGAAAAAACTGTTATCCCTGTAACCTATCCAAATGGTGCTTATGGGTTTAGAACACTTCCAGAAGCAAAAACTATTCTTTTTCAGAATGCTACTGTGTGGACCAACGAAGATGATGGTATTTTATTAAATACTGATGTTTTGGTTAAAGATGGAAAAATTGCAGCCATCGGAAACAATTTGAAAGTACGAAAAGCAACGGTGATAGATGCAAGTGGGAAACACCTCACTTCTGGGATAGTCGATGAGCATTCACACATTGCTGCAGCCAGTATTAATGAAGCGGGACAAAACTCCTCTGCAGAAGTGAGTATAGAAGATGTTGTAGATGCCGATGATGTGGATATTTATCGAAACCTCTCTGGGGGCGTCACCACGATTCAAATCCTTCATGGATCGGCAAACCCCGTTGGCGGGCGTTCGGCACTTATAAAACTCAAATGGGGAGAATCTGCAAAAAATTTGATGTACAAAGATGCTCCAAAGTTTATCAAATTTGCTTTGGGTGAAAACGTAAAACAATCCAATTGGGGTAGCTACAGCCGTTTTCCACAAACAAGAATGGGGGTCGAACAAATGTATATGGATTATTTTTCAAGGGCCAAAGCGTATGACCAAAAGAAAAAAAGTGGACAACCCTACAGAGAAGATACAGAAATGGAAGTACTGGCCGAAATCCTCAACAAAGAGCGTTTTATTAGTTGTCACTCCTACATTCAAAGTGAAATCAATATGTTGATGAAAGTCGCAGAAAAATTTGATTTTAACATCAACACTTTCACGCATATTTTAGAGGGCTACAAAGTGGCCGATAAAATGAAAGCGCATGGTGTTGGTGCCTCAACGTTCAGCGATTGGTGGGCGTATAAATACGAAGTTAATGATGCTATTCCATACAATGCCGCCATTCTAAACAACGTTGGTGTAGTTACAGCGATTAATAGTGACGATGCCGAAATGTCTCGACGACTCAATCAAGAAGCGGCCAAAGCCGTAAAATATGGTGGTGCTACTGAAGAAGATGCATGGAAAATGGTCACTTTAAATCCTGCAAAGTTGTTACATATTGATGATAAAGTTGGAAGTATCAAAGTTGGTAAAGATGCTGATTTGGTACTCTGGAGCGACCACCCCATGTCCGTTTATGCAAAAGCAGAAAAAACACTTATCGAAGGGGTAACTTATTTTGATAGCGAACGCGATCAACAGCTTCGAGAAAATATCAAAAATGATCGAAATACACTGATTCAAATGATGCTCAAAGAGAAAAATAAGGGCATGAAAACTCAAGCTGTAAAGGTCAAAAAGAAACAAGAAATGCATTGTGATACTTTGGATCACGATCAAATTTAATAAAAACATTATGAAAACATTAAAAATATACTTCATAGCACTTTTTAGCATATGTTTTGCACTTAATGCGCAACAAACACCTGCTCCAGTGCAGAATACTACCGTGGCAATTAAAGGCGCTACGGCACACCTTGGCAATGGCAGTGTACTAGACAATAGTCTGATTATTTTTGAAAACGGTACACTTCAATATGTTGGGCAAATGGACAGAAGTAAACTGAATACTCAAATGGATATTATTGAAGCAGATGGAAAGCATGTCTACCCAGGTTTTATCATTCCAAATTCAACATTAGGACTTATTGAAATTGATGCTGTTCGTGCCTCAGATGATGATGAAGAAATTGGGACATGGAATCCACACATAAGAAGTTTGATTGCCTATAATACGGAGTCAAAAGTGGTGGAAACTATGCGACCAAACGGCGTATTGATGGCGCAAATCACCCCTAGAGGAGGCCGAATTTCAGGCACTTCATCTGTAGTACAGTTAGACGCTTGGAATTGGGAAGACGCCGCAGTTAAAATCGATGATGGCATTCATATGAATTGGCCGAGTACATTCAGTAGAGGACGTTGGTGGCTTGGGGAAGATCCCGGATTAAAAGTCAATGAAAAGTACAACAGTCAAGTTCAAGAGTTAACTTCATATTTTGACAATGCAAAAGTGCATAATGCCAGCGCAAACCCTGGCTTAAACTTACCCTTTGAAGCCCTAAAAGGTATTTTTGATGGTCGTCAAACATTATTCATTCATGTGGATGATGAAAAAGGAATCATTGATGCTGTGAACTTTAAAAAGCAACACAACATAGCGAAAATTGTACTTGTTGGTGCGTATGAAGCGTATAAACAAACTGATTTGCTAAAGGATCATGACGTTTCAGTATTACTCAGACGTGTTCATTCCAGACCCAATAAAGCTGATGAAGATGTTGATTTACCCTTTAAACTTGCCAAAAAACTCGTCGATGGTGGCGTACTCGTTGCACTTGAAGCCAGTGGCGATATGGAACGTATGAATTCCAGGAACCTCCCTTTTTATGCCGGAACTACTGTGGCCTATGGGCTCAGTAAAGAAGAGGCGCTACAACTCATCACGCTCAATGCTGCAAAAATTCTTGGGATAGATGCTCGATACGGTAGTTTAGAAGTAGGGAAAAGCGCTACCCTATTCATCAGTAAAGGTGATGCACTTGATATGCGCACCAACCAGCTTGACCATGCCTTTATTGATGGGCGAAACATAAGCTTAGAAAGCCATCAAACAAAGTTGTGGAAAAGATATTCTGAAAAATATAAAAACCAATAAAATACCCCTTATTATAAAGCCCAAGCAACGTCTTGGGCTTTTTTCTTGCAAAAAAAATAACCCTATTTTTGTGGTATGATAAAAGAAATCACCAGTTTAAAAAATCCTAAAATTAAAAACCTGTTGTTGCTGAAAGAAAAATCGAAGCAACGCCGCGCACAAGGTTTGTTTATCATCGAAGGGAAACGTGAAGTTCTTTTAGCTGTCAATAGTGGCTATACCATAGAAACTATTTATATCGAACCCCAATTATGCTCAACAAATACATTAGAAGAATTAAAAGCAAAAAATATTGAGTGTATTCAAATTGATTCGAAAATCTATGAAAAAGTGGCTTATCGTGGACGTACAGAAGGCATTTTTGCTCTAGCTAAATGCAAAGATTTGTCCTTAGCACAACTTAATATAAAATCTAAAAACCCATTAATTTTAGTAGCCGAATCCCCTGAAAAACCTGGGAATATCGGCGCCCTGCTTCGAACAGCCGATGCGGCAAAAGTTGATGCCGTCCTTGTCGCAGATCCACGAACGGATCTATATAATCCAAATGTAATCCGGTCGAGTGTTGGAGGAATTTTTTCCACACAAATTGCTGTGGGGACATCAGATGAAATCATCGCTTACCTCAAAAAACATAACATTGCAATCTACAGTGCTATTCTTCAAGATTCAAAGCCCTACACAGAACCTAATTTTCAAAATTCAACCGCTCTTGTCGTAGGTGCAGAATCTAGTGGTCTTAGCGAACAGTGGCGTTCTGAAGCCACTCAATGCATTCATATTCCCATGCTTGGGCATGTCGATTCGATGAACGTTTCGGTAGCTGCTGGTATCCTTATGTTTGAAGCTAAACGCCAACGCGCATTCAAATAATTCATACCTCTATTTAATGTTCATACATTTTTTTTAAAAAGTGTAGATCGCGGTTGTTTGTTACAAATGTTTGTTTTAGTTTTAGGGTATGACTGCTGAGGACATCAAAAAAGAGAACGCTGCTATTGCAAAGGAGTACAAAGAACTCCTCAAAATCAGCTACCGCAGTCTCTCTGCTTCAGATAAAAAAATGATTCGAAAGGCCTTTGATGTGGCTGTAGATGCACATAAAGATCAACGCCGAAAATCGGGAGAGGCCTATATTTTTCATCCTATTTCTGTAGCAAAAATAGTCGCTTCCGAAATTGGATTGGACGCTACGTCCATAGCCGCTGCACTACTCCACGACGTTGTAGAAGATTGCGAAGAATATTCAATTCGTGATATCGAACAATTATTTGGTGAAACCGTAGCACGAATTGTTAATGGTCTTACCAAAATCTCTAGCTTAAAAAAGGATAAAAACATTTCGTTGCAAGCAGAGAATTTCAGAAAAATGCTATTGACCCTCAATGACGATGTACGTGTGATTATTATTAAAATTGCCGATCGCCTACACAATATGCAAACCATCCATTCGCTTCGCGAGGATAAACAAATAAAAATTGCCTCAGAAACGCTTTATATTTATGCTCCATTGGCCCATAAAATTGGATTATACAATGTTAAATCAGAACTTGAAGACCTTGCTTTAAAATACACAGAACCAGAGGTTTACGAATCTATATTACTAAAAATAAAAGAAAGTAAAGAAGAGCAAGATCTATACATCAATGAGATTAGTGGTATTTTGGAGGGAGCATTGAACAAAGAGCGCATAAAATACGACATCAAAGGACGACCGAAATCCATCTTTTCCATACGTCGAAAAATGCAAAAACAAGGCGTTACTTTTGAGGAAGTATACGATAAATTTGCGGTTCGAATCATTTACAAATCGGGTTTAAAAAATGAAAAGTTTTTGGCTTGGAAGATTTATTCCATTGTCACCGATTTTTTTAGACCAAATCCCACACGCTTACGCGACTGGATTTCTTCACCAAAATCTACAGGGTACGAAGCGCTACACATCACCGTGATGGGTCCTAAGGGCCGTTGGGTTGAAGTTCAAATCCGTAGTGAACGCATGAATGAGATTGCAGAAAAAGGATATGCAGCGCATTACAAATACAAGGAAGGCGCCACTACTAATGATGAAAACTTAGAGAGTTGGATTGGAAAACTTCAAGAAGTGATGGACAACCCTAGCGCCAATGCGGTGGATTTTGTGGAAGAATTTAAGCTCAATTTATACGCCAAAGAAATCTTTGTTTTCACACCTGAAGGGGATTTAAAATCTTTACCAAAACAAGCTACTCCGCTAGATTTTGCTTTCAGTATTCACACCGAAATCGGACTGAAAACTAGAGGCGCCAAAGTGAATGGCAAACTAGTACCATTGAGCCATACCTTACACAGCGGAGATCAAGTAAGCATAATTACCTCCGAAAATGCAAAACCCAACTCAAATTGGCTAGATTATGCCACGACTGCTCGCGCACGAAGTAAAATAAAATCTTCTTTAAGGGCAGAAAAAAAGCTTATTGCTGAAGATGGAAAAGAAATATTAAGACGTAAGCTGAAACAACTCAAAATAAGTCTTAACGAACGTTCGATAAACGAATTGGTCAATTACTTCAAACTACAAACGAGTTTAGATCTTTTCTACCGGGTAGGCATTGGAAGTATCGACAATACAATGTTGAAAAAATTTGCAGCATCAAGAAGTAATGTGCTGGTGAGTTTTATCAAAAATAAAATTCAACGTAAAAAAACAGCATCACCCGAAGTCATAGATAATGATGAAATTACGTCCAAATATGACATGTTGGTTTTTGGTAAAGAAGAAGAAAAACTGAATTACAAAGTAGCCTCCTGTTGCAATCCTATTCCTGGGGATAAAGTCTTTGGATTTTTGAGCATACGAGAAGGTATCAAAGTCCATAAAAAAAATTGCCCTAACGCATTGAGTTTGCAATCAAATTATGCGTATAGAATCATTTTAGCCAAATGGATTGACTCTTCACAGCAGGTGTTTAGAGCCGTCATCAAACTCACAGGTATCGACGAAAAAGGTCTTGTCAGCGACATAACAAAATTGATTTCAGCCAATATGAACGTCAATATTAAAAGCATAAAATTTGACTCAGATAGTGGAACATTTAATGGCGAAATAGCGCTAGAAGTGAACAATACAAGTTTTGTGACCAAACTCATGGATCGATTAAAAAAAATAAATGGCATTGAAAAGGTTTCTAGAGTCTAAAAATTAGTTAAATTTGAGGTTTTGAACATGAGCCCAAAAACCAAACATAGCGGTCAAGAAATTGTAAAAAACGTTTTTACACAATACCTCGAAGAAAACAGTCAGCGTAAAACTCCTGAGCGTTTTGCTATTTTACAAGAAATTTATGACAACGATGATCATTTTGATATAGAGTCCCTCTACATCAAAATGAAAAATAAAAAATACAGAGTGTCGCGTGCTACACTATACAACACCATCGAGCTTTTGTTGGAATGTGGCCTTGTTCGTAAGCATCAGTTTGGGAACAATCAGGCGCAATACGAAAAATCTTATTTTGACAAACAACACGATCATGTAATTCTGACCGATACAGGTGAAGTCATTGAATTTTGTGATCCAAGAATTCAATCCATAAAAAAAACAATCGAAGAAGTATTTGATATTGATATTCAAAAACACTCACTTTACTTCTACGGAACCAAAAAAAATACTAAAAACTAACTAAACATATGGCTGTAGATTTGCTTTTAGGACTCCAGTGGGGCGATGAAGGAAAAGGGAAAATTGTTGATGTACTAACCAAAAATTACGATATCATTGCGCGATTTCAAGGAGGGCCAAATGCAGGTCACACACTTGTCTTCAATGGCATGAAACACGTTTTGCATACCATCCCCTCTGGGATTTTTCATGATAACGTCAAAAACCTTGTTGGAAACGGAGTGGTTATAGATCCAGTAATTTTTAAAAAAGAATTGGACAAACTTACAGACCAAGGAGTTGATTTCAGAAAAACATTGTTGATTTCGAGAAAGGCTCATCTTATACTCCCAACACATCGTTTGTTAGATGCGGCTTCGGAGGCCTCCAAAGGAAAGGCAAAAATTGGCTCAACCCTAAAAGGCATTGGGCCAACATACATGGATAAAACCGGTCGAAACGGGATTCGTGTTGGAGATTTAGAACTTGATGATTGGAAAGAAAAATACCGCAATTTAGCTAACAAACATCAAGCAATGATTGACTTCTACAACATTGAACTTGAATACGATTTAGACGAATTAGAGTCTGAATTTTTTAAAGCAGTAGAAACCCTAAAATCTTTAGAATTTATTGATTCTGAAGAATATATACATCAGGCACAGCGTGATCAAAAATCGGTACTTGCCGAAGGAGCTCAAGGATCGTTGTTGGATATCGACTTTGGTACATACCCTTTTGTCACTTCTTCCAATACAACTGCTGCTGGCGCTTGTACAGGACTTGGCGTAGCACCAAATACCATCAACGAAGTTTTTGGGATTTTTAAGGCCTACACTACTCGTGTTGGATCAGGGCCCTTCCCTACCGAACTTTTTGATGAAAACGGAGAAACAATGAGCCGTGTTGGGCATGAATTTGGTGCAACAACAGGGAGAGCTAGACGCTGTGGATGGTTGGATTTAGTCGCACTTCGCTACGCATGTCAAGTGAATGGTGTAACTCAACTTATGATGATGAAAGCGGATGTACTCTCAGGATTCAAAACCCTGAAAGTGTGTACCGCATACAACTACAAAGGGAAAGAAATCAAACACTTACCTTACAATATTGAAGCTGAAAATGTAAGCCCAATTTATTCGAACTTCAAAGGATGGGAAGAAGATTTGACAGCGATGGACAGTGTAGATACTTTACCCAAAGCACTCATGGAATACATTGAATTTTTGGAAAATGAATTGCAAATTCCTATTAAAATTGTTTCTGTTGGTCCAGACCGAAAGCAGACAATTTTTAGGTCCTAAATCACGTTCTAGTTTGTAGTCTTCTTTATTTTGAGTGTATTTGCGCTTAAGATTTTGAATATTCCCTATTTTTGTTAAAATTCGAATTTAAAGTCGTGAACATAAAACACTTCCTAACCTTTTTTATTTTCTCAACAACTTTGCTATTGAACGCTCAAGAGCGTAAGCAGATTGAAATTGAATATGCGCCTTACATGGACATCGTAGAAGATAAACCTGGAGCCACAATTTTGACGCGCGATAACGCCAATCAAGTTCACGTCAAGCACGAAGGTATTGAGGTCTGGTGTAATGAAGCTATTTATTACGGCAAAGAAGATTTTATTGAGGCCTATGGCAATGTACGTGTCAAACAAGGTGATAGCATCAACATGACTTCCAAATATGTGGAATACAGCGGAAAAACGCAACTGGCCTATGCCAGTGGAGACGTTGTCTTGATTGACCCCAATTCAAAACTATACACAGATGTTTTACATTTTGACCGCATAAAACAACAGGCCTACTACAATCAAAAAGGCAAAGTTGTTCGCGATACATCAGGAACCATTACAAGCACCATTGGGCGCTATTATGTGAAATCAAAAAAATACCAATTTGTTAAAGATGTAAAGCTTGTTAATCCAGAATATGTAATCGATACAGAGCGTTTAGATTTCTATACAGAATCGGGGTATGCATTCATGTTTGGCCCTACCACTATCACAAGCGAAACAAGTGTGATTTATTGTGAACGTGGATTTTATAACACCAACAACGATACTGGATATTTTGTAAAAAAATCAAAAATAAATTACGACGACCGCATTGTTGAGGGGGATAGTTTGTACTTTGATCGTAACAAAAGTTTTGCTTCAGCATCAAACAACATCACCATCACAGATACATTAAACAGCAGTATCATTAAAGGGCATTATGCTGAAGTTTTTCGAGAAAAAGATTCTGTTTTTATCACTAAAAGAGCACTCGCCATAACAGAGCAAGAAAATGATTCTATTTTTATCCACAGCGATACACTGATGATTACAGGTCCACCTGAAGAACGAATTGTACGTGGATTTTACAATGCCAAAATGTTTAAATCCAATTTAAGTGGAAAAGCAGATTCCATCCACATGAATCAAAAAACTGGACTTACACAACTCATCAATTTTTATGATCTGAACGCAGATGCTTTTACAAAGAAAGAGCATCCTGTTTTGTGGCATTATGAGAGCCAAATTACTGGAGATTCTATTCATTTGATTTCTAATTCAGAGAAAGAAACTTTGGACTCCCTCAAGGTATTCAATAATGCATTTGTAATCAATAAAGACAGTTTAGGTGATGGATATAATCAAATTTCAGGAAAAAGACTTTATGGGTTATTTGTTAATAACGAACTAAACACTATTGATGTCATAAAAAATGCCGAAACCATATACTTCTTGAGGAATAATGAGGAAGAACTCGTAGGAATTGATAAATCAAAATCTGGAGCCATCAAAATATGGATTTCAGAAAATGAAATTGATGAATTGAGAAAACTAAACCAAATTGGTGGAAAGACATATCCCCTTGAAGATTTTCCAGAAAAAGAAAAAAAGCTTAAAGGCTTTATTTGGCGAAATGACGAACGACCCAGAAGCGTTGAGGAATTATTCGCTGACGATCCTCCTTTAAATTTACCTAAAATCAAAGGATTAAACGATTACAGCCCTCAAGAGGAATTTTTTGATGAAGATCTTCTAAAACGTATAGAAAAAGCAGAAACGCAAAAAGGTACTGAATCAAAAAATAAACCGTCAGGAAAAACCCTAAAGAAGCCCAATAAAGCCGCAAGGAATGTTCCGCCAGAGAAATTAAAACCTATGCGTAAGATAAAACCTATAGATAAGAAGGAGTTTAAATCTAACATACCAAAGAAAGAAAATTGAGCAAAAACGATTTTTTAAGGTTTCAAGCGCAAACAACGCCTCACCCATTGGCGATGGAAATTTCTCATGCAGAAGGAAGTTTCATTTATGATAAAAACCAAAAAAAGTATTTAGATTTTGTTGCTGGTGTATCGGCTTGTAGTTTGGGGCATCGGCATCCAAAAGTTGTTGAAGCTATAAAAAAACAGCTGGACCGCTATATGCATGTGATGGTATACGGCGAATATATCCAAAAACCCGCTTTGGAACTCACTCAATTATTGGCCAACTATCTCCCAGAGCATATTAAAAAAACATACCTCACCAATTCGGGTACAGAGGCCATTGATGGCGCATTGAAATTGGCAAGACGATACACTGGAAGATCAGAAATCATTGCTGCACATAAGGCCTATCATGGAAATACCATGGGGGCACTTAGTGTGATGGGGTATGAAGAACGTAAACAACCATTCCGTCCACTCCTCCCCGATGTTCGTTTTATTCATTTTAATGAAGAAAAAGAACTAGAGAAAATCACCTCAAAAACCGCAGCTGTAATTTTAGAAACTATTCAAGGCGGTGCAGGTTTTATCGAACCCAAGAATGATTATTTAAACAAAGTAGAAAAACGATGTAAAGCTATGGGAGCTTTGCTAATTCTAGACGAAATTCAGCCAGGATTTGGACGTACAGGGACCGTTTTTGGTTTCGAAAACTACAATTGTACTCCTGATATTGTAGTTGTAGGGAAAGGACTTGGTGGAGGCATGCCTATTGGTGCTTTTTCAGCTTCTGCTGAATTGATGGACAGCCTGTCCGACAGTCCAAAATTAGGACACATTACAACCTTTGGAGGGCATCCCGTGATTGCAGCGGCAGCACGAGCTACACTAAAAGAAATTACCGAGAGTACACTAATGGTTGATGCCCTAAAAAAAGAAAAATACATCCGTAAAAAACTAAAACACCCCCTAATAAAAGAAATACGAGGAAAAGGTTTGATGCTTTCCGCACTAACCCCAAGCCCAGAAATCACAAACAAAGTTGTATTGGAAGCCATAAACCAAGGCCTGATTTTGTTTTGGCTTCTCTACGAACCAAAAGCTATAAGAATCACACCACCATTAACTATATCTTTTGAAGAACTAGAACAAGGATGCACCACCATTTTGAACATTCTTGATTCTATTTCTGAAAACTGTTAATTAATTTGTTGAAAACATTCATAACAGCTTTTCAACATTGGCCGATATAATCCTAAATTTATTCTAACAAAAACCACTCTATGGAGTTAAGCCCTTCCGATGAAAGTCAAAAATATTCATTGACGAAATTCGAGTCAATGCTAAAAACGAATAACGTTTTCTTCTTTGATTCGAATGAGTTCGAGAGCATCATCCACCACTATCTTGAAATTGGTAAGGTTGCCTTGGCAAAAAAAGCCATTAATTTAGGTTTAGACCAACACCCCTCCTCAATTAACTTAAGATTGTTTCGCGTAGAAATTTTAATTTTTGAAAACGATTTTAATGCAGCTGAAAAGCTTTTGAATTCACTTTTTGAATTAGAACCAAATAATGAAGAATTATACATTCAAAGAGCCAATATTTATTCCAAGAAGGATCAACACCAAAAAGCAATTGACACGTTTAAAGAAGCTATAAAAATAGCTGACGATTGTTCGGAAATACATTCGCTAATAGGTATGGAATACCTATTTTTAAACGAATACGAACAAGCAAAAACACACTTCATGAAGTGTGTTGATTTGGATATAGAAGATTACTCCTCACTATATAATATTATCTACTGTTTTGAATTTTTAAACCAAACAAAACAGGCCATAAAGTATTTGAACTGGTATTTGGATCAAAATCCATATTGTGAAGTCGCATGGCATCAATTGGGCAAACAATATCTTGAAGAAAAGGAACTTCAAAAAGCACTCACGGCATTCGATTTTGCAATCATATCTGACGATACATTCATTGGTGCATACCTAGAAAAAGCAAAAGTTCTTGAACGACTCAACCGACACGAAGAAGCCGTTGAGCAATACACCCTTTCAATGGCCATAGAGGGAACAACAGCATACACATTGTTGAAAATTGGTTATTGTTATGAGCAACTTAAAAAAAATGACTTTGCACTAAAATTTTATACAAAATCCGTTGAAGAAGACCCTGCCTTTGATAAAGGTTGGATGAGTATTTCATTGTTTTATTTCTCAAAAAAAGATTTTTTAAAATCTCTTTTTTACATCAATAAAGCCATCGATATTGATAGTGAAAACGCCGACTATTGGTTGTTTTATTCAAAAATAAATGAACGATTAAAGTATTTAGAAGAAGCAGAACGCGGATATAAAAGAACATTAGAACTTGGCGAATGTTCTCTAGAAACTTGGATCTCAAGAGGTGATATTCTCATCCAATTGGGAGAACTTGAGGCCGCGAAATACAATTTTGTTCAGGCCTTAGAGCATCATCCAAAAAGTGAAGAATTGGAGTTTAGAATTTCAGGGATTTGTTTCAAATTAAATCAACCTGAAACAGGATACACCCATTTGCTCACAGCATTGCACTTCAATGCAGAACACGTTTTTATTTTGGAAGAATTATTTCCTGAAGTGTATGCACGAAAAGCGGTGTTGCATTTCATCAAAAGTTACAACAAAGCATCCAACTAATTTTAGCTATCTTTAGCATTTATTAATCTGTTGACATGAAACGTAATTTCTTTGACTACCTCATTCTTATATTTAAAGGAATGGCCATGGGTGTGGCAGACGTTGTCCCAGGTGTTTCTGGAGGTACTATTGCCTTTATCTCGGGGATTTATGAAGAATTAATAGGTTCGCTAAACAATATCAATTTAGGGGCCATAAAATCCCTAAAATCCGAAGGAGTAGCAGCAACATGGGACAAAATCAATGGAAATTTCTTGACAGCTCTATTTTTAGGTGTCCTTTTGAGTATTCTTACGCTATCAAAATTAGTAGCCTATTTATTAGAAGAAAAACCTATACTTCTTTGGGCTTTTTTTTTCGGTTTAGTACTGGCAAGTATAATTTTTGTTCTTAAAAAAATAGAACGATTAAATTTTGCTGCAATCATCGGTTTGCTTTTTGGAGGAATATTTGCCTACCAACTCACACAGCTTGGGGCAATGGCTAGTTCAGAGCGTGCCATATACTTATTTTTTTCTGGAGCAATAGCAATTTGCGCCATGATTCTTCCTGGAATTTCTGGAGCTTTCATTTTGGTAATTTTGGGAAGTTATGCCAATGTTTTACAAGCCCTGAACAACAAAGAAATAGACAAAATTCTGATTTTTGTATCAGGTGCAATTGTTGGAATTTTATCATTTTCAAAATTGTTGAAATGGTTATTCAAAAATCATAAAAATATTACACTAGCCGTGCTTACAGGATTTATGATTGGTGCGCTTGCAAAGATATGGCCATGGAAAAAAGTACTCACCTACAGAATAAACTCAAAAGGCATCAATGTACCGTTGAATGAGGAATGTATTTCGCCTTTTTCTTTTGATGGAAACCCACAAATTTTGGCAGCTATTGGACTTATGATTTTTGGCTTTTTTATGATTATTATTTTAGAAAAACTTGGTTCAAAAACCACATCTATTGAATAAGTATACCACCATAAAAGATAAAATATTGCTTGTCCTAAAAGGATTGGCTATGGGAACAGCCAACAAAGTCCCTGGTGTTTCTGGTGGAATTGTTGCATTTGTTGCTGGTTTTTATGAAGAATTTATTTATGCACTCCAAAAATTTAATCGCAAAGGTTTTATGTTGCTTTTTTCAGGACGATTTTTATCGTTTTATAATTATATGCATGGGCGATTTTTGAGTTTGTTGTTTTTGGGGATGATTATCAGTTATTTTAGTGTTTCCAAAGCGTTGGATTACCTCATCATTCGTCACGAATTATATGTTTGGAGTGTGTTTTTTGGGATGATTATAGGTTCTGTTAAATACATTTATAATGATTTCAAATCTTGGAATAAAACAACCATTTTCAGTACAATCATCGGGATTGTTTTAGGATTAAGCATCAGTTTTTTGAATCCCGCCACAGAAAACGATAATTTATTGTTTGTGTTTTTCTGCGGGATCATCAGCATAACGGGGATGACACTTCCAGGGTTTTCAGGTTCTTTCATTCTTATGCTGCTGGGCAATTATGTTTTACTGCTTGTCGATGCCGTCAATGCACTTTTTGAGGTGGGTGTAGGAATTACCACTGGTGATTTTGCCGTACTTTCAGATCCTCACACCTTAAAAATGCTTAAAATATTGTTCGTTTTTACGCTTGGTTCTGTTGTTGGGCTAGTAAGTCTTTCGCATGTACTAAATTATGTACTAAAACATTACAAAAGTATAACGCTCGCAGTTATTATGGGGTTTATTTCAGGATCACTAGGCGTAGTTTGGCCTTGGAAAAGCACCATCTATAAACAAAACAAATTGGGGGAATTTCTTACAGACTCCAGAGGAGATTACATTATTGAAAATTATGAGCGTTTTATACCAGAATTCAACAGCGAAACCCTTTATGCAATTGTGTTTATCTTTGCAGGCATCGCTATAGTTTTGAGTTTGGAATGGTATGGGAAACGTCAAAAAAAGCTATTATGAAATTATTTGGACTCATTGGTAAAAACATAGATTATTCGTTTTCGAGAACACATTTTTCTGAAAAATTTAAACGAGAAAAATTGGACTACAAATACGAAAATTTTGATTTGCAATCTATCGAAGATTTTCCACATATTTTTGAATCCAAAAATATTTCTGGACTCAATGTAACTATTCCCTACAAAGAAAGCATCATCCCCTACCTCAACGCGTTGGACAGCGAAGCAAAGGCCATAGGTGCAGTAAATACTATAAAAGTTTCAGGTGATAAGTTAATTGGCTATAATACAGACCATTATGGTTTCAAAAGCAGTCTACTACCCCATCTAAATTCGACCCATAAAAAAGCAATGATTTTAGGAACAGGAGGTGCTTCCAAAGCAGTGGCATACGCGCTTGAATCACTAGAAATTGAAGTTTGTTTTGTATCCAGAAAACCAAAAAATGAACAAACACTAGTATATGATGATTTACGCATTGAAGACATACAAGAGCATACAATCATCATCAACTGCACACCTTTAGGCACTCATCCCAACATTGATGAACACCCACCTATACCATACAACGGAATAGGTAAGAATCATTTACTTTATGATTTGATATATAACCCCAGTGAAACGAAATTTTTAAGTATAGGAAAAAAAGCAGATGCACAAGTACTCAACGGGCTAGAAATGTTGCGTCTACAGGCCGAAAAATCATGGGAAATTTGGCATTCCTAAACTACTAATATAATTTTGAATTTGTAAATTTAAGGGATAAGTGTATATTTATGGCACTAAGGACTCTCGAACCCAAAACCTTAAATTATGACAACGCAAGACAACCTGCAAGAAGCAGAAGGAACATTAGAAGAACAAAACAAAAACGAACATGAGACTTCTCCTGAACAAAAATCTATACCAGATGAAAGTAATGGAGCAGACGCCGTGCTATCCGAATCCAAAAACGAGGCCGTAGAAGCAGTTCAACCCGAAACAATTGAACAACCAGTAACAAAATCCGAAGAAACACCTTTAGAAGCTCCAAAAGAAGATCAAAGTCAAGATACTGAAAGGGTCGAAGAAAAAGTTGATGCAGAACAAGAAACCGAAAAAAAAGAAATCAATTATGAAACTTTCACATTAGAAGATTTAGTTTCAGATTTTGAGCGCCTTCTTAAAAATGATGATATTTATAGCATTCGCCCTAAAATTAATTCTATTAAAAGGGTGTTTAATGAAAAGTTTTCGGCAAAATTAAATGAAAAGAAAGAGGCCTTTTTAGCCGAAGGCGGAAATACTATAGACTTTTCTTTTGATAGTCCAGTCAAAAAAGAATTTAATAAATTATCAAAATTATTTCGTGAAAAGAACGAAGAATACCAGAAGAAAAAAACTCAAAATTTAAAACAAAATCTTGAAGCAAGACTTCAAATTATAGAAGACATAAAAGGGCTTATTGACGTTAGTCAAAGCAGTAATACGACCTACAACAAGTTTAAAGATTTACAAGAAGAATGGCGAAAGTTAGGTAAAGTTCCCGCCAAAGAGGCCAATAATGTCTGGAATAATTACCGTCACCATGTTGAAAAATTTTATGACTTTTTGCACCTTAATAGAGACTTACGAGATCGAGATTATCAACACAATTTAGAAAAAAAACAAAAACTCATCAAAAGTGCAGAGGCATTGGCTTCTGAAGAAAACTTAGGCCGTGCATTTAGAGAACTTCAGGCATTGCACAAAATTTGGAAAGAAGAATTGGGGCCAGTAGCGAAAGAATACCGCGAAGTATTGTGGGAGCAATTTAGTGCTGCAACTAAGGTCATCAACGATAAACGACAAGAATATAATACACAAATTGAGCAAGAATTGATGCTCAATTTTGAAGCTAAAGAAGCCATTGTTGCCAAGATTAAGGAAATTACCAATACACCCAACAATAAACACAACGAATGGCAAAAAGGAGTAAGAGAAGTTGAAGCGTTACGAGAAGAATTTTTTAAAATAGGGAGTGTACATCGAAAACTAAGAACTCAATCTTGGAATAATTTTAAAGAAACCGTTAGAAATTTCAACAAAACAAAAAATAATTTTTACAAAGAACTTAAGAAATCTCAATCTGAAAATCTTAAAAAGAAAAAGGAACTTGTCGAAATCGCCGTTCAAAACAAAGACAACGAAGACTTAGAAACAACCGTTGTTTTGATGAAAAATATTCAAAATCAGTGGAAAAAAACGGGTCATGTCTCTAGGAAAGATAGTCAAAAACTATGGAAAGAATTCAGAGCCGCTTGTAATCATTTTTTTGACCGCTATCATGAACAAAAAAATGCAGGCACACCAGAAGAAAACGAAGCTTTTACACAAAAAGAGCAGCTTTTTTTGGAATTAAAATCGTTTGCAACTGGTGAAGATCAAGAGGCCGATTTAAAATCTCTGAAAGATATTTCTAAACAATGGAATGCATTGGGTCGTGTTCCAAGAAATAAACGCCATATTGACAAAGATTTCTTCAAAAAATTGAGTAAGTTATTTGAAGATATTGGTGTAAATGAAGATGAATTAAAAGCATTGAAATACACCAATAAGATTCAAGAATTAAGCAAAGATCCAAAAGCACTGAACAACGAAATTTCTTATGTCCGTAAAAAAATAGATGAGATAAAATCAGAAATGAATCAATTGGAAAATAACCTTCAGTTTTTCTCAAATGTTGATGACGACAATCCAATGGTTGTGGATGTACACAAGAAAATTGAAAAGCATAAACTCCAATTAGAACAATGGACTAAAAAGTTATCCAGCATCAAAAAAGCAATAAACTAAATCTAATCTATTGGTGCTTTGCTTCTTCCCACAACACATCCATTTCGTTGAGCGACATATCCGATAATGTTCTTTTTTTGATTTTAGCTTGTTGCTCTAAGTATTGAAATCTTTTAATGAATTTTTTATTTGTACGTTCCAAAGCATTTTCTGGATTCACTCCAAGAAAACGCGCATAATTTATGAGTGAAAAGAGAACATCACCAAATTCTGCCTCTATAGCGTGTTGATTTTTTGCTTTGACTTCGGCATAAAATTCCTGCAACTCCTCCTCTACTTTTTCAAAAACTTGTTGGGGTTCCTCCCAATCAAAACCAACGCCTGCAACCTTTTCTTGAATTCGAGTAGCTTTGACTAAAGCAGGTAAACTTTTGGGTACACCTTGCAAAACACTTGTTTTACCTTCTTTTAATTTTAACTTTTCCCAGTTCTGTTTCACTTCATCTTCATTGTTCACCACTACGTCGCCGTAAATATGGGGATGACGCTTGATTAATTTTTCGCAAATGGTATTCAATACAGTGCTGATATCAAAATGCCCTTGTTCACTTCCTATTTTGGCATAAAAAACAATATGAAGCATCAAATCGCCCAACTCGCCTTCGACTTCATCAAGATTTTGATCCAATATAGCATCGGCTAATTCATAGGTCTCCTCTATGGTGAGCGGCCTTAGAGTTTCCATAGTTTGCTTTTTGTCCCATGGACACTGGGTACGTAATTCGTCCATTATGGTCAGTAAGCGGTCAAAAGCCGCTAATTGTTCTACACGCGTTGTCATCTATTCTAATGTTAAGTTGCTAAGTTTACTACTGGCAATATTGAATTCATTCACTATATTTTCAACAATGGTAGCCACAGGCAAAACTTCATCTATAAGTCCTGCAATTTGCCCAATTTCTAATTCCCCTTCTTCTAAATCCCCTTCAAACATACCTTTTTTGGCACGACCACGCCCCAAGAATGCTCTAAGTTCTTCTGTAGTGGGCTTTGTTTGATATAATTCCATCAGATCATCATAAAATTTATTTTTCAAAAGTCGAGCAGGGGTTAATTCTTTCAGTGTAAGATGTGTTGCGCCATCTTGAGCCACTACAACTGCCTTTTTAAAGGCTTGATGCGCAGAGGATTCTAAACTGGCAACAAATCGACTTCCTATTTGTACTCCTTGTGCGCCCAAAATCATGGCTGCCAACATTCCTCGACCACTAGCAATTCCTCCTGCAGCGATTACAGGAATTGAAACGGCCTTACAAACCATAGGAATGAGTGTCAGTGTAGTAGTTTCTTCACGGCCATTATGACCGCCGGCCTCAAATCCTTCTGCTACTACTGCATCAACACCTGCTGATTCTGCTTTTTGTGCAAATTTTACACTACTCACCACATGAACCACTGTAATACCGTGTTCTTTTAACCAAGAAGTCCAAGTGTTTGGATTCCCCGCTGAAGTGAATACAATGTTTACACCCTCATCCACAATAATTTGCATGATTTCTTCAATATTTGGATAAAGCAATGGAACATTTACTCCAAATGGTTTGTTTGTTGCTGCTGCACATTTTTGAATATGTTCGCGTAAAACATGGGGATACATAGACCCCGCCCCAATAAGCCCCAAAATTCCAGAATTTGATGCGGCCGAAGCCAATTTCCACCCACTATTCCATACCATCCCCGCTTGAATAATGGGATGTTGTATTTTAAAAAGCTGAGTAATAATGTTGTCCATTAAAAAAATTGATGTTGCTAAAAGATAAGGACAATTTAAGAAATTACTCCCGAACCAACTAATTCAGCATCCAAATACCATGCAACAAATTGCCCTTCGGTAATGGCTGTTTGAGGATTCGAAAAAGTAACATAAAGCCCTTTTTTAGTTTGATAAAGCACTGCTTCTTCAAGAGGTTGGCGGTAGCGTATACGTGCCAAAACTTGGAGTTCTTGTCCAACTGCTAAGGACAAATCTGAACGAACCCAATGGAGATCGTCCTTAGGGACAAATAATGTAGAGCGCAAAAGTCCTGGGTGTTGTTTGCCTTCACCAACATAAATTATATTGTCCTCTACGTCTGTGTCAATTACAAACAGGGGCTCTTTGGTGCCCCCTACTGCTAAACCTTTGCGTTGACCTTTGGTGAAAAAATGAGCACCTTGATGCGTGCCTAAAACAGAACCATCAGATTTTGAATATTTGATTTTTTGCGCTGCAAATGCTAGAGTTTCTTCTTTGGAGTCAAAAATTGGTTGCTTTTTATGATAGGATTCAAATTGATCTGAGATTGCAACAATAGACCCTGTTTTGGGTTTTAATTTTTGCTGTAAAAAATCTGGTAAACGTACTTTACCAATAAAACACAAGCCTTGAGAGTCTTTTTTATTGGCTGTGACCAAATTTAAATCTTGTGCAATAGCTCTTACTTCTGGTTTGGTTAATTCACCGATAGGGAAAAGTGTTTTGGCTAGTTGTTCTTGAGAAAGTTGACACAAAAAATAGGATTGGTCTTTGGTACTGTCTACACCTGATAATAAGCGATAAATTGGTTTTTGTACACGATCATCGACTACTGCTTTTCTACAATAATGACCTGTCGCTACAAAATCGGCGCCCAAGGATAGGGCAATATTCATAAAGACATCAAATTTGATTTCTCTATTGCACAATACATCAGGATTTGGTGTACGACCTTGTTCATATTCACGAAACATATAATCCACAATACGTTCCTTGTATTCTTGGCTTAAATCTACTGTTTGAAAAGGGATATCAAGTTTTTCGGCCACAAGCATGGCGTCGTTACTGTCATCCAACCAAGGGCATTCATCGGAAATGGTAACGGAATCGTCGTGCCAATTTTTCATAAATAGTCCGATAACGTTGTAGCCCTGTTGCTTAAGCAAATAGGCCGCTACGCTTGAATCCACGCCACCAGAAAGTCCAACAACAACTGTTTTCATGCTGCAAATTTAAAAAATATAAACCGAGAAGACGCTTATCGCCTATTTTTTACGACGTTCTTGAGCAGCTTTTTGTTTTTCGGCTTGTTCCATTATTTCGGCCATTTTTTTCTGAAAACGACTTTGTTTTTTTGGCTTAGCTTTACTGACATTAATTTTTGCCAGTACTTTTTCCTCATCAATAATATAATTCTTAATGACCAGCATAATACCAATACTAATGAGGTTTGAAATAAAATAATAAAGACTCAAACCAGAAGCATAGTTATTGAAGAAAAATAACATCAAAAGCGGTGAGAAATAAATCATATATTTCATCATCTTGGCCATATCTGGCATACCTTCTTGTTGCGGTTGGCTGGCCATATTTTGACCTGTGGTCATACGCATATAGAAGAAAATTGCAATAGATGCCAATATGGGAAACAAACTAATATGGTCACCATAAAAAGGAATATTGAACGGCAATTCAGCGATGGTATCATAAGAACTTAAATCTTTTACCCAAAGAAATGGTTTTTGACGCAATTCGAAAGCAATGGGAAAAAACATGAATAAGGAGTAGAATACTGGAATTTGAAGTAATCCCGGAAGACATCCACTCAGCGGACTTGCACCTGCTCTGTTTTGCAAAGCCATTTTTTCTTGGTTTGCTTTCATTTTATCCTTCTTGTATTTTTGTTGAATCGCCTCCAATTCTGGTTTCAATATTTTCATTTTTGCTTGAGACAAAAATTGCTTGTACTGAACGAAAGACAGTAATATTTTGACCATGATTGTCATGACGATTATGGCAATTCCGTAAGACAAAAAGCTACTGAGCCAGGCATACAGCGGACTAAAAACAGCTTTATTAATCCATCCAAAAATTCCCCAGCCGAATGGTATACTGCTCTCTAGATTTTTGTTATACTTCTTTAAAATTTTATCGTAGGTAGGGCCAAAATAAAAACTCATATTTTGTGCCAATTCTCCACCAGTGTATGAAATTGGGAATTTTGTATTGTAACGCTTCGTGAATACAGTATCAATTGTTTCATCTTCCACCAAATCAAAAGAGCTTATTTGTGCCACTTTGAGGGGTGAATCAGGTACTAAAATAGAACTAAAGAAATGTTGTCTGTAGGAAATCCAAGAAACATTTTCTAAATCTTCTTCATCTTCTCCGGCCTGAGAAAGTTTACTGGTTTTATCATCATCAAATTCATAAGACAAACGAGTGTATCGGTTTTCAAAAGTAATACTTTGATCTTGTCGAAGGGCTTTGAGGTCCCATTCAAAATTTGCTGCTTCACGAGTGTTGAATACATCTGAGAGACCTTGAGATCGTATGGCAAAACCTAGCATATAATCGTCAGGTGTAAGGGTGTACAGGTACTCTAAGTATTGGTTTTCTGATACTTTTAATTTCATTGATAAAACCTGATTTTCGCCATCATTTTTTAGAGAGGGTTCGAAATACAAATCAGAAGTATTCAATGTACGATTGTCTGAAGTTGCAAAAGTCAAATTGAACCGAGCAGAACCATCTTTTATTAAGTATACTGGTATGGAATCATAATTCACAAATGCTTTTAGTCTAACTTCTGAAAGCCCTCCTCCTTTGTTGTCAATTTTAAGGGCTAAAACATCATTTTCAAATGTGGTAAACTTACCTTTTGCAGAAGGAAGTTGTAATGAGTATGCAAAATCACCTATCTGAGATTTTTGTTGGTCTATGCTATTTTTTTGAACGATTTGAGCAACATCTGATTGATTTTGACCCGAATTGGCATCCAATTGTTCTTGTTTTGCTTGTTGTTCCGCAGCCAATTGTTCTGGCGTTGGTTGATTTTGCCAAAGCATATACAATAAAATTGCGCCAATGAGTAGAAACCCAATAAGTGAATTTGTGTCTAATTTTCTTTCTTCCATGTTCAGTAACTTAATTGGTCAATTATATGCCAAATTAGATATTATTTTTTTAATTGGATGATTTGTTTTTTAAAGCCGCCTTGATAAATGCTTTGAATAATGGATGCGGATTGGCTACAGTACTTTTATATTCGGGATGGTATTGTACACCCATAAACCAAGGGTGAGAAGGAATTTCTATAATTTCTACAAGCCCTGTATCGGTATTGATTCCTGTGGCGATCATCCCTTTAGCTTCTAATTGAGTTTTGTATGAATTGTTATACTCATAACGGTGTCTGTGACGCTCTGTAATAATATTTTGGTTATATTCATCATTTGCGATAGACGTAGAGGATAATGTACAACTCCATGCACCTAAGCGCATAGTACCGCCCATATCCACTATTTGCTTTTGGTCTTCCATCAAATCGATGACAGGGTTTTTGGTCTTTTCATCCATTTCAGATGAATTTGCATCCACAAGACCTAAAACTGTTCGAGAAAATTCAATAACAGCCATTTGCATGCCAAGACAAATTCCAAAAAATGGGATATTGTTTTCACGGACATAGCGGATGGCTTCAATTTTTCCTTCAATTCCGCGTTCACCAAAACCCGGTGCTACAAGTACACCATTTAATCCTGCAAGAATTTCTTTTGTATTGGAAGGTGTAATGTGCTCTGAGTGAATGGATTTTATATTAACTTTTACTTCGTTGGCAGCACCAGCATGAGTAAACGCTTCCAAAATAGATTTGTATGAGTCTTGTAGTTCTACATACTTGCCCACCAAACCAATGGTAACTTCATGAGTTGGATTTTTATGTCTTTGCAAAAATGTGTTCCAAGACGCTAAATCAGGTTTGTGACGTTCCAATTTGAGTTGACTTAAAACGACTTTATCTAAACCTTCTTCCAACATCAAATTGGGGACATCGTAAATGGTTGAAGCATCAATAGATTGAATCACACATTCTTCTTTTACATTACAAAAACGAGCAAGTTTTGTGCGAATGGATTGCCCTAATTCGTGTTCGGTACGACATACCAAAATATCGGCCTGAACTCCACTTTCCATAAGGGTTTTTACACTGTGTTGTGTGGGTTTTGTTTTCAACTCTCCAGCAGCTGATAGATAAGGGATTAGTGTGAGGTGAATGGCTAAGGCATTTTCATTTCCCATTTCCCATTTTAACTGGCGTACAGCTTCAACATAAGGTAGGGATTCGATATCCCCGACAGTACCTCCAATTTCAGTAATTACAATATCAAAATCTCCCGATGAGCCCAGTAACTTGATACGCTCTTTAATTTCATCTGTTATGTGTGGAATGACTTGAACCGTTTTACCTAAAAATACACCACGACGTTCTTTGTCTATGACACTTTGGTAAATTCTTCCTGTGGTTACATTGTTTGCTTGTGATGTTGGAACATTGAGAAAACGCTCATAATGGCCCAAATCTAAATCTGTTTCTGCGCCATCATCCGTAACATAGCATTCGCCATGCTCATACGGGTTTAGTGTTCCAGGATCTATATTGATGTATGGATCAAGTTTTTGGATGGTGACACGGTATCCTTGCGCTTGAAGTAGCTTTGCTAAAGATGCTGCGATAATGCCCTTTCCTAAGGAGGAACTCACACCTCCTGTGACAAAGATGTATTTCGTAGTGGTTTGTGTCATTGTGCGCTTTTAAACGCAAACAAATTTACAAATAACTATTTAAATTTTATGAATAAAATTGAGTTGTTTGTGAACAATTTTATTTTTTCATTTTAATCTTATGCGCAAACCAGAAAATGAATTCTTAAAATCTATTTTATACCCACCAATTCAACGTCAAAAATAAGATTGGCATTGGGAGGTATTACCCCTCCTGCGCCTCGACTTCCATAGGCCAGTGCACTTGGAATAACAAACCGAGCTTTTTCACCGACATGAAGTAAGGCAATACCTTCATCCCAACCTGGTATAACTTGTCCAATTCCTAAAGTAAATTCAATAGGATCATTTCTTTTGTATGAAGAGTCAAATACTGTTCCGTCGGCTAATTGACCTTTGTAATGTACGGAGACTACATCATTTTTTTTAGCTTGTTTGCCTTCACCCTTTTGTATAATTTGGTAACGAAGTCCACTTTCGGTTTTGTTGAATCCATTGGCGAGTTTTTCAAGTTCTGCTTCCACAGCTGCTTTTTCAGCTTCAATTCGTTTTGCTCGAGACCCTTCAAATGTCCTAAATGCTTCTATGGCATTGAATGCTTCTGCATCTGTACCAATGGCCAAAATTTCTAAAGTTTTTATGGAATCTCCCTGTTCTATAAGATCCACAACAGATTGGCCTTCAATAGTTTTTCCAAATACAGTATGTTTTCCGTCCAACCACGATGTTGGTGTATGCGTGATAAAAAACTGACTACCGTTTGTTCCAGGACCTGCATTGGCCATTGAAAGAATACCCGGTTGGTCGTGCTTTAGGTCTGGATGAAACTCATCATCAAACTGATAGCCAGGGTTTCCTGTTCCCGTACCTTGAGGACAACCCCCTTGAATCATAAAATCTGGGATTACGCGGTGAAATTTTAAACCATCATAATATGGAATACCTTGCTTTTTGACCGCATTTTCTAAGTTTCCTTGAGCGAGTGCCACAAAGTTACCTACCGTTCCAGGTGTTTTTTTATATTCTAAATTTATTAAAATTTCTCCTTTGGAGGTCGTGAATTTGGCGTATAAACCGTCTTGCATTAGTTCTGAATTTTATCTGATTTTTTTAAAAAAGCAAAGGTAAGGAGGTTTTAAAAAAGAATTAAACTAAAAATGAAATTTCTGACAAAATTAGTTTGCTACTTCACTAAAAAATTTAATGCGGTAAAGACGAAGTTCTTCATCGTCATAATCGCCATCAAATTCTTCAAAGGCCGCTTCAATATCATCGGTGTCAGATTCCATAAAATAGTCATGAATTTCTTCTTGTTGATCTTCATCAAAAATTTCATCAATCCAATAATTAATATTGAGTTTCGTTCCTGAAAAAACAATGGATTCTAATTCTTTAATAAATTCGTTCATTTCCATGCCTTTGGCCGAAGAAATATCTGTAAAGGGTAACTTTCGATCTATATTTTGAATAATGTAAAGCTTGAGCGAAGAATTTGAGCCCGTAGATTTAATGACTAAATCTTCAACCCGAACAATGTCATTTTCTTCTACATAACGTTCAATAAGAGCAACAAAATCTTTCCCATAGCGTTTGGCTTTTCCTTCACCAACTCCATGAATGTTGTGTAACTCCTCTATGGTAATAGGATATTTTAGCGCCATATCTTCAAGTGAAGGGTCTTGGAAAATAGCAAAGGGCGGTACACCCAATTTTTTGGCATTGGATTTACGCAAATCTTTAAGCATACGAAACAGGGCTTGATCTGTTTCGGTTTTGGGTGCTTTCTTATACGAAGATGACGCTTCGATAACATAATTATGATCCTCTGTCATCGTAAATGACTTTGGTGCCTTTAAAAATTTCATACCCTTGTCCATCATTTTCACAACGCCATAAGATTCTATATCCTTTTTCAATAATCCAAATACTAAAACTTGGCGTATTAGAGCCATCCAATAATCACCTTCTTTTGATTTACCGCAACCAAAGAAAGATTGTTCATGCGTTTTGTGCGATATAATCAGAGCATTTTCTTCTCCAATAATTACTTTCACAAGATCCTTGATTTTGTATTTTTCTTTAGTCTCTTGAACTACTTTCAGCAATAGGACAACATCGTCTTTTGCTTCAATTTGTGGTTTCGGATAGCGAACATTATCGTCCATATCTCCACCTTCACCAGTTTCATTATCAAATTCTTCTCCAAAATAGTGAAGAATAAATTTTCGTCTAGAAATAGAGGTTTCTGCGAGGGCAACAACTTCTTGCAACAAAGCAAAACCAATTTCTTGCTCTGCGACAGGTTTACCATGCATAAATTTTTCTAGTTTTTCAATGTCTTTATAGGCATAATAAGCTAGGCAATGTCCTTCTCCTCCATCACGTCCTGCACGACCTGTTTCTTGGTAGTAACTCTCTATACTTTTGGGAATATCATGATGAATCACAAAGCGAACATCGGGTTTATCTATACCCATACCAAAGGCGATAGTAGCTACAATCACATCAACATCTTCCATCAAAAACATATCTTGGTGTTTTGATCGAGTTTTGGCATCTAAACCGGCGTGGTATGGCAAAGCTTTTATTTCGTTAACCTGTAGAATTTGAGCCAATTCTTCTACACGTTTTCTACTTAAACAATAGACAATACCAGACTTGCCTTGATTTTGTTTGATGAAACGTATGATGTCATTGTCTACTTGATCTGTTTTTGGAACAATTTCATAATATAGATTTGGGCGATTAAATGATGCTTTGAATGTATTGGCATCAGTTATAGCCAGATTTTTTAATATATCTTCTTGTACTTTCGGAGTTGCTGTTGCCGTAAGCCCTATGATTGGAATATTATCACCAATTTGCTGAACGATGTGCCTTAAGTTGCGGTATTCTGGTCTAAAATCATGTCCCCATT
Source organism: Flavobacteriaceae bacterium (assembly GCA_965658025.1). Classification (GTDB taxonomy): domain Bacteria; phylum Bacteroidota; class Bacteroidia; order Flavobacteriales; family Flavobacteriaceae; genus UBA3537. Next base: position 41,254 of record CBFHQL010000004.1, on the reverse strand, counting down.
CACTAATGCAGTGCGCTTCATCAATGGCCATAAAAGAAATTGTTTGACTGCTCAAGAAATCTGTATTTTCTTCTTTTGCAAGCGATTCTGGAGCAACATAAAGAAGTTTCGTTATTCCTGCTTCAATGTCGGCTTTTACTTGCTTAATTTCTGTTTTGTTTAAAGAAGAGTTTAGGACATGAGCAATGCCTTCTTTTTCAGAAATTCCTCGAATTGCATCAACCTGGTTTTTCATGAGGGCAATAAGTGGCGAAACAACAATTGCTGTTCCTTTATTCATCAAAGCTGGTAACTGGTAACACAAGGATTTTCCGCCACCCGTAGGCATGATGGCAAAAGTGTGTTGCCCAGACATTATGCTTTTTACGACCTGTTCTTGAAGCCCCTTAAATTGATTAAAACCAAAATAGCTCTTGAGGGCTTCATGGAGATGTTCAGAAGTTGTATTCATTAAAAGATTTAAATCTGTAAAAAGTGATCATTATAATAAAACGTTAACTTGGATTAAAAATAATGATTTTTACGCTATTTTTTTGTTTTTTTGCATTCCAATTCTAAGATAGCTATATTTACTATAGTACACAATAAATTATGAAAACTTTAATATCTAAAAGTGCCATTCTCAAAGCCGCAAAACATTCAATAAATGAACAAAGCGATGCCATGAAAAATATAGCTAACCTTCTTGATGATTCATTTGCTGAAGCTGTAGAACTCATACTGAAAACTAATGGAAGAGTAATCATTACTGGTATTGGTAAAAGTGCAATTATTGCTAGTAAAATTGTTGCAACACTTAATTCAACAGGAACACCAGCTGTTTTTATGCATGCCGCAGATGCTATACATGGTGATCTTGGTTTGGTGCAAAAAACAGATGTTGTCATATGTATCTCAAAAAGTGGTAATACCCCTGAAATAAAAGTTTTGATTCCATTGCTCAAACGTGCAGGTAATCCACTGATTGCCATCACTGGAAATGAAAATTCATTTCTAGCAGAGCAAGCAAATTTTGTATTTAACTCGTATGTAGAAAAAGAAGTTTGCCCAAACAATTTGGCACCCACGACCAGCACCACTGCCCAACTTGTCATTGGTGATGCTTTGGCTGTTTGTTTGTTGGAAATGCGCGATTTTTCTAGTGATGATTTTGCGAAATACCACCCAGGGGGCACTTTGGGTAAAAAATTGTTTTTGACCGTCAAAGACATTTCTGTTCAAAACGAAAAACCAAACGTAGGGTTAAATTCTAATATTAAAGATGTTATTGTTGAAATCTCTGAAAAACGACTTGGCGTTAGTGCAGTCACTGAACAAAACAAAATTCAAGGTATTATCACTGATGGTGACTTGAGACGAATGTTAGCACATACAGATGATTTTTCAAATCTATGTGCTGCGGATATTATGACCAAACATCCAAAATCTATCGATATCAATGCGATGGCTGTTGATGCCATGCAATTGATGGAACAACATGAAATCTCTCAATTGCTTGTTACCCAAGATGGATTATATGCTGGAGTCATTCATCTCCATGACTTGATGAAAGAAGGAATATTGTAGATATGGCACAAGAGAAAGAAATGTCTTTTTTAGACCATCTGGAAGAATTGAGATGGCATATTATTCGCTCGACCATTGCTATAATAGCAGCGGCTACAATTGCGTTTCTTGGGAAAAATTTTTTGTTCGATGAACTTATTTTTGGCCCAACAAAAACTGACTTTTTCACCTATGATTTTCTTTGTCGAGCATCATCTATAATTGGATATGATAGCTTTTGTAATACTGTTTTTGATTTTGAAGTTCAAAGCAGGACTATGGCAGGACAATTTTCCGCTCACATTTGGACATCTATTACCTTTGGGTTTGTTGTCGCATTCCCCTATGTGCTTTATGAGTTTTGGAAGTTTGTAAGTCCAGGACTTTACTCTAAAGAACGCAAAAACTCTAAAGGGTTTATATTCTTTTCTTCGCTCCTTTTTTTCATGGGCGTTTTGTTTGGGTATTATGTCATATGTCCATTGTCCATCAATTTTTTAGGCACCTACAGCGTAGCCGACCAAGTACACAACGATTTTGATTTGAACTCTTACATTGGACTAGTTCGTGCTTCGGTATTGGCCTCTGGTTTTATTTTTGAATTGCCTATTATCATATATTACCTAACAAAAATTGGGCTAGTTACCCCCCAATTTTTAAAAAACAACAGAAAATACGCTTTAGTTATCGTTCTGATTATAGCTGCCATCATTACACCTCCTGATGTGGCCAGTCAGATTATTGTAGCGATTCCTGTTATTATCTTATATCAAGTGAGTATTCTGATTTCAAAAATTGTTATTAAAAAACAAAAACGTAAAACATGAGCAATCCTGTAGAAGAATTCAACGCTTACCGCGAAAAAATGAATACCGAGATTTTAGCAGATAATAATACCGTAATCAAACGTATTTTTAATTTGGATACAAAAGCATTTCACGAAGGTGCATTAGATGTCCCTACAAAAGAACTTTTGGGGTTGGTGGCTTCAGCTGTTTTACGTTGCGACGACTGCATCAAATACCACTTAGAAAAATGCCACAAAGAAGGGTTGTCCAGAGCTCAAATTGTAGAAGCTTTAAGTATTGCTACCCTTATTGGCGGCACCATCATGATTCCGCATCTAAGACGGGCCTATGAATTTCTTGAAGCTTTAGAAGCATAAAAGCACAGTTTTAATTATATTTACCAGCATATAAAACAACAATGAAATTAAGTGTTCAAAATCTAATGAAATCCTATAATGGCCGTAAAGTCGTAAAGGATGTTTCATTTGAAGTAAAACAAGGCGAAATTGTTGGTCTATTGGGGCCAAATGGTGCTGGAAAAACAACCTCGTTTTATATGACTGTTGGGTTGATAAAACCCAACGGTGGCTCTATTTTTTTAGATGATCAAGAAATTACCAATTACCCCATGTACAAAAGAGCGCAGAGTGGTATTGGTTACCTTGCTCAAGAGGCCTCTGTGTTTAGAAAGTTAAGCATCGAAGACAATATTTTGAGTGTGTTGCAAATGACCAAACTCTCCAAAAAAGAACAAAACGAAAAAATGGAATCGCTTATAGAAGAATTTGGGCTTTCCCACATCCGTAAAAATAGAGGCGATTTGCTTTCTGGTGGTGAACGCCGACGTACAGAAATCGCGCGTGCTTTGGCCACAGACCCAAGTTTTATTCTTTTGGATGAACCCTTCGCTGGAGTTGATCCTGTTGCGGTTGAAGACATTCAACGGATTGTGGCACGGCTGACAAAAAAGAATATTGGCATCCTTATTACCGACCACAATGTACAAGAAACATTGGCTATTACCGACCGTACTTATTTGATGTTTGAAGGAAGTATTCTAAAAGCTGGAGACCCTGAAACACTCGCCAATGATGAAATGGTGCGGAAGGTGTATTTGGGTCAAAACTTTGAATTGAGAAAAAAGAAGCTTGAATTTTAGTCTTTATCGTTTTCTAAATCCTGTGCTTTTATAATTTTTTTCTGATATCGTCCTTGTACAATATCAATCAGCACCAAAATAACAATAACAAAATAGAAGGTTGTTTTGCTCATGGGTGTTATTTCTTCACCAAAAAGCTTTAAATGTGCCAAGTGACCACCCTCGGTCAATAACATAATTCCAACGATAAACAGAATAAAAAGCCCCAAAACTTCATACATTCTATTTTTGGTCAAAAAATCTGTCACTTTATCAGACAACCAAATCATCAAAACCCCTCCAATGACAATGGCTGTCGTCATGATCCATAGCACTTCGGTAAGTGCCATTGCACTTAATATAGAGTCAAATGAGAAAACAACATTCATGACCACAATCATGGAAATGGTTTTAGAAACAGAACTTTTTGAAGCTGTTGTATCAATAGTGAAATTTTTAAAACTGACCATGTGCCAAATTTCTTTCATTGCTGTAAAAATGATAAAAATACCACCAATCAAAACAATAATACTGTGCAAGTTAAAGTGCCCCTCTATTACATCTGAAAAAGGAATATGCAGTATTGGGTTCTGGAAATAACTAATCAAATTAAACAACACAAAAAGCAAAACAATACGAAAAACAACAGCCAAACCTATTCCCATTTTACGCACATAAGACTGGCGTTCTAATGGTGCTTTTTTACTTTCTAAAGAAATATACAACAGGTTGTCGAAACCCAAAACGGCTTGTAACATGACAAGCATCAACAAGGTTATGAAGTGATCAAGCATTATGAGGTGGATTTATCAGTGATAATATGATGTAGAAAAGAATCAGTAAAGGAATACCTGCAAACTTAAAAACGATTAAAGCCACAAGAGAACATATAACAAGGATATACCTAGAGGCATTATCGGCAAAATTCCAAGTTTTAAATTTTAAAGCGATCAATTTTATAGGAGCATTTAACAAAAATGAACTTATTACAGTTGCACTGATTAAAAACCAAGGATTTAGAATAATTGCATTGTAACTGTCGTTGTTTTGATAAGATAAAATCAACGGTAAACTCAAAATTAGTAATGCATTGGCTGGTGTAGGTAGCCCAATAAAATAGTTTGATTGCTCTGTAGAAATATTAAATTTGGCCAACCTATAGGCCGAGGCTAACAATACCAAAAGCCCAAAATAGGGTAAGATATTGTGCTCATCCCAAGAAGGGGTAATCGATAATTCAAACAAATGAAATAAAACTAAAGCGGGGACTAACCCACTGGTTACAACATCGGCAAGAGAATCTAATTGAAGGCCCAAATCAGAAACAACATTTAGTTTTCGTGCTAAAAATCCATCAAAAAAATCAAATATAATCCCCAAAAAGACAAAAAGTGCAGCTTTAGATAAATCACCTTCAACGGCAAAAATAACAGCGATTCCACCAGATAATAAGTTCAGCAGCGTCACAAAATTTGGAACAAATGTTTTCAAATCGAATAAAATTTATTTAGTAAAAATAATAAACTATTTTTGTTTCTCATAAGTTAAAGACAATATCCGCTACAAATCTTAGTTTTTGTAGTAAGTATACGCCAAGACATTGAACATTAAACGGGTTTTTTTATTTCTTTTTATTTCGACTTTAACTTCTAGTTTGAGCCAAACCACGCGCAGTTACTCAAATGAGTTTATGAATATTGGAGTAGATGCTGCTGCACTAGCTATGAGTGGATCGGTTACAGCTACATCCAATGATGTCAACTCTGGGTATTGGAATCCAGCAGGATTAGTTCATTTGGAGGACAATGCTTTGGCTTTGATGCACTCAAGTTATTTTGCGAATATTGCCAACTACAACTACATCGCTTTTGCAATGCCATTAGACGACAGAAGTGCCGTGGGTATTTCTGTAATTCGGTTTGGTGTAGATGATATTTTGGATACCACAAAACTGATTGATCAACAGGGTAATATCAATTACGATCGCATCAATTTGTTTTCTGCAGTAGATTATGGTATTACGTTTTCTTATGCGCGAAAGCTTCCAATTCCAGGTTTAAACTATGGTGTAAACGCAAAAATAATTCGAAGAATAATAGGAGATTTTGCATCCTCGTGGGGCTTTGGATTGGATTTTGGAATTCAATTTGAAAAAAATAATTGGCAATTTGGATTGATGGCCAGAGATATCACAACAACATTCAATTCTTGGGCTTTTGAGGAAGACCGACTTCAAGACATTCAAAATGCAATTCCTGGTCAAAATCAAGAAGAACCTGAAGCGACTGAAGTTACGCTCCCAAAATTACAATTTGGTGTAGCAAAACGTTTTATTTTCGATTATGATTACAGCTTAAAAGCAGAAGTTGACCTTATTGTACGTTTCGAGGAAAACAACGACCTCATATCCACCTCATTTGCAAGCATCAATCCTGCTGTTGGTTTTGAGTTTGGATACATAGATTTGGTATATCTTCGTGGAGGTGTTGGGAATTTTCAAAATGAATTACAATTCGATAACAGTAAAAAACTTAGTGTTCAACCCAATTTAGGGGTTGGATTCAAATACAATGGTATTGCCATTGATTATGCCCTCACCGATATTGGCGATCAAAGTGTTGCTTTGTATTCCAATGTGTTTTCGCTTAAAATTGACTTAGGATTATTTAGAAAGTAAACCATGAAAAGATTGTATTCATATTTATTATTATTTTTCACCATTAACCTAACAACTGCGCAAATTCAACTGTCCAATTTTGCAGAAGTCAGTGTCCTAACCATAGGTCCTGGCACATCACTCAACGATGCTTTTGGACACAGTGCAATCCGCATCAAAGACCCAATGTACAAACTAGATGCAGTATTTGATTATGGCCGATATAATTTTGAAGCCGAAGGATTTTATCTCAATTTTGCCAAAGGAAAGTTGACTTATGAAATTGGTTGGGCGGATTATTCCGTGTTTATAAACCACTATAAAAATGTAGAACGAGAAGTAAAAGCGCAAACCCTGAATTTGAATTCTTCAGAAAAACAGGCACTCTTTCAATTGCTCCAAAAAAACATTCAACCCCAAAATAAAAGCTACTCCTACGACTTTTTCTACAACAATTGTGCAACCAAAATAAAAGATATTTTTGAATCGATTTGTGAAGATGCCATTGTGTATTCAGAACCAACAGGTTTTGAGCCCCAAACCTTTAGAACATTGATTAGATCAAAGGTTGATGAAAATTCTTGGGGTGGGTTTGGAATTGATCTCGCATTGGGTTCTGTGATTGATCGAATTGTCAGTCCTGAAGAACATATGTTTTTACCAAAAAATATTCATGCCTTTTATGAAGAAGCTAAATTTCAAAATTCACAAGAACCATTAGTAAAAAAACAAGAAATTATAAGCGCAATACAAAAAAATTCATCATCATTTTTTTGGACCAGTCCAGTTTTTATTTTTGGCCTTTTGTGTTTATTGCTCATATTCCAAACCTATAAAGATTTTAAAACAAATTCCAGAGCAAAATGGTTAGACGTCAGTATTTTTGCTATTACTGGATGTGTTGGGGTAATCATACTCCTGTTGTGGTTTGCAACAGACCATACTGCAACGGCTTACAATTACAATTTTTTGTGGGCTTTTGCATTCAACTTATTAATGATTCCTACAGCACTAAAAAAAAGTGTCAAAAAACGATTTATAGGGTATCTTAAATTCTTAATATTACTATTGTTATTGATGCTTTTACACTGGTGCACAGCAGTACAATCATTTAATATTGCATTAATCCCTATTTGGATCGGATTGATGGTGCGCTATATTTATCTTTGTACGTGGTGTAGCAATCATTTAAGCCATAAAGACAATCCTTAATTCCAAGCTATTGAATTATTTAAATGTAGAAGGCATATCAAAATCATTTGGAGAGTTGTGTCTTTTTGAACATCTTTCATTCAGTATTCACAAAGATGAGAAAATTGCATTTATTGCAAAAAATGGAACTGGAAAAACAACGATTCTAAATATTTTGACTGGAAAAGACACTCCAGATTCTGGAAATGTTGTCTTTAGAAAAGATGTGCGAATGGCATTTCTATCTCAAGAAAGTAACCTCAATCCAGAGTTTACCGTGAAAGAATCAATATTTGATTCTGACAACCCCATATTGAAAGTCATAGACAATTACCACAAAGCATTACAACACCCAAACGATGCCAAAAGCTATCAGAAAGCTTTTGATGAAATGGATCGTTTTCAGGCATGGGATTTCGAGAACAAATACACACAAGTCCTTTTTAAATTGAAGCTAAACGACCTAAGTCAAAAAGTGAATTCACTTTCTGGAGGTCAAAAAAAACGGCTCGATTTAGCTATTACTCTTCTAAGTAAACCCGATTTACTCATTTTGGACGAACCAACAAATCACTTGGATTTAGAAATGATTGAGTGGCTTGAAGATTTTTTTGAAAAAGAAAATATAACGCTTTTTATGGTGACTCACGACCGTTATTTTTTGGAACGCGTGTGTTCAACCATCATTGAGCTGGATGAAGGGAAAATTTATACTTACAAAGGAAATTATTCTTACTTTTTGGAAAAAAAAGAAGAACGTATTCAAAGAGAAGCTATTGAAGTAAACAAAGCCAAGCAACTTTACAAAAAAGAATTGAAGTGGATCCGACGACAACCCAAAGCAAGGACAACAAAATCAAAATCTAGAATAAATGACTTTCAAGAAATCAAACAACGAGCTCATCAGCGTAGAGAGGATCATGAAGTTCAGTTGGAAATCAATATGGAACGCTTGGGCGCAAAAATTTTGGAACTACACAAAATTTCAAAAAGTTATGGAGATAAAGTCATTTTAGACAACTTTAGCTACATGATTCAAAAAGGCGAACGCATTGGTATCATTGGAAAAAATGGAACCGGAAAGTCCACATTTCTAAATATGATAACTGGACGTGAAAAGCCCGACAACGGAAAAATAGTTTATGGTGAAACACTAAAATTTGGCTACTATACACAACAAGGTATTCAACCCAAACCACAACAAAAAGTAATAGATGTTGTTCGTGAATTTGGAGATTATATTCCTCTAAAAAAAGGACGCCAAATAAGTGCCCAACAACTATTAGAACGGTTTCTGTTCAGCAGAAAAAAACAGTATGATTTTGTAGAAAAACTAAGTGGTGGTGAGCGCAAGCGCCTCTATCTATGCACAGTATTGATTCAAAACCCAAACTTTTTAATTTTGGATGAACCTACAAATGATTTAGATATTGTGACCCTCAATGTGTTGGAAAATTTCCTTTTAGACTTCCCTGGATGCCTCATTGTTGTTTCTCACGATCGCTATTTTATGGACAAAATTGTTGACCATCTGTTTGTGTTTCGAGGTCATGGAATTATCGATAATTTCCCTGGAAATTACACTGATTTTCGTGTTTATGAGGACAGTAAAGTCTCCCAATCACAAGCAAAACTTAAAGATGAAAAAAAACAAAAAACTCACTCAGATACTGCAACAAAACTCAGTTTTAATGAACAAAAAGAACTGAAGAATTTAGAAAGCAAATTGAAAAGTCTGGAGTACGACAAAAAACAACTAGAATCTAAATTTGAAGATGTTGATTTAGAAATGGAAACCATTCAAAAACTTTCTGAAGAACTACAAAAATTGATGGAGAAAATTGAAAAAAAAGAAATGCGATGGATGGAATTAATTGAAAAATTTGAATGAGAAAACTGTGGCTCTACTTCGTATTTTTGTGGCGTTCCACAAACCAACACGGTATTCATTCGCCCTTTGTTTTTGCCTTGGTCACCAAATGTTTTTATGCTAAAAAAAAATATAACGCTTACAACAAATTAAACACCAGTACAGCACATTCTAAGAAAACGAAATTTCTTTGTCGTTTTATAGATTATTTCAATTTTGACACTATCTATTACCCTAAATATTTAACCGAAAATTTTAAAATCGCACTGTCTTCAAACCCTGATTCAGTGGTGAAAACCTACTCGGGGAAAATTCCGAAAATCACAAATTTTAAACAAAAACAACTAATCTACTTCAAAAGTTTACCGTTGGACAATAGTGAGGAATATCAGCTACTCATGAAACAATGCAGTAATGATTCCATCCTATTAATTGAAGATATACGGCAATCATCCACACAATTTCAGTACTGGAAGCAACTAAAATCTAACCCATTAGTTCGTGTGAGTATAGACACCTATTGGTTTGGAATTTTATGTTTTCGCAAAGAACAAAACAAAGAACATTTTACAATTCGGTTATAAATTTATTAACTTTAGGAACTAATTTGATTCCATGAAAATTTACACAAAAACTGGAGATGGCGGAACTACTGCTCTTTTTGGCGGAACAAGAGTACAAAAACACAACCTCTTTGTTGAAGCCTACGGAACAATTGATGAACTTAATGCACACATAGGACTTTTACGAGATCATATCGAGGACACCAAACAAAAAAGAGCCCTTATTTCGATACAAAACACCCTTTTTGAAATAGGTGCGCATTTGGCATCAGGTCCAAAAAACAGTCAAAAAAATCAATTAAAACTTCCTGAAATAAAAAAGAATTCTATTACACTTTTAGAGTCAGAAATTGATGACATGAACACCACATTATCGCCAATGACACACTTTATTTTGCCTGGCGGTCATCCTGTAGTATCTTATTGTCATATCGCACGATGTGTATGTAGAAGAGCAGAACGTAGAGTAAGTCAAGTGTCTGAACATCATGAAATTAATGCGAATATTCTGATCTATTTAAATCGTCTCTCAGATTATTTATTTGTGTATGCTCGAATACAAGCAAAACGCTTTGAGGTTAAAGAAATTAAATGGATTCCTTCCCAAAAGAGTTAATCAATAAGAAGTATAATCTAACTTTTTGTAATGAAAAATTGATTATTAAAAAAACGGTTAATAACTACAAATTAAATAAGTGTGATTTTTCTTGACTTTTTCAGGTAAAAATTTATTTTTGCAGAAAATTAAACACATAGATTATGTACTGGACACTCGAATTAGCATCGTACTTAAGTGACGCACCGTGGCCTGCAACAAAAGATGAGTTGATTGATTACTCCATAAGAACTGGTTCTCCCCTAGAAGTTGTAGAAAATTTACAAGCTATAGAGGACGAGGGTGAAACTTATGATTCAATTCAAGAAATATGGCCAGATTATCCTTCAGACGAAGACTATCTTTGGAATGAAGATGAATACTAAACAAAAAAGTCTCAAAAGAGACTTTTTTTTTGGGACAATTATTCTCTAAAATTGAGAACAAGCCGTATATTTGACAGTCCTACATACTAAGACTTAAAGACAAAAAATTAGAACAGCACCATAATGAGTATACTCAATTCAGTATTAAAAGTATTTGTTGGTGATAAATCCAAACAAGACGTTAAGGCTATTATGCCTATCGTTAAAGAAATAAAGCTTTTTGAACCGAAAGTTTCTGTCCTATCTCATGACGAACTTAGAGCAAAAACAGACGAATTCAAATCAAAAATACAATCGGCCTGTGCGCAACACGAGGAAAAAATAGAACAACTACGAGAAGAAATAAATACGATCTCTGACATTGATCAAAAAGAAGAACTCTACGAAGAAATAGATCAACTCAATGATGCGATTTATACCACAACGCAGGAAGTCCTCAATACTATTTTACCAGAGGCCTTTGCTGTTGTAAAAGAAACTGCAAAACGTTTTGTGCACAACACCACAATCAAGGTTACAGCCAATGCCTTTGATCGTGAAATTGGGGGAACTAAACCTTATGTAACACTAGAAGGAGGTCATGCACTTTGGGCAAATTCTTGGGACGCAGCAGGAAAACCTATCACTTGGGATATGATCCACTACGATGTACAACTCATCGGTGGTGTGGCCATGCACCAAGGTAAAATTGCTGAAATGCAAACAGGTGAAGGAAAAACATTAGTAGCCACCCTACCCGTGTATTTAAATGCATTAACTGGAAAAGGGGTGCATTTGGTTACTGTCAATGATTATCTGGCAAAAAGGGATAGCGCATGGATGGCACCTATTTTTCAATTCCATGGTATGAGTGTTGATTGTATTGATTTGCACAAACCCAATTCTGCAGAACGCAAAAAAGCATACAATGCAGATATTACGTACGGAACAAACAACGAATTTGGATTTGATTATTTGCGCGATAATATGGCGCATACCACAGCAGATTTAGTGCAAAAACCACACCACTACGCCATCGTTGATGAGATCGATTCAGTCCTCATTGATGATGCAAGAACACCATTGATTATTTCGGGACCAGTACCACAAGGCGACCGACACGAGTTTATGGAACTCAAACCCAAAATTCAAGACATTGTAAGCGTCCAAAGAAAATACCTTACTGGAGTGCTCGCCGAGGCCAAAAAGAGCATCGCTAATGGAGACACCAAAGAAGGTGGATTCCAATTGTTACGTGTCTTTAGAGGTATGCCAAAAAACAAAGCACTGATTAAGTTTTTGAGTGAAGAAGGCATCAAACAGCTTTTGCAAAAAACTGAAAACTTCTACATGCAAGACAACAATAGAGAAATGCCCAAAGTGGATGCGGAACTCTATTATGTGATTGATGAAAAAAATAATCAAATTGAGCTATCCGATAAGGGGGTTGATTATCTTTCTGGAAAAGATGATCCAAACTTTTTTGTGATGCCCGAAATGGGAATGGAAATTTCAAAAATTGAAGATCAGAACTTAGCACCAGAAAAAGAAGCTGAACTCAAAGAAGAATTATTTAGAGAATTTGGGGTAAAATCTGAGCGAATCCATACCATGAATCAATTGCTCAAGGCCTATGCCCTATTTGAAAAAGACATTCAGTATGTGGTCATGGACAACAAGGTCATGATTGTAGATGAGCAAACTGGCCGTATCATGGACGGACGCCGTTATAGTGATGGATTGCACCAAGCTATTGAAGCCAAAGAAAATGTGAAAATTGAAGCGGCTACTCAAACTTTTGCGACCATTACACTTCAAAACTACTTCCGTATGTACCGTAAACTTTCGGGCATGACGGGAACAGCCGTAACAGAAGCAGGAGAGTTTTGGGAAATTTATAAACTTGATGTTGTCGAAATTCCAACAAATCGTCCCATTGCAAGAGACGACAGAGAAGATTTAGTCTACAAAACAAAACGTGAGAAATACAACGCAGTAATCGAAGAAGTTACTAATCTATCGAAAGCAGGACGCCCCGTTTTGATTGGCACCACTAGTGTAGAAATCAGTGAATTGCTCGGAAAAATGCTCAGTATTCGAAAAATTCCACACAATGTACTCAATGCAAAACTGCATAAAAAAGAGGCAGATATTGTAGCCGAAGCAGGAAAACCAGGACAAGTTACCATTGCAACCAATATGGCAGGACGTGGAACAGATATCAAATTGTCTGAAGAAGTCAAAAATGCTGGAGGATTGGCCATTGTTGGAACCGAGCGTCACGATTCGCGTCGTGTAGACCGACAGCTTAGAGGTCGTGCGGGACGTCAGGGAGACCCAGGAAGTTCGCAATTTTATGTTTCGCTAGAGGATAACTTGATGCGTCTTTTTGGAAGCGAACGTATTGCCAAAATGATGGATAGAATGGGCTTAGAGGAAGGTGAAGTGATTCAACATTCCATGATTTCTAAATCTATAGAACGTGCACAGAAAAAGGTTGAAGAAAATCAATTTGGCATTCGAAAGCGATTGCTCGAATATGATGATGTGATGAATGCCCAACGTGAGGTTGTTTACAAAAGACGATTCAACGCACTAAATGGTGAACGTTTGCGTGTAGATTTGGCCAATATGGTTTACGATACCGCAGAAATAATTACACAGACAAATAAAGAAACAAACGATTTTAAAAACTTTGAATTTGAACTGATTCGCTATTTTTCAATGAGTTCACCACTGAGTCAAAGTGAATTTGAAAATGCAAGTGCACCAGAAATTACCAAACAAGTTTATAAAGTCGCTTTTGAACACTACGAAGACAAAATGGAGCGCAATGCCGATTTGGCCTTCCCTGTCATCAAAAATGTATACGAAACGCAACGCGACAAATTTAAACGAATTGTTGTGCCCTTCACTGATGGAACAAAAACACTCCAAGTCATTACAGATTTAGAAAAATCTTATGAAACTAATGGAAAACAATTAGTCACAGATTTTGAGAAAAATATTTCTCTCGCCATTATTGATGAATCCTGGAAAACACATCTTCGAAAAATGGATGAATTGAAACAATCTGTGCAATTGGCTGTACACGAACAAAAAGACCCACTTTTGATTTATAAATTTGAATCCTTTGAGTTGTTCAAAGCCATGATTGATCAAGTCAATAAAGATGTGATTTCGTTTTTATTCAAAGGAGAAATTCCACAAGAAACGGCAAATACCATTCAGGAAGCCAAAACCAGACGACGCGAAAAAGTACAAACATCCAAAGATGTCATTCCTAATATGGACGAACGTGCTGCAGCATCCAGAGCAGCCGGAAACACCCAGCGTAAGTCCCAAGTAGTGGAAACCATTGTACGCGAACAACCAAAAATTGGTCGAAATGATCGAGTTACCATCAAAAATGTATTGAGTGGTGAAAACAAAACACTCAAATACAAACAAGCCGAACCATTGATCAAAAAAGGCGATTGGATTTTGGTTAGAGACTAAAACCTTTATTTGAGTTTCAAAATCAAATTGGGATCTGGACAATTTTCTTTATAAAAATCAACCTCACTTTGGCTACAAACCCCAGGGTAATCACCAAAATTTCCTTGCAGGTCTTTAATAATTTGAAAATGAAGGTGCGGCGGATAATCACCATTAACTTCAGCTGTGCCTAAGTAGCCAATAATTTCGCTTGCTTTGACCTCTACCCCTACCTCTAAATGCGCAATAGAATCCAAGGAGAGATGGCCGTAAAGGGTGAAAAATGTCATTCCATCAATGCAATGTTCCAAAATAATTGTAGGGCCATAGTCCCCAAAAGCAGTATTGTTTTTAAAACTATGAATAAAACCATCAAAAGCAGCCAAAACTGGCGTTTTTGCTTTACACCAAAGGTCTATTGCTAAATGTATATTGCGTTGATTTTCTTTATGCTTATGGAAATGATGACTTCTATTGTAAAGAGAGCGTAGCTCGAGATAGCCTCCATAAGCGACTTGTTTCGAACGCGATTTGAGATAATCGCTAATATAAGCAGCAAATGAGTCCGAAGATTGGGCATCAACATCATACAAAAGCAAATGCGCAGCAGATAAATCAATAGAGATATATGCTTCAAAATCAATTTGTGGTGCTATTATTTTTATAGGACTAGAACTACTACTTACCAAAATATTTTCGAAATCCATTGAGTAAATATACTATATGTACTCGGAAAATATTTACCTCATCTACATAAAAATTATGCTTAACTTTGACTTTGAAGGTGGGTATAAAAAGTACCATTAAATCAAAGCATTGAAAAAAAAGACTAAAAATTTTCAAGGAATCAAAGAACAAAAAGGGATTTCGGAACAGGAAACTACCAATAAAAATGCCGTTGAACAACTGAAAAAAAAGCGTCAAATTAAACGCACTGTTGACGAAATTTTCAAAGGGATCATCGATGGGAACACAACCGCTTTGAGTCAAGGCATTACACTTATAGAAAGTGCAAAGCATGACGACAGAATATTGGCAAACACACTGATTGACAGGTGTTTAAGCCACCCTAAACCACAATCTATTCGCGTAGGTATTACTGGTGTTCCGGGTGTTGGAAAAAGCACATTTATCGAAGCTCTTGGACAATATTTAGTAAAACAAAATTGTAAACTAGCAGTACTTGCCATAGACCCAAGCAGCAGTAAAAGCAAAGGCAGTATTTTGGGTGATAAAACACGAATGACAGCGCTTGTGCGTGAGTCAAATGTATTTATTCGTCCAACGGCCTCTGGTGCTACTTTAGGCGGTGTGGGGCAATACACTCGAGAAGCCATTATTTTATGCGAGGCGGCAGGATTCGATAAAATTATAGTTGAAACCGTTGGCGTTGGTCAAGGAGAAACTGCAGTATATGAAATGGTTGATTTCTTCCTATTACTAAAATTGGCAGGGGCAGGTGATGAACTTCAAGGTATAAAACGTGGTATCATTGAAATGGCCGATGGAATATTAATCAATAAAGCGGATGGTGCAAACATACAAGCGGCCAAATTGGCCATGAGTGCCTTCAAGAGTGCGTTTCATCTTTATGCTGATAAAACTTCTGGATGGAATCCTGAAGTCAAATTGTGCAGTGCTTTGGAACATAGCGGCATTGAAGACGCATGGACGATGATTGAAAGCTATGTGAAAAAGACGCTAACCAACGGATACTTTCAACACAAAAGAGAAGAACAAAATGTATTTTGGATGATTCAATCCATTGAAAATCAACTCCGTGCAGATTTATTCCAGCAGCAAAAGACCAAAAAATTTATTGAACAACAAATCAAATTGGTTAAAGAGAATAAGGTTTCACCTTTTAGTGCTGCTCAAGCCGTATTAGCGCAACACAAATCTTCGCTCTAAATATTTAAATAAAGTATAAAATAGATAGCCCGAAAATACCCCAAAAGCCCAACCACATAAAACGTCTAATGGATAGTGCTTGCCAACATAAATTCGGCTATAACCTACCATCATACTCCAAGGAATCATTAAAAAAATGTACCCTCTGTATTTTGAACGCAACATAAGAATCGTGAACACTGCTGCGGCCATTGAATTGGAAGAATGACCTGAAAAGAAACCAAAGCCCGAGCAATCCCCTAAACGCAAAAGTTCGACAATACCATCTTGAGCACAGGGTCTTAAACGCTGAAAAGTTGATTTGAAAACATTGGTCATTTGGTCTGTAAATGTAATCATTGCAGCCAAAGAAAATACAAGCAAAACAACACCTTTTTTGGTTAAATTTTTACTCATTAAATAAAGCAAAAACACATACAAGGGAACAAATGTAAAATTGTGAGTTACAGCAAACCAAAAGGCATCCCAACTAGGATGACCCAAATTATTGAGATACAACAACAAGGTACTGTCCAATTCCAATAGTTGATCAATCATTTCCATCACTCTTGTTCATATTTTGCTACTTCTGCATCGTAAAAAGACGTTGCTTGTTGAATGGCATTTTCGGCTTCAGATTGTAATTCTTTTTCATCTTGTTGATCAAAATCTTCAAGCCATTCCAATTCGTCATTTTCAAGGTTGATTACAAATCTGGGGAATTCTGTATGGATTACAAAAATGGCGTTCGGAAATTCTGAATTGTCGCCAAGAATAAACTTTGGTAAGGTCATGCTTTTGATTGTTTAAGAATAAGTTGTTTTGAAAGATAATCGAACCGAATGTACAAAAATATTGAAGATGCTGTTAAACCTGCCAATAATCCAATCCAAATACCTATACTACCATAGCGTGTGCTTGCCCCAAGATAGTAGCTGATGGGAAAGCCCACAATCCAATAGGCAACAAAGGTAATTAGTGTTGGAATTTTAACATCTTGCAATCCTCTAAGCGCACCCAAAAACACAACTTGTGTGCTGTCGCTAATTTGAAATAGAGCTGCGATAATGAGTAAATTTGCAGCGATTTGAACCACGTTTTGATTGTCCATCAAATGTTCCATATCGTTTAAATCTAAATAAAAAGTGGGTAGTGTTTGATGGAAAACAAGAAAAAGTACCGCAAAAAGTGTAGCTAAAATAAGCCCCATCATAAATATAGACTTTGCAATTCTACGAAGTTCAATGGGGCGTTTTAGTCCTTTTTGGTTACCTACCCGAATCATAGCGGTTACACTAAGTCCAGTAGCAATCATAAAAGTCATCGACGATAAATTTAGTGCAATCTGATTGGCGGCTTGAGCATTTTTACCTAGAGTCCCACTCAGCCATATGGCCGCTGTAAAAATACCGACCTCAAAAAACATTTGTAAGGCACTTGGCAACCCTAAACCAATGATTTTTTTCATCATGGAATGCTCTAAAATAAATAATTTTAGCCCACTGAGGTATGCTTTTGTTTTTTCTAAACGCTTCAAAAAATACCACATAAGAAAAAGCATTACAAAACGCGAAATAAGAGTGCCTAAACCCGCACCAACAACACCCATTTTGGGAAAGCCCCAAACGCCAAAAATTAACACATAATTGAAGAAAACATTGATAATGTTGGCGATGATGGTTGCGTACATGGGGTATTTGGTAAGCGACATCCCATCGCTATATTGCTTTAGGGCTTGAAAAATAATGAGCGGAATAAGGGATAGTGCAACCATGTCCAAATAAGGTAAAGCAAGGACGACCACTTCTTGGGGCTGATCCATCATATACATCAGCGGTTTGGCTAATAGCATTAGAGCAAAAAGCACCAATGCCAACAGCGTACACAAAACAAATCCATGTTTGAACGCTGATTTTCCACGAGCAAAATTTTGCTCAGAGTCTGCCTCAGCGATGAGTGGAGTTATGGCTGTAGAAAAACCAATGCCCAACGACATGGCCACAAAGAAAAAGCTATTGCCCAAAGATACTGCTGCCAATTCTGCTGCACCCAATTGTCCCACCATAACATTGTCGACCAATCCGACAAAAGTATGGCCTAACATCCCCATTATAACAGGAGCTGCTAAACGCCAATTGTAGCTAAATTCCTTAGTGTATGCAGAAAGCATGAATTTTATAATTTAATCATCAGGAATTATTCTTCCTCATCAGAAGAAATTCCTTGGTCAGAAGTGCCAAAAATACCAGATGACACCAATAAATTGTACCAACGCAACAATTTCTTTATATCGCTTGGATAAACACGATCTTCATCAAAATTTGGGAGCACCGAAAACAAATATTCTTCCAAATCGTCTTTTGATGCGTTTGGCGAAATGGGGGTTTCCATTCCGTTTTCTTTATCAAAAATCTTATCGAACACCTCGGCTAATGATATTTCTCCATCTAAAGTATAAATCGAAATATCGCTGAGTAAACTCAGGCTTTTATCAACTTTAACAAAGGTCCTTTTTTGGTCTAAAAATGACTCTACTATATAACCACCACGACTAGGATTGATGAGCTTGTATAGTCCTGGCTTTTTTGAAATTGCTAATATATTGTCTAATGTCATGGAACTTTATTTTAAAATCTTTTTTTAGATAGTTTTGGAAAACGCATGCGGTAGTCCACACTGATTTTTCCCTTGGAGATGGATGCCAACTTGCTCTTGAGGAGCCGCTTTTTTAACGAAGAAACTTTGTCGGTAAATAAAACCCCTTCAATATGGTCATATTCGTGTTGAATAACACGAGCTATAAGACCATCAAACTCATTTGTATGCGTTTCAAAATTTTCATCTTGATAACGTATTTTGATATGCGGTTTTCTCAATACATCTTCACGCACATTGGGGATACTCAAACACCCTTCATTAAATGCCCATTCTTCGCCAGTTTCTTCTAAAATTTCAGGATTTATAAACGTTTTTTTGAAAGATTTGAGTGCTTTTCTTTCAGCTTCGGAATAGGACTCATCTTCAGCAAAAGGTGCTGTATCAACTAAGAATATTCGAATAGATAATCCAATTTGTGGAGCAGCCAATCCTACGCCATAAGCGCCATACATGGTTTCGTACATGTTGGTTATCAGCGGTTGTAAATCTGCATAATCTGCTGTGATTTCTGCAGCTCTTTTTTTTAAAACAGGATCTCCATATGCGACTATTGGCAATATCATTCTTTAATTATTTTGATGCCAAAAATACAACTCTCAAATTTTATAAAACAATGGAAGCTAAATTATTTACGATTCAAATAGGACTGAAGGATGAGGGTTGCACTAATTTCATCGACTACAGCTTTGTTTTGGCGTTTCTTTTTTTTTATCCCACTGTCTATCATCGTCTGAAAAGCCATTTTGGAGGTAAAACGTTCATCCTCTCTTTCAATAGAGGTATTAGGAAAAGTATTTTTTAACGTTTTAAGAAAAGGTTGTATGAATTGTTCACTCTCGGAAGGTTGATTATTCATTTGCTTAGGTAAACCAACAACAAAAGTTTCTACAGAGGTCTTTGAACAATAGTCCTTCAAGAAGGAAATAAGGTCTTTTGTGTCAACTGATGTTAGTCCAGAAGCAATCAATTGAAGCGGATCGGTAATTGCAATACCTGTGCGCTTTTTTCCAAAATCTAATGCTACGATTATACCCATCAGAACAAAAATACAACTTCAAACAATTAAGATGAACATAAAAAATATATTTTATAAAAACTAAGCCAAACTTTTATGCCTTTTTTTGAATATGCTCTATATTTGTTGCTCAAAACAAGACCATATGACTGCTTTACAGCAAACTATTGAAGCTGCTTGGGAACATCGAGCATTACTTAAAGAAGAACATACACAATCAGCCATTAGAGAAATCATCTCCATGTTGGACGAAGGCACACTCCGTGTTGCTGAACCCGTAGCAACAGGGTGGCAAGTGAATGAATGGGTAAAAAAGGCCGTAGTGATGTATTTTCCAATACAAACTATGGAAACCATTGAAGTTGGCCCATTTGAATTTCATGATAAAATTCCACTAAAAAAAGACTATAAAGCTAAAGGGATTCGAGTGGTTCCTCATGCAGTGGCACGTCATGGCGCATATATTTCTGCGGGTACGATTTTAATGCCAAGTTATGTCAATATTGGTGCCTATGTAGATGAGGGCACAATGGTCGATACTTGGGCTACTGTAGGGAGTTGTGCACAAATTGGAAAAAACGTTCACCTATCGGGTGGAGTTGGTATTGGTGGTGTTTTGGAACCCCTTCAAGCAGCACCGGTTATCATTGAAGATGATGCTTTTATTGGCTCGCGTTGTATTGTTGTTGAAGGTGTTCGTGTAGAAAAAGAAGCCGTTTTGGGTGCAAATGTAGTCCTTACAGGTTCAACAAAAATTATTGATGTCACAGGTCCAAAACCTGTCGAACTCAAGGGGGTTGTTCCCTCACGTTCAGTGGTGATTCCTGGAAGTTATACCAAAACATTCCCTGCTGGGGATTTTAATGTGCCTTGTGCGCTTATCATTGGTAAACGAAAAGAGAGTACAAACAAAAAAACTTCTCTTAATGATGCGTTGAGAACGCATAATGTGGCGGTTTAAACTTTTTTGAACTGTAATTTCTGTCCGCGTTTTCGAAGTTTTCTGGAGTTCACTTTTTTCTGAAAAGCACGGCTATGCTTCAACATAAGATTATGGGTTTCTTCAAAGGATTTTTTGGCAAGTTCAGCATAAGTCTCTGCCATAATTTTTAGCATATATTTGGATGGCCACAAACGTCTAATGTTGTGCATTCTTTTATCAAAATTCATCATTTCAAATCGCATTCGATTCAAATCAATTAAATAAAAATTGTAGTGATCACCATTAACTTTTACAATAAGTGTGTTTCCAGGTGAATGGTCTAAAAAATTAATCCCTGCTTCATGTAATGAAAATGTAAACGCAGTAAATTGTTTCAATATTTCATTGCGGTTTGGATAATTTAAATCGTGAATTAAAACTCTAAAATCTAAATCATAATCGACTTGAAGACTTATGTAATAACTTTCCTTTAATCCAAAAACATTAGTGGCTTCAAAATAGGCAACGGGCGTCGGCGTTTGAATTGATTTTTTAAGTAACACATTAGCATATTCATAGGAACGTTTTGCCTTTGAAGGTCGAATATATTTATAAACAAATCCATTAAAAACGTTTGGTGTTTTGAATTTTTTAAAATTCAAATTTAAACCCTCTACTTGCATAGATTTGATGCTATTTCGATCTGATTTTAGCAGGTTTCCATTTTTTATTTCAAAATTTAAAATAGCTTGCTCAATAGCTTTTTTTTTGTTTTGAAAATCAGAGTGTATGACAAGATTTTTCATGGATGCTTTTACAACTTTGAAAAAAGTAATATCTTGCTAAGATAGGTTATAGATTTTTATGAAAAAAATACTTGTGATTCAAAATAAGCGTATTGGAGATGTTCTTATCGCATCGCTTATTGCATCAAACATTAAAACTGTATTTCCCGAATCAGAAATTCACTATTTTGTTTATGATTATACTTCTGGAGTTATAGAAAATCATCCTTGCATTGATAAAATTATACGAATCAATGAAAAACATCTCAAGAAAATTCCAAATCTTATCAAAACAACTTGGAAATTGAGTAGAGAAAAATATGACATCGTTTTTGACCCCTATGCCAAATTTCAAAGTCGATTTATATGTTTGTTTTCTGGCGCGAAAACTCGAGTAGGTTTCAAAAAAAAACAAAAAGATCCTTTACTTCCGTTTTATACACATAATGTGAATTTTTTAAAAGAGAAAACACATATTTGTGGGAAGTCTATACAAGATCGAGTGCATTTGGTCAATAGTGCTTTTAATCTTAAAAACCCTGTATATGAACCTAAGATTTTTTTAAGTGAAATTGAAAAAAAGAATCAAAAATTAAAATCTCACAAGAACCCTGTGGTAATGGTTGGAGTATTGGGAAGTACCCCTCAAAAATCGATGCCAAGTAAATATGTTATAGAACTCATTGACCATTTGACATCAAATTATGACATCAATATTTTATTCAATTATGCACCACATCAAAAAAATGAAGCACAAAAAATATTTGATGGTTGCAAACATAAAAAAGCTATTATTTTTGACATTTATGAAGATAGCATTAGAGGGTTTATAGCACTAATGAACGAGTGCACCCTTTTGGTTTCTAACGAAGGGGGTGCAGTGCACATTGCCAAAGCACTTGGAAAACCAACATTTACTATTTTCTCTCCTTATGTTTTAAAATCTAGTTGGGCAAGTTTTGAAGATGGTGTGTTTCATAACTCAATACACTTACTTGACGAAAAGCCAGAATTGTTTTCCACAAACAGAAGTAATCTGAAAAAAATTGAAGAAAATCCTCAATTTTTATATAATAAACTCACCCCTGAAATGATACTTGACAAATTGAATCCATTTCTAAAATACCATTTAACAAATGAAAAAACTAACCATTCTTGATAATCTAAAAAACTGGAAAAGAAAACTCCGTTGGGACAGACAATATAAAAGCGGAAAATGGGACTATTTGTTTGACAATGAAGAAGAGCCACGCTACTTTGGAATTATTGAAGCTATCAATAAATACACCTCAAAACCAAAATTACTGGACCTAGGTTCGGGAGAGGGGGTCTTGATGTATAAATTACAAAAAAACGATATTAAGTTAAGACATTATTGTGGTGTAGATTTTTCGAAAGTCTCCATAAAAAAAGCAAAAAAATTTAATTTCAAAAACTCAAACTTTATTGTTGCAGACTTGCACTACTATACCCCCGACCAAAATTATGATGTTATTATTTTTAATGAAGCCTTTTATTACATAAACCAAAAGTTAAAGTCCGATGTCTTAGAACGTGTTTTATCGAAACTCAAAGATGATGGGATTCTAATAGTTTCTATTTTTAAAGAAGGTGAAGGCTGTTGGGAGTTTTTTAATCATGAAAAATTAGAACAATTAGAATTCACAAAAATTGAATCTTCAAAAGAAAACAGATATTGGAAATTAGGCGTATATAGGAAAAAGAACTAATACACTAAAACTAGACCTTTTCGCCTTGAATAATTCCAGAAGGTGTCCAGACACTTTTTTTAGATTTTACCTGGCGTCGAATTTCTAAATTTTTGTCAATTGATTCCTTTGTTTTATAACCTCTTGGATGATCCAAATGTACACAAATTGCACTATAGCGTAGTTGTTTGCTTTTTACACCATAATTGAACAGACGTTCACCAAGCTCACGATCTTGACCACCGTATTGCATGCGTTCGTCAAATCCATTTACAGCCACAATATCTTTCTTCCAACCAGAAGCATTATGACCATTCCAACTGGCATTTGTTGGTGTAATTGTATTTAAAAACCAAGATAAAAACCCTTTAGCAGTCAATTTGAAATTCTTGAATGTACGTTTTAATCCCTGGTGTTTCAACCATTTTAAATCGAAACAACGACCTGAATTTATATCTTCATTTGAAATTAATTCAGAAATTGACATGGGAAGCATAAAATAACCCCCTGAAAGGAAATAACCTTCTTCTCTGTGTTTGACATGACATGCTACAAAATCCTGTCTTGGAATGCAATCGCCATCGGACATCATAATGTATGGTGTGCTACATTTTTGGATGGCTTTATTTAAAATTTGAGATTTTTGAAAACCATTGTCTTCATGCCATACATGAACAATTGGGTAAAAAACTTTTGATTTGATAGATTCAATAAGATCGAGAGTTTCTTGACCAGAACCGTCATCAGCTATAACAATTTCAAAGAATTGATAAGACTGATTGTTATAACCAATCAACACCTTTTCTAGCCATTTTGGAGAATTGTAAGTACTTATAATTATGGAAGTATCGATCTTGCTCATCTGAGTGCGAAGATAAATATTTTTTATAAATTTGTCTTAAAATCAACGATGCCAAAACTATCGGTCATTATTCCGACGTACAACGAAGAAAAGTATTTAAAAGGCGCTCTTCATTCTGTTGAATTTGCCGATGAAATTATTGTTGTTGATTCCTTAAGTACAGACCAAACTGTTGAAATTGCTGAACAGTATGGATGTAAAGTTGTCTCGCGCGCTTTCGACAATTTTTCTAATCAAAAAAATTATGCCTTAGAATTTGCAAACTGCGAATGGGTTTTATTTTTGGATGCCGATGAACGTATTCCACACCAACTCCAAGTTGAAATCAAAAAAGCTATAAACCAAACTCAAACCAAAGGATTTAAACTAAAATTCCCGCATTTTTTTATGAACAGATTTTTGTTTCATCAAGGTAGTTCTGTTATTCGGCTTGTACAACGTGAAGAATGCAAGTTTGAAGGCAGTGTGCATGAAAAACTCATAATTTCTGGAAAAATTGGTCAACTCAAAACTTCTGTTTTACATTATACTTACAAAGGGTTCGAGCATTACCTTAAAAAAAAGGATTCGTATGCCTGGTTTCAAGCAGAACAAATGTTGAAAAAAGGAAAAAAAGCAAGCTATTTTCACCTCGCTTTCAAACCCTTTTACCGCTTTTTTCACAGTTACATTATCAAAGGAGGTTTCAAAGATGGTTTGCCGGCATTGGCTGTTGCAGCTGCTAATGCTTATGGCGTATTTTCTAGATATGCAAAACTAATTTTACTACAAAAAAACTTAAAATAAAAGCTTCCCAAACTTCAGTTTAAACTTAAAGGAAAACAAGCTCATATCGCCTTTAATATCCAAACGATTCAATTCATATTTTGTCCGTAAAGGAAGTCGATTTATGCGATTTCCAATGCGAAGTCCAAACGCAATTTTATGAGCAGATAATTGATTAAAAAAACGTGTTTTTTCTGAGTTTCCTCTTGGAAATTTGCCGTAGGGATAGGCCAAAATATTTTTGATGTCTAAATTGTGTTTTTGTATAAAATCTTGACATTCTTGAAAATCAGTTTCTATCTCTTCTGAGGTCAGACCGTCGTAAGGTCGATGCTTAAAAGAGTGAAGACCTAACTCAATCACATTAGAGTCTAAAGATTTTAACTGTTCTACAGACATGATGTTTTCTTGTCCATCATTCCAATCATCATGGCCTCCAACGTAGGCAAAAGGGACAAAAAAACTAGCTTTTAAGTTGTATTTTTGAAGTAAAGGGTAAGCATACTTAAGTTGATTTTCATAAACATCGTCAAAAGTAATGACGATTGGTTTCTTTGGTGGAACCATTTTATTGGATTCCATATCAGAGAAAGAAACCGTTGTGAAGCCATTTGAAACCAAATATTGAAACTGTTGCTCCAATTTTTCAACAGAGATTGTAAGTCCTTTACTCTCAGCATTGTACGAAGAGATATTATGGTACATCAAAATTGGAAGCTTTGCCATGAAATAGAACCTTTAATCGTGGTAAAATTATTACTTTTGTGTAGGACTACACAATAATTCGTACAGTTTTTAAATATATGATCAGTGCTGTTGTAATTTCTTTTAATGATGATGCTTATTTAAAAGCGTGTTTGAAACACTTATCTTTTGCCAGTCAAATTATTGTGATAGGAACTTTAGATTTAGACGTAAAATTAAGGTTGAAAAATGAATTTGATTTTCATTTTATTGAAAATGAAAAAGAGGATACAACTTCACTATTTAATACCGCTAAACAACAGTGTAAATATGATTGGATTTTAGGAATAGAAGCAACTGAAATAATTTCAACAGAATTAAAAAAAGAAATACTTAATGTTGTTGAAAACATAAAAGCACCTAAAACATTCAAGGCCAAAACTCAATTTGACTTTATGGGAAAAAACTTGAAATTTTCTGGTTTTAGAACAAAATGGAAACCCATTTTATGGTCGAAAAAATCAAATATTATTGGGACATCACAACTCGACTCAAAGCTTAGAATATTGTACTTAGATTTTGATACATTTTCGCAACGAACAACACAAATTGCAAAAAGAAAAGCAATGCAATTGTATTCTAAAAATATAAAACCAAACGTCATTGACTTCATATGGAAACCTTTTTGGACACTAAAAAAAGAATGTGTTTTTAATCTTTGTATCTTGGATGGCAAACGAGGTTTTGTTTTGGCTTATCTTAGAGCATTTATGCAACTGAAAACCTATCTTTTTCTTTGGTTAAATTATAGAAATCTTGAGTGAAAATATGGTAAAACTCTCGGCCGTTATCATCACCTTCAATGAGGAGGAACATTTGGAAAAGTGTCTTGCATCACTGCAAGATGTTGCCGATGAAATTGTAGTGGTGGACTCCTACTCTACCGATAATACAAAACAGATATGTGAACGCTATGGTGTTCGTTTTATAGAGCAGTCCTTTCTGGGGTATAAAGAACAAAAAAACTTTGCTTTAACACAGACAAAATATGATTATATACTGTCTTTGGATGGCGATGAAGCGCTATCAGAACCATTAAAAAAATCGATTTTAGATGTTAAGGATAATTGGATTAAAGACGGCTATTATTGCAATCGTTTAAACAATTATTGTGGACAATGGATCAAACATTCTGACTGGTATCCAGACCAAAAATTGAGACTATTCAAAAAAGACAGTGGCACATGGAAAGGCATCAATCCACATGATTGTTTTACACTAAAAACTGGTAAAAAAAGTGGACATCTAAAAGGCGATCTATTGCATTGGATTTATAGAGACTACGAAGAGCACAACCAAAAAATTGAACGTTTTTCGAGCATTGCTGCACAAGCGTACTACGATTTGGGCATCAAATCGTCTTTACTGAAAATCATCTGGCGACCAAGTTGGGCTTTTTTTAAGGCCTATTTCCTCAGACGTGGATTTTTGGACGGATTCAATGGTTGGGTAATATGTGTTCAAACGTACAATGTCACATTTTTGAAATACATCAAACTTCGTGAGTTATGGCGACAAAACAAATCCTAAGATGAAAAAACGTATTTTTCTGGAAGCACATAATATAAAAAACCCTTATTTCGGATTTGGGCAGTTTAATTATCATCTTATAAAGGGACTTTATAATGCCAATATAAGCGATTTTAAAATGGTAATTCATGCTAAGAATATTACTAAATTAAAAGAAGAATTTGGAGATTATTTTGAATATAAAAAATACTATAGCTTTAGACGATACCCTCTTTTTGGTATCAGAAAAAAATACGATGTTTGGCATTCTTTAAATCAAAACATAAAGATAGAGCCCCAATCTGTGAGTCCATATTTGCTTACGGTTCATGATGTTAATTTTATAGATGAAGTTTCTAATAATCCAAAACATGAGCGAAATGTACGCTTTCAAGACAAACTCAACCGCAGTTCGGCAATCACGTATATTTCTGAATATGCCAAAGCTTCAACACACAAGCATTTCAAAGTTCCGCAAGTTCCAGAATTTGTAATTTACAATGGAAATCCTATTAAATCCACAGAACTAGATGCCGATTTTGTACCAAAACACACGACAAAACGTCCATTTTTATTCACCATTGGTGAGTGTACTCCAAGAAAAAACTTTCATACGCTTGTAAATATGCTTGAAGAGCTTCCAGATTATGATCTTATCATTTCTGGAAACCAAAATACAGATTATGCAAAACAAGAATTAGCTGAATGTATCAAGTCTAATAAATTGGAAGACCGTGTGATTTTGACAGGTAAAATTAATGATACTGAAAAGCACTATTATTTGAAACATTGTGCTGCTTTTGTATTTCCTAGCTTGCGTGAAGGCTTTGGAATTCCACCCATTGAAGCCATGCGTTTTGGAAAACCTGTATTTTTATTCAATAGCACCTCTCTACCCGAAATTGGAGGAAAACATGCTTTTTATTGGGATCATTTTGAACCAAAATATATGGCAGAAGTTTTTACAAAAGGAATGAAACATTATCTTGCCAAAAAAGACTGGTATTCAAAGAAATATGTAGAACGTGCCAGAAGCTTTGATTGGAACAAGGCTGCAAAACAATACATTGAAGTTTATCGTTCACTCTTATAGTTCAAAAACTTTTTTAACCCAATTGTCTATGCGATAGGGATCCAAAATATGATCTGGAACGTCTACATAAGGAGATTCTACAAAAGATTTTGGAATTTGTAAATTGTTAGGGTCTAAAACCAGTATATTTTGAGGATTATAAAAGTCATAATTAATAATATCTGTATTGGTCGTTATAAGCTTTTTTCTATGACCAAGCGCTTCAAAAACACGGAAAGAAAGTCCGATTTGATCATCACGTTGGATATCAATCATAATCTTACAAGATTTAATAATACCACCCATTTCATCTACAGGTATAGATTCTGAAATAACGTTTAAATAATCTGATTCAAGTACTCCACGATGATTAAAAACAAAAATAGATTTCGACCAATTGTGATCTTCTATATACATAGCCAACTTTTCAACTAAATGAAAACGATAATCAAAAGTGGCGATATTAAAAAACAAATAGTCATAATCTTTAGCGTTACTTTCCTCAAAAATATAATTGGTTAAAAACTCAAAACCATATTGCTTTACGTCTAATTTATCATAGCTGTACACTTTATCAAATAAAGGGTTAAGTTTCAGTTTTGCAGGGAACCTTCTCGTACTGTCATAAAATAGTGTTTTAAAATTAGAAGTTGAATTTCTTAAAATTCTCAACGTTTTATTATTAAGATAATCTGGTCTAATGATAAAAATCATATCCAAAAATCCAATTTCTCTTAGTTGTTCAACAACTAAATTATTGGCATGTTCTTTTTTTAAATTTCTATTTAAAAATGTTTTACAAAGAAAATTTTGTACGCGGTGAAGAAAGTTTTTGTATTTGAATTTGCCGTGTTCTATGTAAATCATAAAACTACATACAGAATCAAATTTAGAAATTGATTTAAAAATGTATTCAGAATAACCATAAGCCACAGGAGCTATGATTAATATTTTTTTTTGGGGCATATTAGTAAAAATATTTTGGTAAATTTAATAAAAAATTCCTTGAAAGATATTTCAATCATTTTAATTAATTACAATACAGCTAAATTTACTTTAGATTGTATTGCTTCAATTTATAAAAAAAGTGCAAAATCCATCGAGTTTGAAATTATTGTTGTAGACAATAATTCAGAAGTCGAGGATTATAAAATTTTATGTGAGGGACTCAAAAAAAGACCTGATATTATTTTGCATAGTAGTACTTTAAATACCGGGTTTGGGGGCGGAAATATGCTTGGCGTTCAACATGCAAAAGGCCAATATATATTATTTATAAATAACGACGTGGTATTGAAAAATGATGTACTTTCTATCACCTATAATTTTATGGAATCGAATCCAAATGTTGGGGTTTGTACAGCACAAAATTTTGATGAACATAACAATTTTGTACCCTCATTTGACCACGATAAAGGATTACGGAAACTAATTTTTGGTAGAGGTTTTTTAGAAGCGATAAATCCAAAAAAATACCCAAAACGAAAACAACAATACAAAGCCCCTTTGGAGGTGAATTTTGTAAACGGCGCTTTTATGTTTTTCCGAAGAAATAGTTTCGAGAAGGTTAAGGGGTTTGATCCTAACATATTCCTTTATTTTGAAGAAATGGATATTTGTTATAGAATGCGAAAACAAGGGCATAAAATTATGTTGTTACCTCAAGCAGAAATTGTTCATTTTCAAGGGGCAAGTACAGGTATATCAACAGCACTAAAAAAAGAAGGATTCATATCCTATTTATATGTTTTGAAAAAAAACTACTCTACACTCAAATATTTAGCTATCGTTTCATATTTCGTCATTACATTTTTGATAAAACCAAAAAAATGGGATTTACTGCCCATAGCCATTAAAGGTGGTGATTTTTCTAGTTCATTGAAAAACAAGCAGTTAAAAAGAGAAAAAGCACGTTAATTTTATCTTTTTCGAAGACGAAAAATTCTATAACTTTGGTATAGATATGCAATTGTAAGTCTCCACTTCGAATTCCGTTTTTTTAGTGTTTTTGCATAATTTAAATACTGCTCAATTGTCTTATCAATATTGAAATGTGTCAAAGCATAATTTCGCATTGAATCACCATCGTCAGGATTATAGGATTGAAATGACTCTATTAAATCTGATTTAGAAAATTTATAATTAAAATACCGACCAGAGCAATTGTTTGCAACACATTTAGAAATTAAATCTGTAGTCATATAGCCATCTGCTTTAGAAGAATTATAATCGCGTTCGTCATAAACCACCACTGGCCTTCCACAAGCCATGGCCTCATATGCAGAACGGCCAAGACCAACTACTAAATCGGCTTCATTAATTAAATCTTCAACATTCCAAATAGGGTTAACATGTTTATTCAATTTTTTAAAATTTACCCCTATTTCTTCACAAACTGATTTAATTTTTGCATTGGCGACTTTAGACTGACTTAAGCTTAAAACATTTTTCAGGACCTTATTAATGGGCGTTTTACTGCTGTAGCGGGTGCAATTTATTCCATTTAAAATCAATGTAGAGGTATACCCTTTTTTAAAAATATATGATTTTATTTCTTCTGAAATACTTACAAAACCATCAGCATAAGGCGATGGTTTTTCTAGCTTTGGAAAAATCCCATGACAAGTTTGGATAATGGGGCCTTTACGGCTTAAAAACCGAATACATGTATAATGATTGGCTAAAATTAAATCATACCGCTTTTTAGACATGAATTGGACGCCTAAGTTCTGTTCAATTTTTTCAGAAGTTACCCCCTTGAAAAAAGTAAAATATTCTACAGAATAGCCCTTATTTTTTAAAGCTTCAACAAGTGCATATGTAAACGTTTCCGAACCTCCAACAGCATCCAACCTGTGGTTTGCGACTAGAACGCGCTTAAAAGACATAAAGTTAATTTGGTTAATTATTTAAAAGTACAAATATCAAATCAATTAAACTATTTTTGTACACATAATTTATAATAATTTATGCTCATGAATGATGATCTAAAACAGTCTATATCCATTTTGAAAAAAGGTGGGCTTTTGCTTTACCCAACAGATACGGTTTGGGGTATTGGCTGTGATGCTACCAACTTTGAAGCGGTTCAAAAAATATTTGAGCTTAAAAAAAGAGAAGATTCAAAAACAATGATTTGTTTGGTGGATTCTATACAAATGTTGAATCAGTATGTAGAGGAAATTCCAGAAACTGCCTATACTATTCTTAAATACGCCAATACACCAACCACCATTATTTATGACCGTCCGTTGCGTGTGTCAGAAAACTTAATTGCACAAGACAATACCTTGGCTATTCGCATGGTACACACTGGATTTTGTGGCGAATTGCTCAAACGCTTCAAAAAACCTATTGTATCGACCTCAGCAAACATTTCAGGAAATCCTACACCAAAAGTATTTCAAGAAATTGAAAATGATATTTTAAAAGGTGTGGACTATGTCGTAACTTTGGAGCGCGATAAAAAACCAGCGAAACCTTCTTCAATCATCAAGTTGAGTACAAATGGAGAAGTGAAAATTATTCGATGATTATTACTAGTACAAAAAATCTATGAATCTTGAACATGCTTTGAAAGATCCTATTTTCAAAATCATCTCCACCACGGCAGATGAGTTGGGCATAGCGTGCTATGTTGTAGGCGGTTTTGTTCGAGATTTTTTATTAGAGCGCAATACTGGTCAAGATATAGATATTGTTGCCATTGGAAATGGTATTAAACTCGCTGAAGTTGTAGCTAAAAAATTAGCACACAAACCGAAAGTGAGTATCTTCAAAACCTATGGCACAGCGATGTTTCGCCACGGGGATATTGAAATTGAATTTGTGGGTGCTCGTAAAGAGTCCTATTCAAAAGAGAGTCGAAATCCAGAAGTTAAAATTGGCACTTTGGAAGACGACCAAAAGCGCAGAGATTTTACCATAAATGCTTTGGCAATTGGATTGAACGCATCAAATTTTGGAACGCTTTTGGACCCTTTTGATGGCGTTTTAGATTTGAAAAAAAAGCGTATAGTGACCCCCTTAGATCCGAATATAACATTCAGCGACGATCCCTTGCGTATGCTCCGTGCTATTCGATTTGCAACGCAGTTAGAGTTCGAAATTGATGCTCAATCTTTCCAAGCCATTAAAGAAAATCACGAAAGAATCACCATCATTACTAATGAACGTATTGTGGTGGAGTTGCATAAAATTTTGGAGAGCCCTAAGCCCTCTATTGGATTTTTGCTGCTCGAAAAAACGGGGCTATTGGATTTGATTTTACCTGAACTCACTGTGCTAAAGGGTATTGATGAAGTAGAAGGACAACGCCACAAAGATAATTTTTACCACACTCTAGAGGTTGTAGACAACATTGCGCTGCATACCGATAATGTTTGGCTACGTTGGACCGCATTATTGCATGATATCGGAAAAGCACCAACAAAACGTTTCAGCAAAAAGGTAGGATGGACATTTCATGGACATGAACTCAAAGGGTCCAAAATGGTTTATCATATGTTCAAACGCTTAAAAATGCCTTTGAACGACAAAATGAAATATGTACAAAAATTAGTGTTCATGAGTTCACGGCCTATTGCTTTGGCAAGCGAACACATCACAGATGCTGCCGTACGCCGTTTGGTCTTTGACGCTGGTGAATATATCGATGATTTGATGACGCTTTGCGAAGCAGACATCACCACCAAAAATCCTCGGAAATTCAAAAAATACCACAACAATTTTAAAATTGTACGCCAAAAAATGGTAGAAGTTGAAGAACGAGATAGAGTAAGAAATTTTCAACCTCCTGTAACAGGTGAAGAAATCATGAATGCTTTTCATCTGAAACCATGCCGCGAAATTGGTATCATCAAAGAACACATCAAAGAAGCGATATTAGAAGGACATATCCCCAATGAACATGGAGCAGCACGCGCATTGATGCTCAAAAAAGGCAAAGAATTAGGACTAAAATCTACACTATGAAACAAAGATTTAGAACACTCTCCAAAACAGCACTTGTACTGATTTATTTTGTCATTATTGCTGGTGCTGTAGTCCGTATGACGGGTTCTGGAATGGGTTGCCCAGATTGGCCAAAATGTTTTGGGTACTATATCCCACCAACTCAAGAATCACAATTGTTGTTTCAACCTAATTATGACTATAAAAAAGGGATGATGATTTTGGTCAACAGCGAACAATTTATGGTCGCCAAAGAAAATTTCACTACCGCTGAAACATTCAACCCAAAAAATTGGGAAATATACAGCACCCACGACTATGCTATATACGACCCTGTTCATACATGGATCGAGTACATCAACCGACTTATTGGTGCGCTATCAGGGTTACCCATCCTAATTTTAGCTATTTGGTCGTTTTGGTTTTTCAAAGAGCATAAGTGGATTACCGTAACCGCAGTACTTACGCTCTTTGGTATGGGCTTTCAAGCGTGGTTAGGGAAAACGGTGGTGGACTCAAATCTTGCACCCTACAAAATTACCATACATATGGTGATGGCACTGCTTATCGTGGCTTTTATTTTGTACCTGATTTTTGCAAGCAAAACACAATTTAAAGCACAACACTATCACAGTTTATTTTATAAAATTTTAGTTTTTGGACTTATTCTCACCCTGATACAAATTGTGTTAGGCACGCAAGTCCGTCAATTTGTGGACGAGCAAACCAAAATCATTGGCTATGAAAAATCACTCTGGCTCTCACAACCACAACTCGATTTTTATATCCATCGCTCTACTTCTATTTTGGTATTACTCATAAATGGCTATCTGTGGTTTGTGAATAGAAAATTGAATTTAGGATATAAAAAAATAAACTTAGTCTTAGGATGTACTCTGCTTGAAGTTTTCACAGGAATATTGATGTATTATTTTGATTTCCCATTCTTGAGTCAACCCCTACACCTTGTGATTGCCTCCATTTTATTTGGAATACAAATGTATATTTTGCTTGAAGTATTGCATCAAAAAAGAAATAAACCTATAATTGCTTAAATAAAAAAAATGATTTACCGATTTAGAGCCATACTGGACCACGATAGTAAAGAAGATATTTTTCGAGATATCGAGATACGAAAAACAGATACTTTTGAAGATTTACACAATGTGCTTACACAATCTTTTGGGTTTGATGGGAGCGAAATGGCTTCATTTTATGTCAGCAACGACGAATGGGATCAAGGTCAAGAAATTGCTTTATTTGATATGGGGCAGAATGACGACATTCGAATGATGAACGAAACCATTATTGAAGATGTTATAGACGAAGACCATACCAAGCTTATCTACATTTATGATTTTCTAAATATGTGGACTTTTTTGGTTGAATTAGGCGAAATTGTTGACGAAGCTCAGGGAACAGATTATCCCAACTTGATGTTTGTTTGTGGGCAAGTCCCTTCAGAAGCACCTGAAAAACAATTTGAAGCTGAGCAATCCGAGGAAGATTACGATGATTATCGCTTAGACGATTATGATGAATTAAATTTCGATGAACACTGGAATTAAAATATTACATCTGTATTTTCAGTCTTGTAATTAAGTTTAATAAATTCAAAAGCGTGTTTTAAAATTTCACCCATATTTTTGCTTTTGATAAACTTCGAGTCGTTGGTATATTCGAAAATCTTTGTTTTTAACATCAGTACATTCTCTTGGGTGGATAAGGTGTCATTAATCATGCAATTGACAAGTTTATCAATCCTTTTATCAAAACTAATCAATCGTTTAGCAATCATAGACCGTTCTTCTAATTTATATTGATTGATGGATTCTTTTTGAAAATGATTCGAAACAAAATTTACAATGGTAAAATTTTCTTTAAAAAACTGAGGTCTATAGATATTAAATTTTCCCTCATAGGACTGTTGGTCAAAATCAATTGCACGAACTCTATATACAATATTATCAAAATCATGAGTCGGAACAATCACATAATTATAAGCACGCATATCCCCTAAGAGACGAATCATACAACGTTCATTAAATTTGACAAACTCCTTTGCGATTTGAGATTTTTCTGATAATGAACAAGAAGGCAATAAGGATTCTATAAATACATCTCCAGGAATTCCTGTAATATGTTCCTCTATTAAGGTTGTATTGTAAACTAAGAAATTTAGATTAAATGGAGACAACATATGCTCCAACTCTAGCCCATAGATTCGAGAAGCATCAGCTTTTTTGACATAGAAATAGGCATAATTATCATTTAGAATATTTCTTATTTTAATTCGAAAAGGTTTAGAATTGCCAAACGTACAGAAATCTACAGCATCGACATTGAGAAAAGGTATTGTTTTTTCATTTCCGTCGGAATGTAAAATGGTATATATTTTTTTTAAACTCAAATCAATATCTTTTCGATCAGATTCGTTGTAAAATACACGCGTCCACAAAGTGTCCTTGTCATCTTTGTCGTAGACCACAACCGATCCTTGAAAACGTAACAAATCCTCGTAAAAAATAGGCAATCGAATGTTTCGATTATATTCATTCAAATACGATTTTAACTTTGAACAAACAGGATAGGAAGGTTTTTTTAGTGATATTTTTAAATCGTCTTTCATTACACTGTGGATTTACGCTTAATCGAACAAGCTGGATTGTATTAACTTTCGATTAGGACATAAAATTAAAGGTTTTATTTTTAAATTGTAACATTATTCAAAACAACTCGTCTAACAAATATAATTCATAACGCATAAGACTACTTTGGACAATATTCTTACGATTTCTAACATCACAAAAAAATTTGGTTACCTCACAGCGGTCCACGACTTGTCCTTTACCATCGAAAAAGGAAACATTTATGGTATTTTAGGTCCAAATGGAAGTGGAAAATCCACTACACTTGGGATGATTCTAAATGTTGTAAACAAAACCTCTGGAGAATATGCTTGGTTTGATGGAACTATCGATACACATCAAGCACTAAAAAAGGTAGGAGCGATCATAGAACGGCCAAATTTTTACCCCTATATGTCGGCGCATCAGAACCTTAAGTTGGTTTGTAAAATCAAAGATGTTCCATTCACGGCCATTGAACATGTTTTGGAAACTGTTGGTCTTTTGGACAGAAAAGACAGTCCATTTCGCACTTTTTCTTTAGGAATGAAACAGCGTTTAGCCATTGCTTCGGCACTACTCAATGACCCTGAAGTCTTGATATTGGATGAACCAACAAATGGTCTAGATCCACAAGGGATTCATCAAATTAGAGAAATCATAAAAGGTATTGCCCAAAAAGGTACTACTATTCTTTTGGCGTCACACCTATTGGACGAAGTTGAGAAAGTATGTACACACGTAGTCGTCTTGAGGAAAGGGCACAAACTTTACGCTGGTCGTGTCGATGAAATGATCTCAAGTTATGGGTTTTTTGAGATGAAAAGCAATCAACAAGAAACACTATTGGAATTTATAGCCAATCATCCAAAAATAGCTAAACACAAGCAAGATGGTGCGCTAATTACTGCTTTTCTTTCTGAACCCATTGAAGTGGAAACTTTTATGGAAAACTTGTTTGACAAAAAGATTATTTTAACACATTTTGTAAAACGAAAAGAAAGTTTAGAAGAACAATTCTTACAACTCACAGACGAAGCATGATACGCCTTTTACAATTAGAACTTCAAAAACTACTGCTCAACCGAACGAGTAAAATACTGATTTTCATATCCTTTATACTCCCGTTGTGTGTGATTGTATTATCTGCAATAAAAATTAACTTTTTTGGATTTTTTACGCTTGAATTAGGGGAACTCGGAATTTTTAATTTTCCAATTGTTTGGCACATCACGACCTACTTTTCGGCTTTATTTAAATTCTTTTTTGCCATTGTTGTGGTATCCATGATTGGTAATGAATACAGCAATAAAACGCTAAAACAAAACCTTATTGATGGGCTCAGCAAAAAGGAATTTATACTGTCAAAATTTTACGCTATTGTATTTTTCTCTTTGATATCGACACTTATTATCTTTTGTATTTCATTGCTTTTGGGCCTTATCTATTCAAGCTACAATGAAATCAATATTATCGTTCGAGAAATAGAATTCTTACCTGCATATTTCGTAAAATTAGTTGGTTTCTTCTCATTCTGTTTGTTTCTTGGAGTTTTGGCCAAAAGATCGGCTTTTGCATTAGCGTTTTTGTTTGTCGATTTTATTTTTGAATGGATTATTTTTGGGCTTATTGCATGGAAAGCAAATGTGGAATTAGCAACTAAAATTCAAAGCTTTTTGCCTTTGACTTCAATGTCAAATCTAATAAAACAGCCATTTCAACGCGTAGCCATGTCAAAATTTCCCGACAAAAACAGTTTGGACTACGATTATGCAGTGCATCTTGACACCACGCTTATTGTTCTTGCATGGACTGTAATTTTTATTTACTTCTCATACGCCCTCTTGAAGAAAAGAGATTTGTAATTTTTGGTTTTAGGTATAATTAAACAATTCTAAAAATTTTGTTAAGTGTTTTAATGGCCAATCTATATTCTGTACATTGTAAGAAAATTTCCTTTAATGAGATTCCTGCTTTCATTTGCCCTTTTTCTTGTAAGTATCCTTGGATTTGCTCAAGAAGAAGCATCGCATTGGTATTTTGGCAATGGTGCAGGACTTATTTTTGATGTTAATGCAGGTACGGTTACTGCCACAGCTGATGCTTCAGCAACCATACAGACAAGTGAAGGATGCTCGTCCATTTCCGATTTTAATGGAAATTTATTGTTTTATACCGATGGCCGAAATGTTTGGGACAAAAACCACAATATCATGCCCAACGCTAATTATAATGCAGGAACTGGACTAATGGGTGATCCCTCCAGTACTTCATCGGGTTTGATTGTACCAAAACCAGGAAATCCTAATCAGTATTATATTTTTACAGTTGATGAACCCCATCATCAAAATGCATATGCTTTTCCAAATCAGGGTCCAGCAGATCAATCAGGCAACTCAGTTCCCACTTATGATGGTGCAGGGGGGACTGTTCCTAATGCCGATGATGGTTATAATAATGGTTTAGCATATTCATTACTCGATCTTACTTTAAATAACGGTAATGGTGATGTTGTTCCAACTGAAAAAAATGTTCAATTACAAACCTATGACCCTACGGATCAAGCACAAGACAGTTATAAGTGTTCGGAAAAAATTACAGCCGTTGAACATAGTGATGGTCAATCCTATTGGGTTTTAACACATTTTAGAGACCAATTTTATGCGTTTAGAGTAGATGGAACTGGGGTGAATACGACGCCCATCTCCACACAAATTGCCCCGCTCATTACGGAACAAGGGTACAGAAGAAATGGTATTGGTTATATGAAAGCATCGCCAGACGGCACTAAAATTGCCCTTTGTCACAGACAAAATGGTAATCAGCAGGGTGGATTTTCAAACAACACTGGAAGTGTACGTTTGTATGATTTTGACAACGCAACAGGCATTTTATCAAATCAAATAAATTTATTTCCAAATTCTGGGCCTTATGGCTTAGAGTTTTCTCCTGACTCTTCAAAATTGTATGTATCCAGTAGTAACTCCGTGTGGCAATTTGACCTAACAGCTGCCAACATTGCAGGATCAATAAATTCAGTTTACAATGGTTCGGATTTTATAGGAGCACTGCAGTTGGGGCCTGACGGAAGAATTTATGCAGCAAATACTATTGATTATCAAAGCTTAGACGTGATTAATGACCCCAACGAATTGGGCGCAGGATGTGATTATGTGCAAAATGGGATACAATTAGCAGTTGGAACATCTGCAATTATTGGCCTCCCCCCTTTTATTCAGTCTTTTTTCTTAGCATCTATAGTATTTCAAAATTCTTGTACGGATCAAAATGTGCAATTTAATGTTAATACCTCTCAAAGTTATGACAGCATCGTCTGGGATTTTGGGGATGGTGTTGGAACGTCTACTCAAGATAGTCCATCTTATACATACACCAATCCGGGCACCTACACGGTATCGGCTGAAATAACTATCGGAACAGACATTAGTTTGTTTTCAGAAAATATTATAATCAGTATTAACCCTGTTGCAAATCCTGTAATTGATATTGACGAATGCGACGATGATGATGATGGTGTGGTTACTTTTGATTTTGCAAACGAACAAACGCAAGTTTTGGGTGCACAAAATCCAGCTAATTTTACAGTCTCTTACCACAGCTCTTTGACCAATGCAGAAAACAATACTGCTCCGCTTACTGTTCCCTATCAAAACACCAATGCAACTGAAGAAATTTTTATTAGAATTGAAAATAACAACAACACCAATTGTTACGACACTACATCATTCAATTTAAGTGTTTTTGATACCCCAACAGCCAACACTGTAGCTACCGTGGATGAATGCGATGATTTGAATGATGGGGATGACGCCAATGGCCAAAAAGAAATAGATTTAACTGCTTTCGACGCCGATGTGTTGGGCACACAAGACGCTACGCTTTTTAGCGTAAGCTACCACCTTTCTCAAGCTGAAGCAGATGCGAATAGTGGAGCATTATCTTCACCCTACTACAACACTACTGCTTTTACCTATCAAGTTTTTGCAAGGATTGAAAATAATTTAAAAACAGACTGTTTTGATACTACAGAATTTACGGTTAACATTAACCCCATTCCAACGGCGCAAAATGAAAATTTAATTCAATGTGATGAAGATGGTGTAAATGATGGATTGACTACATTTAATTTAAATGAAGCCAATGATGCGTTGACCAATAGCGTTTCAAACCGCAGTACAAAATTTTATCTCACATTAAATGATGCCCAAAATTCCACAGGAGAAATTGCCGCATCACCGTTTACCAATACTGCAAACCCGCAAACCATTTACGTACAAGTCATTGATGACGATACCGAATGTTTTGCTATTTCAGAATTAACACTCGATGTGAGTTTGACATCTGGAAAAGATGCACCTTTGACTTTATGTGATGATGACGGAACAGAAGACGGTTTTATGTCCTTTACTTTGAGTGATGCAACATCAACCATTTTGACTGGGTTACCAGCGGGCTATAATTTGGAATATTATGAAACTTATCAAGATGCACTTGTAGAGCAAAACCCTTTACCCAATACGTTTACTAATACTGTGGCCTACAACCAAACGATTTATGCGCGTATAGAAAACAATAATCAGTGTTACGGAGTTAACGAATTGGAACTCACGGTGTTCAGTCTACCGCAGTTAGATGAGGGTGATCAAACATTTTTTTGTATTGACTCGAACTCAGCTCCTGTGTTTTTAAACAGCGGAATTATTGGCAACCCCTTGGATTATACATATCTATGGTCCAATGGTGAAACAACAGAAGAAATTCAAATTACTCAAGATGGAGTATATACTGTAACGGTCACTAATGCAAACAACTGTTCACAAAGCAAAAGCGTTACTATTGTCAACTCTAATATTGCGACCATAGATAACATTGAGATTAATGATGTCAGTACCAATAATACCGTCACTGTTTTTGCTACTGGAGAAGGAGATTATGAATATGCTTTAGATGATGAATTAGGCCCTTATCAAGATGATACCACATTTTACAATGTTACTCCCGGATTTCATACAGTATACGTTAGAGATAAAAACGGTTGTGGAATAGCCAACAAAGAGATTTCAGTCATTGGTTTTCCCAACTTTTTTACACCTAACAATGATGGTTATAACGATACATGGCAAGTTTATGGCATCAATACACCAAGTCAATCCAATAGTGAAATTTATATTTTTGACCGTTACGGGAAATTACTAAAGCAATTGACATACAACAGTTTAGGTTGGGACGGAACCTATAACGGAAACCAAATGCCAACTTCGGACTACTGGTTTTACATCAAATTAGGAGATAATCGTATCTTTAGAGGACATTTTACGCTAAAACGTTAAATATGAATCCTTTAGATCGATTGTTGTTTTGCTGCTTTATCCTTTTAGCAACACAAGGCCATGGACAATCGATTGCCTTATTTGAACAGCACAACGGACGATTTGACTATACAGCCATAGGGAACACCCTAAACACTTCTGAAAATGGGGCTTTTACGAATTGTACTATCCTAACAGGTTCAGATGCTGATTTAACCCTCGAAG
>CBFHQL010000003.1:6043-172507 GCA_965658025.1 Flavobacteriaceae bacterium | reverse complement strand
TAAACTTAAAGACACCGACAAGGATTTTGTGTTTGATGCTACGGAAGCCGATTTGAATAAATTTGATAAAATTATCGATGAAATTGAGCCCGGTGCTTTACGTCTCCCCGTACTCCTAAAAAAATACATCAAACAAAATGCCCGCTTGATTGCCTTTAATGTCGATCCGCTTTTTAACAATGCTGTTGATGGTCTAATGTACATACGTATTGCTGACCTCCCGGACAGTACCGTACGGCCTGTATTAGAAGAATTCCAAGCGGAATTGGAACGTAAATATGGCCCAAAAGCTGAGGAAGAGGAATAATCTTTTTCAAGAAGTTAGTTTAGCCAAAAATCTCCTGAATTTTATCGACAATCGTTTGGGCTAATTTTCGGTGGCTTTCTACGGTCCATCCTGCGACGTGTGGGGATAAAAGTACACGTTTAGATTGCATCAAATACTGGAATGCTTCGGGAATGTCGTTTTTTGAAAATAAACTTTCAAAGGAGCTTTTTTCGTATTCTAACACATCCAACCCTGCACCCAAAATTTGTCCAGATTCTAAAGCTGCTACCAAATCCTTGGTCACCACACTACGCCCTCGAGCAGTATTAATCAGCCAAAACGGATGCACAAATTGTTGGATAAATTCACTATTGATCATTCCAATAGTAAGTGGAGTTTGTGGGGTGTGTAAACTTACAACCTCAACTCTGTTTTGAAATTCTTTAAGCGTAACTTGTGTGGCATTGTTGTCGCCCACATTGGGTTTAATATCATAACATAAAACCTCAACATCAAATCCTATTAGCTTTTTG
This sequence comes from Flavobacteriaceae bacterium, assembly GCA_965658025.1. Classification (GTDB taxonomy): domain Bacteria; phylum Bacteroidota; class Bacteroidia; order Flavobacteriales; family Flavobacteriaceae; genus UBA3537. The sequence continues at coordinate 171,706 of CBFHQL010000003.1, read as the reverse complement.
GCAAAAGCTTTCCCCATATGGCCATAACCAATAATTCCAACAGTTTTTCCGTCCAGTTCTACGCCTCTATTGGCTTCGCGTTGCCACAGTCCTTTACGGACTTCCTCATCGGCTTGGTTGAGTTTGTTAAATAACGACAACAACATTCCCAGAGCATGCTCGCCCACTGCATTTCGGTTGCCTTCTGGTGCTGCAATGAGGTGAATGCCTTTTTTTTTGGCATAATCCACGTCAATATTTTCCAATCCAGCCCCTACTCGTCCAATAAATTTGAGGTTTGTGGCCTTGTCCAAAAATGGTTTGTCGATGGTGAATCGACTTCTAATGATGAGTCCATCGTAGTTAGCGATTTTGGCTTCAATTTGAGTTTTTGAGCTCGTAAAATTTTTATCATTGGTATGCCCAAGAGCTGCCAATTGTTCAATCAGCAACGGATGGTTGGTATCCACATGCAAGATGTTCATTTTAAATATTTAGAATGAATTTAGCAATAATAAAGTAAATCAAAATTCCAAAAATATCATTACTGGTGGTAATAAAAGGACCTGTAGCAATGGCTGGGTCAATGCCTCTTTTGTGTAAAAATAAAGGAATAAACGTCCCTACGATTCCTGCCACAATAATTACCGCTACCAAAGATACTGAAACTGCCAAAGCAGTATGAAAGTTTTGCTGCCAAGCCCACATAAATGCAAAAAGAAAAAGCGCTAAAATGATCCCATTGAGCGTCGCCAATAGCATTTCTTTCAGTAAACGATTATTGATACTGCCTTTTATATCGTCATTGGCTAAACCTTGTACAATAATCGCGCTTGATTGTACCCCAACATTTCCAGCCATCGCTGCAATTAGTGGGGTAAAAAGTAGTATAATAGGAGAATCTTCAATGATTGTATCGAAAGTTCCCATAATAATAGCAGCGCCAACACCTCCGATAAGGCCTAAAAACAACCACGGTAAACGGGCTCTAGTAAGTGCAAAGATGCTATCTTCAGCATCTACATCCTGTGTAATACCCGCTGCTAATTGGTAATCTTTTTCAGCTTCTTCTTTGATGACATCGACAATATCGTCAATAGTAATTCGGCCGAGTAGTGTTTTTTCGTCATCAACTACAGGTACAGCTTCCAAGTCATATTTTGCCATAAGTCGTGCCACATCTTCATCATCATCTTGGACATGAACCCAATCTACTTTTGGAATGTAGATGTCGCTAATTTTAGTTTCGTTTTTGGCGATTAAAAGATCTTTTAATGACAAGCGCCCAATGAGTTTTTCTTCTTTGGTGACTACATAAATAGAGTGTACTCTTTTGACATTTTTGGCTTGCGCTCGAATTTTCCTGAGGCAACCTGCAACGGTCCAAGTTTCATAAACTTTAACCAATTCTTTGGCCATCAAACCTCCCGCGGTATTTTCATCGTATTCTAAAAGTTCATTGATGTCTGCCACCAACTCTTCATCATCAATTTGAGCAATGACTTTTTGTTTTCGATCTGGCGATAGTTCCGATAACAAATCTGCAGCATCATCGGTGTCCAACTCTTTAACTTCTTCGGCAATTTCTTTGGCCGAAAGATTTTGAAGTACTTTTTCGCGCACATCATCTTCTAGTTCCGCCAACACATCCGAGGTTGTTTCACTGTCTAAAAGTTTGATGATGTATGTCGCTTGATCGAGATTGAGTTCGTCTAAAATCTCAGCAATATCTGCATAATGCAACTCATTGAGTTGTTCTTGAAGTGGTCCATCATTTTTGTTTTTGATGTCCAATTCAATGGCTTCCAACAAAGCTGTTGTAATCTCAAAGGGGATATGCTCTTTAGATGTTTCCACGTTTACTCATTTTTTTGATCTAATTCAATCGCTGTCGCCAATTCTATGAATGCACCAACAGACAACTGTTCTGGACGTTTGCCAAAGATAATATTTGCTTTTAAATTATCCGATAATTTAAACGCTTTTAAGCTATTTCTCAGCGTTTTACGGCGTTGCTGAAAAGCACTTTTGACCACCGAAAAAAATAATTTTTCACTGCAAGGCAAACTAAAATCTGGTTTTCTTACCAACCGCAATACACCTGAATCTACTTTTGGTGGTGGATTGAAAACCGATGGCGGTACCGTAAATAGATATTCTGCACTGTAAAATGCTTGCACCAAAACGGATAAAATTCCATAGGTTTTACTGCCTTCTTTTTCACAAATTCGTTGTGCTACTTCTTTTTGAAACATCCCTGAAAATTCGGGAATTTGACTTCGATTTTGTAACATTTTGAATACAATTTGTGACGAAATATTGTAGGGGAAATTACCTATAATAGCAAAAGGATGATTTCCAAAAATTTTTGAAAAATCGTACTTCAAAACATCTTCTTGAATGATGCGTTTGTCGAGCTGAAGATAATGCACTTCTAAGTATGAAACCGACTCAGCATCAATTTCTATGACATAAGTTTCTACAGGTTTTTCCAATACATATTTGGTCAGAACACCCATACCAGGACCTATTTCCAATACTTTTTTATAGCCGTTTAGCGTAAGCGTATCCGCAATTTTTTTGGCAATAGATTCATCTTTTAAAAAATGTTGCCCAAGTTGTTTTTTTGGTTTTACACGCATTAATTTTTTGTTACTATAAATTCATCTACTAGTTCTAACTCCGTACGGAAAGCCAACATTTTGTCCCCAAAGCGCTTCATACCCTCAGATTGTAATTGTTGTGCATATTGTTCATGGTATTGATTTAGTGCACTTTTGGAGGGCGCATGATATTGAACAGAATAAGTCGTACCGCCCATCTCTTCTTCAATCAAAACTTTGGTGAATATGGCTTTAGAAAATAAACCTGTGGCCAAAACTTGAGGAATATGCTCTTTCATCCACACAAGCCATTCTGTGTGAATAGAATCGTCGATATTGATAGTAACATTGTAAATAATCATAAATCTGATGTGGTTTGTACGTTATTTATATCCCTAATGCGCCGAAAATACTTTTTTGAAGTTACAAAATGTATGCTATCGGGATGATTGAATATAATCTCCTCATAATGACCCATGGCCTTTTCTGGCTGATTGAACGCTATCCGAAACAATTCAGCAAGAGCAAAATGAGCATCATCTATTAAGATTTCAGAAGAAAAATCGGCAATAATTTTTAGATAATTGTCTTTGGCCTTTTGAGGGCGTTGTGTTTGTTCAAACAATTTTGCCTGAAGCAACAGCGCCTGATCAATGATGGCGTGTGTGTTGTGTAGAGAAATTAGAGCATCTAACACAGCAATAGCTTCTGTTTTTTTATGTTGTAAAGCCAAAAAATCGGCTTTGGCATACAAGCGCAAAGGTGCTTGTAAGCTATCTCCGAATTTATGGTCGGAGATCATCAATTTTAAATCGAGCGCATCGTTTGCAATGAGTTGTGAGGTAGAAGATTTTAGGACTTGAAGTTGCGCTTCGGCCCAATCGAAATCGCCCTTAAAATAGCTTGTTCTGGCCGATTTAAACCGCGCCTCTTGTGCCAAAGTGCTGTTTTTGAGCGTCGTTTGTACTTGTGCATAATACAAGAGTGCTTGATTAAACTTTTGATCCATTACAAGAATATCAGCCAATTTTAATTTTAATTGACCCAAATCAATTTTTGATAATTGTGTTTTAAGTGCATCTTTTAAAAAAGAAATGGCTTCTGTTTTTTTCTTGTAATGTAAGGCCAAAAAATCGGCATAAGATAATTGTACCTTTAGGGTTTCGGAGGACATCCCATAACGCTCAAAAAGGGTTTTGTACTGCGCTTGAATTTGCTTTAAATCAGGTGATGCTTGACGAACAAGTTCAAGTTCGAGCAACTGTCTGTTGGCTTCAATCGTTAGTGGTATGTTTTGGCTGCTGTTGATGATGTACTCATAAGCTTCCCCAGTAACTGCATAAGCTTTGGCGGATTTCGCCATCAATCCGAGGTTAAGTACACCTTGTAAGGACGTTAAATTTCGACGATATATGGCCTTTTCTTGTTGAAATGCTTTTTTATAATCTCCTTGTTGAATATACAACCAACTCAGCATTTGATTCCAAAAAATGGTTGGTTGAGTTTGTAGTTTTTTTAGGATAATTTTTTTTAATGTTTGATTATATACTGCATCAGCATCCTCCGAAATATACTCCTCAAAAAGACGAAATACTTGATTGAGAAATGAGGGATTATGTTCCGTGAAATTCAAATAGCTCAAAAACATATTTTTGATGTCTTTCTTTTCGGCATACAGTCCAGCTAATCGGTATTCATAATTTTTATTGTTTGTTTCCTCCAACGCCAATTGATACACCTCAATGGCTTGGTCCACAAGACTATGGTTTTCAAACCGAAGCGCTACAGCATAGGCATAGCTTGAAGTCGTTCGTGCAGCATCAATGGCGTTTTGGTAGTGTATTTGAGCTTGCTGAGCATTGTTTTGTAGCTGAAAGTTGTACCCTAGCTCCACGAGCATTTGTGGGTTATTATAAACGCTCAACTGATCATTGATGAGCGACTCTGCCTCATCAAAATGCTGTAATTCTTGTTGTATTTCTATGATTCTAAAAACAAGGCTTGAATTGCCTGGGCTATCTTTTTGTAATTTTTGATATATAATAAGTGCTTTTTCGAACTCGCCTTTATCAAAATAATTTTCGGCCAAATCAAAATCTGTTTGTGCAAAAAGCACAAAGCTAAACAGTCCAAAAAACAAACAAATTAATGACTTCATCACTGCGTTTTGGTAAAGATACTAAATGTACAGTCAAGAATGGAAACCGTTTTTAATCTATTCGATCAAAACCAGTGTATGGACGTAAAACTTCAGGAATTTCAATTCCTGATTCAGTTTGATAATTTTCAAGAATACCTGCTAAAACACGAGGCAATGCCAACGAACTTCCATTGAGTGTATGCGCAAGTTGTGATTTTCCTTCAGCATTTTTAAAACGCAATTTCAAGCGGTTGGCCTGAAAGGTTTCAAAATTTGATACCGAAGAAATTTCGAGCCAACGGTCTTGCGCTGTAGAAAACACTTCAAAATCATAGGTCAATGCAGAAGTAAATCCTAAATCTCCGGAACATAATTTTAATATTCTATAAGGGAGTTTTAATTCTTCCAAAATACCTTTGACATGTTCTACCATAGCATCAAGCGCATCATAAGAGTTCTTTGGGTGTTCTACACGCAATATTTCTACTTTGTCGAATTGATGTAAACGATTCAAACCACGCACATGTGCCCCATAACTTCCTGCTTCTCTACGAAAACAAGGGGTATAGGTTGTGAGTTGTTTTGGTAATTCATTTTCTTGCAGAAGTACATCTCTAAAAATATTTGTAGCAGGGACTTCTCCAGTCGGGATGAGGTATAAATCGTCGGCATCGATATAATACATTTGTCCTTCTTTATCTGGAAGTTGTCCTGTACCAAGCCCTGAGGCTTCATTGACTACATGCGGTACTTGCACCTCATTGTACCCCGCTGCTGTATTTTTATCTAAAAAATAATTGATGAGTGCGCGTTGCAATCGAGCCCCTTTTCCTTTATACACCGGAAAACCTGCACCCGTAATTTTGTTCCCCAATTCAAAATCAATGATGTCATATTTTTTGGCCAATTCCCAATGCGGTTGAGCATCGCTGTGTAATTTAGGAACAGCACCATGACGAAACACTTCTTCATTATCCTCATCAGAATTTCCGACAGGCACCGAATCATGCGGAAGGTTTGGGATTTGATACAACAGTTGTTGCAATTCTTGAGCCGTAGTGTTTAATTCTTCAGTAAACGTTGCTTTTTGTTCTTTAAGATCGGCGGTTTTTTGTTTTAAAAGATTGGCTTTTTCTGCTTGTCCAGACTTAAAAAGCGTACCAATTTCTTTAGAGCGTGTATTGAGGTCTGCGGCTGCAGCATCCAACTGTGTTTGTATGTTTCTTCGAGAAGCGTCCAATGCCAAAACTTTTTCTACAGATTCTTCGGCATGGTCTAGGCGTTTGGAAAGGCGCTTAATGACCTCTAATTTATTTTCTCTGATGAATGCAACTTGTAACATGTGGCGTACTTTTATATGGCAAATTTAATCAATTGAACGAAATGTAAATCAGATTTTTGATAATAAATTGATGCGCTGTTTTGCGTTGGCTTTATCTAATTCTAATTGTGCTTTAAGCGCTTCAATATTTGGAAATTTGATCTCGCTTCGCAAACGATCTAAGAGTTCAATTTTGAGCGTTTTTCCGTACAAATCTGCATCAAAATTAAAGAAATGGACTTCAATATGGGTTTGATTATCTTGAGAAACCGTTGGGTTTTTACCAATATTCATCATCCCATAAGTTTCATGCCCCCCGATTTCAGATTGCACCAAATAAACACCCTCTTTTGGGATGAGTTTGTAGGGTTCTTCTATATGGATATTCGCAGTTGGAAAGTTCAAATCTTTACCCAAACCTTTGCCCTTGGTAACCACCCCTGTGAGCATAAAATGATACCCCAAAAATTTATTAGCAATATTCATATCGCCTTCGTGGAGTGCCGTTCGGATTTTTGTTGAACTCACAGCTACATCACCTACTTCTTGAGCATCAATCTGAGTGACTTCAAATCCATAAAATTTACCAAACTCTATTAAATCTTTTATAGTCGCTGTTCTATTTCGTCCAAAGTGATGATCGTACCCTACGATGATGTGTTTGACTTTAAGTTTATTCACCAAAACATCACGCACATATTCCAAAGCTGTAAGTCGAGAAAATGATTTGGTGAATTCTTTTACCACCAAATGATCGACACCAAGCTGTTGCAATTGGGCTGCTTTTTCATCGATTGTATTGATGAGTTTTATACTCGAATCGTTTTGAACTACCATACGTGGATGAGGAAAAAAGGTAAGCACCAAGGCCTGAAGCTTATTGGTTTTTGCAATATGAACAAGCCGATTTATTATTTTTTGATGACCTATGTGTACGCCATCAAACGTTCCGATGGTTACCACAGAATTTTTGATGCGTTTATAATCGGCTGCCGTTTTAATTTTCAAAATTGTATCGTAGCTTTTAAACAACGAAGATAAAAAAAGTAGTGCTTTTGGCGTTGATTCATCTTTTTTTATGTCCCATTAAATTGATTCATTGTATTGTTGACTCCTGACATGCCAAAACTAACCACTAGCTCCGAAGCACGTTCCAATCGTTCATCTAGTTTTGACGATTCTTCGTCGGTCCATTCTCCAAGCACATAATCGACTTGACGCCCTTTGGCAAATTCGTCGCTAATGCCAAAACGTAGTCGGTTGTATTGCGTAGTATTGAGTTTATCCTGAATGTCTTTCAGTCCATTGTGTCCCCCATTCGATCCTTTGGTTTTTAGGCGAAGTGTTCCAAAGGGAAGGTTTAAATCGTCGGTAATGACAAGCAGATTTTCTAAAGGAATCTTCTCTTTTTCAAGCCAATATTTTACTGCTTTTCCACTCAGGTTCATAAACGTATTTGGTTTGAGTAAAAGAAAGGTTCTGCCTTTGTATTTATAAGTTCCAAGTGCTCCTAATTTTCGAGTTTCAAATTCTACATCATTTTGTTTGGCCAAATGATTCAACACCTTAAATCCAATGTTGTGGCGTGTACGTACATAGTCTGCGCCTATATTCCCTAGTCCTACAATTAAAAATTTTTTTGACATTAATTGTGATTCTTGTTTAATTGATTTTCTTTGAAATAACCACTTGAACATGTGTAAAAATAAAAAAAGCATTCTGAATTTTCATCAGAATGCTTTTATATTTAGTTTACGGACAATAAAAATTTATGCCTCAGCTGGTGCAGCACCTTCTGCGGTACCTTCTGATGTTGCTTCAGTTCCTTCTTCTCCGTCTTCATCTTCATCATCTTCGATGTCAACTGAAACTCTAGATTGTTTGATTTGACAAACAACCGTATTGTCTGAGTGTAAAAATTTATAGTCGTCGCTAGGCAATTGAGAAACATATACTTTGTTTCCAATTTTTAATTTACTAATATCAACTTGGATATTATCTGGTAAATTAGTTGGAAGTGCTTTGATTCTCAACTTACGACGGTTTCTTCTCAAGACTCCACCTGCACGAACACCCACAGAATTTCCTGTCAAAATTACAGGAATATCCATTGCGATTTCTTTATCATCAAAAAGTTGATAAAAATCGATGTGTAGGATGTTTTCTGTTACAGGGTGAAATTGAATATCCTGTAGTACAGCATTGTAAGAAGTATCTCCTAAGGCAATCACAACTGTATGCGCATTTGGTGTGTATACAAGTTTAGAGAATGCCAATTCTGCTGCTGAGAAATGTACTGGCTGATCTCCTCCGTATAATACGCAAGGAACCTGTCCAGCATTACGTAAGGCCTTTGTTGCTTTTTTGCCTACGCTTTCTCTTTTCGATCCATTGATTGTAATTGATTTCATTTATATTAATTTAAGTGTTTACATTATAAATTTTGAGCTAATAGACTCATTTTGATGCACTTTATGCATCACATCTGCAAATAAATCTGCACATGATAATACTCTTATTTTTGAGCTCTTATTTGATACAGGAATAGAGTCCGTAACGATAAGTTCTTCGAGTTTAGAATCTTCTAAACGCTGGTATGCTGTTCCGGATAATATTGGGTGTGTACAAATGGCACGTACGCTTTTTGCACCACGTTCAATCATCAAGTCGGCAGCTTTGGTCAATGTTCCCGCTGTATCGACCATATCATCGACAAGAACTACGTTTTTCCCGGTAACATCGCCAATAAGCTCCATGTGTGAAATCACATTGGCTTTGGCGCGTTGCTTGTAGCAAATCACAACATCACTTTCCAATGCTTTGGAATAGGCATAGGCTCTTTTGGAACCGCCCATATCTGGTGAAGCAATGGTTAAATTATCTAGATTAAGAGACCTTAAGTACGGCAAAAATATAGTAGACGCAAATAAATGATCTACTGGTTTTTCAAAAAATCCTTGAATTTGATCGGCGTGTAAATCCATAGTGATGATGCGCGTAGCCCCTGCTGTTTCGAGCATTTTGGCGACTAGTTTTGCGGCAATTGGCACTCTGGGTTTGTCTTTTCGATCTTGGCGAGCCCAACCAAAATAAGGAATTACTGCAGTAATATGGCGTGCAGAAGCACGTTTTGCTGCATCTAACATCAACAAAAGTTCCATCAAATTTTCTGGACCAGGGTTGGTTGAAGCAATCACAAAAATGCGTGTCCCTCGTATGGATTCTTCGTAGGAGGGCTGAAATTCGCCATCGCTATATGTTGAAGTAATCACATTTCCTAACTCCTCGCCAAAAGCTTTGGCAATGCGTTGTCCAAGGGCTTTGGAATTTGCACAGGCAAAAATTTTGGGCTGTAAGATGGATTTAGACATTTTAATGTGCTGTTTATGAATGATTTATATCCGTTATTTTAATCGAGTGGCAAATTTATGAATTTATTTGAACTGTAAAAGCATAAAACCAACTATTTTGTATTTGTATAACGAATAAATTTTATAGATTTGCAATCCAAATTTTAGCTCAAGTGGCGGAATTGGTAGACGCGCTGGATTCAAAATCCAGTTTCTTCGGAAGTGTGGGTTCGATTCCCACCTTGAGTACTTTTAAATAACCACAATAAACTGATAATCAGTAAGTTGTGGTTTTTTTATGTTTATATTTGTACGAATTTTGTACGAATTAGTGTTTTTTAAGGGTTTATTTACACTGCTATTTTTTCAGCTTGTTTCTATGTATTTAGAATTGTTAACCCGCTAAATCTTTGAATTTAAAATTCTCATCTAACTTCTTTTTGCTGACCTTTTCATTACCATTGCTATCTACAATAGTGATTTGTATCTCTTGTGGTGGCTCGGGTTCTTCAAATGGCTTTTCTATTGATAACTTTGGTAGTGAATGTTTTAGTGCTATATCCAACAACTTCAGTCTTTGATTATTGGTTAAGCTGTCATAGTCTATATCTTTTAGTATTCTATTTACTAAATCAATTAGACCACCTCTTAAATCTATTGGCAATGCAGAACCTCGTTTGCTTATTTTACCTGCTTTAGAACCTGTTTCGCTATTGAACTTCATTCGTTATTTTATCGTTATTTTCTAAAATAAGTTGGATTAATACGCCACTTGTTCAATCGTAAATCATACGCTACTGCGTTAGATGTTAACCGTGCTACTTCGCCCTTGTAAACGTGGGTGTGCTTTTCTATTTCTTCAAGGCTAACAATTAGATATTGAAACGCCTCTAAACGCTTGTTTTCTTCTTCGTTTTTAGTGTATTGAATGAATGGTTCTTTATCCACTTTTGTGTAGGGGCTTCCATCTTTATCGAAGTATAGTTTAGTGCTGTTTTCTTCAAATTGAACTTGTAGTTCATATAACTCTCGTAGATTAATTTCTAATAGATTTAGGACTTTATCACTACTTAAATTAAGGTCTTTTAAGCCTTTGTTCTTGTCGATAATCTTTTTAGTTGTGTAGGCTATAAAATCTTTGCTGAACGCTTTAAAATCGTCTATATGAATGTGCTTTTCAGCTTCTTTCATTGCCGACTGTAATAGTGTTATTTTTTCCTCTGCGATTGCTTCAGCTCGTTTCAATCCTTCTTCGTCAATTGTGATGACTTTCTTTTTAAATGGCATATTTTTTTATATTTGGTTTATGATTAAAGAATTATTTTTCGGTTATCTCTCATTAGGTTGGAAAAGGTTATTAAGGGTGCTTTCTATCTTGATTGTTTTATTCCTTTCTATTGGGTCGATAACACAGCCTGAAACAGGATTTAAAATAGGCTTAATAGCTTCTCCATTTGTAATAATTATTATAAGTTATGTAATTAGTGGTTTCGTTAAGAGAAATTCTTAACCCTTAATTACTTTTACCTTACTCCGACTTGCTCTCTGTTTGATTAGCTTCCTGACAATCTCTGAAAAGCTATCACTTGCTTTAGCATCTGTGAGTTGTCTTAACTTGCTTAATTCGGTTCTTGTTAGTTTTACGTTTACTTCAATCATCTCGGGTGTTGAGTGTGAAAGACTTGTGTAGTATTTAGCCATCGCTTAAGTTTTTGGTTAGACAATAACGCAAGTAAGTTGACAGCTTTAGCCTGTTCTTGTTTGCTTGTTCAGTTAGTTTCTTTTTATCCTTTGTGGATAGTCTAATGGGTACTATTTCATTCATATTATAAAGTGTTTATTAATATATAACCTGTGTAAGATTATTTTGCATTTTTATACACTATTATATTGACAAAACTTTACGATTTTGTGAATTGAGTAAACAAGTACTAAACTTGGACTATATTATCATTGTTTTTTTGTTAATTTTGTAAGCAAATAAATCTTATGAAAAAAATTACTTTTTCTCTATTATTAATATTTTCGACTATCTCATATTCTCAATCTTGGGATTATTTTGGGAATGCAGGGTTTTCCAATGGCATTTCAAATAATTTATCATTAGGCATTGATTTACCGTCAGGAGATGTTTGGCTTGCTTTACAAGATATGGGCGATGATGGCAAGTTAAGCATTTACAGTAACGATTATACCTCAAATTGGGTCAACAATATTAGTGGACTTTCAAGCGGTTATGCTAATAATATAGATTTTGATATTGACGTAAACGGAAACCCATATTACTCTTATATTGATGGCAATGGTGATTACGTTGGATTTGGGTATTTTAATAATACACAAGGTTGGCAAGAAAGAAACCCATTAAACGGAGGAAGTAATATCGGTGGTCATAGTATTAATTCAATTACAAAAGAGAACGCTGATGGTAAAGTATTTATTTGTAGTTATCATTACTCTTGGAATATTGTGATTTACAGGTCAAATAATATTGGAAATGGTTTTCAAATAGACCACTCATTTGGACAACTTGGAGATGGTAACATATCACAAATTTCATTTGATATTAAATACAATACAGGGCTAATTGCATATTCAAATTTAGATGATGGTGGTAACATAGATGTACTTCAATTTGATGGCAATACTTTTTCTGTGAATGAAACTTACAATAACATTTCTGATGGGCTTTCAAATTATTTTAAGTTAGTAATAAACCCATTAACTCTTCAGCCATACATTGCTTATCAAGATATAGCTAACAGTGGTAAACTAACTGTTAAGAAATTAAACGGAACAAATTGGGAATTAGTTGGAGAACAAGCGTTCAGTGATGGTTTAGTAAATTATGTTGATTTAGCTTTTGATGTTAATGGTGTGCCATATGTTGCATTTCAAGATGTTGGGTTATCAAGTAAACTTTCCGTTATGACATTTGATGGAACTTCTTGGTCATATGTTGGAGAAAGAGGTGTAAGTCAAGCATCAGCTTCATATTGTTCAATTAAACTAAATTCTGATGGCGAGATTTTCGTAGCTTTTAAAGATGGTTCAGTTGGAAACAAAGCATCTGTTTTAAGATATGGCTCTCCCTTATCTTTAGATGAAAATAATATAGTTGATTATGGTTTATTCCCTAATCCAACAAATAATATACTGAATATAAAAAGTCAAGAATTAGTTGACATTGAAATATATGACAGCATAGGTGACTTGGTTTTAAATAAAAACAGCACCAAATCAATTGACGTTAGCAAACTGTCCAATGGTATTTATTTTGTAAACATTAAAAGTGGTTCCAAAACAACTACTGAAAAATTCATAAAGAACTAAATGAAAAAACTACTCTTACTCTCCGCTTTATTAATCTTCGCTTGTAGTAGTGATAGCGAGGGTAACCCTTGTATTTATGAGCCTACATTAGAGACTAATGAAGTAACTGATATTACAGAAACTTCTGCTACTCTAAATGGCGTTATAAGTATCGTATCAGAAAACTGTGATGTGCCTAACAATACAGAACAAGGGTTTGTTTATTCAACTGAAATACAGCCTACATTAGAAGACACTCAAGTCAATGTCAATGGCACTAATATATCTACAACTATTGAGGGTCTAACGCCTAATACTACTTACTACGTTAGAGCATTCTTGACTAATAATTTAGGGGACTTTTATGGGGATGAGGTTAGTTTTACAACTATTGATGGAATAATTAATTGTGATGGTAATCCTGTCCCTACTATTGTTTACGGAACACAAGAATGGACTGTTGAAAATGCTTGTCATACTACCTACAGGGATGGAACACCTATCCCACAAGTTACAGACAATGAAGAGTGGGCTAATTTAACTACAGGTGCTTGGTGTTATTATAATAATGACCCTAATAAAGGTGTGCTTTATAATTGGTATGCCGTTGCAGGTATACACGATAATGATGAAAATACACCAAATAAAGAATTTGCCCCTGTAGGATGGCACGTACCGATGGATAACGAGTGGAATATTTTAAAAGATTATTTAATAACAAATGGCTATAATTATGATGGGACAACTAATGGTAACAAAATAGGAAAGTCAATGGCGTCATCATCGGGGTGGGCGTCCAATGGTTACCCATATACACCAGGTGGTCAGCAAATTAACAATAATTCAAGCGGATTTAATGCTTTTCCAGAAAATGGGCGTACTGTAGATGATTTTTATTCAAGTGGACCAGATGGCGGATATAATGCAATATTTTGGTGTTTAAATCCAAGTGACTATACTAATGGTTTTTTAAGGGGAATAAATAGCAACAGTGCGCTTCTGATTGATAACATTATATCAAAAAAATACGGGCTTTCAGCACGTTTAGTAAAAGACTAACTTCACAAACTGTAATCCTAACTAAAAACTAACAATCTTACTAATAGGCAAAGGCAAGTCAGTAGCTTCTGCTTTATAGCTTCCATTGTTTGTTTTTAGTGTGTATTTAAGCGGTTCTGTTTGTTGTATTGATACTATTCGTTTAACGCTATTTTCAGCTAATTTAAAGGCTATATAACGGCATTGAATATCATCTATTTCAGTAGCTTCTAAAAGGTGCTTAAATAAAGCATTTTGGGTTGTTATTTTCATTGTTATTTTTATTAGTTAGACTACACGATATGGTGTAATATATACATACATCATTGTATGTCTATTGGTTTTTTAGGGATTAAATTTTTAGCTTCTATTTCGCCAATAAATTCACGCCACATTTTGCGATTATGAGTAATAGTTTTTACCGCTACTTCGTTCCTATTTATAATGCTAAATAAGTCAGCTTTTAAATTGCTTCTTGATGAATGTTTTGAAACGTCTGGGTGCATCATATTTACATAGTAAGGAATACTATCTTCAATATTCATTTTGTTTATTTCTGCGTGTAACTTCATAGCGCAGTATTTAAACTTTTGCGCCATCGTCATTCCTTCTGTGTGGTTTATCTCTCTATATCCAGTCATATATTTACTCATTGGTCTATTAAAAACTTGGAGAAATTCTCTATCTAATTCCAGCTTCATTAAGTCGTTTAAGGTTTTGACCTTGTATCCGTAAGTTTTGAAATGCTGATTGTTTTTAATAGTTGTTTCTACTCGAAGCAATTTATCATCTACAAAAAACTTATTGTTTGGATATCTGTTGCCTTCAATATCTATGAACTCTTTCTCCAGCTCTGGTTTTAAAACTTCATTATAAAGTCTTATACTCCTAACATTATTTTTTAGTTCAACTGCTTTAGCGTAATATTTTAGATATTGCTTTGCGTGATATGATTTGAGTACTTTCTCTCTTTTATTCCATTCAATACCACAATTAGTTTTCTTTAACCATTTACCAATAGTAACGTCTTTTCTTGGTATTGTTAGGTCGCTACATATTTGGACTACATCTTTTATTTTATGGTCTTCTGCATCTAAATAGTAATCAATACAGAAATCTACATCTACAACTAAAGCATTTAAGAACGCCTCTTTTGTTATAGTTATTAAACCTTCATTATTGATAAACTGAAAGCATTGTTTTATAGTGTGCTTGTCAATTCCTCTAAAGTAATTTTTCATTAATGATTTAGCTGAAAAACCAATAAAGATGGTTTCAACTCCAAATGGTCTTTTAACGGCATATCTACAACTTACAATTGCATCTGGGTTAAAATAAGTTGTTTCTACGTGTTCATCTAAAACCTCGCCATCGTCATTACTTTTTGTAATAGAACGCATAAACGAGCTATGCGCTGGGTTTACTTGAACTTGGCTTAAAGGAAGATGAATACGCAAACTGTCTATTTTAGGTTTGCCTAATGGTATCATTATCCTCTATTTTAAAACGTTTATAATATCGCTTCTTTTGTATAGCTTTTTACTTCCAATCTTACTGTAAGGGATTAAACCCTCTTTCTCTTTTCGCCATAGTGTTGCGTGGCTAATGTTCAGTAAGTTTTGAACGTCTTTAGAGGTTAATAAATCTTCATCAGAACTTTGGTGTGCAATTGCCTCATTAAGTATTTCTCTTAATTGTGGCTTTAGTAGTTCGATTACTTGTTGAGATAATTCTGCAGGAGTAACTCCTTGCACTTGTGTGATAGTACTCATTTAATTAAAATTTAAATTAATAATTAAGAGTACTCGTGATTTTTGCTATTTTTGTAGAGTATTAAGACGTTTCGAAAATTTTAATACTTACGGATTGAGCTACTTATCACGAGTGGCTCTTTTCTTTTTTACAAAGCTATGTTGTGTTTCTATGTTATACAATACTAACTTACTTACATTACCTATGAATTATTAACGGTCAGTAAGAATACTCTTACATTTCCTTCTTAAAAGTTTTAGCATTTAATATAAAATTAAACCCTCAAACTGTTTCTTATACTCTGTTGGGTTTTTCCTTATATTGTTTTATTTCATTTTAGTTATAAACATTTATAATTTTAAAAACGCAGATTTTTATAGATGCTTTTTCCATTTTGTAAAATCAGGTCTTGCTTCTGCCACATAAGTAAATAACATTTCATTTGTTTGGTGTCCTGTAATTTTTCTAATTTCTTCAGGTGGCATTTTATCAATCCAATAAGAACAGAAAGTTCTTCTAAACATTCTCGTTTGAAAGTAAGCATACTTGGGTCTCAACGCTCTTACGTTTCTTCTTTCTAATGTTTTTTTGCCATTAATGTTAATCTCAACAACTTCACTCAAATCGCTTTCAATCTCAATATTTATTCCTGCCATCTTACCTAAAGTCTTTATGTGTTTATTTAATTTATTGTCTGAAATCTTATATGGAAGTTCATTACTGTCGTAAAAATTTTTAACGTCAGACAAGGCAGGAATTCGGTTTACTTGACCAACTTTGTTTTGAGAAAAATCAATGACTAAAATATTATCTTCATCATACTTAAAGTTATCTTTATTAATACTCAACAATTCATTACCCCTTTGTGCAGTATTAATTCCTATGAGAAGCCATTTACGAGCATTTATTAAATGTTCTTGTTGAAGTTCAAGTGCTTTTATTTGTTCAATTTCACTTTCCTCAATTACAATAACTTTATTGAGTTTAAACTTTGAAGATTTAGATTGCTTAAACTTATTCCAATATCTAAAGTCATCTGAAAAATCAACAATTCTACAGGCAGTATTCAGCACATTTTTAATATGGTCAATGTCTTTGTTGACAGTGTTTATTCCGTACTTTAAATCTTCTCTTAAGAAACTTTTTAGCTTTTCAAGTTCTTGTAGATTTAAGTCGTATAATTCTAAATGGCTATTATACCTTTTAATCTTTTCTGAAAGTCCTTTATAATTAGAAATTGTATTTGAAGATGCGTTACTGTTTTTAAGGTCTTTAATTTTTTTGTTGACCCAATCTAACAACAGCGTGTCAGTCTCTTCACTGATATTAAAAAATTCGTCACATCTTTTATGAAACCAATCTTTAGTTGGCTTGAAATAACTTCCTCTTTCAAAAAACGCATCTTGTATAAAATTGAAACATCTATCTAATGAATACTTTGCATCTAAATCAAATGTTTTGTTTTGAAAATCTTTTTTAGTGATTATAAAGTTGGTTTTGTAATGAAGTTGAATTTCTCCATTAGTTACATCTTTTTTGTAATGTCGGAGTTTGATAGAGATTTGACCCTTTGGTTTTGTACTTCTATATACTAATGACAGCTTCATACAGTACAAATATACAAATTTGTACGAAATTTGTACGAATTATTAATATTTTTTGAAATATAATTAAATAAAAAGAAATTTTATATCTTAATCTTAAGAAGTAAAAATAAGATATTGGCAGTAAATTAATATTTCAAATTATACAGGCGTCTTACTCCCACCTTGAGTACAAAAACAAAAAAAAGACCTCCGAGTTGGAGGTCTTTTACATTTTGGTTCGTTAGTAAAGACTTAGTTGATGACTAACTTTTTAGTTGATTTTTGTGTCCCTAAGGTCATTTGAACGAAGTATAATCCAGCGTTTAACTCAGAAACATTAACTGCATTTCTTACGTTATCGACACGCAATACAGATTTCCCGAGCATATCAAAAATTTGAATATCTAAATTCTCGTTAGAATTTGTTGAGAATCGAACATAATCTTTTGCCGGATTCGGGAACATTTTGATAGCGTTGAATACATTGTCATTCACACTTGCTGAGGCATCAGCTGCTATAACAACACTACCAAGAGCTGATTCATTGTCAGGATTAGCATTTAGACCATAAATCTCAAAACCATACTGAATAACCAATCCAGCAGCAAGCTCGGCTGCAGTTGCTGTAACGCTAAAAGGTCCACTCTCTGGCAAATCATAGGTTTGAGTGATTACATTAGCATAACCACTATTAGGATCTAATGCTTTGATAAAGTACTTTGCTGTATAACCAGCATCTAAAGTATTAGAAACTACGTAACCTGAAAAAGTCAAATCTGCTTCATTGAATGCTTCCCCAGGCTCTACCTTGGTAGTAGCTTCCATAAGTTTATTCCCATTACCATTACCATCAGACCAATAAGAATCAGTAGCATCATATGCATTGAAGTTTGGCTGAAGTGTTATTGTTCCAGCAGTTGCATCTACAATAGTTTGAAGATCAGAAACAGCCCAGTTATCACCGAACAGATAGCCACCACCAGTGTCAAAAACATTCATATATCCAGTCCAAGTTGATGAAGCGTCTGCAGTGACTGAGTTTTGTGCGTGTGAAATAATACTAGTTAGTATTAAAAGGTAAGTTGTAATTTTTCTCATATTTAGTTGTTTAAAAGTTTTATGATTATTTCAAATATAGTTTAATGATAAAATGAAAATGTTAAACAAACCACTACAATATGTATACAGCAGATAAAAAAGTTAGACTATAATCAAGAATATTGTAATTTTAATCTAATAAACATGCAAAATCCATAAACGAAAACGTTTAATAAAAGGGAATTTACAATTAAGACCAAGCGACAAAATCAATAATGTAGTGCTCTTGTATAGTTTATTTTAACAATTCTATAAGTAAAAAAAGTTTACAACACTTCATTTTGTCTAAAATATTGACAAAAAATACTAAACAAAAGAAAAAATCTATAACGATTGCGGGACTGTCTAAATATCAAAACAATAAAAAAAACAGCTCAAAAAGCACAAAAAAAAGGCACCACATGGTGCCTTTTATATTTTGATTGGTGAGCAGCAATATCGCTAGTTCACTACTAATTTTTTTGTGGTGGCTTTTGTCCCAAGAGTCATCTGTACAAAATACACTCCGGTACGCAAAGACGAAATATTGACTTCGCTTTGAACATTTTTATGCGCGATTAAAGACTTCCCAAGGACATCAAAAATTTCGATGTCTAATGGCTCATTTGCGTTTTTAGAAAACTGAACCACATCCTTTGCAGGGTTGGGGAACATTTTAACTCCATTAAATATGTTGTCGTTAAGACCTGCAGTGCCTCCAAATGAGATTTGATCAAAATAACTCACATTATTTTGAGTACGATCCGCAAAATCTGGGATAATAGTAAGACGATTATAGGTATTCCCTATTTGGGAACTAAAATCGAAGGTGAGTTGTTCCCAACTACCATCAGTGAGGGTGTTGGGGATTTTAATTTCGTGAGCTCCACCAGGACCCTCAAACTTTACCCCTACATCGGAGATTACCGATTTTCTGACCATCAAGGTTACAATTTTATTACTTTGATCAAATGTAAATGTTCCCACATAGTCGGTAAAGGTCAGTGCAAAATCGTCTCCAAAGTTTAGTGAAGTAAATTTTGCCACCGTTGACGTACTGTTGATTCCGCTTGTATTGGGGTTAGGAACAAATTCCAATGCTGGATTGGTGTTGTTGTTGTGCACCGTCCACACCCAATCTGCACCAAAACCAGGGGTTTCAAAATCAATATCTTCTAAGTTATAGTTGACCACACTACCACCAGCATTGAAAGAAATATCATCAAAATAAATAGTGGTGTCTATAGAACGATCATAAAAATCGGGGATGATAACCATTCTGTCAAAGGTCTCCCCAATGGCGATACTAAAATTAAATGTTAATTCTTCCCAGTCTCCGTTAACCTGTGTGTTGGGCACTTCAACAATCCTGGGTGCGTATGTTCCGGAAGTGTCTTCAAATTTTACTCCTACTGGCGTGGGTATGTCCTTACGGACCTTGATTTTAACAATACTGTTGTTTTCTGAAAACGTAAAGCTCCCCACATTATCGGTAAAAGTGAGCGCCCAAGGTTGTCCTGCGGCTAGTGCGGTAAATTTTGCAACGGTAGCCGAAGTATTTATGCCCGATGTATTGGGATTGGCAACAATTTCTAAGGCAGGATTAGTACTGTTGTCATCTACAGTCCACGTCCATGAAGCTCCTGTACTGCCTGATTCAAAATCTACGTTGGTTTGCCCAAAGGATATGATACTGAGCATGCTAAGTAATAATGTAATGTTTTTCATTTGTGATTTTTTTTTAAATTTAAACAGAATAAACTTTAACGTTCAACAATCAAGCACTACTTAAACCATACAATAAATAAGTACGCTTTTTTTCGTATAAATCTCCTGTAATTACACAGTTAATAAAAAGACCTCCCAGAAAAAGGGAGGCCTTTTAATTTGATTGGTTGGTATGGGGTATTAGTTTTTAATGTACCACTAACTTTTTTGTGGTCGCTTTTGTCCCCAGAGTCATCTGTACAAAATACACTCCGGTACGCAAAGACGAAATATTGACTGCGCTTTGAACATTTTTATGCGCGATTAAGGACTTTCCAAGCATATCAAAAATTTGAATGTCTAATGGCTCATTTGTGTGTTTTGAAAACTGAACCACATCCTTTGCTGGATTGGGGAACATTTTAACCGCATTAAATACGTTGTCATTAAGTCCAGCAACTTCCTTTGTAAATAGAAAACGCCACCATCCTCCACTTATCGCAATGTCTATTGTCATGTTCGTGCTAGATATTGAGGTAACTGTGTAAGTAATTGAAGCTGGTGGAGTGGTCCCAGCAGCTGATAATTCGCCTCCATTAAAAACTTTTGCGAGGCCAAGAAAAGCACCTGTTCCGTTAAGAACAATTGTATTTGCTGTTGAATCATATGTCCAAGTGGCTGCAGAGCCATTGTGTGGAGCAACAGGTGTTCCGCATCCCTCTGTGGCCACACCTTGCCAAGTTTCAAGCCATGTATCTGTTCCAAGAACATTCTGAAAAGAGCCATCAGAATTAAAAACATATTGATCATCAAATAAACAAGCTCTGGTTGTGACATCACCAGCTGAATTTTGCCACCAACCTGCAGAACCTTGAGTAGGACCTACAGCTAATGCTCCTGCTTGAGGAGTTAATTTCCAAGTTCCCTCAGGAGTCTGAGCAAAACTAAATGTAAACGCCAAAAGCGTCAGAACTAATGTAATTTTTTTCATAATAGATTTGTTTTAAGATTTATATACCTGCAATGTATTTTATCCTTCGTAAAAGGAGCTGTAAAAACTGATACTTAAGCTATACAAACAAGGAGTATTTAAGCAATTAAAATAAAGTGTTTAACCACAAACGAAAGTGCTATAAACAAAAAAAGCATCCCTGTTGGAATGCCTTTTTCAGTTTAGTTGGTTAGTAAAATGAAATAAAAACTCATTTTATCTTAAGAATTTGCACCATAATCATTGTTGAAACAAAACTCAAAAATTAACAAAAAAATGCAAAATTCAATTCATTTTCAAAAACTTATGAAAATAAAAAGAACAAATCTAAATTAGCTAAATATGTGGTTCAGCTCAATAAATACACCAATACAATTTTGATACAGACCAAGGTGAAAAATACAGTTGTTTAAACAATGGTAGTTTATTTAGAAATGTTTAGTCTTTTAGGTTAAAAAACAAACAATTTTTTAAAAATTATATTCGAGAACATCTACAAAATTGTACAAATGTATAGTCGTTGTATAGTTTTTGTTTTTATTTTTTGTTCCATTTAAGAACTTTTACAAAATTAATAATTAGTTTTATGGGACAATAACAGAAAATAACAAACCAATGAGCAAAAACTATTATGATCCATCGGATTTAAAAAAATTTACAAACATCAGCGCATGGAATGAAGAACTGGGGCAAAAGTTTTTTGACTATTATGGAAAAGTCTTCGAAGAAGGCGCCCTTAGTGCACGCGAAAAATCATTGATTGCATTGGCAGTGGCGCACGTGGTCAAGTGCCCCTATTGCATTGATGCCTATACCAAGGACGGTCTACAGCGCGGCATTACCAAAGAAGAAATGATGGAAGCCGTTCACGCTGGTGCCGCCATCGAAAGTGGCGCTACACTGGTGCATGGGGTTCAAATGATGAATAAATACAACAAACTGTCCATGTAAATATGCTCAAAAAATCATTGAAACAACGCAAAAGTGAATTGGCCAATACACAACGGCAGTTGGATATTCTGTCCAATGGAATTTTTCAGAATAATGAATTGCCGACGTTTGCAAACGTCCTTAAAAACGCTAAGGCATATCCTCTACAGCCCAATCCAGTTGAAATTTTACAAATCAACTTGGGGTATATGTGCAATCAAGTGTGTGCGCATTGCCATGTCGATGCAGGGCCAGACCGAAAGGAAATCATGAGCAAAGCAACCATGCAACTATGCTTAGATGCCCTCAAAAAATCGAAAGTGCACACCTTAGATTTGACAGGCGGCGCACCAGAAATGCACCCTCATTTTCGTTGGTTTGTTGAAGAAGCCCATAAAATTGGCGTTCAAGATTTTATTGTGCGGTCAAATTTGACCATTATTTTGGCCAATAAAAAGTATCATGACCTTCCCCAATTTTTTAAAAAACATAACATTCATGTGGTTTCCTCTATGCCGCATTGGACAAGCGACAAAACAGACAAACAACGAGGTAAAGGTGTGTTTAACGCCTCTATTGAAGCCCTAAAAATGTTAAACAAAGTGGGCTATGGTTTAAAAAATTCGCCCTTAAAATTAGATTTGGTGTATAATCCTTCGGGGGCCTTTTTACCTGGCGACCAAAACAGTTTAGAACAGGATTTTAAAAAAGCGCTTTTTGAAGATTTTGGTATTGAATTTCATCAACTTTTTGCCATCACAAATTTACCTATCAGTCGATTTTTGGATTATTTATTGGCCTCTGAAAATTATGAAGATTATATGTATACGTTGGTTGAAGCGTTTAATCCAAAAGCTGTAGATAATGTGATGTGCAAAAACACCATTTCTGTAGGTTGGGATGGTTTGTTGTATGATTGTGACTTCAATCAAATGCTCAACTTAAACTTGAAAGGTTCGGTGGGGCATATTAAAGATTTTGACGAAAATCTGCTAAAAAAGCGTAGTATTCAAATCAACCAACACTGCTATGGATGTACCGCAGGTGCAGGCAGTAGCTGTCAGGGCAGCGTACTTTAAATCATGATAAATACAAAACATTTAATTCTGCTGGTAGTGATGATGAATTGGCAACTGTACGGACAAAAAAACATTGATAATCTTATGGAAAAGTACCGTTTTGAGACGCCTTATATTTCTGTTGATGCTTTACAGAAAACGCAATCAACAACTGTTATTTTGGACGCAAGAGAGGTCGATGAATTTAGGGTAAGCCACATCAAAAATGCGCATTATATTGGTTATAAAAACTTTGATTTGAAACAACTCAATAATATAGTAAAAGATAAAAACACAACCATAGTCGTTTACTGCTCAGTGGGTGTACGCTCAGGGAACATAGGGGATCAATTAAAAGCGCGAGGATACACTTCAGTATATAATTTATACGGCGGTATCTTTGAATGGGTTAATAATGGTTTTGCCGTATATGACCTCAATAAAAACATAACAAAACAGATTCATGCGTATTCCAAAAAGTGGGGTGTTTATCTAAAAAAAGGAGTGAAGATTTATGAGTAAAAAACTAATCATGATTTTTGTACGTAATCCAGAGTTAGGGCGCGTTAAAACACGTCTAGCGAAGACCACTGGAGATTATGCAGCTTTAAAAACATACCAGATTCTGACACAACATACAGCCAGTATCGTTGATCAAAGTTCAGTAGATAAAATGGTGTTTTACTCTAAATTTATCGAAGAAAGAGACCTTTGGACACTCAGTAATTATCAAAAAAACAAGCAAAGTGAAGGCGACTTGGGTGAGAGAATGTACCAGGCATTTGAGTATGCATTTAACATGGGGTACACACGTGTACTACTCATCGGAAGTGATGTGTATAGCTTAAAATCTGATCATATTGCATCGGCTTTTGAACAACTCAACTCCAGCGATGTTGTCATTGGCCCTGCTGTCGATGGTGGATATTACTTGTTGGGGTTAAATTTTAATATCCCCGAAATTTTTCAACAAAAACAATGGGGCAGCAATACTGTTTTGAATGCGACGTTAAAAGATTTAAGTACATTTAATGTGAGCTTACTAGAACCGCTCAATGATATTGATACTTTTGAAGATTTAAAAAAAGAACCTCAGCTTTTGAAAAAACTAAATAGTTATGGAAAAACTCATCAATGAAACTGTTGCATACTTAAGAGATAAAGGATTTGGAAGCCCAGAAATTGGAATCATATTGGGCACAGGACTTGGTCAATTGATCAACGAAGTTGAAATCATCCAAGAGGTGAGCTACAACCATATTCCAAATTTCCCAACAGCAACGGTGGAGTTTCATAAAGGGAAACTCATTTTTGGCACAATTGAAGGTAAGAGCTGTCTTGTAATGCAAGGCCGTTTCCATCTGTACGAGGGTTACTCGTCACAGGACGTTACCTACCCTGTTCGCATCATGAAAGCACTCGGTATTTCAAAACTTTTGGTTTCTAATGCTTCTGGCGCGATCAACCTCAACTTCAAAAAAAGCGAACTTATGTTGGTGGAAGACCACATCAATTTACAGGGAGGATCTCCCCTTGCTTTTAAAGGTGTAGAACGTTTTGGCGAGCGCTTTGTGGATATGAGTGCCCCTTACGACCCACAAATGAACGCCTTGTTAAAATCCATTGCCAAAGAAGAAAAAATCAAATTACATAGTGGTGTTTATACGAGTGTCTATGGCCCTCAGCTCGAAACCAGAGCTGAGTACAGAATGTTAAAACTTATTGGAACAGATGCCGTGGGCATGAGTACTGTACCCGAAGTCATTGTCGCCAATCACTTAGGCATAAAAGTTGCTGCTATTTCTGTACTTACGGACGATTGTGATCCAGACCAACTCAATGCAGTTGATATTCAAGATATTATGAACATGGCAGCCATTGCAGAACCAAAACTGATTATATTGTTTAAAGCACTAATAAAAAAACTATGAGTTATCTAGAAACCACACATGATGTCTATAAAGCAGCTGCTTTAAATCCAGACGTCGGTCTGTGTTGTACCACTAATCCCATATGGGAATTGCCAGGGTTAAGCATTCCAAAAATCATGCAAGAAATGAATTATGGCTGTGGCAGCACAGTGCACGCAAGAGATTTAACCAACAATCCAAAAATTCTATATGTTGGCGTTGGTGGTGGCATGGAACTTTTGCAATTTTCATACTTCAGCAGACAACCAAATGGCGTTATTGGCGTAGACGTTGTCGACGAAATGTTAGCAGCTTCAGCACAGAATTTTGTTGAAGCGGAAGCGCAAAATCCATGGTTCAAAAAAGAATTTGTACGGCTCGAAAAAGGGGATGCACTGAATCTTCCCGTTCAAGAGAACAGCATAGATATTGCCGCACAAAATTGCCTTTTTAATATATTTAAAACTGAAGAGCTAAAAAAAGCCATCGCCGAGATGTATCGTGTCCTAAAGCCCCACGGACGACTCGTGATGAGTGACCCCACCTGCGAGCAACCCATGAGCGACGAACTCCGAAACGATGAACGACTTCGAGCATTATGCCTTAGTGGTAGTATTCCAATCAATGCCTATGTAAACATGCTAACCGATGCTGGCTTTGGTACCATTGAAATCAGAGCTCGAAAACCATACCGAATTTTAGATCCAATACACTACAACACCGAAGAAGTGATTTATATAGAATCCATTGAAGTGGCCGCCATAAAAGACCCCATGCCCAATGATGGTCCCTGCATCTTTACGGGAAAAGCGGCGATCTATTTTGGAGAGGAAGATTATTTTGATGATAATGCAGGACATGTTTTACTCCAAAATCAACCTTTGGCCATTTGTGATAAAACTGCTCATGCACTGCAAAATTTAAA
Organism: Flavobacteriaceae bacterium; assembly: GCA_965658025.1. Classification (GTDB taxonomy): domain Bacteria; phylum Bacteroidota; class Bacteroidia; order Flavobacteriales; family Flavobacteriaceae; genus UBA3537. The sequence goes on along the minus strand of CBFHQL010000003.1, from coordinate 146,027 downwards.
CCGAAATGATATTTTTATAAGCCCTTCAACCTTCCACTATGACGGTGGTGGTTGCTGTTAAGTCAACACAATGAAAAGACTAGTTTTATGTTTTATTTACATCAATATCGCTTTTGGCTTTGCTCAAAATAGCAACCACAGCCAATGGACTATATTGCTTCAAAAACATGTCTCTGACAATGGAAATGTTCATTATAAAAATTTTCAAAAAGACCGTTCATCGCTAGATAAATACCTCACTTTTCTAACTCAAAATAGTCCCAAAACGTCTTGGTCAAAAAACGAACATTTGGCCTTTTGGATTAATGCATACAACGCACTCACCATCAAACTGATTTTGAGTGAGTATCCACTGAAAAGCATCAAGGATGTAAAACGTCCATGGTCTAGAACAATGATTGAAATTGACGGCAAAAAATTATCACTAGATGACATTGAACATAAAATTTTACGCCAAATGGAGGAAGTTCGTATTCATTTTGCCATTGTATGTGCTTCAAAATCATGCCCTAAACTTCAAAATACGGCCTATGAGGCAACACATTTAGATGCAATGTTAGATGCTGCAGCAAAAGATTTTATTAACGATCAATCCAAAAATATCATCACTAGGAAGGTGGTGAATTTATCGAAAATTTTTAGATGGTTTTCTGTCGATTTTCCAAAGCATACTGCATTGTTCAAATTCATTAACCGCTACAGTACAACAAAAGTAGATTCCAATGCGAAAATAAATTATTTAACATACGATTGGGCTTTAAATGAGTAGTCTAAGCGTCATTATTCCTGTGTTAAATGAAGCCAATAACATTGGGCGCCTCCTCGATTATTTAATCACATGCAAAGATAAAGACACTCCTACTGAATTTATTGTGGTCGATGGGGGGAGTACTGACGAAACGCTTGAAATTATCGCCAAAGTTGCGGAAAAAAACAGTGCTGTTCATTGCTACAAGTCCGAAAAAGGACGTGCCAAACAAATGAATTTAGGAGCAAAAAAAGCAAAAAATACTGTCTTATATTTTTTACACGCCGATACGTTTCCGCCCCAAGCATTCAATAAAACGATTTGCAATCATGTAGCAAAAGGAGCAAAATCGGGGTGTTTCCGAATGAAATTTGACACTTCGCATTGGTGGCTTAATTTATCTGGATGGTTCACGAGGTTTAATTTTAAAATTTGCCGTGGTGGCGATCAAAGTCTGTTTGTCCTAAAATCAGTTTTTGAGCAACTAAATGGTTTTGATGAGCGTTATGTTGTCTATGAAGATAATCACTTTATTGCGCTTTTATACAAAGACCATAAATTTATCGTTTTACCGCAATGGGTAATTACTTCGGCGCGCCGATACAAGTCCAATGGATTATGGAAATTGCAATTGCATTTTATCATCATTCATTTTAGATGGTATTTTGGCGCCACAGCAAAACAGCTTGAATTGTACTATTTAAAACATATTAAGTAACTTTGAATTTCAAAAACAAATGTAATGACCCAAGACAAAGATCCTAACCTCGTTAAATGGGGTGTCAAATATTCCATAAGTGCAGCAATCGCTGGCATTTTGTGTTGTGTGGCGCCTGCAGTTTTATTTATGTTTGGCCTTATGGGGGGCGTGTATGCCATCTCATTTGCAGATTTTTTTTATAAAGAAGATGGAAGCTCCGGAGTGGGTGCATGGATTTTGAAAATTATTGCCCTTGGCATCGGAATTTATGGTGTTTATAGCTTTCGAAAAAAACAAAACCAATGCTCCATTGATCCCAAGCGAAAACAAAAAAATCTGATTTTACTTATTGCCATGATTTTAGTTTTAGGTGTTGGGCTTTTTTTAAGCTTAGAAAAGTGGTCGGCATGGTATTTTGACGAATACATTGTTCCCGCACAACAAAAAGAACTGAAGATTAAATCCTAAATGCCTTTGGAAACCATCATAAGCGTCATCATTCCCGCGCACAATGAAGCTGATGCCATTGCGAAAGTGATTCATGATATTCCAAAAAGTGTGAAAGAAATTATTGTTGTGGACAACGCCTCCAATGATGGCACCCCCAAAGTTGCCAAAAAAGCAGGAGCGACTGTTCTTTTTGAACCCAAAAAAGGTTACGGATATGCTTGCCTAAAAGGACTCCATTACTTGGAACAACAGCAAGAACAAACAGATATTGTAGTTTTTCTTGATGGAGATTACAGTGATTACCCCGAAGAACTCAATAAATTGGTAGCGCCCATCGTTAATGAAAATATGGATTTTGTGGTGGGGAGGAGAACGCATGAACTTAGAGCACGAGGTGCCATGCAACCACAACAAATCTTTGGTAACTGGCTTGCAACATGGCTTATGAAATTGTTTTTTAAGTCTAAATTTACGGATTTAGGTCCCTTTAGAGCCATAAAATATCCAGTGTTGAAAGCTCTAAAAATGGAAGACAAAACCTACGGATGGACGGTGGAGATGCAACTCAAAATCCTAAAGAAAAAATATAAATATGCCGAAATCCCTGTTAATTATAGAAATAGAATTGGTGTTTCGAAGGTGTCTGGTACGCTAAAAGGTAGTATATTTGCGGGGATTAAAATTTTGAGTTGGATTTTCAAATACAGTTTTAAGTAATGCTCTTAGAGTCCATCATTATTGTTATCTATTCTACTGCGCTCATTCTCATTTTTATGTATGCGTTGGCACAATTGAACCTATTGTTCAACTACTTGAGTGCCCACAAATCTAATGAACAAGAAGAAAATGAAAAATTTGATTTATCTGACCCCGATCAAATTCCTTTTGTGACCATACAACTTCCTGTGTACAATGAATTGTATGTAATGGAACGTCTTTTGGATAACATTGTAAAACTTGACTATCCAAGTGATAAATTAGAAATCCAAGTGCTTGACGATTCTACAGATGAATCTATTGAAACAACAGCAAAACAGATTAAACGTTTACAAGATAAAGGATTTGATATTCAGCACATCCGCAGAACAAACAGAGACGGCTTTAAAGCAGGTGCGCTTAAGGAAGGTTTAACTATAGCAAAAGGCGAATTTGTCGCTATTTTTGATGCCGATTTTCTACCAAAATCCGATTGGCTGAAGCGCACTATTCCCTATTTTAAAGATGAACAAATTGGTGTTGTTCAAACCCGTTGGGGGCATATCAACAGAGATTATTCGGTACTCACTAGAGTACAAGCATTTGCGCTCGATGCACACTTTACCTTAGAACAAGTAGGAAGAAATACCAAAGGTCATTTCATTAACTTTAACGGAACTGCAGGAATTTGGCGAAAAGAATGTATTCTTGATGCTGGAAATTGGGAAGGCGACACCCTTACCGAAGATCTGGATTTAAGTTACCGTGCACAACTAAACAATTGGAAATTCAAATATCTTGAAGATGTAGAAACACCTGCAGAATTACCTGTAGTAATTAGTGCAGCGCGTTCGCAACAATTTCGTTGGAACAAAGGTGGTGCAGAAAATTTCAGAAAAATGATATCTCGAGTGTTTTCCAGTAAAAACCTCTCTCTAAAAACTAAAATACACGGCATGTTGCACCTACTCAACAGCACCATGTTTTTGAATGTGCTCATTGTTGGAATATTGAGTATTCCGATGCTGTACATCAAAAATGAATATGCACATTTGAAGGTCTACTTTTATGTCATGAGTTTCTTTGTTATCAGTACAGTCATCTTTTTTATATGTTACTGGTTTATGTACAAAAAAACGCACGGGTCTTCTTTGAAAAGTTTTGTGCAATATATTGTTTTATTTTTTACATTTTTCTCGATAGCAATGGGCTTTTCTTTACACAATTCTATAGCTGTAATTGAAGGTCATATTGGCAAACGAAGTGAATTTGTACGCACCCCAAAATTCAATATAAACTCGCTTTCGGACAGTTGGAAAAACAATAAATACTTACGCAAAAAACCGTCTTTAAATGTTGTTTTAGAAGGGCTACTGATGCTTTATTTTGGGTTTGGAATGTACAGTGCCTTTATTGTTGGTGACCAAGGTGGTGACTTTGGCTTGTTCCCATTTCATCTTATGCTGTTTATCGGATTTGGGTTTGTGTTTTTCAATTCACTCAAGTCTAGAACCTAATTTTACTTGACCATGATGTCAAGACCCCACCACAATAGCATCCTTTCTTTTATGTTTTGGAGTGCGCTTTCCGCTATTGTTTTTGTTTACTTTTCATATGCACTAGAGCGGCACGAACATCTAAAGCTTGGGCTTTGTGTCGGCTTAGTCTTTGTAGCATATTATTTTATATTAAAAACATCCGTAAAAACCTCTTTTCTGGTGGGGGCAGGTTTGCTTTTTAGATTGATTTTTTTATTCTGTATTCCCAATTTATCACAAGATTTTTATCGTTTTATATGGGATGGCAGAATGCTTCTCAGTGGATTAAATCCTTATTTATTTTTGCCCAATGAACTTATGGATACATATCATGGCTTATTTGCACAAATGCAAATACTCCACAATGGGATGGGAACACTCAGTGCCCAACATTTTTCAAATTATCCGCCTTTGCATCAATTGCCCTTTGTGCTCGCTGCACTGATTTCTGGGAAATCTATTATCGGCAGTGTTGTTGTTTTTAGAATACTGATTATCTTGTCAGATGTTGGGATTCTTGTTTTTGGAAAAAAATTATTGAACGCTTTAGCACTACCCACGAAAAATATATTCTATTATTTTCTAAACCCCTTGGTAATTATCGAGTTGACAGGGAATCTTCATTTTGAAGGTTTGATGCTGTTTTTTTTAGTATGGGCACTTTATTTTATTTACCAAAACAAAAGTGCCCGATCAGCAATTTTTATGAGTTTTTCTATCCTCACAAAACTCCTTCCCATACTCCTCCTCCCCCTTTTGATATATTATCTTAATCCAAAAAAAATACTGCGTTATTTAGCAATAATTGGGGTGCTTTTGGTTCTGTTTTTTTTGCCTTTTTTTGAACTTGACTTTTTAAACAATTACGGAAAAACTGTAGGGCTTTGGTTTACAAATTTTGAGTTTAATTCGAGCATTTATACTCTAATGAAAATATGTACAGCACATTTTTTTGGAATTAATCTTATCAAATATATGCCCTATATCGTGCCTATACTGATGACCATCATACTGATATATTTTTTATGTACGAAGCCAAAAGAAAAAAAGAACATTCCGGTACTATCGTTGTGGGTTTTGACTTTCTATTTTCTTATCGCAACAACCGTTCATCCTTGGTACATATGCAGCTTAGTTTTACTCTGTTGTTTTACAAATTATAGATTTGCATTGGTGTGGAGTGGTACAGTGTTTTTGAGTTATTTTGCCTATGGCCAAAACTACGTTAGTGCCAATACCTTCTGGGAAATGCTAGAGTATTTAATTTTTGGAGGGTATATGGTGTACGAGTTTATAAAACAACAGCGCGCTAAAGCATCATCATCAAACTAAGCTCTTGACTTGAAAGGTGTTTCCAATGGCCTCTGGGTAAATCTTTTTTGGTCAGTGGTCCAATAGAAACACAGTCCAGTTTTTCAATTTCGTAGTTAAAATGCGAAAAAATTGTACGCAATAGAGTGTTGCCTGTATTTTTAATTTTGATGCCTATCTCATTTTTCTTTTCGCCCTCCACATAACTGATCGCTTCTACTTTTATGAGTTTGTCTTTATGTTTGAAACCCTCTTGAATTTGTTTCAGATGTTCGAACTTCAACGGTTTGTCTAATGTTATTTGAAAAAGACGTGCAACACCGTTTTTGGAATTAGTGAATTTTGCATGCAATTTTTCATCATTGGTAAACAAAATTAATCCTAAAGAATTTCTCCCCAAACGCCCTATAGGACGAATGTTTGAAGAACTTGCCTTGGCGACCAAGTCCATCACTGTACGGCCTTTCCCTTCACTTGTTGTAGTCGCAAACCCTTTCGGTTTGTTCAACAGAACATAGGCCTTTTGTTCTGGAGAAATTCGAGCACCATCAAACCGTACATCGTCTTCGGGTTTGACTTTGTACCCCATTTCTGTAATGACCTTGCCGTTGACAGTAACATTTCCGATACTGATAAACATATCAGCTTCACGACGAGAACAAACTCCTGAATTTGAAATGAATTTATTCAATCGAATAAGGCCAGAATTGTCTTGCGCTTTGGCACTAGATTGAGTTTTTTTATGACGGTTTTTAGCGGACATGATTAATTTTTTTCAAAGGTACTGTATAAAATAGGATCTCATGTCGCTATGGCTAAAAAATCTTATTTATAATTAATTCTGGATTGAGCAACGCAATACTCAATACCCCTAAAAAAATCAACAGTTTTAAGACATTGTGAATAAAATTGTATTGTTTTTGTAACGAAGTTGACCAAGTCATCGTTAAGGTTAGAATTAAAGTCAGTATAGAACATAAAAAGAAATAATCCATCAATCCTAAATCGAAACTTAGAACCAAAAATAAACTCACGGCAATATTGATTAAAACCAATATACTGATCATCCATTTGGTCAAACGTTCTCCATACACCACAGGGACGGTTTTGTAGTCCAAGGCCAAATCGCCTTTTATGCTTTCAAGGTCTTTTATCAATTCGCGCGTAGCCAAAATAAGAAACAGATAAAACCCAAAAACATAAATCAGCTGGTTGTAGTTTTTAAAGTATAAGAAAATCGCAAAAAATGGACTGATTGAAAGTAGTGCCGATGTGAGATTCCCTAAAACAGGCATTTTTTTTATTTTATGTGAGTAAAACCATATGGCAAAAATGTATAAAACAAAAAAGAGTACTGCACGAAAAGAAAGAGCGCTAGCCGAGAGTAAAACCAAAAAGTTTAATACAAAATACAGTTTGAGTTTTGTTTGCTGACTCACCATACGATCCAAAATAAATTTTTGGGGGCGGTTGATCATATCTTTTTCTTGATCATAAAAATTATTAATGATATATCCAGAAGCCACTGCACCTGCTGTAGCCAATATAATGGCAAACAAAAAAGGGTCAAAAAGCACATCAAAAACAGGGGTATTTGGTGCTAAGATAAAAACGGAAGTCAAATATTGTGCGAGAACAATCAACCCAATATTGTAGCCACGTACAACAGAGAACATGCTAAAAAATTTTAGCAATGTATGTTTGACATTTGAATGCATTTGATAGGGTTTAGAAGTTATATACGACTTCTAATTTATGGTCTGAAAGGGCTTTTCGCGCTTTGTCGATATCTTCCGTAAACCCAAGAATATAGCCGCCACCACCAGAACCACAAAGTTTAAGGTAATAATCATTGGATTCTATACCAGAGGCCCACAATTGATGAAATTTTCTGGGTATCATTGGCTTAAAGTGATTTAAAACTACTTTAGAAAGTTGTTTGGTGCTCTTGAAAAGTGTTTGTACATCACCAGCCAAAAAAGCATCAACACACACATCGGTATGTTTTATAAATTGATCTTTGAGCATGGTTCGAAACCCTTCTTGCTTCATTTTTTGCATAAAAATCTGCACCATGGGCGCAGTTTCGCCCACAATACCACTATCGAGTAAAAAAACAGCACCTTTTCCTGTCGTATTCTGCGATGGAATTCCGGTCGCTTCTATATCATCTTGAGCAGAAATCAAAATTGGAAGACTTAAATAACTATTTAAGGGGTCTAAGCCCGAAGACTTGCCATGAAAAAAAGATTCCATCTGCGCAAAAATAGTTTTTAACTTTAGAAGTTTTTCACGAGTGAGATTCTCCAAAACAGTGATTTTATCTTTTGCATATTTGTCGTAAATAGCGGCAACCAACGCTCCGCTACTGCCCACTCCATACCCTTGAGGAATTGAAGAATCGAAATACATCCCCTTGGTAATATCATCTTGCATTTGCTCAAAAGCAAATGCAACAATCGCTTTATCCAATGTTTTTAAATACACTAAGTATTCAGATAAAATTGTATTGGATTTTAAAGCTTCATCTGTAGTATTTTGATCAGATTTTAAAGCGCCTTTATAAAAATTATAAGGTATAGAAAGCCCCTTAGAATCTTTGATGATTCCATATTCCCCAAAAAGTAAAATCTTAGAATAAAAAAGTGGTCCTTTCATATGATTTAATCGACACTTATATCGTATTCAAAATTATAATCTCAAATATACTAAATTTTGATAAGTTCAACACCTTTGCCCACATGATCCAAAATAAATTGACTGTTTTGACAATAGCCAGACAGCTTTTGTTGAATCAATTGTTCGACTTCTGTAGCGTATTGTTTTGGGTATAATACATGGACATTTGCCCCGGCATCCAACGTAAAACAAACGGGAATTTGTGTTTCTTTTCTAAAATCCCAAATGGCATTGATGATTTCTAAGGTATTGGGTTTCATCAAAATAAAATAGGGGTCACTGGACATCATCATCGCATGAAGAGTAAGTGCTTCACGTTCTACAATTGATATAAAAGCATTCAAATCTCCAGACTTCAAAATGGGAATCAAAGCATCGATATGATCGTGTGCTTGTTGAAAACGTTCTGTTGCAAATGGGTGGTTGTGCATCAAATTATGGCCCACAGAGCTACTCACTTGTTTTTCGCCTTTGTCCACCAAAAGGATGGCATCTTGATAGTCTTTAAAAACCTCGTGGACTTCGTAAGGAAAGGCAACACCTTCCAAATCCGAGCTGCCCAAAATCGACGAATGCTTGCCCCAGACTACCAAACCCCCTTCAATACTTCGACAAGCACTCCCAGACCCTAAACGTGCCAAAAATGAGGCCTTTCGTTTTGATGATTTTGAATCTGAACTCTCGTATATCAATGCTTCCAATGCAACTATACACATCGCCAAAGCACTCATCCCAGATGCGGACGACGCTATCCCAGAACTGTGTGGGAATGTGTTTGTAGTTTCTATATCAAAATGAAAATTTGACAAAAAGGGACAGTAGATAGAAATGCGCTCAAAAAACTGTTCTATTTTTGATCTAAAATCTACTTCCTTTTTTCCATCTAAATACACCTCAAAAGAAAGACCCTCTGTGGATTTAGGTGAATAACGTAAAATTGTTTTTGTATTACAGTTGTTCAGCGTAAAGCTAATCGAGGGATTTGCTGGAATTTGATGGGGTTTTTTGCCCCAATATTTTACCAATGCAATGTTACTTGGCGAAATACATCCGACAGAACCACTGCCAATCTCTTTTGGCGAAGTGTTTGGAATAAATTCTTCTACGTGCATAAAATGGTAGTGTTCTTAAACAAAGATACTAACTTCGATTTGTTTTTTTTGTCATTTACTTAATTCTTGTGCGGCTAAATACGCTCCAGTCCATGCATTTTGAAAATTAAACCCCCCTGTTACACCATCAACATTAATGATTTCACCAGCTAAAAAAAGATTTTTTAGACGTTTACTTTCATAAGTTTTAAAATTGATTTCTTTCAAATCTACGCCACCAGCTGTAACAAATTCTTCTTTGAATGTACTTTTCCCATGAACCTGAAAAATAGCACTTGTGAGCTGATGTACCAAGGCCTGGAGTTGCAGCTTGCTAAGGTCTGCCCAACGCAATGCTTCATCAATCTCTGCTGCCTCAATTAACTTAACCCACAAGCGTTTTGGGAGTTCAAAAAGAGGAGTGTTGCGCACGTATTTTTTGGGTAATTCTAATTTAGTATTCTTCAAAATTTGCATACAAGAATTAGCATTCTGCTGGATAAAATTAATTTTGATTTTAAATTTATAATTCAACCGCGCCAATTCAATTGCACCAAAAGCAGAGAGTTTTAAAATTGAAGGAGCACTTAATCCCGAATGAGTAACCAAAAGCGGACCTTCCGAAAACAATGATGTGCCAAGCACTTCTACAGAAACGTCTTTTGCAACAACACCAGGAATATTTTTGATGCGTGGATCATCGATATCAAAAGTAAAAAGCGAAGGCACTGCAGGTGTAATGGTATGGCCAAGAGTTTCGAGTAAACGCCAAACCTTTGGATTACTACCAGTTGCAATCAATAATTTACGACAAGAAAAAGAACCATTTGTCGTTTCTAGATTCCATGAACTCTGTCCTTGTTCTACAGTCCGTACAGCGTGATTTTTTTTAACCTCAACACCAAATTTTTGAGCTTGTGCCAAAAAACAATCGATGATGCTTTGTGAAGTATCAGACATTGGAAAAACGCGTCCATCTTCTTCAATCTTAAGCGGAACACCGCGCTCCTCAAACCACGCCATCGTATCGCCTGTCATGAATGCGTGAAAAGGGCCTTTAAGTTCTTTTTCTCCTCGGGGATAATAACTTACTAATTCGTTGGGAATAAATTCTGCATGCGTCACATTGCAACGGCCACCACCTGAAATTTTAACCTTAGAAAGTACAGAATTTCCACGCTCCAAAATAGCAATGCTTAGCGCTGGGTTTTGTTCTGCTGTATTGATCGCTGCAAAAAATCCTGCAGCGCCACCACCAACAATCAATACATCGTAATGTTCCATTGACCAAAAATATAAAAAGCTTCTCAAAACTGAGAAGCTTTTTTTTGCAGTGCGGGCGGAGAGACTCGAACTCTCACACCTCGCGGCACTAGATCCTAAGTCTAGCGTGTCTACCAATTCCACCACGCCCGCGCGATCCTAAAATAATAGGGACGCAAATATAAACAATAGTTTATAAATTCAAACTGAACAATGGAAATTTATTTGATGGCATTTCGTAATTTTGAAAAAAACAAAAACCCATGAAAACGATAAAAACTTATGTTGAAACACACAAAGATCGATTTCTTGATGAACTCTTTGAATTGCTAAAAATACCTTCCGTCAGTGCAGATTCAGCTTATGAAAAAGACGTTATTGCGACTGCAAAATTTGTAGCCAAAAGCTTAGAAAATGCCGGTTGTGAGCACGTTGAACTTTGTGAAACAGAAGGGTACCCTATTGTGTATGGCGAAAAATTAATCGACCCCAACTTACCCACCGTATTGGTCTATGGGCACTATGATGTTCAACCTGCAGACCCTATAGAACTTTGGGACTCTCCCCCTTTTGAGCCCATCATCAAAACAACAGAATTACACCCCGAAGGGGCTATTTTTGCGCGCGGTGCATGTGATGACAAAGGTCAAATGTATATGCACGTGAAAGCATTAGAATTTATGACCTCAACAAACCAATTGCCTTGCAATGTCAAATTCATGATCGAAGGCGAAGAAGAAGTAGGGAGTGAAAATTTAGCCACATTTGTAAAAAACAATATTGAAAAACTCAGCAATGACGTTATCCTTATTTCTGATACAGGGATGATTTCTAAAGACACCCCCTCCATCACTACTGGTCTACGTGGATTGAGTTATGTAGAAGTCGAAGTTACAGGACCAAATCGTGATTTACACTCTGGAATTTATGGCGGTGCTGTGGCTAATCCTATTAATATTCTAACCAAAATGATTGCGTCTTTACACGATGATAAAAACCGTATTACCATTCCTGGTTTTTATGATAAAGTAGAAGAACTATCAAAAGAAGAACGCTCAGCCATGGCCGAAGCCCCTTTTTCTTTAGAAAACTACAAAAAAGCACTTGATATAGATGCTGTGTATGGTGAGGAAGGGTATACTACAAACGAACGCAATTCTATTCGTCCAACCCTTGATGTCAATGGTATTTGGGGTGGATATACTGGTGAAGGCGCCAAAACAGTCATTGCCAGTAAGGCCTATGCGAAGATTTCTATGCGTTTGGTCCCGCATCAAGACCACCACGAAATTACGGCACTTTTCAAAACGCATTTTGAGTCTATTGCACCAGAGAGTGTCCGTGTAAAAGTAACACCACACCACGGCGGACAAGGATATGTAACACCCATCGACAACATTGGATACCAAGCGGCTTCAAAGGCCTATTTTGATACTTTTGGGAAAAACCCCATTCCACAACGTGGTGGCGGAAGCATCCCTATTGTTGCGCTTTTTGAAGAGACACTAAAGAGCAAAACTATTCTGATGGGGTTTGGCCTCAATAGCGATGCCATCCATTCTCCAAATGAGCATTATGGCGTTTTTAATTACCTCAAAGGGATTGAAACGATTCCATTGTTCTATAAATATTTTGTAGATCTAAAACAGAATAAATAGTCTATCTGAATGTTCTGTTTGGATTGTAGGGCGTCAAATCTAACGACGGTTTTTGATCTAAAATAAGTTCAGAAACTAATTTTCCAGTGCCAGGTCCAAGTGTCCAACCAATCATGGCATGGCCTGTTGCAATAGTAAGGTTTTTAAAAGCATTTGAACGGCCAATATAGGGCATCCCATCTGGCGAAAGTGGTCTATAACCAAACTTTGCTTTAGAAGTTTCATCAGGACTAAAAGACAATTCTGGATAAAAACGATGAACCGCACTTGCGATAGCATCAACTCTTTTTTTGTTTAATTTATTATTTAATCCTGACAACTCCATTGTCCCTGCAAAACGTGTAAAACCGAGCATTGGTGTCACCGCTGTTTTGGCTTCAACTAAAATTGTAGGTGTTGAAATTTCTGAAATGCGTTTGGACTCAAAAGCATATCCTTTGCCTGGCTGAAGTAAAAGTTTGATGTTTAATTTCTCCAATAATTTTGCTGACCATGTCCCAGATGCTACAAGAAACTCGTCGGCATTTAACTGTCGATTAGTTGTTGAAACACTATTGATTTTATTGGATTTAATAGTGAAATCAAGAACGTTTTCATTTAAAAAAAATTGAACTCCCGCTGATATTAAATACTGATGCAAAGCGCTCATAAATGAAGTTGGCGTTGCATGATGATCATTGGGAAAATATACTCCTCCAACCGCATCAACTGATACATTGGGTTCCATTTGTTTTAAATCAACAGAGGTAATTTCTTTGGCATCGACACCCAAAGACTGTGCACGTCTCAAAATATGTAATTCGTGCTCCAATGCTTGGTTTGTTTGACATAACATAAGCAAACCTTTCTTTTCATAATGAAAATCTAAATGGGTATGCTGACTAAGCTCCTGAAATAACCCTTGACTGAATTGACATAAATCGCGCAAATGGGGTTCATTTTTTTTTACAAGTTCTGCCTTACATGAAGATTTAAAAGCCCACAACCACCTAAGCAATGAGGCATCAAGTCTTGGTTTAATGTAAAATGGACTTGAGGGATTAAACATCCATTTAAGCCCTTGTTTTATAACACCAGGTTTAGCTAAAGGCGTAAAATGACTTGGGCATATATACCCCGCATTAAGGTGTGACGTACCACTTGTCAAGTCGGACTTATCGATTACGGTCACTTGATAGCCCGCTTCATGCAGAAAAAATGCACTACAAAGTCCAATAACCCCTCCTCCAACAATGACTACGTGTTTACTCATATTTATATTACTTGGAAACCAGCGGCATACGGATCTTCTTTGTCTATCATAATGGTGTTGTAACCAAAAACTTTAGCCCATCCTTTGATGCTGGGAATAATGGCTTGGGTGTCCCCTATTTTAGAAATTTCTTCTATACGTCCTATAAAAGTACTTCCAATGTAACTTTCATGCACAAAATCTTCATCCAATTGTAAAAGTCCTTTAGAAAACAATTGTGCCATTCGAGCAGAAGTTCCCGTCCCACATGGACTTCGATCAATGGCTTTATCGCCATAAAAAACAGCATTTCTCCCTGATGACGATGAATCTAACGGGGTTCCTGTCCAAAGCATATGAGAAACATCTTTGATGTTTGAATCCTCTGGGTGAATAAAATAGTCTGGATATTTTTTGTTGATTTTTTCTCTCAGTTCTTGAGAATGTCTAATAATTTCTGCAGCCGTAAAATCTTGTACCCCCGAAAAATTTTTCTGAGGATCAACAATGGCATAAAAATTACCCCCATAAGCTACATCAAAAGTGAGTGTTCCCAAAACAGTACTTTCGATGGTCAAATTGCTTTGGGCCAAATAGCTTTTCACATTTGTGAGTTTTACCCATTGAACCTTTCCGTTTTGTTCTGCATAAGTAACCTCAACTAGTCCTGCAGGAGTCTCGATTTTAAGTTGTCCAGCGTTTTTGGGTGTGATTAATCCCTCTTCAACAGCAACAGTAACAGTTCCTATTGTTCCATGCCCACACATAGGCAAACAACCCGAGGTTTCAATAAAAAGCACTGCGCAGTCATTTTCAATATTATGAGGCGGAAAAATAAAACTCCCACTCATCATATCATGGCCTCTTGGCTCAAACATCAATCCCGTTCTTATCCAATCAAATTCTTTTAGGAAATGAAGCCTTTTCTCGCTCATATCGGCTCCCTTTAAGTTTGGGTGTCCTGTGGTGACAACGCGCACGGGATTGCCACAAGTATGGGCGTCAATACATTTAAACTTCATATTCATGATTTGAGCGTTTCAGTGCATCAGGGTTTGTTTGTTTCAGTGCATCAGGCAAGAGCGCATCCGGAAAATCCTGAAAACTAAAAGGACGTACCCATCGCTTTATTGAATTGACGCCAACAGCAGTAAATCGGCTATCAGAAGATGCTGGATAAGGGCCACCGTGGGTCATCGAAGGGCAGACTTCAACACCTGTGGGTACGCCATTAAAAATAAGTCGGCCAACTTTATTTTGAAGGGCTTCCAAAATTTGAGACTGTGCCAAAATCTCTGCTTCACTTCCAATAAGAGTAGCTGTCAATTGTCCTTCTAAAGTGTGGATTAATTGTTCCATTTGGGTGTAATCTTCACATTGAACAAGTAACGAAAAAGGACCGAAAACTTCTCTGTGTAACAATGGATTTTTGATGAACGTAACGGCATCAACAAGGGCAACTGTTCCAGAAACTGAAGATAATTTTGAATCTTTTGGTAATGAGTTTAAAGTGTGAACTTTGTCTTGTGCTAAGGTTTCACTTTTTAAATGCTCATAATGTGTAAAGAGTTTTGGATGCAACATACACTGCCCTTGAAGATCATTTATTTTGAGTGCTAAATTTTCTGCAAATTTTGAAAACTCTTCTGATTTAATACCAATGATCAAACCTGGGTTTGTGCAAAATTGACCTGCTCCCAAAGTGATTGAATTGGCATATGTTTCTGCCCAATTGTTTTGTGAGTCAGTGAGTGCATGTTCAAAAAATACAACAGGATTAATACTGCCCATTTCGGCAAAAACAGGAATGGGTTCTGGACGGCTTGCTGCAAGATCAAACAAGGCGCGCCCTCCGTTGATACTTCCTGTAAATCCAACTGCTTTCACTTTTGGATGCAAAACCAATAATCGACCCACCTCTGTTCCGCTGCTGTTCAAATTTGAAAATACACCATTGGGCATTCCCGTTTGTTGCGCCGCTTTTATAAGCGCATGTGCTACAAGCGTTCCTGTACCCGCGTGCATAGGGTGAGATTTTACAATAACTGGGCAACCCGATGCTAAAGCTGAGGCCGTATCGCCGCCAGCCGTAGAATAGGCCAATGGAAAATTACTGGCGCCAAAAACTGCTACAGGCCCAAGCGGAATATTGTATTGTCTTAAATCAGGTTTATTTGGATGATTTGAGTTTGAATTGATTTGCGCATCAACCCAACTGCCTTCTTTAACCAAATCGGCAAAAGTACGCAACTGGAAGATTGTCCTGCCCAACTCTCCTTTGGCTCTTCCATCTGGCAATCCAGATTCTTGACCATAAATCTCAACAATTTCGTCTTCAATAGATGTCAATTCATCTGCTATTGTATTCAAAAAAAGTGCTCTGGCCTTTCCAGAAATTTTACGGTATGATTTAAATGCATCCCAAGCCAATTCGACAGCGGTACGAATTTCTTGTATGGTGGCTTCTGTAAACTCAAATGGGTTTTCCAAATTTAATTTTGGATTAAACGTTTTAAAGGTTTTATCGCCTGATGAAGTGTAATTGAATCCAATGTAGTTTTTCCCTAGTTCCATAATTGATATTTTTAAATTTGAGGCAGTTTTGGTCTATTGCGCAATGCATTTTCTATGATTTGTTCAACTTTTGCGCGTTCGTCTCCTCGTAACAGTAATCTTGGGGCACGAACATACTCTGTCCCTATTTTGGTGTACGTTTCAGCTAATTTAATGTTTTGTACAAGTTTTGGATGAATATCTAATTCTAACAATGGAAAAAACCATCGGTAGATTTCAACCGCTTCTTGAATTCGTCCTGCTTTAACCAATTGATATAAAACTACAGTTTCTTTTGGAAATGCGCACACAAGACCAGCAATCCAACCATCGGCACCCATAATCATGCTTTCCAAAGCAATAGTATCTACACCCGTCATGATTTTTAGACGGTCTCCAAAGCGATTTTTAATGCGTGTGACATTAGAAACATCACGAGTAGACTCTTTGACAGCTTGGATATTATTGCATTTTAATAACTCTTCAAACATGTCTAAAGTCACTTCAATCTTGTAATCAACTGGATTGTTATAAATCAGAATTGGTAAAGATGTGCTGTTGGCAACTGCTTTGAGGTATTGAACCGTTTCATTGGGACAAGCATTATACCGCATAGGGGGCAAAAGCATAAGCCCATTGGCCCCGTCTTGCTCTGCAATTTTTGCAGCATTTATAGCGCCAGTTGTCGTTTGTTCGGCAATATTCATAAGTACTGGCACATGACCATTTGCAAGTTTAACAGTTGTTGTGGTTAGTGCTCGTTTTTCTTGAGCATTCAGCGTACTGGCTTCGCCAAGCGTTCCTCCTAAAACAATCCCATGAACACCTGCTTCAAGCTGTGCGTTAATGTTTAGCGAAAAAGCGTCTAAATCTAATTCGTCTTGGGCTGTGAATTTTGTAGTGACTGCGGGCATGACCCCTTTCCATTGTATTTGCATGGTGTTTTTTATTCAAAAGTACGCTGGGAATTCAAAAAAACATTTTTAATCGTAATCCAATAATAATATTATATTATCCAATAAGTTGTATATTTTACTTAATTTAGATAATATATTATAACAATTAATGAAAGTAGTCCCGTTTGTCATTCCAAAAACTGAGCATGATTCTTTGATTTACCAAGAAGATATTGGCACTGCATTGTATGAAAAATTACACCAACACAAAGAAATTCAAATCAGCTATGTTGTAGAAGGCGAGGGCACATTGATTGTTGGAAATTCGATAACAACATTTGGCTCAGGTGATGTTTTTGTGATTGGCAGTTATGTTCCTCATGTATTCAAATCGACCAAAGAGCATTTACCTTCAACCGTAATAAAATCTATTTTTTTTACCTCTGCTTCATTTGGGGTTGATTTTTTCGATACTGCTGCTTTAGAAGAATTGAACCCTTTATTTGAAAAAATATCCAGAGGGATAAGACTCAAATCTTCAAGAACAGAAATTGCACAATTATTTGAAACATTCAAAAATGCTTCAAAACTTAATCAAGTGGTTGTTTTTTTAACCCTTTTAAGTGAAATTTCGACTGCTGAATTTGATTGTCTTTCATCGTTTCCTAATGAAAAAAAATACTCCGTCAATGAAGGTGAACGAATGCGTAAAGTATTGGAGTATACGATGAAAAATTACAGCAATAACATAACGCTAAAAGATATTTCTGATATAGCGGTAATGACCAAAAATGCGTTTTGCAAGTACTTTAAAAAAAGAACAAACATCACCTATTTTGAATTTTTAAAAAAAATTAGGATTGAACACGCTTGTTCTTTACTCAGAGAAAAAAAAGAAATGAGTATTGCGGAAATTGCCCAAAGAACAGGGTATAAAAACCTTTCGAACTTCAACCGACAATTTAGAGCAATTATAAATATATCACCACAAAAATTTAGGAATCTATATTGAATTGTGCACGTTGTGTTTTGGTCATGTTTTTTATGACCATCTCGTAACTGTGCGTAATTAATTCCAGTAAAAATCCTGGGGCTAACGCATTGGTTTCCAAGTAAATGGTGTTCCAATGTTTTTTATTAGCATGAAACCCTGGCACAATACAATTATATTCTGCTCTGAGTTCTTCGGCATATTCTGGAGCACACTTCAATGTAATTGATGGCGTACCTTCTTCCCATTGTTTCAAAGGGCAAAGTGCAAATATTTTTCCTAAAACCTTAAACACAAGAGTGTCCTCGTCAAAAGGAAATTCTTCTGTTGTTTTCGGTTTTTTTAAACAAAATTCGCGAATGTGTTCAATGGTCATTGGGTTATTCTAATCGTGCAACTTATATAATACGGGTTTGCTTGGGGAAGCATCATTTTGAAAGGGTGCAATGAGTAAATTTAAAATATATTTTCCATCACTGACTGTATTGGGAACATAAATGAGCTCTGTAATGGTCGCGTCCATACGCACTTCACCATCTACATCCCAAAAGGCCTTATGTGCCAATAATTGACCGTTATCTTTTTCTTTGTCCACACTGGGCAAATCCACCAACAAATGCTTGACGCCTTTATTTCTTAAATAAATTGCTGCTGCTTCGGAAAGAAAAGGCGGATTAGAATGGGCATACTGCCGATTGAGTTTGTCTTTGGTATTGGGCAACGTACGAATGACGACGGCTTCGCGCTTTTTATTGCCAATGGCATAGCGTAATTGTTTTTCTGAGATTACTAAATCATCACCCATTTTTTCTGGTACTACGGTCACCACCTCAGCGACAAACAAAAACTGTTTCAAACAGGTATTGATGCTATGGACTTCTTCGGTAATATGCCCCACACATTCGGTATGCGTACCATGCGCGTGCGGGTTAAATTCAATAGAATTAAAATTAACAGCAGCTCCACTTTTGATACTGCCCGTCCAATTTTTAATTTTTGCAGGATAAATTTTTGGCGGCGGCAAGTACCAAGCATTCACATTGTCTTTGGCGGCTCGAAGTGGAATAGAAATATCGATAGGTTGATCTACAAAGATGGTATACGTTCGACTATTGGCATGTATGATGGCTTTCATAAAAAAATGAGGTTTTCCATAAATTTAATAAAAATTTAGATGAAAAATAAATCGGATGCAATACCATCGCACAAAAATTTCCCTTTTGCGGTTGTTTTTAGAACATCACCATCGATGACAAGGGTTTGGGCGTTAATATGCTTTTGGGCGTTTTTCAATAATTCGATTTGAAATGTCTGACCAAATTCTTTTTCGATATGTGCCAAAGATACGCCCCAAATGGTACGAAGCCCCGTCATTAAATATTCATTAAAACGATTTTTAGGCGTTAAAACTTCTTCCGTGCGCGGTAATTTTTCCTCTGCCAATGCTTTGATGTAGTTTACATTGTTCGATACATTCCAAGCACGCTTTTCCCCATCAAAAGAGTGCGCCGATGGCCCAACGCCGAGGTAGGGTTTACCCCGCCAATAACTGGTATTGTGTTTTGAGAAATAGTTAGGTTTTCCGAAACTACATACCTCATAGTGCGCATAGCCAGCTTTAGCAGTTTCTTCCACTAAAATTTGAAAATGAGCAGCCGCCACAGCATCGTTCATTGGGGGGTGTTGTGCGGTTTTGATAAAATGCGCCAATGCTGTTTTTGGCTCTACTGTAAGGGCATAACACGACAAATGGTTCAATTGTAAATCGAAGGCGATTTGAAGGTTTTCTTTCCAACGCTCATTAGACATTTGCGGCATTCCATACAGCAAATCTATAGTGATATTATCAAAGTAGGGCGTTGCCATTTCTATACATCGACGCGCTTCTTTGGCACTATGCGCACGGTTCATCAGCTGTAAATCTTCATCAAAAAAAGATTGGATGCCAATGCTCAATCTGTTGATGGGTGTGGACGCAAATGCTTGAATTTTCTTAAGGGTTAAATCATCCGGATTGGCTTCCAAAGTGATTTCTGCATCGGGCTTAACATTGTAATAGACATCAATGGTTTGAAAAATTGTATTCAAATCTTCCAAGGTCAAAAGCGATGGTGTTCCTCCACCAAAATAAATGGATTCTAATGGTGCGGATTTTAATTCTTTTGCTCTAAGTTGAAGTTCTTTGCAAAGGGCCCCAATAAAATCTTGCTTATGCTTTTGATTGGTCGAAAAATGGAAGTTGCAGTAATGACAGGCCTTTTTACAAAATGGAATATGGAGATAGAGTCCTGCCAAAGAAATTATTTTTTTATTCTGTTTTCATTCTGTTTGACAAAAGCACTCCAACCTGTATAGCTTTTCCCTGCGGTTATTTTTCCAGCGTTGTAAAAATGACAAACCGCAGCCGCTAAACCATCTGTAGAATCCAAATTTTTAGGCAATTCTTTCAAGTGCAAAAGACTTTGTAGCATTTTGGCCACTTGTTCTTTGCTGGCATTTCCATTGCCCGTAATGGCCATTTTTATTTTTTTTGGTGAATATTCCGTAATCGGAATTTCTCTAGACAAACCAGCGGCCATAGCCACCCCTTGTGCTCGACCAAGTTTGAGCATACTTTGTACATTTTTGCCAAAAAACGGGGCTTCAATTGCAATTTCATCCGGGTTGAAGGTGTCGATCAGTTCTAGAGTGCGTTCAAAAATGAGTTTTAATTTTAAGTAATGATCGCTGTATTTTTTGAGTTGCAATTCATTCAATTGCAAAAACTCCATGGTTTTCCCTTTAACTTTAATCAAACCAAAACCCATAATCGTTGTCCCAGGATCGATGCCTAAAATAATTTTTTCACTTGTCGTTGTTGTACCCATTTGGTGTTTTTGGTTGCTGAAAATTATTTTGCATTCAGAATAATCGGTAATGTAAATTCAACCGCAACCTGTTGCCCTCTTTTTATGGCAGGATAAAGCGTAGGTAAATCGTTGAGTGCTTTTACCAAAATCAACTTTAAATCTGCTGTAGAACGATCCAGCGACGCATCAGTTGTGACATCAGATAAGGATAGAATTCCAGAATTTGACACTAAAAAACGCAAATTAACCGTATCATTTACAAAAGGTTGTACAACGTCTTGATTTTGCTTCAGCACCTCCAAAACATAGGTGGAAAGTGTGGTTTCAAAACACGCTTTATTTTCCTCAAAGTTGATGGTATCTGCACAACTTTCAAAACTTGGGTATTGATCCACTTCATCCCACGAAAATGTTTCTAATTCTTGTTCAAGAATAGATGCTGCATCCATTTTCCTTTTTTCGAAATAAGAACATGAACACAAACAAAACGACAAAAAAAGCAGTATTAATAAGCGCATTGGTTTGTAATAAACCTTAAAATTACGCTTTTAATTTGAACTGTAAAAACCTTTGAAATTTATCCCGTTTTAAATTTTTATTTTTTGGGTTGTGCATTGGGCGCACCACCCATGATTTCAGCATTGGCAAAGGGCTCAAATTGCTTAAAATTATCAATGAATGAATTTGCCAATTGATAGGCAATTTTATAGAATCCATCGTCATTGTTCCACGTTTTTCGAGGACTCAAAATTGCAGTAGCTACATTGGGGCAAACGCGAGGCTGTAGAACGCCAAAAACAGAGTGGATATGATAATTGTCTTTGTTGGCGGCCTCCAAAGAACCGTCCATTGCCGCGGTAATCATGGCTCTAGTGTGCTTAAGCCCCATACGTTCTCCTATGCCGTAGGGCCCACCTGTCCAGCCCGTATTGACCAACCAAACCGTAACCCCTGTAGATTTCATTTTGGCGCTCAACATTTCGGCATATGCAGTGGGGTGAAGGGGCATAAATGGTGCCCCAAAACAAGCCGAAAAGATGGGTTTGGGTTCATTGATGCCGGCCTCGGTACCCGCCACTTTGGCGGTATAGCCCGAAATAAAATGATAGGCCGCCTGACCAGGTGTAAGTTTCGAAATGGGCGGCAGTACACCAAAAGCATCAGCGGTTAAGAAAAAAATATTTTTGGGGTTCCCCCCTATAGAATTGGGTTGAATATTTTGGATATGGTGGATGGGGTAACTCACACGCGTGTTGGGGGTGATGCTTTTGTCTGTAAAATCGACATTACCATTTTTATCCATCACTACATTCTCCAAAATCGCCCCTTTTTTTATGGCGTTATAAATGTCAGGTTCTTTGGATTTGGACAAATTAATCACTTTGGCATAGCAGCCCCCTTCAAAATTGAATATGGTATTTTCGGCGGTCCAGCCATGCTCGTCATCGCCAATGAGTTGACGTTCTGGATCGGTGGATAGTGTGGTTTTTCCAGTGCCAGAAAGTCCAAAAAATATGGAGGTTTCACCGTTTTTGCCCACATTGGCACTGCAATGCATGGGCAAGGTATTTTTGTATACAGGCAAAATAAAATTAAGGGCCGAAAAAATGCCTTTTTTGATTTCTCCCGTATAGCCGGTTCCACCAATCAAAGCGATTTTTTTGGTAAAATTTAAAATGGTAAAATTGTGTTGCCGTGTACCATCTTCTTTTGGTATAGCCATAAAACCGGGCGCATTGACAATGGTCCATTCAGGGGTAAAATTTTCAAGTTCTGAGGCAGTAGGGCGCATAAACATATTGTAGGCAAAAAAATTGCTCCATGGATATTCATTGATGACCCGAATATTGACCCGATACTTGGGATCGGCACAGACATAACTATCACGCACATACAGTTCCTTATCGTTAAGGTAGGTAATCACTTTAGAGTAGAGTTTGTCAAAGGCGCTGGGCGAAAATGGAATGTTGATATCCCCCCACCAAACCTTGTCTTTGGTGATGGCGTCTTGAACAATAAAACGGTCTTTGGGCGAACGTCCTGTAAACTCGCCTGTGTTGATGGCGAGCGCACCAGAGGAGGCCTCGACGCCTTGTTTTAGGGCAATAGTTTTGGCGTGCAGTTGGTCTGGAGAACATTGGTAATGAACTGATTTTGAAGTTATTCCGAGGGCTTTTAACGAAATCGTTTTCGTAACTTGGCGTACGTGTTCCATAAAAAGTGAATTACATTAAAGCAACAAAGGTACTTATTCTTTTAAAAACAACTAAAATTTAACTTAGTTTTTGCGTTTTAAAAAATAAAAACCCAACAAGCCCCAAGCACTAATCAGCAATAATCCTCCTATGGGGGTAACAGGTCCAAAAAACGCAAAATCAATGGGGGTTAAGGCATTGGTGGCCAATAGATAAATAGAACCCGAAAACAAAAGAACACCCAAAAGCACAAGCCAAAACAAACGCTTTTTTTGTTGGGGTTGTAGTTGTGGCATTAGTCCAACCACAAAAAGAAAAAAGGCATGGTACATTTGGTAGCGCACCCCCGTTTGAAAACTTTCTAAACTTGTGGTGTTCAGCGCATCACGAAGTCCATGCGCCGCAAAAGCGCCCAAAATTACAGCGATCAAACCCAAAATTGAGGCCACCAAAAATATTTTCTTTTCCATACTCATTTTAAATAATTAACTTTAGACACAAAAGTAATCATTGCAACCACAATATGCGAACAATCCTTATTATTGGTGCTGGTAAATCTACAGCATACCTTGTACAATACCTTCTGCAAAAGTCAGAGCCGGAACAACTCCGTATTCTTTTGGCGGATAAAACTATTGAATTTGCTAAAAAACTGATTGACCAACACCCCAATGGCCAAGCCATCGCTTTTGATGTTTTTGATGACGAGCAACGCCAAAAAGCCATCCAAAATGCGGATATCGTGGTTTCGATGTTGCCCGCACGTTTTCATATCGAGGTGGCCAAAGATTGTTTAAAATTCGGAAAAAATATGGTCACAGCCTCCTATGTCAGCAAGGAAATGCAAGCCCTACACGAGGACGTCGAAGCCAGTGGGCTATTGTTTTTAAACGAAATGGGCGTGGATCCGGGCATCGATCATATGAGTGCCATGGCGGTCATTGACCGCATCAAAGCCAATGGCGGCGAAATGATTCTTTTTGAATCGTTTACGGGTGGCCTTGTGGCGCCTGAAAGTGACGACAATTTGTGGCATTACAAGTTTACTTGGAATCCCAGAAACGTGGTGACGGCAGGTCAAGGCGGCGCGGCAAAATTTTTGCAAGAAGGAAAATTCAAATATATCCCCTACCACCGTTTGTTCCGTAGGACAGAGTTTTTGGAAGTCGACGGTTATGGCCGTTTTGAGGCCTATGCCAATAGAGATTCCCTAAAATACCAAAGTGCCTATGGACTCGACAACATCCAAACACTGTACCGAGGCACCATCAGAAGAGTGGGCTTTGGCAAAGCATGGCAAAAATTTATCATGCTGGGGATGACAGATGATAGCTATACCATTGAAGATAGCGAACATATGAGCTATAGAGATTTTATTAACTCCTTTTTGCCCTACAGCCATACCGATTCTGTAGAACTCAAACTTAGGCATCAGCTGAAAATAGATCAAGATGATATCATTTGGGAAAAATTGGAGGAATTGGATTTATTTAATCCCAATAAAAAAGTAGGACTCAAAAATGCCACACCAGCACAAATTTTACAAAAAATTTTGATGGACAGTTGGACCCTCAAACAAGAGGACAAAGACATGATTGTGATGTACCATAAATTTGGGTATAAATTGAATGGAAAAAAACACCAAATCGATGCGACAATGGTGTGTAAAGGCGAAAACCAAACCTACACCGCTATGGCAAAAACCGTAGGGTTGCCTGTTGCTATAGCCACAATAAAAATGCTTAATAACGAATTTGACCTAAAAGGCGTGCA
Source organism: Flavobacteriaceae bacterium (assembly GCA_965658025.1). Taxonomy (GTDB): domain Bacteria; phylum Bacteroidota; class Bacteroidia; order Flavobacteriales; family Flavobacteriaceae; genus UBA3537. The sequence continues at coordinate 121,405 of CBFHQL010000003.1, read as the reverse complement.
AATTCCAACAAAAAAAGCCATTTACAAACCAATTTTAAAAGAATTAGAAGGTTTTGATATCATTTTTAAAGAAAAAGAGGTAAAATACTTAGGATATAATATATTAAATGCTTGATTTTGTTATAAATCATAAAATATTTATATACTTTTGCACTGTTTACGCTTTTAAATGACAAAAAAAATGGATAAAGTTTCTATAGACGGTATTGACAAAACAATTTTACGTGCATTAATGAAAGATGCGCGTACCCCAGTGCTTGAAATCGCACGTAGCATTGGAATTTCTGGTGCGGCCATTCACCAACGGTTGCGAAAATTAGAAAACTCTGGACTTATTGCGGGCTCTAAGTTTGTGATCAACCCCAAAGCGTTAGGATACAAAACCATGGCCTTTGTGGGGGTGTACCTTGAAAAAGCAAAGAATAATGCGGATGCGGTGCGCCAACTTAAACGCATTCCAGAAGTTTTAGAATGCCACTATACGACCGGCGATTGGAGTATTCTCATCAAAATACTCTGTAAAGATAACGAGCATTTAATGAACGTCCTCAACAAAAGCATTCAAGATATTTCGGGGGTTTCGAGAACAGAAACCTTTATTTCATTAAACCAACAGTTGGATCGTCAGATTAAAATTTAATCTCTACCAAAAATCTGCAATCCCCAATACAATAGCGTTGCTAATGCACCCAAAGCAGCAACAAGATAAGTACGTGCAGCCCATTTGAGGGCATCTTGTGCGCCGTCGTATTCTTCACGAGAGACCATATTTTTGTTCTTTAGCCATGCTAATGCTCTGTTGCTGGCATCATATTCAACAGGCAGCGTTACAAAACTAAATACAGTAGCTATGGCCATCAATCCAAAACCAAGCAAGGCCACCCAAAATCCAAGCCCGAGCCCTGCACCAAAACCAAGCATCAGCCCAGCCAAAATGACCCACATGGAAAGCCGTGATGAAATACTGACCATAGGCACCAAAGCGGAGCGCATTTCTAACCAACTGTAGGCCTGAGCATGTTGTACCGCATGTCCACATTCGTGTGCAGCAACAGCCGCCGCCGCTGCATTGCGTTCGTGATAGACGGCCTCACTGAGGTTTACCGTTCGGTCTTTGGGGTTATAATGATCTGTTAATCGTCCTTTGACGGAAACCACACGTACATTGTTTATACCATGATCGGCAAGCATTTTTTCGGCAATTTCGGCGCCAGACATGCCGTTGCGTAAGTGCGTTTTTGAATATTTTGCAAATTTACGTTTCAACGTAGAGCTTACCATCCAGCTCACTAAAGTGATGACTCCAAGTAATATATAATAGGTTCCCATAGTATTTTTTTTAGGTTATTTATATCAAAAATAACGCCAATCCTTCAAAAAATGAAATTTTGGCAGTTAAGGTTTTCTGTATTTAAAAATGAAGATCAAAATAATAAACGACAAAACCATAGTAATGGTATTGGCTAAAATCATGGACAAACTTTCTTTGTAAATCCCATAAATCAACCAACACACAATCCCAATAAAAAACATAGAAAATGTAGTCATTGAAAAGCTAGAAACATCTTTGGTTTTCCACGTTTTGTACACTTGAGGTACAAATGAATAAGTTGTCAATGCCGCTGCTAACAACCCAATACCTTCTATAAAATCTATATTACCCAACAATATTTACAATTTTTCCAGGGACAACAATGACTTTTTTAGGTACTCTACCTTCTAATTGGGCAATCGTTTTTTCGTGGGCTAAAACTGTTTTTTCAATTTCGTCTTTGGATAAATCTAGAGACAACTCCAAAGTAAAACGCATTTTCCCGTTGAATGAAATGGGGTAATTCTTGGTGCTTTCAATTAAATGTTTTGGCTCAAACGTTGGAAAACTGGCGGTTGAGATAGAATCTTTATGTCCTAATTTTGACCATAATTCTTCGGCAATATGTGGTGCATAGGGCGAAATTAAAATTAAAAGAGGCTCCAAAACTGCATGGCTTGTACACTTTTGCGCGCTCAATTCATTCACGGCAATCATAAAGTTTGAAACTGAAGTATTGAACGAAAACTGCTCGATGTCTTCGGTGACTTTTTTAATGGTTTTGTGCAGGGTTTTTAAGGCGTCTTTGGTGGGCTCTTCGTCGGTGGCTTTTACTCCAGAATCCCCAACATATAATTTCCATAATTTTTTTAGAAAACTCGAAACTCCTGTTATTCCAGCGGTATTCCAAGGTTTATATTGCTCCAATGGCCCTAAAAACATTTCATACAAACGCAATGCATCAGCACCATAAGTGGCACAAATTTCATCTGGATTGACCACGTTGTATTTTGATTTTGACATTTTTTCGACCTCACGCTTAACTTTAAAATTTCCATCTTCAGAGCAAATAAATTCTGCCTCAGAAAATTCTTTTCGCCACGATTTAAACGCCTCAATATCCAATTCGTCAGAGGCGTTGACAAAACTGACATCCGCATGAATGTATTGCACATTTTGATTATTGATTTTATCATTCGATACAAAAGTGTTGCTCCCTTCAATTCGAGCAACAAAAGCACTGGTTCCCAAAATCATCCCTTGGTTGATGAGTTTTTTAGCAAACTCATCGACCGGAAGATGGCCCAAATCAAACAAGAATTTTTGCCAAAAACGGGCATACAACAAATGCCCAGTGGCGTGTTCACTACCACCGATGTACAAATCTACTTGTTGCCAATAGTTAAGCGCTTCTTGACTGGCAAATTCTTCAGCATTATGGGGATCCATATAACGGTTAAAATACCACGAGCTCCCCGCCCAACCCGGCATAGTATTAAGTTCTAATGGGAAAACCGTTTTGTGGTCGATTTCAGCGTTGCGCACCACCTTATTGTTTTGGGTATCCCATGCCCAAACCTCAGCACGCCCCAATGGTGGCTCACCTTCTTTGGTGGGTAGATATTTTTCAACGTTAGGAAGTGTAATGGGTAAATGTTTCGGGTCAATCATTTGTGGTAAACCGTCTACATAATATACTGGAAATGGCTCACCCCAATAGCGCTGTCTAGAAAATACCGCATCGCGTAGGCGGTAATTTACTTTACCCTCCCCTTGATTGATTTTTTCTAACGCTTCTATTGCTGATTTGGTTGCAGCTTTAAAATCTAATCCGTCCAAAAATTGACTATTCCCGATTTTAGTTTTTGACTTATCCGTGAATGCTTCTTCTGAAATATCAATACCATCAAAAATATTAGGTATTGGAATATTGAAATGTTTGGCAAAGTCATAATCTCTTTGATCGCCACAGGGTACCGCCATTACAGCGCCTGTTCCATAGCCCGCCAACACATAGTCGCCAATCCAAATGGGGATGGGTTCTTTGGTAAATGGGTGCTCGGCATAAGCACCTGTAAACACACCTGAAATGGTTTTGACATCGGCCATACGCTCGCGTTCACTGCGTTTTGAGGTCGCTAAAATATAATCTTCTACTGCAGACTTCTGAGCTTCTGTAGTGATGGATTTTACCAATTCATGCTCAGGCGCTAAAGTCATAAATGAAACCCCAAAAATCGTATCAGGTCGGGTAGTAAACACTTCAATTGTAGTCTTATGACCTGCAACATTAAAGCGTACAGACGCTCCTACAGATTTTCCAATCCAATTGCGTTGACTTTCTTTGAGTGCATCTGTCCAGTCTATTTTTTCTAAACCCGTCAAGAGTCGATCGGCATAGGCAGAAATACGCATGCTCCATTGTGTCATTTTTTTTCTGACCACAGGAAAACCACCACGTTCTGAAACTCCATTAATGATTTCGTCGTTTGCTAATACCGTTCCTAATTCTGGACACCAGTTCACTTCCGCTTCTGCCAAATACGTTAGACGATATTGTAAAAGAATATTCTGCTGTTCTTTATCCGAAAAATCGTTCCATTCTTGAGCATGAAATTCAGTTATATTTTCATCACAAACGGCATTAATATTTTTATTCCCTTCTTTAGAAAAGTGTGTAATCAACTCAGAAATTGGACGTGCTTTATCGGCCGTTTTATCATACCAAGAAGTAAACAATTGAATAAAAATCCATTGGGTCCATTTGTAATATTCTGGTGATGAGGTACGCACTTCTCGGCTCCAATCAAAAGAAAACCCAATTTGATCCAATTGACGGCGGTAGGTGTTTATATTGTCTTCAGTAGTCACTGCGGGATGTTGTCCTGTCTGTATAGCATACTGTTCTGCAGGAAGACCAAAACTATCATAACCTTGAGGGTGCAAAACATTAAATCCTTTGTGACGCTTGTAACGCGCATAAATATCAGAAGCAATGTAGCCAAGCGGATGACCTACATGTAGCCCAGCTCCGCTGGGGTAAGGAAACATATCTAAAACATAATATTTAGGTTGATCACCCCCTGTTTTTGCTCTAAATGTGTTGTTGTTTGCCCAATAGTTTTGCCATTTGGCTTCAATTTCTCTGAAATTGTATGTCATGATTCCTACTTTATTGATTGCAAATTTACATTTTATTTGAGGAAGTTTTATATTTTTACAAAACCAAGGTTATAACTATGGGTTCAACATTTGAAAAGCATCAAAAACGACGATTGATTTCCTCCTATTTTTCGGTTGTTATCAGCATCAGTTTAGTACTGTTTTTACTGGGGGTTTTAGGGATTTTGCTAATTAACGCAAAACACATTTCTGATGAATTCAAAGAAAAAGTAGTCCTCACAATTTATTTGGAAGACGAAACAAAACCCATCGAAATTAATCAACTAAAAAAAAGTTTGAGTTTAGCCAATTATGTAAAGCAAACACGATTCATCTCCAAAGACGAAGCTGCAGTGTTTATGACCGCAGAATATGGTAAAGACTTTTTGGACGATGTGGGCTACAATCCTTTGAAGAATTCTTTGGAAGTCAATTTGTTAGCACCCTATGTTACAGCAAAACGATTGGATAGCATTTCCGAAAAAGCACTGCAGAAAAATTTTGTTGAAGATGTGAAATACGATAAAGATTTGGTTTCACTTATGAATAATAATGTAAAACGCATTGGATTTTGGATTTTGATTATTAGCGGGTTGTTTGCATTAATCGCAATGTTGCTCATCAACAGTTCTATTCGCCTAGCGGTGTACTCCAAACGCTTTTCCATTAAAACCATGCAAATGGTGGGGGCCACAAAACAATTCATCAGAAGGCCCTTTGTGATGAAGAATATCCGTTTAGGGATTTTGGGTGCGCTTTTGGGGATTGGTGCGAATGGCCTACTCATTTATTATTTAAACGCTTCATTTCCAGAACTAAAACTCATCAATTACCCAATTGAGTTAGGCGCTTTATTTTTAAGCATCTTACTGATTGGTATATTCATTACATGGATCAGTACCCACTTAGCAACACAGCGTTTTTTAAACCTTAAAACAGATCAACTTTATTACTAAAATAAAACCTTATGGGAGAGAAAAAACGTAAAGAAGCAACAAAACAAACCTTTGTTTTTGAAAAAAGAAACTATGTTTGGATGTTTATTGGTTTGGGCTTTATAGCGCTTGGATTTATCCTTATGGCAGGTGGAGGTTCGGATGACCCTAATGTGTTTAGCGATGCTATTTTTAACATTCAACGCATTCGTATAGCACCAACACTTATCCTTATTGGCTTTGGTATTCAAGTGTACGCCATCCTTCTAAAACCCAAAGCATAAGTGGATTATTTAGACAGTCTTCTTTTAGGAGTTATTCAAGGGCTTACAGAGTTTTTGCCCGTTTCTTCAAGTGGGCATTTGGAATTGGGCAAAGCATTGCTTGGCGATGATTCTATGCCAAAAGAAAGTATGATTTTTACGGTTGTTCTTCATTTTGCAACAGCGCTAAGTACCATTGTTGTTTTTCGAAAAGACATATTGGAAATCATCCGAGAATTATTAAAATTTGAATGGAATACCAACACACAATTTATTTTTAAAATTATAATTTCAATGATTCCAGCGGCCTTAATTGGTGTGTTTTTCGAAACGGAATTGGAATCTTTATTTTCAAAAAACATCGTTTTGGTCGGTGCTATGCTCATCATTACGGGGCTTTTGCTGCTGCTGGCCGATCGGGCACAAAACACTTCAAAAGATGTGCGTTTCAAAAGTGCATTTACAATTGGGCTTGCTCAAGCCATTGCTATACTTCCTGGGATTTCAAGGTCAGGGGCTACAATTTCAACCGCCGTACTGCTAGGCATTGATAAAACCAAAGCAGCTCGCTTTTCATTTTTGATGGTCATCCCTTTAATTTTTGGAAAAATCTTTAAAGACATTTTTAGCGGTGAATTGACCTATGAAAGTGCACAATTTTCATCATTAAGCATTGGCTTTTTAGCGGCTTTTGTATCTGGTTTTTTGGCATGTACATGGATGATTAAGCTCGTAAAAAATAGCAAATTGAAATATTTTGCGTACTACTGTGGTATTGTTGGGCTAATAGCCATTTGTTTATCTTATTTTTAAGTAATGAAAACCGTTGAAGACTATAAAAATGGTCAGCTATTATTGATCGATAAGCCCTTAGAATGGACCTCTTTTCAAGTGGTTAATAAACTGCGTTGGCATATTCGTAAAACATTTAATCTTAAAAAAATAAAAGTAGGTCATGCAGGCACTTTGGACCCTTTGGCAACTGGACTTTTATTGATTTGTACCGGGAAAAAAACCAAACAAATTGAGCAATATCAAGCACAAACAAAAACGTATACTGGAACATTGGTTTTGGGCAGTACAACCCCGTCTTATGACTTAGAAACTGAGGTGGATGCCACATACCAGACGGCACATATTACAGAAAAATTAATCCATCAAACTACGAAACAATTTGAGGGCAAAATACAACAACAACCCCCTGTTTTTTCGGCACTAAAAAAAGACGGAAAACGACTGTATGAATTTGCCAGAGCAGGAAAAGACGTGACTATTCCGACAAGAGAAATTTGTATCAATTATTTTAAAATCAAAGCCCTACGAGGACACGAAATTGATTTTGAAGTACAGTGTAGTAAAGGCACCTACATTCGGTCTTTGGCGCACGACTTTGGAAAAGCACTAAATTCTGGTGCACACCTCTCTGCATTACGCCGAACAAAAATTGGCGATTTTTCTGTTGAAAATGCTACAACAATAGAAACATTTATCGAACGTTTGAGTTTGGATTAATTTTTGCAGCTCAATGGGGTATGAAAACTAAACAACGTTGTGGCTGGTGTGAAGGCGACCCCTTATACGAACAATACCACGATACGGAATGGGGTGTCCCACTTTTTGATGATCAAAAACTATTTGAATTTCTTATGCTTGAAACCTTTCAAGCGGGGCTAAGTTGGATTACCGTTTTGAGAAAAAGAGAACATTTTAGAGTTGCTTTTGATGGTTTTGATTACAAAAAAATCGCGAAGTATACTGATGGAAAATTTCAAGAGCTGGTACAAAACAAAGGTATTATACGGAACAAGCTAAAAATAAAAGCGGCCATTACCAATGCTCAAGCTTTTATCAAAATTCAAGAAGAATTTGGAAGTTTTAGCCACTATATTTGGGGATTTACAGATGGGAAACCTATAAAAAATCAATTTTCGGACTACAAAGCAATCCCCGCCAACACCCCTTTGAGTGATGTCATCAGTACCGATTTAAAAACACGTGGATTCAAATTTGTTGGGAGTACCGTGGTTTATGCGCACATGCAAGCCACAGGGATGGTTAATGACCACGAAACAAGTTGTTTTCGTTATGATGAAGTCTCTTAATTGTAAGGCACAAGCTCCAAAAGTTTTTGCACAACCTCTACCCTTGCTTTCATTTTTCTATTGGCTTTAATGACAATCCAAGGGGCAAGTTTGGTATCTGTTTTTTTAAACATTTGTTCTTTGTAGTGCGTATAGTCATCCCAGCGCTCTAATGCCGTTTGGTCTACAGGACTAAACTTCCATTTTTTGACTGGACTGGCTTTGATATCCTTAAAACGACGTGCTTGTTCATCTTTTGAAATAGAAAAATAAAATTTCACCAAACGAACACCAGACTCGACCAACATTTGTTCAAAATTGTTTACTTGGTTCATGAAAATCTTGTACTCTTCATCAGTACAAAATCCATTGACTGGCTCCACCACAGCACGATTGTACCAGCTACGGTCAAAAAAAGTGATTTGTCCACCTCGTGGTAAATTTTTTATATACCGCTGAAAATACCATTGTCCTTGTTCCTCTGGAGTCGGTTTGGGTAGGGCTACCACATTAAATTCTCTTGGATTCAAATGCTGTGTAATTCTTCGAATGGCACCCCCTTTTCCAGCCGCATCGCGCCCTTCAAAAATAACAACAAGTTTTTCTTGCTCTGTTTCAACCCATTGTTGCAGCTTTATTAACTCCTCTTGCAATTTTTTGAGCTTGTCTTCATAATTTAAAATACGCAAGGCCTTAGTTGTAGTCATATCTTCTTCTTTTAGAAAAAGTTTTAGTCCACGTTTGGAGTTTAATTTTTTTATATTTTTTGGTGTTAATGTACTCATCGTTAATCAATTTGGGTAATCAGTCTATGGTAGCGCTGAACTACATTTGGATCGGGAAGAATTGTGGTTTTTGAACTGCCTTTTCGGTCATATTCAAACTTAGAAAGCACATGCCGAATACTTTCCAATCGAGCTTCTTTTTTGTTATTAGTCTTGATAATAATCCAAGGGCTAAAAGACGTATGGGTTTTGCTAAACATTTGCTCTTTATAAGTCGTATATAAATCCCAACGCTTTTGTCCTTCTTTATCAACAGGACTAAATTTCCATTGTTTTAATGGATTGGCCAATCGAGAATTGAACCGCCTCAATTGTTCATCTTTTGAAATGGAAAACCAAAATTTTATGATGATTACTCCGTCTTCATAAAGCATGTGCTCAAATTCTGGCACCTGAACCATATATTTATTGTATTGCTCATCAGTGCAAAAACCCATGACGGGTTCTACAACGGCGCGGTTGTACCAACTGCGGTCAAAAAAGACCAATTCGCCTGGTTCAGGTAATTCTTTTATGTATCGCCTAAAATACCATTGCCCTTGTTCTACTTCAGTAGGTTTTGTAAGCGCTACCACACGCATAGAACGTGGATTCAAATGTTCCGTAAATCGACGAATGGCGCCGCCTTTACCAGCCGCATCACGACCTTCAAAAATGACACAAACACGCTTTTTGTGTTTGGCCACCCATTGTTGCAAATCAACAAGTTCTGCTTGAAGTTTCAACAGCTCAGTCTCGTAGTGAACACTCTCGAGAATAGCTGCATATTTCTTTGGTTCTAATGTTGATTTTAGAACGGATTTGAACGATGCAGCATCGGAAAACGATTCGAAATCTTTCTGTGATAAAGTGCTCATAGGTTAGATTTAAGAGTTAATCATAAGTGTTGTTAAGATTAAAACGGCAGATCGTCTGGTTCATTGTCTTTGAGGTCAGAAGCTGGTTCAAAAGCTTCCATTGGCGGTACAGGAGGAGCTGCAGCAGAGGCTTGAGCTTGTTGTAAGCTATCAATACGCCAACCTTGAATTGAGTTAAAATGCTTGGTTTCCCCTTGAGGACTCACCCACTCACGTCCGCGTAAGTTGATGCCTACTTTGACTTGTTGACCAACCTGAAAATTGTTTAATAATTCTGTTTTGTCCTGTACAAAATCAACCGACAGGTGTTGTGGATATTGCTCTTCGGTGGTGACCACCAATTCACGTTTTCTAAAACCGTTTGACCCTACGGTTTGTGTTTCGCCAATGAGTTTAATTTTTCCTTGAATTTCCATGTTTAAATTTACGTTTGTTTTATTTTAATAATATACACCATGCTTTAGGTACTTGACCATCACGCAAATATTCTTGAGCTTTTTGGTGTTTTTCTTTTGTTGTTTTTAGTTCTTGATGAACGTTGTCTTCCCAAAACTTATCTACTTCAGTTGTTGAAGGCAAAGCTTCTACGTTGCCCAATAGCCCTAAATCGTTTCCAGTAAGAACTTTGCTTTCGCGCACAATTTTAGGCAATGCATCTATACCAATCCCCAACGTTCTGAGGGGTTTGGGGATTTCTAAAAATCCGTCTTTGGCTCGAATATAATAACTTCCGCCACCACGTGCAACCAAATCCAGTTTTTCTTGATCAATTCCTCCATCTGTATTTAACACATCGTCAGAAATATGAAGCTTTACAACCTCACAAATCACTAAATTACCAGCGCCATGCTCGGTCCCTAAGGGTTTGATTTCGATAACTTTACACTCCATTTGGATGGGTGATTCGGCCACACGAAAGGGCTGCACCAAATCGGATTTAAGCATGGTTAGTCCAGATTTCTCAAACTCATTTATCCCTTTTGCGTATTCTGTGCTGCTAAGCGACATTTGTTGAATCATAGGGTAATGCACGACATTGATGACCACTTCTTTGACTTCTTGAACATTTTCGAGGGTGTGTTTTATAGAGTTGTCACGTACACGACGAGCAGGAGAAAAAATCAGAATCGGTGGATTGGAACTAAAAATATTGTAAAAACTAAATGGAGATAAGTTGGGATTTCCTTGAGCGTCAATTGTGCTGGCAAACGCAATGGGACGTGGTGCTACAGCACTCGAGAGGAGGGCTTGCATTTGCTGAATGGTGCAATCTTTAGGTTCAAAGGAAGTCATGTGCTTAAATATATAACAAAATTAACAAATATGTCGGGAGATAAAAGCAGTTGACAGGAATTTAAGACAATAATATCAACATAATTACATTATATTTAGAGTTGAAAAAATTAGTTCAATGAAATTAAGTTCAAATCGGTCGGCGCTCAACTGGATGGTTATTCTGGTTTCTTTTCTTATTGTTACTCTAATATTGTGGAATACCTACCGCTTCTTTCAAAAATTTAAAGAAGAAGAACGCATCAAGATGGAGAATTTTTCTGTGGCGCAAAGAGAACTTGTAAAAACACAAGATCTGTATGGGAATATTAGTGATTTCCCCTTAAAAATTATTCAAAGTAACACCAGCACACCCATGATTATTGAAGGTTCTGAGGGAAATTTTCAATCCAATAATATCGATGTAAACTCAGACAACAGTCAAGAATACCTTAAGAAGTTAAGTCAAAAATTTGCCAAAGAAAACACCCCAATTCAAGTTATTTATGATGGTGAGGTGCTGTCTACAGTGTATTATGGCAACTCTGTTTTATTGAACAAATTGAAATATTATCCTTTGGCCTTGGCGCTCATCATTATTTTATTTTTGGGACTTATTTACTTCTTCTATCGAAGTTCACGTATCGCCACACAAAATAAATTGTGGACCGCTATGGCCAAAGAAACAGCACACCAAATTGGTACGCCTTTATCATCGCTCATTGGTTGGACAGAATTGCTCAAAAATGAAAACGTAAATTCTACATATATCGATGAAATCAACAACGATATCAATAGACTTGAAACCATTACTGAACGGTTTAGCAAAATTGGCTCTGTTCCTCAATTGATGCCCATAGATATAGTCCAAGCTACTGAAAACTCCATTCAGTATTTGGAAGCACGAAGCAGTAAAATGATCACCTTTAATTCTAAATTACCTGAAGGTCCTGTTTTTATTAACCTCAACGCGGCGCTGTACAGTTGGACGATTGAAAATTTGATTAAAAATAGTATTGATGCCATGAAAGGGAAAGGCGATTTAAGCATTGAAATGGAAGACACCCCACAAGAGGTTTATATACTTATTTCGGACACGGGTCAGGGGCTTTCCAAAAAGCAATTCAAAACGATTTTTGAAACGGGCTATACCACTAAAAAAAGAGGTTGGGGGCTTGGCCTTTCATTGGCCAAACGCATCATAGAACAGTACCACAATGGCAGAATCAAGGTGCTTAATTCAGAACTGGGTAAGGGAACGACGTTTCAAATAACGCTTAAAAAAATTACAAATAATCCGCAATAGATTTGGCCACTGCTTGGAATTCTTCAGAAGTCAATTTTTCTTTTTTGATAAATTGTGCATCTTCCATAGCATTTAACGGAATCAAATGTACGTGCACATGCGGAACTTCAAGGCCAATCACAGTCATACCTACACGTTTGCAAGGGATTGCTTTTTCGATGGCCATAGCAATGGTTCTTGAAAAAGCCATCAGCCCATTATATGTAGTTTCGTCCAAATCGAAAAGTTGATCTACTTCTTTTTTAGGTATACAAAGCGTATGTCCTTTGGCATTGGGATTAATATCTAAAAAAGCTAAAAAATCCTCGGTTTCTGCTACTCTATGGCAAGGAATTTCTCCAGAAACGATTTTTGAAAAAATTGAGCCCATAGTTGTATTTTATCGTGTGATTTCTAAAATTTCGAACTTGATAACACCATTAGGTACTTGAATTTCGGCAACATCGCCTACACTTTTCCCAAGTAACCCTTTTCCGATAGGTGAATTGACAGATATTTTTCCTGCTGCCAAATCGGCTTCACCATCGGCTACAAGCAAATAAGTGAGTTCCATGCCATTGGCCTGATTTTTTATTTTTACATTGGACAACACCAGTGCCTTGGAAGTATCCAATTGAGATTCATCGATAAGACGTGCCCCAGCGAGGGTGTCTTCGAGTTTAGAAATGCGCATTTCGAGCATCCCTTGTGCTTCTTTGGCGGCATCGTATTCGGCATTTTCGCTCAAGTCGCCTTTGTCGCGCGCTTCGGCAATAGCTTTGGACGCTTTGACACGCTCAACGTCTTTGAGCTGTTGCAGCTCATCACGAAGTTTTTTTAATCCTTCAGCGGTATAATATGATACGTTACTCATGCGTTTATAGTTTTATTTAATTCGATTTAGGTTCTTTATTTTAGACATATACTAAAATAGAAAAAATCTCGTTTTCACGAGATTACTATACAAATATACAAAATATTTAGCTACCGCTGATTTTTGTTGTATTTTGGTCTAAACATTACTAAAAACGCCTAAAAATGCTGCACAAACATGTACTTTTTCTATATAATTTGGGAAGAAAGATTTTTTGTTGCTTGGCATTATGCTTCTTATTGATTAATTGCTCTGACAAGGACAATTATGATGAAAATTGTAATTTTCTGTTGAATGTAGGAGTAAATGTACCCTTAAACCTCAACCTATCACAATACAATCAATTGAATTTCCCAAGCAATCCTGTGTTTGTCCCCAATGAAGGTAATGGCGGGATTATTGTCAACAATACAGGAACGGGCTTTGTCGCCTTTGATGCAGCAGACCCCAACACCCCGCTTAGCAATAATTGTTTTATTGAAATTATTGATGGGATTGGAGTCAGTAGCTGCGATGAAACGCACAAATATGATTTAGTGCTTGGCCTTCCTTTTCAAAACACCAATTTGCAATGCGGCTTAAAACCCTACCGTGTAGAACGCAATGGGAATGAGTTGTTTGTTTCGAATTGATTGGATTATGTTCAATTTCACCACACTATTTGATAAGGGTAAGGTTCATAAATGCTGTTTGCTTCATTAAACGTATTGCCGTTTTCAGCATCCTTTTTTGCTTCAAACAATAGCGTTTTAAATTCATTCATTTTACCTAACCTTCGGACGGCAAATGCTTTGTAATATTTTACATCTGAAAATGTTGGGTATTGTTCTAATGCCTTATCAAATTGTCGAATGGCTTCTTCCCATTTTTCTTGTTCATATAAGCTCATGCCATAATAGAATATATCCAAAAAATGAGCTTCACCCCACTGTTCTTCTTGCTCTAATATATCTTTTTTGAAAATTTTCTCAGCTTTTTTGAAATGATTTAATTGCAAATGACACAAGGCAATATGAAAATTATAAGTATGATCCATCTCATAAGAATTTCCTTCCATTTCTACACATTTTTCAAAATCAACTAATGCTTCTTTGTACTGTTTAGAAAAAATACATTTTATAAATGCTCTGTAACTCAACCAACGTTCAGGTTTATTCAGCACCGCTTTATCGAGGTATTTCATTCCAACTTCGTATTTTCTAGCTTTAAAATAAGGCATTGCTTTTTGTTGCCAGAAATAGGCAACTGTACTATCCTCTTCTAACCCTCGATCCAAGCAATCTTGCCACTCTTGCATTTGAAATCTATAATTGAATTGTGTTGCGCAATTGGTTAAATATTGTTCAATAAGTGAATCTTGTACTGCTTCTTTTGTTTTAGTCTGTATCTCTTTTTGACCTATTTGATTACATCCTACTAAAGAACTATAGAGTAGCAAAAAAAAGCATATTTGGCTTAAAGATTTTATCATGATATTAATTTTTAACCCAAAAATCTATGAAGTAAACGCAAAAAAGCAGGGTGTTATAAATAGATTTAGGTAAAGTAAAGCTAAATAAAATCTGTTAAAAACAACTGTGATGGTAAGCTATTTTAACAAATGTTTAAAGAGTGTTTAATCAAACCTCTTTATTGATAAACAAAAACCCCACACCACAGGTGCAGGGTTTTAAAATCAAATCATTTTTTGTTTAAAACGTCAAGGTCATCCCCAATAAAAAATTGCGGGTGGCTTGTGGGTAATAGCCCTGAATTTCTGTAGCGGTTGGGCCACTCCAAGTATCCAAATAGGTGTACCCACGATCAACATACTCTAAATCAAATAAATTGTTGACCATCCCTGTAAAGACAATGGATTGAAACACCTTTTTTACAGGAAGCGTGTAACTAAAATTCAAATCTGTCACAAAATAACTGTCCAATTTTGAGGCCTCAGTATCGGTATTGCTCAAGTATTGCTCCCCAACATATTTGCCTATCAATGCTGCTCTAAACTTTGTGTTAGGGGCATATTCTAGGGCATGTGTCGTAATCACATCTGGTGAAAAAGCAATGTTGGTATCGCCTAAATTTTGCTCAGCACCATCACGATTGATGGTCAAATCTTGGATTCTGTTTTTGCTCAGCGCTAAGTTCGAGATTAAATATAATTGTTCTGTAAGTACAATGTTGGCATCTAATTCGAGCCCAAGTCGATAGCTTTTATCCACATTTTCACGAAGGTACTCGCCTACATTATCTAATGCACCGGTAAGTACGAGCTGGTTGTTGTATTGCATGTAGTACACATTAGCATTTAAGCGTAGGCGGTCACTTTCATGACGCCACCCCAATTCAAAATCATTCAACTCTTCGTGTTGTACGTCTGCAGCGTTACTTTCAAAATCGTTGCGGTTGGGTTCTTTGTGGGCTCTTGCATAGGAAGCATAGATGCTGTTGTTTGAGTTTAACGTGTAGGTAAACCCTAATTTAGGATTGAAAAAATTAAAGTCTTCATCCACATCGATTGGCACCCTGTCTGATGTTAGCCCTGTGGTTGTATAATTTACAAATCGCCCCTGAAGATCCAAAAAACCCTGCAATTTTTCAGATGCTCTAAAAGTGGCTTTAGAAAATACACTAAAATCAGATTTGTCCGAAACACTTAAGTAATAGCGGTCTCTGATGTTTGTCCCAGAAGCCAAATCGCTACCCCAAATAATTTCGCCATAATGGTCGTTGGTGTAGTCGCTGTAGGAAATGCCTGAAATAATTTCAAGTCCATTTCTATTGTACGTTACATTAGCATTTGCCACATAAAAATGATTGTCTAACCAACGGCGTACAACCACGTCACTATCGTCATTGATAAGATTGTTGTAATCTGCAGCACTTCGTTCGTCTTTAAATTGCTCAAAATAGCCTTTCCCTCGAGTGTAATTCAAGCCAATATTGGTGGACCAATTTGAATTCAAAATTTCATTCCAGTGCAATTGATAATGGTCTTGCCAATAATTGTCGGTCTCGTTGTCGTAAGTATATGGATTTTGGGTTCGGTCTTCTTCCAATTGGTCTTTGGATAGTCCATACCATGCTTGGTAGGTTTTTTCTTTTCCCCCAAAAGTAATGGCTTTCACAATGGTATTGTCGTCCACGTAATTCCCTTGTAAATAATACGATTTTAAATCTGTAAATGCACGATCGACATAACCCTCAGAATAAATTTTAGATAATCGCCCTGCGAATTCAAAATGATCATTGATGAGTCCTGTAGTAAATTTTACACTGTGTTTTTGCGTACCAAAAGATCCAAAAGAATTGGCAATTTCTCCGCCCGCTTTTTCTGAAACAGCATCAGTTAGAATGTTTAAGCTTGCGCCAAAAGCTCCAGAACCGTTGGTAGAAGTACCCACCCCACGTTGCAATTGCATACTTTCTACAGAGGAAGCAAAATCACCAAGATTGACCCAAAATGTGCCTTGACTTTCGGCATCATTGTACGGAATTCCATTAATGGTAACATTGACACGTGTTGCATCACTACCTCTTACCCTAAGGTAAGTGTAGCCAATTCCTGCTCCAGCATCAGAAGAGGACACTACTGATGGGAGGTAATTCAAAAGCACGGGGATATCTTGTCCCAAGTTCCGCTTTTGAAGGTCTTCTTTGTTTACATTTGAATGTGTAATTGGTGCATTAGGTTGCACGCGAACTGCTTTGACCAAAACTTCGTCTAAATTTTGTGTTTGGGTTGAATCTTGCAATTGATTTTCTTGTGCCCACAGTGGTGCTACCACAATGAGCGCTAAGTAAAGAATGTAATTTTTCATACGATTGTTTTTAAATAATCGAATAAAAAGAGGTCATTATTCTTTGTTAATAATAAATAAAATATAAACTGAAACGCTTTGTTTCAGAAAATTCCCTAAACAGCATTACCTGTTCTAGGTTCAATGGGTATGATCTCAGCCTTGCGGCACCCCTTTTTTGAGAACAGTACAAAAGTACATCAGAAAATAATTCTACACCAATTATTTCAATTATTTTTAATCTTGCAATTGATGTGGTGCTTTGAGCAAATCAGTCACCTTTTTAACAGGGTTAAATGTAGAAAGTGGTACTTCAACAAAAACAGTATTCCACTGCGCCATCCCTCCATTCCAAAGCCCTGGGCGCTCGAGGGTTTTAAGTTTTTTTCCGTATTTATTTTTTATAGAAACAAAATGAGTATTGACGTCTATATAGTTCTCCAAGTCATATTTATTGCCTTTGTAGTCTTTAACCCCGCATGCAATATCAACGGGATTAAAATGAGTTGCAGATTTGGCAATCGCATTTTGTTGTTTTGATTTGGAGTTGACTTGATTCATTTCAACAATTTGAAGACTCAGTTCTCCATTTTCTTTTTTTATCCAAAAAGGTCCTCCTCCTGGTTCTCCTTCATTTTTTACCATCCCACATACTCGAATTGGTCGATGGATACGCGACTTCAAATACTCCAATTTGAATTCATGCGCATATTTTTCAAACTCTCTACTTATGTGTACATTCAACTGAGCAGAGAGAAAATTCGCAATTTCATTGATTTTTTCTTCTTTAATTTTTACATCATCAAGTTCACGTGCAAAATCAAAAGCAAGCTTTTGTGTTTTGAGTAAATACCCCCCTAAGACCGTTTTGTAAAATACCATTTGATCGACGCAATGTTGCATGAGCACATTATCGATGTTTTTGATAAAAATAAGGTCTGCGTCAATAGCATTTAAATTAGAAATTAATGCGCCATGACCTGAGGGCCGAAACAATAGTTGATCGTTAACCTTAAAAGGTTTATTGTCTAATGTGGCAGCAATGGTATCGGTCTTATGATCTTGATAAGAATAAGAAATAGCAAAGCTTGATTGAGTCTTTGATTCCACAATGGTTTTAATGGACTCAAAATGTGCCAAAAATTGCTGGTGATGGTGTTTAGATATTGTAAAATGAAGTGTTGCTTTTCCATCAATTTCGGCATATTTACTAGCTTCAACTAAATGTTCTTCAAAAGCAGTCGAAATATGTGTTTTATAGTTGTGAAATGGCAATAATCCTTTTGGGTATTCCCCAAAATTAAAACGTTCTTTGGCTAATAAAAACTCTACGAATAACATACGTCTTTGATCCAAAGACATTGATTTGTAGTCTGGATAATGTTTTTTTAGCGCCGCAAAAACTTCGTCATGAAATGGTAACTTTTCTACAGTAACAAAAAACAGAAATAAATCTATACTTTTTGTTCTGTTGACATAAGAGTTGATCGTTTCTTTATTGATATCATAATTATCTAAAAACAAATACAAACTCTTGAACATTCTTGATGCTGCGCCAGATGCAGGGACAAACTTCACAATGGATTTTTGTTTTTTCTCTTGATGAAAAAAAGAACTAAAAGTAGCGGCCTCTGCATCAGAGAGTTGAACAATACCATCATTTATGGTTGCTGGTGCATGCAAATTAATATGTGCATTGTTATGATCAAAATAAAAAAGCTGTTTTTCAACTGTTTTCACATCTAACCCTCTTTCGATTATTTGGTTAATTTCTTTGTTTGTAAATTTCAATTTCCTTCTTTTAAAAGTTGGTTTATATGTGTAATAGCGGTCTCTAAACGTATACTGTGATTTCCTTTTAAAACAACAAAAGGAAGGTTTTGCGCTTCAAGTGTACGCTCAAAGGTTTCAAACATAAATGTACGTTCGTTAGGTTTATCGCGCAAATCATCCGCTACCCATGGAACGTCAATTGCGCATAAAAAGTATAAATCATATGTGTTTTTTTTGGCATATCGTTCAATTTCATCGGGGCAATAGCCGTCATAATAAATTTCTGAATAGACTTTGGTTTGCAAAAGATTAGTATCACAAAAAAGGACCTTTTGTGCAAGTTGCGCCATTTCATTCTCCAATTTCATTTGTCCTTGTGCTATGGGCAATAAATCGTCTTTTGTGCAAGTGGCTTGATCATGATCCCATTTTTGTTGTAAATAGTGGCGCATATATTCAGGTACAAAAGTGGTGTTGTACTGTTCTGCCAAAGCTTCAGCTAGAGTAGACTTCCCTGTAGATTCTGGCCCAAAAAGAACCACTTTTATACAATCTGATGTTATTTGTTCAAGTGTTTTTTCCATTCAAAATATCCTTGGATTGCCAAAATCAAAAAGATGGTAAATTGTAGCCCCGAAAAACCAAGTCCTTTTACAAAATACAAAGGTATGGAGATTATGTTGCCTACAATCCAAAAAAGCCAATGTTCTATTTTTTTGTTGGCCATGAGCCACATCGCCGCAAAGAAAACCCCAGTTGTGAAGGTGTCAAAATAATCGGTAATTTGATTGAAACGGTCAAAATACAAATACACCAAAACTACAAGGGCAGCCGTACCAACAAAAATAATCAATGCCCACATCATATCTTTGATCGTAGATTGCGTGATTTCTATGGAATTTCCTTCAATTTTACGATGCCACATAAACCAACCATAAAGACTCATCAACGTATAATAAAAATTAATGATAACATCTCCATATAGCGCAAACTTAAAACATATATAGACATAAAGCGCGGTACTCAATATCCCTGTTGGAAAGACAAGGATATTTTCTTTTTTAGCATACCAAACACTTACAATTCCAAGCAATACTGCTAGGACTTCCAATGTAATATCAAAAGCCGTTGCGTTGGCATAGGGTGCTACAAAAAAATCAATAATATCGTTCATTCTAGTGGGATGGTTATGGCACATCCAAATCCGTTAAATTCTAAAAACAACCCTTCAAAACGCTGAGGTCTATTACCGTCCAAAATCCATGCCGTAGTTTTGCTTTGACCTGTCCCAATGGGAAGAACCAAGAAATGTTTTTTAAAAGACATTCCTGGAGTTGCATACAGCTTATATAAAGATTCTTTGATGCACCAAATCCATGTGAGTTTTTGAATATAATCCCCAAAATCTGGGGTTAAGTAAGCGGTCTCATAGTCCGTAAATTTGGCTGCAATCTTTTTTATTTTTTCGCGTTGTTTCTCGATGTCTATACCAACAGGTTGTGCACTAACTACCACCGCAGAATACGTATAGGAATGCGTTATGGAAATGTAACGACCATCTTTTAGGTGAGGTTTCCCATATTCATCATAAAACAAATCATAATCGCTATAGCCAAAAGCTTTTAAAAGTAACCGGACACTCAAAAATCCTCGTTGATGCAATTCGCTTTTCATTGATTGAACTCTAGCAGAACTTTCCTTTTTTAAATCAACTGATTGCATCAAAACATCAACAGGTTCTGTGATGTGCCATATTTTAACATTAGTTTGTGAGTTAATCTTTATAGTTTTGTAAAGTGGCATATGAGATTTAAAAAGTTAATAACTATCTTTGCAAAAGAATTAAAAACTGAAACGAAAGTACACTATTTTAGGCGTTTTTTCTAAGCCCACCTAAAATTTAAAAAAATTGAATTATGAGCGTCAAAACCCTTCCTTATGTACCCTTTAAAGTAAAAGACATGTCTTTGGCAGACTGGGGACGAAAAGAAATTGAACTTGCCGAGGCAGAAATGCCTGGACTAATGAGTCTTCGTGATGAATATAAAGACAGTCAACCTTTAAAAGGTGCCCGAATTGCTGGATGTCTACACATGACCATACAAACCGCTGTACTTATCGAAACCCTTGTTGCTCTTGGTGCAGAAGTCACATGGAGTTCATGCAATATTTTTTCTACACAAGATCAAGCCGCTGCTGCCATTGCGGCAGCTGGGATTCCAGTTTATGCATGGAAAGGTATGAACGAAGAAGAATTCGACTGGTGTATTGAACAAACTTTATTTTTTGGTGAAGACCGTAAGCCACTCAATATGATTTTGGACGATGGTGGGGACCTTACAAATCTAGTTTTTGATCACTATCCAGAACTCACCGCAGGAATCAATGGGCTTAGTGAAGAAACCACTACTGGTGTTCACCGTTTGTACGAGCGCATGAAAAATGGAACACTAGCCATGCCGGCCATCAACGTCAATGATTCTGTAACCAAAAGTAAATTTGACAACAAATACGGATGTAAAGAAAGTGCTGTAGATGCCGTTCGAAGAGCTACCGATACTATGTTGGCTGGAAAACGCGTTGTCGTGTGCGGTTATGGCGATGTAGGAAAAGGAACAGCAGCATCATTTAGAGGTGCAGGAAGTATTGTTACCATTACAGAAATTGATCCCATTTGTGCCTTACAAGCTGCAATGGACGGATTTGAAGTAAAAAAACTAGAGACTGTCCTTCCTGTTACTGATATTGTTGTGACGGCAACTGGGAACAAAGATATTATTCAAAGCCAACACTTTGAAGTCATGAAAGACAAAACTATTGTATGTAACATTGGCCATTTTGACAATGAAATTGATATGGCTTGGCTTAATGAAAACTTTGGACACACCAAAGATGAAATCAAAGCGCAAGTGGATAAATACACCGTAAATGGTAATGACATTATCGTATTGGCCGAAGGCCGATTGGTAAACCTTGGTTGTGCCACAGGACACCCTAGTTTTGTTATGAGTAATTCATTTACAAATCAAGTTTTAGCGCAAATAGAATTGTGGAACAACGAAGATGCTTACGAAAATAAAGTCTATATGTTGCCCAAACATTTAGATGAAAAAGTAGCAAAATTACACTTAGAAAAAATTGGCGTGGAGCTCACAGAACTTAGAACGGATCAGGCCAGCTATATTGGCGTACAAAAAGAAGGGCCTTTCAAGCCAGAATACTACCGCTATTAAGTTTTAATTTTTTTTAAAAAGTCAAAGTTCAGCTTTGGCTTTTTTTTTGAACTCAATTAACTATTAGCCATCAAATAATGAACCTTTTACATGCTAAAAAGAAAGATTTAGAGGAGATTATGGGCATCATCAAAGATGCGCAAGAGCTGTTGGCAAACCAAAATATTGATCAATGGCAAAATGGGTATCCCAACACAGCTATTGTCCTAAAAGACATTCAAAATAATCAAAGTTACGTCGTAAAGTCTGAACGAGGTGATGTAACCGCAACAGCTATGTTTTCGACCGAAAATGAACCAACATATTCAAAAATAAAAGGCAACTGGATTCGTCCTGGACAAATAAAATATGGAGTGATTCACCGTATGGCAGTAGCAAAGAATTTTAGAGGAAAAGGTATAGCAAAATTCATTTTCAACGCATGCGAACAAATGCTTTTGAATATGCAAATACCCTCGATGCGTATTGACACGCACAAAGATAATTTTGGGATGCAAAAATTACTTAAAACTATGGGGTATTCTTATTGTGGGGTCATTTATTTAGAAAATGGAGACAAACGTTTAGCGTTTGAAAAACTAATTCATTAAGGGCATTTAGGGTATAAAAAAAGCCCCGCAATGCAGGGCTTTTTTAGTCTATTTTATTAAAAGACTATGCTATGCTTCAAAAGGAACAACAGAAACATAGGATTTGTTGTTCTTCTTTTTCTCAAATTTTACAACACCATCAACTTTAGCATGTAAAGTGTGGTCTTTTCCAGCGTAAACATTCTCGCCTGGGTTGTGTGCAGTACCTCGTTGTCTTACAATGATGTTTCCTGCAACGGCAGCTTGTCCGCCAAAAATTTTCACGCCAAGTCGTTTCGATTCTGATTCTCTACCGTTTTTCGAACTTCCGACTCCTTTTTTATGTGCCATTTTATTTCGATTTTATATGTTATGATTTAGCTAAGGGCTGAAATTAAGTCTGCTTTTTTCATCGCAGATATTCCAGTAATGCCTTTAGCTTTTGCTAATTCTTTAAGTTGTGCAACTGTCATTTTACTCAAATCCTGTGCTGGCGCTTCTGCTTTTGGAGCAGCTTTGGCGGCCTTTGGTGCTGGAGTTTCAACTTTAGCAGTTGGTTTTTGTGCTTTTTTGGCAGGGGCAGCTTTTTTTGCTCCTGAAGCAACAATATTATCAATTTGGATTTCAGTTAAAGCTTGGCGGTGGCCATTCTTTACTCTGTATCCTTTACGTCGTTTCTTTTTGAATACGATTACTTTATCACCTTTTAGGTGCTTTAAGACTTTTGCTCCTACTTGAGCTCCGTCTATAGCGGGGGCGCCTACTGTGACTTTGTCGCCGTCAGCTAAAAGAAGAACATTGTCGAAAGCGACTTTTTTTCCTTCTTCGGCTTGTAAACGGTGAACAAAGACTTTTTGGTCTTTTTCAACTTTAAATTGTTGCCCTGCTATCTCTACAATTGCGTACATAGCGTTACGTTTAAATGAATTAATTTTTATAACCTCTTTAAAGGCGGGTGCAAATATAGCTGTAATAAATCAATTTACAAATTATTTCCCTGTATAGTTTTTAATACCATTTCATGCTTAAAAAACTCATTAAATTATATATATTTGAGACCGCGCTGTAACAAATCATTACTACAAGCGTCAGACAATTAAATAATTTAAAAGTTAATCAAATGAAAACTTATTTATGCATTTTATCTTGTTTGCTGGGTTCAGTGGTTGCTGTATCGGCTCAAGAAGTAAAATTTGAGGAATATGATTTAGATAACGGTATGCACGTTATTCTTCATCAAGATAATACCGCTCCAGTAGTGACGACCTCAGTCATGTACCATGTTGGCGCAAAAGACGAAAACCCAGAACGCACTGGATTTGCGCACTTTTTTGAACATCTTCTTTTTGAGGGTACTGTAAATATCCCAAAGGGTGAATGGTTTACGATTGTTACATCAAACGGAGGTAGTAATAATGCAAATACCACTGATGACCGTACGTATTATTATGAGGTTTTTCCTTCAAACAATGTCGAATTAGGCATCTGGATGGAGTCTGAACGTTTATTGCACCCCGTTATTAATCAAGAAGGTGTAGATACGCAAAACGAAGTCGTTAAAGAAGAAAAACGCCTTAGAGTGGACAATAGTCCTTATGGTAAATTCTTGGAAAATGTAAAGTTACACATGTTCAAAAAACATCCATATAAAGGGACCACAATTGGTAAAATGGAGCATTTGGACGCCGCTACTTTGGAAGAATTTCAAGCGTTTAACAAAAAATATTATGTTCCCAACAATGCAACTTTAGTCATTGCTGGAGACATCGATGTGCCATCGGTCAAAAAAATGATTGAAGATTATTTTGGTCCTATTCCACGTGGAGAAGATATCGTTCGTGACTTCCCTAAAGAAGATCCAATTACAGAACCCATCCGTGCAAAAGCGTATGACGCAAATATCCAAATACCTGCCATCATGGCGGCCTATAGAACATCTTCTTTTAAGGATAGAGATTCTTATGTTTTAGATATGATTTCCACCTATTTGAGTGATGGAAAAACTTCTAAACTTTACAAAAAACTTGTTGATGACAAAAAAATGGCGCTTCAAGCAGGTGCTATCAATCTGAGTCAAGAAGACTACGGAGTGTATATCCTTTTCGGATTGCCGTTGGGGGAAACTTCTCTAGATACTTTAGTAGATGAGATGGATGAAGAAATTGAAAAATTAAAGTCTGAACTTATTTCTGAACGCGATTACCAAAAAATTCAAAATAAATTTGAAAACGACTTTGTAAGTTCAAACTCAAGTGTCGAAGGTATTGCAAACTCTTTGGCACGCTATCATATGCTTTATGGAGACACAAACCTCATCAACGATCAGATTGATATTTACAGATCCATTACGCGCGAGGAAATAAAAGCAGTAGCCAATAAATATTTGAACGCAAACCAGCGCTTATTATTGGAGTATTTACCAGAATCTGCACAAGAATAAATTTAAAAAAGACATGGATATGAAAACTAAATTATACACCCTTCTGGCATTTTTATTTGTCACTGTGAGCATCACAGCACAAATAGACCGTAGCCAGCAACCAAAACCAGGTCCAGCACCGAAAATAGCGCTGGAAAAGCCAACAGAGTACGAACTTAAAAACGGACTTAAAGTTTTAATTGTAGAAAACCACAAACTTCCACGTGTTTCCTACAATTTGACCATCGACAGAAAACCAATCATTGAAGGCGATAAAGCTGGAGTAACTTCGTTGTTAGGATCTATGCTCGGCAATGGAACTACCAATATTTCTAAAGACGACTTCAACGAAGAAGTTGATTTCTTGGGCGCACGTCTAAGTTTTGGTTTTGGGGGTGGATTTGCGAGTTCACTTACCAAATACAGCGACCGCATATTACAGCTTTTGGCCGATGCAGCTATGAATCCCCTTCTTACAGAAGAAGAATTCGAGAAAGAAAAAGAAAAATTACTGGAAGGTTTAAAGTCTCAAGCAAAAAGTGTTGATGCTGTTGCTGGGCGCGTTGGAGGAGCACTTTCTTACGGAGTCGAGCATCCTTACGGAGAATTTGTTACCGAAGAAACGGTAAACAATGTAAACTTTGAGGACATCAAGGCGTATAACGAAAAGTATTTCGGGCCAAATGATGCTTACCTTGTCGTCATTGGAGACGTAAATACCAAAGACGTATATAAAAGCATCAAAAAGTATTTTGGTAAATGGAAAAAAGCAGCAGAAATAAATTCTACTGTTCCTGAAGCCAACCCAAATGTAAGCGCTTTGGAAATTAACTTTGTAGACATGCCCAATGCGGTACAATCCAACATTTCTATTACAAGCAATGTAAAACTCAAAATGAGCGATCCTGATTATCATGCGGTCCTTATTGCCAACAAAATTTTTGGTGGGGGTTTTAATAGCTACCTAAACATGAACCTGCGTGAAGCAAACGGATGGACCTATGGAGCGCGATCTTCTGTGGGGACAGACAAATACATTTCTAGATTTTCTGCTGGTGCTGCCGTTCGAAATGCCGTAACCGATAGTGCAATAGTTGAAACCATCAAAGAAATCAAGCGTTTTCAAACAGAACCCGTAGAAGCTTCTGCCCTAGCCAATGCTAAGGCCAAATATGTTGGTGATTTCGTGTTGGCTTTGGAGCGTCCAAGCACCATAGCACGCTACGCTGTAAACACAAAGATTAATGAATTGCCAGAAGATTTTTATGCTACTTACTTAGAAAAAATCAACGCTGTTTCTATTGAAGACGTACAACGTGTAGCCAACACCTATTTTACGGCAGACAATGCACGTTTTATTGTAGTTGGAAAAGGAAGCGAAGTGGTTGCCAATCTTGAAAAATTAAACATTCCTATCAAGTACTTTGATAAATATGCCAATCCGGTAGACAAACCCGAATTTTCAAAGCCCATCCCAGAAGGTGTTACTGCGCTTTCAGTAATGAATAGCTATATCGATGCCATTGGTGGAAAAGAAGCCACTGAAGCTGTTAGTACATTACTTTTTAATGCCGATGTGACTATTGAAGGTGCACCATTTAAGCCCACAGCGGTCATCAAAACTATGGCGCCTAACAAATCTTCTATGGAAATGAGTATTGCTGGTATGGGCACCATCATGAAACAAAAATTTGACGGCACCACAGGGTATGCCGAACAACAAGGCATGAAACAACCCATGACTGAAGAGCAAATTGCCGAACAGGCCGACCAAAAAGGACTGTTCCCAGAAGCGCACTACACTGCAGAAGATATAGAATTGGTAAGTTTAAGTGATTTGGACGGTACTGATGTTTACAAGATTAAAGTGAACGGTAATAAGGAATCCTTCCGATACTATGATGCAGATTCTGGATTGCTTATTAGAGAAGAAAAAACTGAAGAAGCTCAAGGACAAACGATAACTTCTATTGAAGATCTTTCGGATTATAGAGCAGTCAGTGGTGTTTTGATTCCTTTTGGAAGAAAAATCTCTACAGGCCCACAAGTCATTAGTATTAATGCCAATGAAGTCCAAGTCAATTCTGGAGTGACCGAGGAAGATTTTAAATAATCCTTCTTTAAATAAAATAAAAAAGACCGCCATGTGCGGTCTTTTTTTTATTTCTTATTCGCCAAATAAATCCCACATAAAATCAATAGGGCGGCAAAGCCCTGAAACAGGTCAAAAACTTCGCCATCCAATAGCCCCCAAAAAAGAGCAACAACAGGCATCAAATACGTGACCGAAGAGGCAAAAACAGGCGTCGAAATCTGAATCAAGTTATTGAACAACACTTTGGCCATCGCCGTTCCAAACAAAGACAAAAGAACGACACAGCCCATAGAAATTAAAAAATTGTCGTTCTGAAGTGTTGCCGATGAAAATCCCCCAGAATACACCAAAACCAAAATAGAAGGGACAAAAATGACCACAAAATTTGCTGTGGCAATGGCAATCGGACGAACCTCTTGCAAATGCTTTTTAATGATATTGACATTAGCCGCATACATCAAGGTCGCCAATACAATCAGCCCGGCAAACCAGTAGTTTTGGTTTGGGTTAAGTTCAGACCCTTCAAAAATGAGCAATACCGCACCAACAAAACCAAGCAAGACCCCCAAAATCTGTAGGCGACTTGATTTGATTTTAAACAAAATAAAACCAATAATGATGGTATTCAACGGCACTAAAGAGTTTAGAATAGAAGCAATACTACTGTCCACTTCTGTTTCGGCATAGGCAAAGAGAAAAGAAGGAAAAAATGAACCCAAAAACCCAGAAATAGCAATCCATTTCCATTGGGTTTTGCTAAGGTTTTTTAATGAATTGTAGCCCACAACAAAAATAAACAAGGCCGAGATTACAATCCGAAAACTCCCCAACTGCAATGGCGTAAGTCCAAGCAATCCTTTTTTAATAAGGATAAATGAACTCCCCCAAATAAGCGATAAGAGAATAAGAAAACTCCATTTTCTGGTATTTTGATTTGGCATAAATTCTGATTAGAAAACACAAAGTTGACTAAATTATTCCAAAACTTGAGGAAAAATGATAAATTTGTGTTCTCCTAAAATTTATAATCATGAAAAAGCTAAACTCTATTGTACTCCTTACAACTGTCGTTTTACTTGCCCTAAACTGTAAAAACAAAACGGAAGCAGAAATCAAAACCGTTGAGAACGGTACAACCGAAAACACTGAAGCTTACGAAAAACAAGCTGAAAATTTCCAAAACAATGAACATTATGCCACTGCTCAATTCACCATCAAAGGGATGACTTGTGCCATGGGTTGTGCCAAAACCATTGAGAAAAAATTAGCCAAAATGGACGGCATGTACAACGCAAAAGTCGATTTTGAAAACGAATTGGCAACCGTAGAATTTGATGCTGAAAAAATTGATAAAGATGCGCTTGTTTCAACAGTTTCTTCGGTGAGTAAAAGTTACTCCGTCGAAGACATACAACTATCTGATCAAGCTTTTTCGAAATAAAAAAGCGTTTAAAGATTAAGCATTCATTAGTGCTTCAATTTCTTCGATTTCAATCGGAATATTTTTCATCAAATTTAGTGGTGCGCCGTTGGGTTGGATGACCACATCATCTTCCAAACGAATCCCCATTTGTTCCTCTTGGATATAAATCCCTGGCTCAACGGTAAAGACCATATTGGGCAACATTGGTGTTTTAAGCGCACCAAAATCGTGGGTGTCCAATCCCATATGATGTGAAGTGCCGTGCATAAAGTATTTTTTATAAGCAGGCCACTTTGGATCTTCATTTTGAACATCGGCCTTATCGATTAGTCCCAGACCCAAAAGTTCAGAAGTCATCAGTTTACCAACTTCCACATGATAATCTTCCCAAATGGTTCCCGGAACCAACATTTTTGTTGCTTCGTTTTTAACATTCAATACGGCTTGATACACCGCTTTTTGCCGTGCTGAAAAACGGCCACTCACAGGGATTGTTCTTGTCATATCACTAGCATAATTGGCATACTCGGCACCAACATCCATAAGTAGCATGTCCCCTGCTTTACATTCTTGGTTGTTTTCAATATAATGCAATACACAAGCATTGAATCCAGAGCCAATGATTGGGGTATACGCAAATCCTTTGGAACGATTTTTAAGAAATTCATGCGCATATTCGGCTTCAATTTCATATTCCATCACCCCTGGTTTTACAAAATTAAGCACCCGTCTAAATCCTTTTTCGGTAATGTTACACGCATTTTGAATTAGAGCAATTTCTTCGGGTTCTTTCACACCACGCAAGGATTCCATGATGGGGAAATTGGGTATGATTTTGTGTTTTGTAAATTTAGCTTTGACGGATTTAATAAAGCGATCTTCACGTGTTTCCATTTCAACAGCTTGACGATAATGATCGTTGTTGTTGAAGTACAATGTTTTAGAGTCTTTCATCAATTCTTCAAAAATTGCTTCAAACTCATCCAACCAATATATTGTTTGCACTCCTGAGGTTTCAGTGGCTTGCTTTTTGGTGAGTTTTGCACCTTCCCAAATAGCAATATGGTCGTTTGTTTCTTTAAGAAATAAAATCTCTTTGTGGGCATCGTTTTTGGCATCCGGACAAAGGACAAGAATACTCTCTTCTTGATCCACCCCACTGAGATAAAAAATATTGCGGTGTTGGTGGAAAGGAAGGGTACTGTCTGCACCGGTCGAAAAAATATCGTTGGAATTAAAAACTGCTATAGAATTTGGAGCCATTTGTGCAGCAAATTTTTTTCTGTTTTTGATGAATAATTGCGAATCAATTTGTAGGTACTTCATAGAAATGTATTTTTTCAAATGTAACTATTTTCTACTAAAATTACGAAGATTAAAAACATACAGGGAAAAAATGTATGCCCCACTCTATTTAAACCAATTCTGAATTAAAAAAATATGATAAATGTTATTGTCTAAAACCGCGTTGTGTAGTACCTTTGCTTAGTTATAAAAATTTAATCAAATGAGTGGATTTTTAAAGTCTTCTATAGGGAGAAAAATTGCCATGGCACTTTCAGCATTTTTCCTCATGGTGTTTGTTTTGCAACACTTCGCCATTAATATTTTATCTGTATTTAATCCTGATTTGTTCAATGAGGCCTCACACTTTATGGGCACCAACCCTCTTGTGCAATTTGTACTTCAACCTATACTTATTTTTGGGGTTGTCTTTCATTTTGTAATGGGCTTTGTTTTGGAATTCAAAAATTACGCTTCCCGCAGTATCAGTTATGCCGTAAATAATGGAAATGCCAATTCGACTTGGATGAGCCGAAACATGATTTATAGTGGCGGATTTATTCTTGTATTTCTTGTTATTCATTTTATTGATTTTTGGATTCCAGAAATCAATACTAAATATATTGTTGGCGATTCTTCAGGTCTTCTAGCCGATGGTAGCGATTTCCGTTATTTTGAAGAACTGCAGCACAAATTTGTGCCGTTGTGGCGCGTATTGCTGTACTGTATTGGTTTTATATTTTTATCGCTTCACCTTTTGCATGGATTCAGTTCTGCATTTCAATCGGTTGGCGCAAACAACAAATATACTCAAGCTCTGAAAGGATTTGGAAAAGCATATGCTGTGCTCATTCCTCTTGGCTTTATCGTAATCGCTTTGTTCCATTTTTTTAATAACGCGCATTAAAACTATATACCTATGGCTTTAGATTCAAAAATTCCACAAGGGCCCCTGGCAGACAAGTGGACCAATCATAAAAATAAAATAGACCTGGTCAATCCAGCCAACAAACGATCTATAGACGTTATTGTTGTAGGAACAGGACTAGCAGGTGGTTCTGCAGCAGCTACACTTGCAGAACTGGGCTACAATGTCAAGGCATTTTGCTTTCAAGATTCACCAAGACGTGCACACTCCATTGCTGCTCAGGGAGGAATAAATGCTGCAAAAAACTACCAAGGTGATGGCGATTCTACTTATAGACTCTTTTATGACACCGTAAAAGGAGGTGACTACCGTTCTCGAGAAGCCAATGTTTACAGATTGGCAGAAGTTTCAACCAACATCATTGATCAATGTGTCGCGCAAGGCGTTCCCTTCGCTCGAGATTATGGTGGATTATTGGACAACCGCTCTTTTGGTGGTGTTTTGGTCTCGCGTACTTTTTATGCTAAAGGACAAACAGGCCAACAATTATTGTTAGGCGCTTACTCAGCAATGAACCGTCAAATAGGTCGTGGAAAAATAAAAATGTACAACCGTCATGAAATGTTAGATGTGGTTGTTGTCGATGGAAAAGCACGGGGCATCATCACACGCAACCTAGTAACAGGTGAAATCGAACGCCATTCGGCACACGCCGTTGTTCTTGGAAGTGGTGGATATGGAAATGTCTTTTACCTTTCTACTAATGCGATGGGCAGTAATGTTACCGCTGCATGGAAGGCACACAAAAGAGGAGCATATTTTGCAAATCCTTGCTACACACAAATCCATCCCACATGCATCCCTGTTTCTGGAGATCATCAATCCAAACTTACGCTCATGTCAGAATCGCTGCGTAACGATGGTCGAATTTGGGTGCCTAAAAAACTTGAAGATGCTAAAGCCATTCAAAATAAAACACTTAAACCCACAGCAATTGCAGAAGAAGATCGCGATTATTTCTTAGAACGTCGTTATCCTGCTTTTGGAAATTTGGTACCAAGAGATGTTGCGTCCAGAGCCGCAAAAGAACGCTGTGATGCTGGATTTGGAGTTAATGCTACAGGCGAAGCTGTTTTTCTTGACTTTGCCTCAGCAATCATTCGCTATGGTAAAGAACAAGCTCATGTCAAAGGACTGGATGAAAATGATGAAAGTTTAGTCAATAAATTAGGTAAGGAAGTTGTAAAAAGCAAGTATGGCAACTTATTTCAGATGTATGAAAAAATTGTAGACGAAAATCCTTACGAAACGCCAATGATGATTTACCCCGCGGTGCATTACACCATGGGCGGCATATGGGTAGATTACAATTTGCAAACAACAATACCAGGACTATACGCCATTGGAGAAGCTAATTTTTCAGACCACGGCGCCAATAGACTCGGTGCTTCTGCGCTGATGCAAGGTCTTGCCGATGGGTATTTTGTACTTCCTTATACCATTGGAGATTATCTGTCTGATGATATTAGAACAGGGCCAATTTCTACAGACAGTAAAGAGTTTGAAGAGGCAGAAGAAAACGTTCGTCAACAAATTGATCGTTTCATCAATAATAAAGGCACTAAACCGGTTGATTATTTCCACAAACGTCTGGGGAAAATCATGTGGAACAAATGCGGAATGGCTAGAAACGAAAAAGAACTTAAAGAAGCCATTGAAGAAATTTCAGCATTGCGTGAAGAATTTTACAGGGACGTACTTGTTCCTGGTGATGCCAACGAATTCAATGAAGAATTGGCCAAAGCAGGACGAGTAGCCGATTTCTTGGAACTCGGTGAACTGTTTGCCAAAGATGCTTTAGTTAGAGAAGAATCTGCAGGAGGACATTTCCGTGAGGAATACCAAACTAAAGAAGGTGAAGCACAGCGAAGAAAAGAATTTCAATTTGTCTCAGCTTGGGAATATAAAGGCGCTCCAAAAGATGCAAAACTCCACAAAGAGACATTAGAATACGATAATATAGAAGTTAAAGAACGCTCATACAAATAGAAATTGCTATGAATTTAACATTAAAAATATGGCGTCAAAAAAACGCCAATACGGAAGGCAAAATTGTTGAATACCCTATTAAGGATATTTCGCCAGACATGTCATTTTTAGAAATGCTCGATGTTTTGAATAGTCAACTCATCCCTGCTGGTGAAGAACCTGTAGCGTTTGATCACGATTGTCGTGAAGGCATTTGTGGATCATGCTCATTATACATCAACGGAGAAGCACATGGCCCAGACCGTAGAGTAACTACATGTCAATTGCACATGCGTAAATTCAAAGATGGTGACACTATTTTTATTGAACCTTTTAGAGCAAATGCTTTTCCTGTCGTGAAAGATTTGGTGGTTGATCGGTCGGCTTTTGATCGTATTCAGCATGCTGGTGGTTTTATCTCTGTCAATACTTCTGGGAACACCCAAGACGGAAATGCTATTCCAATTTCAAAACATGCCGCTGACGAAGCCATGGATGCCGCAACGTGTATTGGGTGCGGTGCTTGTGTAGCGACTTGTAAAAATTCTTCTGCGATGCTGTTTGTTGGTGCAAAAGTTTCACAATATGCTTTACTCCCTCAAGGACAAGTTGAAGCCGCTGATAGAGTTCAAAACATGGTTGCTCAAATGGATTTGGAAGGATTCGGAAATTGTACCAATACCGGTGCTTGCGAAGTCGAATGTCCAAAAGGTATCTCATTGGAAAATATTGCGCGCATGAATCGAGAATTGGTCAAAGCCAACTTGAAGGGTTAATCCTCCAAAGTAAATTTTGTAATTTCTTCCCAGTTTGCACGAACCTCCACGGGCTCATCTGCATAGCTTACCCGTTCGGGCTGGATTTTTTTGAGAAAATTTCCTGAATCGTATTTACCATTGTTATTGGTGTCAAAAATAGCTCTAAGAAAATAGATTCCAGGATCAACGTTCTTAAAGTCAATTGGGTCAGGACCTTTAACAATTTGCTCCTCCTCTACATCCCCATTGCTGGTTACAAATTGAATGATGATGGGATATTTTGCATTGCGAAGATCTACACGAATATTTCCGTAATCTGATAAAAGTTTTGTCCCCGCTTTGAAGCGCAATGTGTCGTTCTCTACACCATAAAAATCTTTAAATGCGCCAGGCAAAAATTGTATGTCGTAAGTATTATTTTCCTTTAAATCAAATTTAAAATTTGCCAAAGTTGGACGCAGTTTATCTATGGATAGTTGCCCTTTCATGGCCAATGAATCTTTGTCCATTATGGATGCTTTGCTGTTGTCTACAGACAATAGTGGAATCGTGGATCGTAACTGAAAAGCTGTGTCTGGTTTCAGTGAAGTATTGACCGAGTTAATAATCAATGAATCTTTATCCATTGTTTTCATACGTACCGTAACCGTATCTATGGTTGAAAAGTAAGACACTTCAAAGCGCAAAGAGTCTATTTCTGGTTTTGGTTGCATCCAATAATTCAAGGTGTCTTTTTCTAATTCCTGAGTGATGCGGTACGAAAAATCATCGGGAACATTGGACAAAATTTTGATTCCTAAACTATCTGGATATCCTTCGTAAGCAAAACCAATTCTATTTTGAGCCAATTGACGTGCACGAGAGAATTTAAATTCGGGGTCTTGTTGAAACAATTTCAACACATAAGCCGTATCGGAAGGTACAGTGACAAACTGACTCCTAAAAGCAAATTTATCGTCTTTGGGTTGATACGTATAATTTGTATTTTCTTCTTTCAATGCGGTCAATAAATACGTCCCAGCTTTTATATTTTCAACAGAAAACTGAAACAAACTATCAGTAACGCCTATGTACTTTGGCTTTTGTTTAAAAACAATAGAATCTGTATACGTACTGTCGACCTCATGCAACAAAATTGAAACCTTTTCTGGAGTTTCATAGTCTAGGGCTTCAATAACCAACCCCTCAACCGAAAGAGAGTCAATAACTGGTCCTGTCGAAAAAACATATCTGTAATAAGGATAAGGATTTCCTTCATTATTGTCTTCTATACTTTCCCCAAAATTAAAGGCATACGTTGTATTGGGTTGTAGTGTGTCAAGAATTTTGATGGTGATGGCTTTGCTGGCAGTACTCAGAGGAGTTATGATGGGTTCAGGATCCATTGGAGGAGATACAATAAGTTGTCTTTGTAAATTTTTAAATTTGATGTATTCATCAAAATAAATTTTGATTTCATCAGCATCAAAATTTATAGAGAAATTTTTGGGCTCTTCATTAAGAACTACAGGGGGTGTAACATCTTTTGGGCCTCCATCAGCTGTTCCGCGGTTAGCACATTGAAATAAAATCAAGCCAACAGCTGTAAAAAAAACAAAATTTAAAAACGATTTTGACATATACCTACATTGAGCAACACAAAGAAACAACTTATTTTAATTTTAGCGAAACATAGATGATGCAATTGCTATGGTTGCTAAACTCAAGTGTTTAACACCTGCATCGAGCAACACTTTTGAACACGCTTCAATGGTAGCACCCGTTGTAATGAGATCATCAACCAACAAAACATGCTTTCCAAAAACTACCTCGCTTTTGGCCATTTGAAAATTATGGACAACAGAATTCCAACGTTCTTCTTTGGTTTGAAAAACTTGGGTTTTTGTGTGTTGTTTCTTTATTAAAAC
The DNA here is from genome assembly GCA_965658025.1 of Flavobacteriaceae bacterium. GTDB lineage: Bacteria > Bacteroidota > Bacteroidia > Flavobacteriales > Flavobacteriaceae > UBA3537. Next base: position 86,434 of record CBFHQL010000003.1, on the reverse strand, counting down.
AGTATCGTCACAAGGGATATCAAATACTGTGGCGATTGCCATTGCAAAAGGCAATACTTGATTGTAACCACGCTTTTTTAGTCTTTTTTTGTGTGTAGGCACAGGAACTACAATGTCAATTTTGTCAAAACGTTTGGAAATTTTCATTTCTGTTCCAAGCCACAATCCTAAAGTTGTTCCTACAGATTTTTGTTGATTATACTTAAGATTATGTAAGAGGGTTTGAACTCGACTGTGCTTTTGAAAATAAAATAAAGACGTGGAAGCAACAAAATTAATTCGTCCAAAAAATAAATGGTTCAATGGGTGGTCTTGCTGGAAATGGAAATTTGTAATAGGTAATTGATGGCGGCAAGCCACACAAATTTCAAACTCGTTGTCTTTCAAAATAGACTTGCAAGCTTGACATTGAGGCGGAAAAAATAAATCGATTAAATAGTTTATAAAAGCCATAGCGTTGAGGGTAGGTAAATTTAAAAATAATCTTATATTTTTTGGATTCTCGCTATTTAATTTCTTGGGGTTTTCTATTTTTGTGGCATGAATAACCAAGAAGATCATTTTAAAAACGTTATTTCACATGCCAAAGAGTACGGTTTTGTATTCCAAAGCAGCGAAATCTACGACGGACTAAGTGCTGTATACGACTACGGTCAAAACGGTACAGAATTAAAGAAAAATATACGCGAATACTGGTGGAAAGCTATGGTGCAAATGAACTCCAATATTGTAGGACTTGATGCTGCAATCTTTATGCATCCCACCACGTGGAAGGCCTCCGGACATGTTGATGCGTTTAATGATCCATTGGTAGATAATAAAGACTCTAAAAAACGCTACAGAGCCGATGTCCTCATCGAAGATTATTGCGCTAAACTTGAACAAAAAATTGAAAAAGAAGTCAAAAAAGCTAAAAAACGCTTTGGAGATGCATTCAACGAAAACGAGTTTTTAAGTACAAATCAACGGGTTTTAGGGTATCAAGAAAAAATAGATTTAACCCTGAAACGCATGGCCAGATCTCTTGAAAATGAAGATTTGGCAGACGTAAAAGCCCTTATAGAGGAACTCGAAATTGCAGATCCTGTAAGTGGAAGCCGCAATTGGACTGACGTGAAACAATTTAACCTCATGTTTGGTACAAAGTTAGGTGCATCTGCTGACAGTGCGATGGATCTGTACCTTCGCCCTGAAACTGCTCAAGGTATTTTTGTCAACTTTTTGAATGTCCAAAAAACAGGACGGATGAAAATTCCTTTTGGTATAGCGCAAACAGGAAAGGCATTTAGAAACGAGATTGTCGCGCGTCAATTCATTTTTAGAATGCGTGAGTTTGAACAAATGGAAATGCAGTTTTTTATCAAACCTGGAACGCAAGGAAAATGGTACGAACATTGGAAAGAAAAACGGCTAAATTGGCACCTATCTCTAGGAATGGGTGAAGAAAACTACCGTTTTCATGACCATGAAAAATTGGCACATTATGCCGATGCTGCAGCCGACATCGAGTTCAAATTCCCTTTTGGTTTTAAAGAACTTGAAGGCATTCATTCCAGAACAGACTTTGACCTTAGTCAACACGAAAAATACGCAGGCAAAAAACTTCAATTCTTTGATCCAGAAGAAAATAAAAACTATGTTCCTTATGTTTTAGAAACTTCAATTGGATTGGATCGAATGTTTTTGGCTGTGTTTTCGAACAGCTTAAAAAATGAAGTATTAGAAAACAATTCCACACGAACAGTGCTAAAACTTCCTGCGGTCTTGGCGCCGATAAAAGCAGCTATTCTACCCCTTGTAAAAAAAGATGGACTTCCAGAGATTGCCAAAGAAATTTTGAAAGAATTGCGATGGGAATTTAATGTAGCTTACGACGAAAAAGATGCCGTTGGAAGACGCTACCGAAGGCAAGATGCCATAGGAACCCCTTTTTGTATTACTGTTGACCACGAAACAGCGAAAAACAATACCGTTACAGTTCGTTTTAGAGACACAATGGAACAAGAAAGAGTAGCCATTGAAGACTTAAAAACTCTAATTGAAAGCCATGTATCAATGAAAAACTGGTTACAAAAACTACACTCTTAACTAATAATTGTGTCAAATACTCAAAAAAACCCTCTTTTTAGTATAAATTCGAGAACCTGTATTGCAAATGTATTGTTTTATTAAGCAGTAGTATACAGATATGTTCCTATATTGTGATTCAAATAATTTTGAATTGCATTACGGCAGAAACTGACTTGACTTGAAAAGACTAATATATCTCTTTTTTTTAGGATTTTTTTTAATTTCAAACATAACTCCAAGCCATGCCCAACTCAATGCTGTGACTATTGGTGATGGTGTGTCAATTGGAAACAATTGTTACCGAATCACAGACGATGTTCAGTGGCAAAGTGGAGGCGTTTGGTATAACAATCCTATTGATTTCGATGATGATTTTACCATTTATTATAAAAATAATTTTGGCTCTACAGATGCCAATGGAGCCGATGGAATGGCTCTGGTTTTTAAAAGAACATCTACACCTGAAATTGGTAATTCTGGAGGTGGCGTTGGATACGAGGGTATTTCAAGTTCATTAATTGTGGAATTTGATACGTGGCAAAACAATGACCAAAACGATCCATTTTATGATCATTTATCGATTATGATTAACGGTAATGCTTCCCACTCTAGTCCTAACAACTTAAAAGGCCCTGTACCACCAACAAGCACAAGTAACAACATGGAAGACGGTGCGGATCATGATGTGAAAATCGTTTGGACGGCTTCAACACAGACTTTTGAAGTGTTTTTTGATTGTGAGTTGCGATTACCGTTGAATCGAGATATAAAAAACACTATTTTTGGTGGAGATAGTTCAGTGTATTTTGGTTTTGTAGGTTCCACTGGGGGGAGTTCAAATCTTCACCAGGTTTGTTTCAATAGCATTTCTTTTGTTGAAAACCTATTATTGCAAGATCAAACCATTTGTGATGGAGAATCTGTACAAGTTGATGCTGAAATCCCGAGTGGAAATACATATACATGGAGCCCTAGCACTGGGGTAAGTAATATAAATATTCCTAACCCAACTCTTTCTCCTTCAACCACCACCACATACACAGTAACCATAGAAGACGTATGTGGTGAACCAACAACAGAAGATGTAATTATCACTGTAACGCCACAAAATGCTACAGTTTTTAATCCAATTCCACCTATTTGTGTGGGCGATCCGAATCCATTACCCCTAGCAGATGTTAATGGCGTAACAGGAACTTGGAGTCCTGCGTTTGACCCAACAACGACCACAGATTACACTTTTACCCCTGATGTACAATGTGCATCTCCGACTACACTTCAAGTCGTAGTAAACCCTATCATTACAACAACATTTGACCCAATTGATCCTATTTGTGAAGGCGACCCAAGTCCATTACCCCCAACAGATATTAATGGCGTAACGGGAACTTGGAGTCCTGCGTTTGATCCAACTACAACTACAGATTACACTTTTACCCCTGATATACAATGTGCTACAACTCCTGCGCCTGTTCAAGTGGTCGTTAATCCCATTATCACAACAACATTTGACCCAATTAACCCTATTTGTGAGGGCGATCCAAATCCATTACCCCCAACAGATATTAATGGCGTAACGGGAACTTGGAGTCCTGCGTTTGATCCAACAACAACTACAGATTACACTTTTACCCCTGATATACAATGTGCTACAACTCCTGCACCTGTTCAAGTGGTCGTTAATCCGATAATTAAAGCAACTTTTGACCCTGTTGCGGATATCTGCGTTGGTGATCCTGTATCGCCATTACCATCATCAAACAACGGCATTACAGGAACTTGGAACCCTCCAACCATTGACAATACAACAACAACGCAATATACTTTTACCCCAAATAGTGGAGTATGTGTAGTTCCTACAACGATTGAAATTACGGTTTTACAAAAAATAACACCAACGTTTCAGATTGATGATATATGTATTGGTGAAACTACTGCATCGCTTCCTATTTTTTCTGAAGAAAATATTTTAGGAAGTTGGTCTCCATCAACGGTTAATAATTTGGTAACGACCACATATACGTTTACTCCAGACCCTGGACAGTGTGCAAACACCACAACAGAAACCGTCAACGTCAATCCCATCAATACTTTAACAATTTCAACAGAAAACATCTCTGACCCTTTTGCTACTAATCAAATGATTGAAGTTACTGTAACAGGTGGTAGTGGTGATTATGAATATCAATTAGATGGTGGGCTTTGGCAAAATAGCCCTATTTTTCAAAATGTTGTTGGGTGTCAAGATCACATTGTAAAAGTAAGGGATGCTCAGGGGTGCAGCAATGAGCCGGAGTCTAGAGTGACCATACTATCATATCCTAAATTTTTCACACCAAATGGCGATGGATACAACGATTTTTGGAATATAGATTGTCTTAAAAATCAGACTGGACTCATCTCTATTTTTGATCGTTTTGGAAAACTCCTTAAACAATTTAAAACCTCGGGTTCTGGATGGAATGGCGCTTATAACAACACATTAATGCCTACAAACGATTACTGGTTTTTAGTGACTTATTATGACGAAAATGGGGTTGAAAAACAATTTAGATCTCATTTTACTTTAAGAAGGTAAGCGCTCTTTTAGAAACGATAGCCAACATTTACGCCAAATTTAGCCATCATTGTTTCATCGGAATTACCTAAAAGATTGCGGCCGGCACCAATAAAATATTCAAATACAAACCCAGATTTATTGATGAGTTTCTGACCGGCTCCAAAGCCCAATGCAATATCAAAAAAACCTTCTCTATCATCATTATCATAATATTCTGATTCCCTACCCGAATAAAAAGAGCTAAAGGCCTTTACAAAAAAACCTTTGGCACCATACTCTTGGTTTGTGTTAAAATAAAATCGAAAATAAGGAGTCAAAGACAGCTTTTCGTTATAATTTTTTTTATCAAAATTTAATAGCAAAATAGCGCCAAATCCTTGATTTACGTCTTTGATATATTCATAATTTAGTTCAAGAGCAGGAACAGCCATAAGCTTAATCGTCTCCAATTTTAATTCATGACGACGTTCGGAAATGTCCTTTGAAGATTCAATTGTAGTTTGCGCCATTGAGAATTGAACACAAAATAAAACGACAATAATGGTAGGTATTTTTTTCATGGTAATATGATTTAGAACAAAGATTAATTAACAAATATCGTACCACAAAAAATCTTAGAAATAAGCTTTTAGCTGAACTGTTCCAGAATGAATTGTACGGCTAGTTTCACTTTTCCTACCAAAATAATTGAGGTTTAAATCTAAATACTTGGTCAGTTTTTTTTGAGCAATCAATGTCCAAGTAAAGTTTGTTCCGGGCTGAAGACCTTCCATCATTTGATAAGCAACAGGCGTATTGGCGTTGCCATCAAAACTATTCGAAAAATAGTTGAACTCCGCTGATACGGATGCTTTTTGGTTTTGAGTCATCATGGCAGAAACACCCAGTTTGTGTTGCTTCAATTGTTCTTTAGCCCGTATTAAATTGTCCTTCGTTTGAAATTGATAATATAAATCAAAGCGTTTGTTGTTGTCTAACAAATATGAAATTTTGGGGTGCAACAAAAATTGATCTAAATCAAAATTTTTGGAAGAATAAGTTTCGCTTGCAGACTTATTATTATCAAAATTAGCTTGAAGATTCAAAAGCCATTGATTTTGAATTTTGTGGGTGAAATTTAATTGATGTGCATATCCTTTTTGGGTAATCGTCCCAAAAGAAAGAACATTCTGCAACTCAGAGCCAGATAAGATATAAGACATTGTATAGCGTTGCTTCCCCCTATTAAAAAACAACTGATTACGAAAATTAGACTGCAATGCCAATTGGTCCTCAAAATTAGATTGAAATGGATTCAAACTTATGTTTTGGCCTTCATTGCGTTGTTTACGATCAATCAAAAATGTAGTTTGATTATAAAAATGAGACCAAAAACTTTTGGTTTTATCTGAAGACCCACGCCATTTTATAGGGTCAAAAGTTAGAGATTGACTCAAGCGGTTTTGATGTGTTCGTATATAAACTTGATTGGGTAAAAGTACGCGAATATAGGTTGCTTGATCCTGAAACTGAGCCACTTCGAACTCTTCTAACTCCTGAATCCCGTTATTGTTGTAATCAAACCAAACAAAACTGCCTTGCCCAGGCTCAACGGCAACATAGGTAAAATCTTGCTGAGGAAGCCGGCCAGAACTCGTCTCAAAAACCGTTTGCCACTGCACCAAATTTTCAGCAAATTTTTGAGCAAAAAACAACCTTGAGTTAAGTGTTTTTTGTTGTGCTTTTTGCTGATCTTCAGGTCTAAATACGCGATAATTGGCGTTTATACTTAAGTTTGAATTTTGATTTTTAACGATTTGTGTATTCAAGTAATAGGTGTCCGAGGTATTGATGCGTTTGAGTTGGTTGCTTTGCACACTGTCATTGAGTCGCTTGATGTATCCTGCTTTCAAAAAAATGTTTGTAGAGTCGCCAACGCCCACAAATGCTTCATATGCACTAAATTTTTGACTTTGAAGGTCTAATTCATTTGTAGGGTACTGTGTAATTTTATTTTGTTCCGTAGAAAATTTTACTCCTGGCCAAAACGACCCTACGTTATATTTAAGTTCAGAAAGTGAACGAAAAAACGTAGATGCTGAACGCGTACCATCTGTACTCAAAATACTTGAATAGGTTTTGAATTCAAGATTTTTGAACCCCAGTTTTGAATTTAAAACATGACGATTCCCATTAAAATCCTCAGAGAAATTGAGGTGCTGAAATTGATATTCAATTTGATTTAAATTGGTATCCCTAAAAGTTGTACCTGCAGTTATCAATAGTTGATCACCAAAATCTGCCACGATCTGATTACTTGTGGGTTGTTGTTCTAAATTCCAATCGCGATTAAACTCTGGATTGTATAGCCCTTCCAAGTTTCTAAAGTCCTTGTGGATATAATCGAACTCTGAAGAAACACGCATTTGCCACCCTTTTTGTGTTTTAAAAATATGTTGATCTATAGCGTATCGTGCGGCAAAACCATCGTTATCATCATCAGAAATTGATGAAAAAACGTTCAAATCGTTTTTACTTGTAGCCAATTCAAAACTCAGCGCTGTTTTATCATTGGGCGTATATGATCCATTCAATACCGCAAGTTGCAATTGAACTGGCGCTACCAATTGAACAATAGGCGCATAACTTCCTTGCTTTTGCCCTGAAACTGGTGGTACATAGGCATAAATGTTCGAAATTGCACTTGAATTGGCTAATTCATAATCCCCCTGTTGTTCTCCAACAAATAAAAAATTGACTTGAAATAAAGTATCTTCAGGATTATTTGAAAACACATAAATTTCCTCGCCGCCAACGATTTCTTTTTTATATAAAATTCTATTTTCGCTAAACTCTGCTGGAGTTGCAGACGGTGCAGTCATCAGCGAAGAATCATCGCCTGCATTGGCCAAAATATCTACCTGATTAGAATTTAAATTTTGCTGAAGTGGTTGATTTTTCAAATCATTTTCATTGTAAAATGATAATCCAAATTTTAGAGATTTAGAATTATATTTTGCTCCTCCATAACCAACAAATCTTGTATAATTACGCTCACTATACTGATAATCGACCGTGATACGCATTTCGGAAGTGATGGGATACGTTGGGTTGAATATAATTTCACCCGCATTGTAATCAATAATGTAATCTTTCGTGGCTCCACGTTCTAAAGTAATTCCATTGACATAAACCGTCTCACTCCCAGAAACGACCAAAACAAACAATTCGTTATTGGGCCCTTTAAGCTTGTATGGCCCTTGATTTCCTTCTTGAGCAACAAACTGACTTGTCACAAACTGACCGCGCACCAAAGCCCCAGAAGCAAAAGCTGTTGTTGTTGCATTTCGGTGTTTAAATGTTGAATTTACGGATAACCCCTGGACACGTTTTGAAAATGCACCAAAATATGAGCTTGAATTCACCAAGTCTATATCGCCTGCGCGCAACGCCCAACGATCTGTAAAAGCTTCTATAAAAACTTGATCAAATTCATCTAATCGCTGAGAATATCCACTTTGTTGAAGCGGAATATTCGCATCTTGTATAGAAGCCCTAAGCGTGATTTTTTCACTAATTTTACCACTTATCTGTAAATCTAATTCGCTATTCAAAACAGAGTTTTGATTGTTCCCAATAGTGACACCTCGAGCTATACTCCCAGAAGTCATAAGCCCATCAAAGGGAACGACCTCTTGGCTATTGTTGGGTTCAGACAACTGATACAATTGACGTAGTGCACCTGTGGAATTTACAATTACAGACTCGTCAATATGCTTGTACGTTTTGGTTAAAAAATCAGGGTAATTTAAGTAGGATACCTCTACGGAGTCTGTGAGGACAGTAGCATCGTTGAAGCTCAAAACTGCTTTTTTAAAATCTATCGAATAGAGCGTCGAATCAAGTGTTTTTCCATTGGCGTCCAAAACCTTAAAATAGGACGGATTGATGCTTAGGCTATCAAAAACAATGGTATCGTTTGTGGGTAGTTTTTTCGTTTGAAACAAGCCCTTTGTTTCTTGTGCCATAACATAAGAACATGAAATTAATAGTACAGAAATGAAGAACCTATGCATGTTTAGTTTTAACTAAAAAAAGAAGAAAATATTTTGTTGATACTTTTCTATAAAACTCTAAAAATTATTTAGTGTAAAAGTAAGGCTTTAATTATTTTAGCTAAAATATCGGTTCGTTTTATGAAAATAGTTTCTTACAATGTGAATGGAATCCGAGCAGCACTAAAAAAAGGATTTTTGGAGTGGCTCGTTGCCGCCAATCCAGATGTGGTTTGTTTGCAAGAAATAAAAGCACAAGAAGACCAGTTGGACTTGAGTCTTTTTGAAGCGGCAGGATATGCGTATAACTACTGGTTCAGTGCCCAAAAAAAAGGATATAGTGGCGTTGCAATTTTATCAAAAACAGAACCAAAAAATGTAGTTTTTGGCACTGGAATTGAATCTATGGATTTTGAAGGACGAAACCTTCGTGCAGACTTTGCAGATGTTTCTGTAATGAGTATGTATTTGCCGTCTGGCACCAATATCCAGCGTTTGGCACACAAATTCGAATATATGGATTTGTTGAAAAACTATATTGATGAATTAAAAAAAGAAGTGCCAAATCTTGTGATTTGTGGCGATTACAACATTTGCCATGAACCCATCGATATTCACGACCCGGTACGCAACAAAAATGTTTCAGGATTTTTACCTGAAGAACGTGCTTGGATGACCAGTTTTCTTAACAGCGGTTTTGTTGATGCTTTTCGTGAATTGAACAAAGCACCGCACCAGTACAGCTGGTGGAGTTACAGAGCCAATGCACGCGCAAACAACAAAGGGTGGCGCTTGGATTATACTTTGGTTGCTAGTCCTTTAAAAGAAAAAATTAAAAGAGCCGTTATACTCTCAGAAGCAGTGCACAGCGACCACTGCCCTGTATTATTAGAATTAAATCACTAAAAATAAAAATTATGCTTAAACGTTTCATTTTTTTATCTGTAATTACACTAACAACCACCTCTTGTGTGTCCTCTAAACTTTATAAAGAACTTGAAGGCAAATACAACACTCTTAAATCGGATTATGATGAGCTATCCGGAAATAATGACCTTGAAATTCTCCAGAAAAAAGAATTAGAACAACAACTCAACACACTACAAGCTTCATTTGATGAAGTTCAATCGGAGCGCAATCAATTAGCACAAGAAGTCGATGCTCTACGAAAAAAATACGATAATTTGGACGCGGCCTATACTGCACTTGAACAAAACAGTTCAAAATCGATTGAAGAAAATGCCCAAAAAAACAGAGAGCTTTTGGCACAACTCGAAGCCAAAGAACAAGCACTTGCTGCGGAGAATGACCGCTTGATGCGCCTCGAAGCAGATATGCAAGAACGTGCCCAACGCATTGCAGAACTTGAAGCTTTGATTTCTGCAAAAGACCAAGCCATGACCGATTTAAAAAATGCTATATCCAATGCACTAACTGCTTTTGAAGGTAAAGGATTAACCATAGAACAACGCGATGGAAAGGTGTATGTTTCTATGGAAAATAAATTGCTTTTTAGATCAGGATCTTGGGCTGTAGGTGCAGAAGGGAAAAAAGCTATTCGACAACTCGGTAATGTGCTTGGCAAAAATCCAGACATCGCTGTTTTAATTGAAGGACATACCGATAATGTTCCTTTTTCTTCAGGAGGGCAAGTGGCAAACAACTGGGACTTATCTACCAAACGAGCTACTGCAATTATTGCAATTTTGAGTGAAAATAAAAACATCAACCTAGAAAATTTAACTGCAGCTGGCCGTAGTGAATACGCGCCAATAGCTACAAACGAAACAAGCGAAGGAAAAGCAAAAAATAGACGAATCGAAGTCGTTTTGACCCCAAAACTTGACGAGATTTCAAAACTTTTGAACAGTAACTAATGGAATATACCAATTTACCAAACACCGATATTAAAGTAAGTAAAATTTGCCTTGGCACAATGACATGGGGCAATCAAAACACTGAAGATGAGGGGTTTGCACAAATGGATTATGCACTTGATCGTGGTATAAACTTTATAGATACTGCCGAACTTTATCCTGTTCCCGCCTCGAAAGAAACGCAAGGACGTACAAGTGAAATTATTGGCAATTGGTTAAATGCGCGAAAAACAAGAGATCAAGTCATTATTGCAAGTAAAGTTGCTGGACCAGGAGACTACACAGCACACATCCGAAAAACAGGTTTCGGCGGAACCTCTATTCAAGACGCTATTGAGCTGGAACTCAAAAGATTACAAACAGATTATATCGATTTGTACCAATTGCATTGGCCCGAAAGACATACCAACACTTTTGGGGTTAGAGATTTTAAACCCAGTCCAAATGATCCTTGGTCAGATAATTTTAATGAAGTTCTTCACGAATTAAATAAATTGGTGAACGCCGGGAAAATCAGAGCTTATGGCCTTTCCAACGAAAAAGGATGGGGCAGTATGCGTTATATTGAAGAAGTTCGGAAAGATAATTTACCAAAAATCAGTACCATTCAAAATGCATATTCATTACTAAATAGAGTTTTTGAAGGGGATTTGGCTGAGATTTCACTCCGTGAACATATGGGATTACTGGCCTATTCGCCATTGGCATTTGGTGTCCTATCGGGGAAATACATTAGAGGGAGTGCTGCTGATAATGCTCGGTTGAAACTATTTCCTCGATTTGCGCGTTACAGTAGTGCGCAATCTACTGAAGCAACAAAAGCGTATTTAGCTTTAGCTGAAGATTTAGGGATGACGCTCACAACACTTTCTTTGGCATTTGTGAATCAGCGGCCTTTTGTAACAAGTAATATTATTGGTGCAACCACATTGGAACAATTAGAAGAAAACATCAACAGTATTGAGACAAAATTGTGTGAGGACACATTAGCAAGAATCAACGAAATTCACGCAAAAATTCCTAATCCTGCGCCGTAAGGTAATTTTAAAATTATGCTTTATTTGCCAATTGACCACAAGCAGCGTCGATATCCTTTCCACGCGAACGGCGAACGGTAACCGTTATATTTTTGGCCTCTAACATAGAAACGTATTTTTCTATTACCTCAGATTTGGCTTGTTGAAAAACGCCATCATCTATGGGGTTGTATTCTATAAGATTCACTTTGCTTGGAGCAAATTTACAGAACTCTATCAAGGCCAAAATGTCTTTTGTGGTGTCGTTGATGCCTTCCCAAACTACATATTCGTACGTAATTCTGCGTTTCGTTTTGGCATACCAAAACTGTAGCGCTTCTCTTAAATCTTTTAAAGGAAATGTTTCATTAAAAGGCATAATTTGAGTTCGAACTTCATCAATGGCCGAATGCAGAGAGACGGCCAAATTGAATTTAACCTCATCCTCAGCCATTTTTTTAATCATTTTCGGAATTCCTGAAGTTGAAACCACAATACGTTTGGGCGACATCCCTAGACCTTCATCAGACGTAATTTTATCGATTGCCTTCAACACATTATTGTAATTCATCAAGGGTTCACCCATACCCATAAATACAATATTCGTGAGCTTTTTGTTGTGATAAAGTCGACTTTGTTTGTCTATAGCCACCACCTGATCATAAATTTCATCAGGATTCAAATTACGCATACGTTTTAAGCGAGAGGTTGCACAAAACTTGCAATCCAGGCTACAGCCAACTTGTGAGGATACACAAGCCGTAGTGCGTTTTGAGGTTGGAATCAAAACAGATTCAACAATCAAACCATCATGCAGTCGAACAGCATTTTTCAGGGTGCCGTCTTTACTGCGTTGCATGGTGTCAACTTCTATATGATTGATACTGAATGAGTCTTCCAAGAATTGACGCGTTTCTTTGGAGAGGTTAGTCATATCCTCAAATTGATGTACCCCTTTTTTCCAAAGCCATTCATACACTTGCTTGCCTCGAAATGCTTGTTCACCGTGTTCAGAGAAAAAAGCCATGAGTTGCTCTTTTGACAATGCACGAATATCTTTTTTTGGAGTGCTCAATTGAACGTATTTTTGTTAAAAAAAGCCTCATAAGAGGCTTTGTGTGGTTATAAGATTAGCATGGCATCGCCATAGCTGTAGAATTTATATTCTTCTTTTACTGCTTCTTCATAGGCCTTCATTATGAAATCGTATCCTCCGAAAGCCGAAGTCATCATAAGCAGTGTAGATTTTGGCGTATGAAAATTTGTGATCATACAGTTTGCAATTGAAAAATCGTAAGGAGGAAAAATAAATTTGTTGGTCCAACCCGAAAATTCATTTAAGGTTCCGCTCGACGAAACAGAGCTTTCGATGGAGCGCATAACTGTGGTACCAACCGCACAAATTCGACGTTTTTCACTTAGAGCTTTGTTGATGGTTTGTGTTGCTGATTCATCAATGATGATTTCTTCGCTATCCATTTTATGCTTGGAAAGATCCTCTACTTCAACGGGGTTAAAAGTTCCCAAACCGACATGAAGTGTAACTTCTGCAAAATTGATTCCTTTGATTTCTAAACGCTTCAAAAGGTGTTTCGAAAAGTGTAAGCCCGCCGTTGGTGCCGCAACAGCACCTTCATTTTTGGCATAAATAGTTTGGTAGCGCTCTTCATCTTCGGGTTCAACTTCTCGCCCAATATATTTTGGGAGTGGAGTTTGTCCAAGCTCATTGAGCTTCATTCTGAATTCTTCATAGGATCCATCAAACAAAAAACGAAGTGTTCGGCCTCTGGAAGTAGTGTTGTCTATAACCTCGGCGACCAGACTCTCGTCATCCCCAAAGTATAACTTATTCCCAATTCTAATTTTACGTGCTGGATCTACCAAAACATCCCACAATCGTTGTTCCGCATTGAGTTCTCTAAGTAAAAATACTTCGATGCGCGCTCCTGTCTTTTCTTTGTTGCCAAAAAGACGTGCTGGAAATACCTTAGTATTGTTCAAAATCATCACATCTTCTTCATCAAAATAATCGATGAGATCTTTAAAATATTTGTGTTCGATGGTTTGTTTTTCACGGTTCAATACCATTAAACGTGCTTCATCTCTATGTTCAGATGGATATTTTGCCAAGAGATTGTCTGGCAATTCAAAATTAAAGTGGGATAATTTCATTTATTGTTTGTTTTTTACAAGTTGCAAATATACAATCCCGAAATAGGGGTTGTCAAGTAATTGGTTGTTTATTTTTATTTAATTCATTTCAAAGCCAAGCGTTGAGAGGTCTTCCCAGAAGTCTGGATAAGATTTAGAAACGACTTCGGCGTCGTCAATACAAAGCGTAGTTTTTAGTGCAAGTGGTGCAAATGCCATGGCCATACGGTGGTCGTTATACGTTGCGATGTGTACTCCAGAACGTAGTGTAGACGGAGATTTTAAATGTAAACTATCATTTGTAATTTGAATTGACGTTCCGAGTTTTTTTATTTCATTTTGAAGCGCCACCAATCGATCGGTTTCTTTGATTTTCAAGGTGTGAAGTCCTGTCAAATCACAATCTATTTGAAGGCCCAAACACGTCACAGCAATGGTTTGCGCAATATCTGGCGCATTGGCCAAATCTAAAGTCAGTTTTTTTATCTCAGGTGTATCTACTTTTTTTAGAGATAATACGGTGCCTTCGAAAGTACTTTCTACCCCTAATTTTTGATAAATATCTTTTAAAACAGCATCACCTTGAAGACTATTTGGCTTATAGGCCGAGATGTTAATTTGTGTTCCTACAGGACTCAAAGCCACTATACTATAGAAATATGATGCTGAGGACCAGTCAGATTCTACTGTAAATGTTTTAGTGACATTTCCAACAAAAGGTTGTACAGTGATGGTGTTGGATTCAAAAGTTGATTGCACACCCAAATCATTGAGCAATGAGAGGGTCATGTTGATGTATGGTGTGGATGTAATTTCACCCTCCAAATGTAGAGTCAATCCATGTTTTAGCGTTGGCGCTACAAGCAATAATGCAGAGATGTATTGACTACTAATGTTGGCTTTCAAATGTACTAGGCTTTCAGAAAGTGTTTTACCTTCAATCAAAAGTGGAGGATACCCTTCCTTTTTAGTATATGTTATGGAAGCTCCTAAAGAATTTAACGCATCCACCAATATTTTGATTGGACGTTCTTGCATTCGTTCAGATCCCGTCAATGTTGTCGTTTTCCCAACTCGTGTAGCGAAATACGCTGTAAGAAAACGCATAGCTGTTCCTGCGTGATGAATATCTACTGTGGTATCCTCAGAAGCAATTGCTTTCTGCATCAACCGACTATCATCTGAATTTGACAAATTGTTGATTGTCAGGCCCTTATAAAGTGCTTGCAACAGTAAAACTCTATTTGATTCGCTTTTTGAACCTGTAATCTTAAGCTCAGAAAAAGCACTTATTTTTGATTTGTTTAAAAAAATTTGCACTGCTATTTCAATTTTTTATTGGCATGGTGTCGCTCATGATCTCGCTTAGTTTTGAGATCTAATTTCTTGTCAAAAGCCGCCTGAAGGTCTATTCCTGTTTGATTGGCCAAACAAAGTACAACAAAAAGAACATCAGCCAATTCTTCTCCTAAGTCTTTTGTTTTGTCGCTTTCTTTTTCACTTTGCTCACCATAGCGGCGCGCAATAATGCGTGCGACCTCTCCAACCTCTTCTGTAAGCTGAGCCATATTGGTCAATTCATTGAAATAGCGAACCCCATGAGTTTTTATCCATTGATCGACCGTTTCTTGTGCATTTTGAATGTTCATTATCCGTTCTATTTAACTTGTACTAAAGTAATTAATGCGCTATTCATTTCAAATAATATACTCTAAAAATAAAGCAAAATTATTCACGATTTTTGGTGTCTATAATTATAGTTACTGGGCCATCATTTAAAAGTGAAACCTTCATGTCGGCACCAAAAACTCCAGATTGAACCTCCTGACCTAAATCGTGTTGCAATTGATTTATAAATTGCTCATAAAGTGGCAACGCAACTTCCGGTCGTGCTGCTTTTATATAACTCGGTCGATTTCCTTTTTTGGTTTGTGCATGTAATGTAAATTGACTAATGACCAGAGCTTCTCCTTTTTTATCTTTTAGTGATATATTCATCACGCCAGCACTGTCGCTAAATATTCTGAGGTTTACAATTTTTTTACTCAACCATTGAATATCGTCTATGGAATCTTCTGGAACAATGCCTAAAAAAACCAATACTCCAGAGGCGATTTTGGCTTCAATTTTTTCATCTACAGCAACACTTGCTTTGGATACTCTTTGAATAACTGCTCTCATTCTGTAGTGTATGAATCGGTTCGATAGTTGGTGTCCTCGCCTTCCAAAATTTGCACATAAGATGCGTAACGAGAAGGCGCTATTTCACCAGATTCAACTGCTTGTTTTACTGCACATTTTGGTTCATGTAGGTGTTGGCAATTGTGGAATTTACAGTTGGCCTTTAATTTAAATAACTCTGGAAAATATTGATCCAGTTCTGCAGATTCCATATCAACCACACCAAACCCTTTGATGCCAGGAGTGTCAATAATACGTGCATCAAAACTCAAATCAAACATTTCTGCAAAAGTAGTGGTGTGTTGTCCTTGTTGATGCAGTTCTGAGATGGCTTTTGTTTTCAAATTTAACGTTGGCTCGATAGCATTCACCAAAGTTGATTTTCCAATTCCAGAATGCCCAGAGAACATACTAGTTTTGTTTTTCATTTTTGCTTTTATGGGCGTTAGATTATCCCCTTTTTTGGCAGAAATTTTTAAACATTCATACCCTATTTTGGAATAAATCTGTATTAAATCCTCAACTATATTCTTTGTGTTTTCATCATAAACATCCATTTTATTGAACAGCAAAATAGAGGTAATGCCATAGGCCTCAGCAGTCACCAAGAAACGGTCAATAAAACTTGTAAATGTAGGCGGATTATCTATTGTAATCAACAAAAAAACTTGGTCAATATTACTGGCAATAATATGGGTTTGTTTGGATAGATTGACGGACTTTCGAACAATGTAATTTTTTCGTGGGTGAATGGTTTTTATTACACCTGTTTTTTTATTGTTGCTTGTTTCTAAGTCAAAATCCACCACATCACCAACCGCGATAGGGTTGGTGCTTTTGATGCCTTTCATACGGAATTTACCTTTGATACGGCACTCAAAAAAAGTACCATCCAAAGCTTTGACCGTATACCAACTGCCTGTAGATTTATAAACCGTTCCTGTCATATTAAAACCATCGTTATCAACACAAAGAAACAAATTTCTTTTTATTATGAATTGAAGTTCAAATTAGAGCAATAAAAAAGGGTGCACTTGCACCCTTTTTTGTTATGCTTTCAAAATTTGTTTTTGATGGTTGATGGATTCTTGATGAATCGCCTTAAAGAGTTTCAGAATAAATTCTTCACTGAGGTTGTGTTGTTCCCCTTCTAAAACCATTTTACCCAAAATTTCGTTCCAGCGTTTACTTTGCAGTACGGCCACATTTTTTTCTTTTTTCAATGCGCCAATGGCCTCGGCTACTTTCATACGTTTACCTAAAGTTTCTAAAAGTTGATTGTCTGCAACATCAATTTGTGCACGAAGGTTTTGAAGCTCTGTAGTGTAATCGGCTTCGGTTGTACTTTCGTTACGAATTTTCAAATCTTTGGTGTATTGGATCAAGGTTTCAGGTGTGATTTGTTGTGCAGCATCACTCCAGGCATTATCAGGATCAAAATGAGTTTCAATCATTAACCCATCAAAGTTTAAGTCCAATGCCGTTTGGCACACATCAAAGACCATAGCGCGTTTTCCAGTAATATGAGACGGATCGTTGATGAGTGGTAGGTCTGGAAATCTTGTTTGCAACTCAATCGCCAATTGCCATTCTGGATTATTTCTATATTTTGATTTTTCATAGGTTGAAAATCCTCTATGGATTACACCCAAATTTTTGATATTAGCAGAAGCCAATCGCTCTACAGCGCCTAGCCATAGTGCAAGATCTGGATTGACAGGGTTTTTTATCAAGACGATTTTGTCGGTGCCTTCCAAAGCATCAGCAATTTCTTGAACAATAAATGGGCTTACTGTTGAACGTGCGCCAATCCAAAGTAAATCAACATCGTGCTCAAGCGCCAATTCGACATGTGCTCTGTTGGCCACTTCTGTTGCTGTTTTGAGTCCTGTTTCAGCTTTTACTTTCTGAAGCCACTTGAGCCCTAAAGCGCCAACGCCTTCAAAATTCCCTGGACGAGTTCTCGGTTTCCAAATACCAGCGCGAAAATAACTGACATCCGAATTTTTAAGTTCATGTGCGATTTTTAGTACTTGTTCTTCTGTTTCTGCACTACATGGCCCTGCTATAACAAGCGGATGATTTAATTTTAAATCATCTAACCATGTGCCTAATTGTTTACTATTTTCCATAGTGTGTGTTGGTTTTAAGAAATTCCTTTTAAAATTGTTTTTATGTGATTTGTGTTTTTCATTTCATTTCGAATAGCTTCAAAATCGTCTAACTCCATTAGTGTTTTAAAATGATTTAGGTTTTGAATATATTCATTAAGTGTCTCAATGACGTTTGCTTTGTTTTGTTCAAAAATAGGGGTCCACATTTCAGGTGAACTTTTGGCAAGCCGTACGGTTGATTCAAATCCACTACCTGCCATATCAAAAATATTGCGCTCATTTTTCTCTTTATCAATAACTGTTTTACCAAGCATAAAAGAGCTAATGTGCGATAGATGAGAAACATAAGCGATATGTTTGTCGTGCTCCGTTGCATCCATGTAACGAATATTCATACTCATCGCTTCAAAAATTTCTATCATTGCTTTTGCTGCTTTCTCATTTGTTTTTTCAAGATCACATATGATATTGGTCTTATTAAAAAATAAACTTTGATGTGCAGCTTTTGGACCAGAAAATTCTGTCCCCGCTATTGGGTGATTGGCCAAAAACTGTGCCCGTTTGGGGTGCGTGTCTACGCTCTCACAAATGGCTGCTTTTGTAGAACCCATATCTACAACTATTCCACCTGAAGGTAATACATCCAATATGGTGGGGAGTAATTTCAAAGTAGCATTGACAGGGATCGCTAAAACTACAAGATCAGCGTTTACTACATGTTCAAGGGTTGCCTTTTTATGTATCAACCCTAAAGCCAAAGCTTCGGACAAATGTTCACTATTGTTGTCAATGCCATGAATGGTAGCATCGGGATTTATTGCTTTGAAATTCAAAGCAAAACTACCCCCAATGAGTCCTGTCCCTATGATGTATACATTTCTCATTTCGTTCGATTTATGGCTTCTTTTATGGATTCTTCTGGGGCACAAAGAGAAAAACGGACGTACCCCGCTCCATTGGATCCAAAAATAGTTCCAGGTGCTATAAAAATGTTTTTCTCAATGAGAAGGTTGTCAATAAATTGTTCTGCATCAAGCCCTTCGGGAAGCTTTGCCCAAACAAACATCCCTGCTGTATTTTTATCAAAAATGCATTCCAATTGGTCTGCCAATTGCCATACCAAAGCACGTCTTTTGGAGTAGACCGTATTTAGATGTTCAAACCACGTCTTTGAAACGTTTAATGCCGCAATCGCCCCTTGTTGAACCCCATAAAACATCCCTGAATCCATGTTGCTTTTGACTTTTATGACATTGGTAATGTGGTGGGCTGCTCCAGAAAGCATACCAACGCGCCAACCTGCCATGTTAAAGCTTTTACTTAAAGAGTTTAACTCCAAACACACATCTTTGGCACCTTCGATATTAAAAATGCTTTTGGGATTGTCGTTTAGAATAAAACTATATGGATTGTCATTGACAAGCAGAATGTTGCGCTTCTTTGCAAATTCGACTAAAGCCCTCAAATGGTCTTCTGAACCCAGTGTACCCGTAGGCATGTGCGGATAATTAACCCACATGAGTTTTACTTTGGAAAGATCCATTTGTTCTAAAACAGAAACATTAGGTTGCCATTGTGATTCTGCGTTTAAATCGTAAAAAATAGGGGTTGCCCCCATTAATTTTGTTACAGAACTATAAGTGGGATACCCAGGATTTGGAATAAGAACAGCATCGCCTTCGTTGAGGTAAGCCATCGAGATATGCATAATGCCTTCTTTACTGCCCATTAGGGGTAGAATTTCCGCTTCCGCATCGAGCAGTACATTGTAATTTTTTTTATAAAAACTAGAAATAGCTTGCCTGAGTTCTGGCAGTCCCTGATAGCTTTGGTACTTGTGTGCACTTGGATTTGAAAGACTCTGTTTTAGGGCAGAAACTACAGAAGGATCTGGTGGTAAATCAGGACTACCAATACCGAGGTTAATCACCGGTGCTCCTTCTGAAATAAGAGCTCGAACTTCCTTTAATTTTCTAGAAAAGTAGTATTCTTTAACGGTATGTAAACGCTGTGCAACTCTACTCATTGTTTTGCATTTTTATACGTTCCAAGTACCTTGAATTCTTCAGCCATGATGTTCATGACAGAAGTGGCTTTTTTATAATCCTCATAAGCATCAAACGTAACATCCACAAAAAAGGCATATTTCCATGGGCTGTCAATTTTTGGTAAGGATTGGATTTTTGTCAAATTCATTTTAC
This sequence comes from Flavobacteriaceae bacterium, assembly GCA_965658025.1. GTDB lineage: Bacteria > Bacteroidota > Bacteroidia > Flavobacteriales > Flavobacteriaceae > UBA3537. The sequence goes on along the minus strand of CBFHQL010000003.1, from coordinate 66,230 downwards.
AATCGCTCATCACATTGAGCATCGCTGCCAAACTTCCACGTTTGTGGTCCAACAAAAATTTTAAAGAGGCCTTATTTATTTTTGTAGACGTATTTGGCTGGCGTTCTACAGTTACAAAACGTGTTTCGTTGTGTTTGATGGTCTGTATACTTTTGGCCAAAATATTCAATTGGTAAATTTCTGCTGCAGACGAGCTTGCAATTGCTGCAACCCCTTTGAGTTGTTGGTCATGAATTTTTTTTGCAGCTTCAGCCGTATCAGCATCTTCTACCAATTTTATGTGTGGGTATTGATCAAAAAAGACTTTACACTGCAACAGCGCCATAGGGTGAGAATACACCTCTTTGATATCAATAATTTTTTGTCCAGGCAGTGCCATCAAATGGTGTTGAACATCCAAATAATATTCACCAGTGATGTGCAAGTCGTTAGCATCAATAAGAGCATAATTTGGAATAATAGACCCTGCAATAGAGTTTTCGAGCGCCATCACTGCGGCATCAACCTCATTTGAGGTTAGACTGGCAATAACTTCGTTGAATGTCAACAACGGCTCAATTTCTACTGGAGTTGCAAAATAGTTTTGCGTAACCAAATGATGAAATGATCCTTTTATTCCTTGTATGGCGACTTTTTTTATCATAAAAAAAAATCTCGATGTTTACATCGAGACTCAAATTGAAATTTATTACTTAAAATTACACAAACAAGGTCTCGGCTCTTTTACCAAAAAAGAAATAATACCAGTTATAAAAAGTGTAATTTAGATTTGTCACTGTTGTTTAATTTTGCGCTAAAGTAGATATTTTTTAATCAAAACAAAATTCAAACTTATTTTTTTTGAAAATTACAGTCAATTTTCATTTATTTTAAAAAAAATCAACTTAAAATTGAGAAATACGTAACGTTTTACGCTATTTCTGAAGTGTTTTCATCAATCTAAAAATATAAGTGATCCCGTGTAAAGTTGAGTTATGTCGACAATGGGCGGCGTATGTACGGAAATTAAATTTCCAACACCTCGTAATTCTCCACTTAGCGATTGTATTGGGTGTACTCTAATGTCATGACTACTCCGATGAGAAACTGTGACGTTCTGCGCAATTAGATGGTCTCCAAAAAACGCTGTGGTTCCTGAATAAAAACCAACAAAAAGAGTTTCGGTATGCCCAGAAATAAAAAACTGAGAGAGGTTGTTAGAGATGATACTTAAACTTTGATTGTTGACTTCTAAATCAAAATCTCCCAAACTGATTTGATCTTGGTTAAAATTTTCTGATACTAATTTTAAATTAGGAAAGTTCAGCACACCTGACGACTTAATAGTATACTGGGTATTGCTGCGTATTTGGTAAAGACTGGGAGTGGTTACCGTAATTTTTGTGGGTTGATAACTACGTAACCAGTTGCATTGATTATTGTCTGTTAGAGTGAGTAATCCTTCATTTATTGTAAAATTCACATCTGAAATTAGGTATTCTCCTGCCTCAATTTTGATGTGGTGATTTGATCCTTCTTGTATAATTAATTCAATGTTTTCATTAACTAAAATTTGATCAAAGGCATCAAGATGGTGTTCAACAATAATGCGGCTACCGCCCTTTTGAATGCAATCGGGAACATGGTCTTTGGCGCAAGCAAAAACAAGAAAAGCAATACTAATTAAACCTAATTTTTTTCTCATAATCTAAATCCTATACCAAATTCAAGTGCTTCGGCTTTTGCTGCATGTGATTTCAAAGTGACACCAACAAACCAGCGATCCGTGATGTAATGTTTCATACCGATACGGTTGTATACATTTCCTTCATAATCAAAAGGAGCGTAAAGATAGTACCCCAATTGCGTCTGCAACGAAAACCGGCCGAATAACAATTCGTGCCCTAAATAAATTCCAACGCGTTTGTAGTCCAAATCACTACTGATTTGATTTTCCGGAAAAGCCACACGTTGATAATAAATATATTCTTTAAGGAATTTGGAATTAAAATATTCTGCCCCTAACAAAACTAAATTTTTATCATTGAGTTGTTTTTCGGCAAAGAAAGAAAATATATAGAATGGGAATTGTGGACTCCCCACCACATCACTTTGATTGATGCCTGTTTTAAACACAAAGCCATAACGTATTCGCGAGTCAATTTCTATTGGTGCTTTTGGCTTATTTTTTTCAGCGTGAGCTATTCCCTCCAGAGCAGTGGTTAGACCAAAATTGAGCGCTACAGTATTAATACTCGTATTGGGTGCTTTTATGCTTGCGTTGGACAAATGCAATAAGGTTACACCCGCCTGAATTCCTACAGGACCAAACAATTGAGGGCGTGTATAATTGAGCATTAAGTAAGTTCCACTTAACAGATGAGATCCAAAAGCGATATTTTTTGGATTTTCATATTTATCGTAGGGATTTGTTACATATGAAACCCCTTGTGCTACACGCAACATTAGGCGTCGTTTTAAAAAATAAAAGTTATAATGTGCATGCAATCCATACGCATTCCCCAAAGTTTCATTGTTGAAATTTTGCGCACTGAAGGACACACCAAATTCAGGAAGGTTATAGCGCTGATGCCAAGCTTTTTCACCAGAAACACGCTTGTTCCAGCCCAAAATCAAACCATTGGGGTGCTCCTGAATCAAGTGTGTAATATTGTCGTTATGACGCGCAATATTTCCTGTATAGACATTTAAATCTATGTAGCTGAAAGACTTTTGCTCTTGAGCATGGCTCCAAAAAATTAAACAAAAAAAGAAATATGTAATTCTGAACTTTATCATATCAAATGTGCTGTAAATCTAATTAAATATCCCTGTTAAATCATATATGCTGATGAAAGATTTTTTTTTTGCATTATTATCTCTAAATTTGCTGCATTATATAAAGAGGATAAATTTGATCTGATTGCAACCTCACAAAAAAAAGCTAAAACAGTACCAATTCCTTTAGCTTGTTGCACTTATTTATCTTCATAACCATTTGATTATGAGCTATTTATTTACATCCGAAAGTGTCTCCGAAGGACATCCTGATAAAGTTGCAGACCAAATCAGTGATGCGATTATTGACCATTTTTTGGCTTTTGACCCACAATCTAAAGTGGCTTGTGAAACCTTGGTCACCACAGGACAAGTCATTTTGGCAGGAGAGGTAAAGTCCAAAACGTATTTGGACGTACAAAAAATTGCCCGAGATACCATCAACAAAATTGGCTACACAAAAGGCGAGTATATGTTTGATGGCAATTCGTGTGGCGTACTTTCTGCCATTCATGAGCAATCAGACGATATCAATAGAGGAGTGGACAAAGAGACTCCTGAAGCTCAAGGCGCTGGCGACCAAGGTATGATGTTTGGCTATGCCACCAACGAGACCGAAAACTATATGCCGTTGGCTTTGGAACTTTCGCATCGTATGCTTAAAGAACTTGCAGCCCTTCGTCGTGAACATAAAGACATCACCTACCTCCGCCCCGACTCTAAAAGTCAAGTCACTATTGAATATAGCGACGATAATGTGCCTTTGCGCATTGATTCTATCGTCATTTCAACTCAACACGATGATTTTTCGGAGGATGAAAAAGAAATGCTTGATACAATTAAGAAAGATATCAAAACAATTTTGATTCCTCGTGTACTTTCAAAATTACCAAAAGCAACTCAAGCACTTTTTAATGAAGACATCACTTACCACATCAACCCAACTGGGAAGTTTGTAATCGGTGGCCCTCATGGCGATACTGGACTTACGGGACGCAAAATTATTGTAGACACCTACGGTGGAAAAGGTGCGCATGGTGGAGGTGCATTTTCAGGTAAAGATCCAAGTAAAGTGGATCGTTCAGCGGCTTATGCCATGCGTCATATTGCCAAAAATATGGTTGCTGCTGGGGTGTGCTCGGAAATTTTGGTACAAGTAAGTTACGCTATTGGCGTCGCCGAACCTATGGGGGTTTTTGTAAATACCTATGGTACGGCCAATGTAGACCTGAGCGATAGCGCTATTGCACAAAAAATCTTGACTCTTTTTGACTTACGCCCAGCGGCCATTGAACAACGCCTAAAATTGCGTTCACCGATGTACAGCGAAACCGCTGCTTATGGTCATATGGGACGTACAAACGAAACTGTAGAAAAAGTATTTTACCTGCCCAATGGCGAAAAACGAGAATTAGATGTAGAGCTTTTTACGTGGGAAAAACTGGATTATACAGAAGCAATTAAAACGGCTTTTCAACTTTAAAAACAACAGCACTTTTTGATATAAAAAATGCCACGCTATGCGTGGCATTTTTTATTTTAAGATAGTTTCAATTTTATAACTCATAGCGTACCCGAAACGTGATAAAACGGGGTTGAATAAAATATTCCGTTGCACTTACAGAAACCGTCCCTGCGTTACTTTGGCTTTGCGCTCTGGTATCCAATAAGTTTGTCGCTTTAATTTCATATTCAAACTTTGCATCTTCATCTTTTCTGTAGGATAATGAAGCATTCCAAAATTCAAAGGTGTTAATCGTACCATTTTCGTCACTAAAATCATTGTAAGAATAATCCGTTCTAAATGTGAAGGACTTTAAAAACAAAGCATCCAATTCTACTGTTGGACTTTTGGTAAAAAACTTGGTGCTGTTTTCTCCCAAATTGTTGTCTTGTATAGAATAACGATAGCTTACATCTAAATTGGGTGCAGTACGGAAATTGGTACGCACTTGCGCACGATAAGTTTGCGAAAAATTCTCATTTACCGAACGGCGGTTTTGAATAAACTGATTGAACTTCGAGTAGTTAAAATTCGCACGAATTGTTCCACGAATTTTACCAAATGTACGTTGAAAACGTCCATTTGCAGAAAGACTTTCATCGGCAAAAGGGGAGTTAAATGGAGTCGAAACACGAATCACGCTTCCAGGTTGGAAAATAGATTCTGTTCGAATATTATCAATGCTTTTATTGTAGTTTATACGCGCAAATACATTGGTATAATTGAACATATTAAAGCTATAATAAAATAAACTCACGTTGTGCGACAGTGCATTTTCTAGAGCTGGATTTCCAGAAAACAACGCATTGTAATTATTTAATACCAAACCGCTAGCAAAATTAGATACATCTGTAAATTGTGTTTGCATGCTGTAGGTTAGATTTAGGGTTTCACTCTTTTTGAGCTGAACAATGACATTCAAATCTGGCAAAAATCTAAAGAAATTATCAGTTGTTTTTTGACCAAACTGCGTGTTATTGACATTGTACAAATGCGCAGAAACACCTGGTGTAATCGTAAAAATTCCTGTTTTGAGGCGATAGTGAAGGCCTAAATAAATATCAGAAAAATTGTAATCAATAGCATTGACATCCACGCCATTATTAATGGTTGGTGTAGCATCAAACTTTGAATTGTTGTCTAAAAATTGAAAAATATTAGAATCAAATTTTTGGTGACTTAAAATCGTTCCCAAAGTAAAATTAATATTACTCTTTTTATTCAAAATATTCCAATAGTCTAACTTGGCATCCAACTGATTGGACTTGACGCGTTTTTCTTGAGCCAAATTGTAATTACTTTGGGTATCATCCAGGCCTAAATTAGCCGCTGTACTGTCATAATTTAACTTGTCCTCCAAAATTGCATTATAGAACGGATCTTCATCTTTAATCACATGTTGCGCTTCGAGGGCGAAAATATTATTCTCATTCAAAGTGTAATAATAATTCAAATTTTGACTTACATTGTAGGGTGTCGTTTCTTCTAATTGGTCAATGTTGTTGTTAATGGATGAGAAAAAGCGTTGATCTTGTTCGCTCTTAGACATTTGACCAAAAATATCATATTCCATTTGATTGTTGGCATTGGGTTGATATTTTGATGATAATTTCAACATCCCTAAATTATTTTCTTGAACAGTATTACTTTCAGTTCTTTCGTCTGGAATATTTAAGTCTGGATTGGTATATTGAATAGTTCTATTTTCCTGAAGTTCATTTCTACTGTTAGAAAAAATGGCAAATCCGCCCAAATCCAGTGTTTTATTTGGCGACCAACTAAAATTTGTAGCACCAAATTTTGTATTGATATCTTTTGCACGTTCATTTTGAAGGGTTAAAAATCCAATATCGTTGCTCCCTAAATTCAAACTCGTTCCACTACTCAAACTTGGTCTTCTAAATCCACCCGTGAAATTGAAATAGTCTCTTCGACTAAAAGCCACTTCCCCAATATTGTTTAAATCACCAATAAAATTGATGCTATAGTCTGGACTGTAATAAAATAATTTTGGCTGCGCCAAATAGAGCGTTTTGTTGTCGGAATCGCCGGCACCAGCGGTTACATTTCCAAACCAAAAATTCTTTTTTCCTTCTTTCAGTTTGATATTAATCGCAACATTATTTTGATTATTGGTCACGCCTCCAAGCTGACTCACTTCTGAATAGTTCTTCAAAACTTGAACTTTATCTACCGCATTTGATGGGATATTTTTGGTCGCTAATTTTGTATCCCCATCAAAAAAATCTTTTCCTTCAACCATAAGCTTAGAAACCACCTTGCCTTCGACCTCAACTTGACCATCGTCATTGATTTCTACGCCCGGTAAATTTTCTAAAACATCTTCCAATTTGCGCTCGGTACCTTTATTGAAAGAATCGGCGTTATACACCAATGTATCGCCACTAATGGTCACAGGCATTTCATAGGTTAACTCCACTTCTTCCAGAGCATTATCTTCTTGTAGTGTGAAATTTTGAACAGCGTTAGAATCTCCAGTTTCAATAACTTGAGTCATGGATTTCATGCCTATATAGCTCACTTGAATTGAATATGCTGTGTTCTTTTTCAAATCCAATCGGTATTTTCCTTCATCGTTTGTTATGCCATAAGAATCCAAAGCACTTGTTGCTTTGTTAATGGCAATGACATTGGCCAATTCTAAGGGGTTTCCTATTGAATCTTTAACTTTCCCTTCGAGTTTTATTTGAGCGAATGATAACCCACAAAAAAACAATAAAAGGGTGCTTAAATAATATTTCATTACTTTAATTTAGATGTAAATTGGTAATTAGTTTCGTCTTTTGGATCCGCGACCACGATACATTTCACGCATCTCTTTCATTTTCTGCTTTACGGTTGCATTGTAGTCTGCACGGGAGATGACTTTGCCTTTTTCAGGGGCTTGAATTTCAATTTTTTGTTGAGGATTTATGGTAATTTTATTACACAAAATCGTAGTTCTGTCTGCGTTGACTTCAAGAATTAAACCAGGTAATCCCCAAAATTCTCCAGGCCCTTGATTTACAGGAATTTGAGGTGTATACCATGCTGTAACTTCGATGGTTTTTGGAACTTCAATTTCATCAGAAACAGCGGATGATTTTGTATCATCCGTTTTTGTTGTTTTTTCTTCTTTTTTAGGGTTTTTTCTGCGCATACTTCGCCAATCGAATTCGTCCACAGATTTGATGGCTGTTGCTTTCATGCATAAATATTGTCCAATTTTCTTTGTTTCCGACCCAAGTTTCCATTCCAATTTTTGCAATGAATCAGTAATCAAAAATTGTCTTCCAAAAAATTCCTGATCTTGAATGAATTGTTGGGTTTTAACATTTTTGTATTGAGGCCCTGCAGAAAAACTACTGCCCCACATACCAAATCCTTTTTGCCCCGGTGCTTCCAGAACTTCTTCCTCCTTGAAAATAGAGGCTTCTTTATCAAAGGTCAAAATGTAAGTTTTCTCAAACATACTGCGCATACGATCCATAATTTGTTTTTTTTGGGCTTCACTCATATTTTGACCTCCCCAACTATCCATGTCAGGACTGGTTTTAGAAATATAAGAAGCTCTTCCTTGAAAATCTTGTGCAAAGACACTCACACTAAAGAATAAAAGGGCATGTAAAACGATACGATTAAAAGTCATTATTGGTAATTTAAGTTTTACAAATTTACATTTTGTTTAATACGATGGCGTTAAATTATTCACAAAAGGAATTAACCGCCAATACGAATTTCAATTCTTTCTTTATCAGATCCTCTTCCCTTATACTGTTCGCTCATCTCTTCCATCTTTTTCTCCATAATATCATTGTATTCTTGTTGAGTCACTTCTTTCCCTTTATGGGGTTCTTCTATATCTATGGTTTTTTTGGGGTTTAAAGTGATTTTACTGCATAAAATTGATAAGTCGCCATCACTAATTTCTAAAATTAAACCTGGTAATCCTTGGTAAGTATCTGGCCCATTACTTACGGGAATTTGAGGCGTATACCATGCTGTTACCGTTATTGTTTTCATTATTGGGGCAGAGTTCTCTTCATCTTCATTGTTTTTAGCGTCATTATTGCTAAAGGTCGTCATTGACATTTCTTCGACTTCCTTTGTATACGTTGCCTTATAGCAAGTGTAATTACCAATGTTTTTAGTGTCACTATGTAACTCCCATTCAATTGGTTCTAAATTATCTTTGATAATAAATTGCTTCCCAAAAGTTTCAACTTGATTGATAAACGATTGGGTTTTGATATTCTTAAACAAAACATCCGAACCGTTTGATGCTTGTATAAATACCATACCGCCCCCTGTTGATGGTGGAGCCAAAGCTTCGTCTTCTTTATACAACGATGAGTTTTTGTCAAAAGTTAAGATGTATGTTTTTTGAAATTGTTTTTTCAGCATATCCATAAGCTGCTTTTGCATTTCGCTTCCTCCTACTTGTGTACTATCAATTTTCACATCCAACTTGCGTTGCGTTTTGTAGGTCGCTACGCCTTGAAAATCTTGAGCAAATAAGGAGACCGTAGAGCAAATAAGAAGAAAAATAAGTCTAAATATTGTATTCATGATAAATTTAATTTGAGTATTAAATGCATTTACAAACTATAAGACGACTGTATTGATAAAATGTAACACTAATTAATCTTATTTTTTTGTACATTTCCAATAATGAAAAAATTAAGTGTATTGATGCTGTTTTTTTGTGTGTCTTTAGGATATACTCAAAAATCATTAAAAGTCCATTTTATAAAAAAGACTGCTGCAGACTGGACCCAATTTGTAGGCGTAGACCGTTTTGATGCCGTATACTTTCTTCAAAACAAAGCACTGTACAAAAAAAAAGGCGATAATATTCTGTCCTACAGCAATTTACAATTTGGAGGAATTGATCAAGTTCAAATTTTCAATACCCTCAAAATTGCAGTGCTCCACAAAGCTCAAAATTCAGTTGTATTGTTAGACAATCGTCTTGCAGAATTGTTTGAATTAAATTTTAATATGATTAGTCCTGTTCGTTTGGTCAACAACATTGCATTGTGTAGCGATACCACATTTTGGATGTTCAATGCATTAACGCTTCAGCTTGAATTGTTTGACTATGAAACAAACAGTACGAAATTAGCTACATTACCTTTGAATGAACAAGTATTGGCATTAGAAAGTGATTACAATAATGTTTATGCCCTTACCCCTTCTTATTTTTTTCAGTTCAACTACACCGGGAGTTTAGTACAAAAAATAAAACATGAATCTTTTGATGGATTTAGTGTTTTAAATGAGGTGTTGTTATTCCAAAAGAACAATGAACTTTATTACAAATACGCTGACAGTGATGAATTTCAAATTTTAGAAATTCCAAAAAATTTAATTAAACAGTTTTTTGTAATGAATCAAACCTTGTATATTTATGACGGCGAATTTCTTCACCACTACCAACTTATAAAACATTAAATTATGCACATTGCAATTGCAGGAAATATTGGCGCTGGAAAAACAACATTAACTCAATTATTAGCAAAACACTACAAATGGGAAGCACAGCTGGAAGACGTTGTGGACAATCCTTATTTGGATGATTTTTACAATCAAATGGAGCGTTGGAGTTTTAATCTTCAAGTGTATTTTTTGAACAGCAGATTTCGACAAGTTTTGCAAATCCGTAAAAGCGGTAAAGATATTATTCAAGACCGAACCATTTATGAAGACGCGAATATTTTTGCGCCGAACTTACACGCAATGGGACTGATGACCAATAGAGATTTTGACAATTACAGCTCTTTGTTTAATTTGATGGAAAGCTTAGTTGAAGCACCAGACTTGCTCATTTATTTGCGTAGTTCTATTCCGAATCTAGTAAGTCAAATCCATAAGCGCGGTAGAGATTATGAAAACTCAATAAGTATCGATTACCTCAGCCGACTGAATGAACGCTATGAAGCTTGGATTCATGGCTACAACAAAGGACGATTGCTTATCATTGATGTAGATGATTTAGATTTTGTAGAAAACAAAGAGGATCTCGGTGGAATTATCAATAAAATTGATGCTGAAATAAACGGCCTTTTTTAAGAATACAAATACATCACAAAATAAAAAAACCACATTGAATAGCTCAATGTGGTTTTTTTATAGCGGATAAAGAAATTTACTTTTTTGTAACTTCTTTAATTCTTTCTTCTAAAAGTTTTTCAACTTCATCCTCAGTACCGTAATATGATTTTTTTACGATGGTTTCAACACCATTTTCAGTTGTAACACTTGTGATACTTGCTGTAGCGTATTCAGAATCATCCGACTCAATGGAAACATTAAGCTCAACTTCTTGAGTATTCATAGCTGTTGCTTCTTCAGAATGCCCCCCCAAAATTGGTGCAACAACTAACCCAATAAGACAAGTCAGTTTGATCAAAATATTCATTGAAGGTCCAGAAGTGTCTTTGAATGGATCACCAACGGTATCTCCAGTAACTGCTGCTTTGTGAGCATCAGAGCCTTTGTAGGTCATTTCTCCATTGATTTCAACACCTGCCTCAAAAGATTTTTTGGCATTGTCCCATGCTCCACCAGCGTTGTTTTGGAAAATTGCCCATAGCACACCTGAAACCGTAACTCCTGCCATATAACCTCCTAGCATTTCTGCTACAAGTTTGTGGTTGTCTGGATAAATTAATAACCCAACAAGAACAATCAAAATAGGGAAACCAATAGTCAATAATCCTGGCAATAACATTTGTCTTAAAGATGCCTTTGTAGATATATCTACACATTTGTCGTACTCTGGCTTACCAGTTCCTTCCATAATTCCTGGAATCTCTTTAAATTGGCGTCTAACCTCTTCGACCATTTCCATAGCGGCTTTTCCAACAGAGCTCATCGCCAATGCTGAAAATACTACAGGAACCATTCCTCCTACAAAAAGCATTGCAAGAACTGGTGCTTTAAATATATTAATTCCGTCGATTTCTGTAAACGTTACATAGGCCGCAAATAAAGCGAGCGCTGTAAGTGCAGCAGAAGCAATAGCAAAACCTTTTCCAGTTGCCGCAGTGGTATTACCTACAGAATCTAAAATATCTGTACGTTCACGAACAATTGGTTCTTGTTCGCTCATTTCGGCAATACCTCCTGCATTGTCTGCAATAGGTCCAAAGGCGTCAATAGCCAATTGCATTGCTGTTGTGGCCATCATTGCAGAGGCTGCCATCGCCACACCATAAAATCCAGCAAAAGCATAAGAAGCCCAAATGGCAATTGCAAATAATAATACAGAAGAAAATGTAGAAATCATTCCCGTTGCAAGACCTGCAATAATATTGGTTGCAGCTCCTGTGCTAGATTGTTGTACAATGTTTAGTATTGGTTTTTTACCTAGTCCTGTGTAATATTCTGTAAATGATGAAATTGCTCCACCAACAACTAATCCTACTAAAGTAGCATAGAAAACTCGCATAGAAGAAATATCTTTCAATCCTTCTCCATAGAATTCCATTTGCATTGTTTCTGGAAGCATCCAAGTGACCAAAGCAAAACTTACAACACCGACCAATATAATAGAGGTCCAGTTTCCAATGTTAAGTGCTTTTTGTACTTGTGCTTCTTTGGCGTCATTTGAACTGATTTTAACAAGCAGTGTTCCTAAAATAGAAATAATGATTCCAGCACCGGCAATGGCCATTGGCAATAAAATAGGTCCAATACCTCCAAAAGCATCCGAGATACTTCCGCCCATATCTTTAATAATGTAGTTTCCTAAAACCATAGCAGCCAAAACTGTTGCTACATAAGACCCAAAAAGATCGGCACCCATTCCAGCAACATCACCTACATTGTCCCCAACATTATCTGCTATAGTTGCAGGGTTTCGAGGATCATCTTCTGGAATCCCAGCTTCTACTTTCCCCACTAGATCAGCACCTACATCGGCAGCTTTGGTATAAATACCACCACCCACACGAGCAAAAAGTGCAATAGATTCAGCACCTAAAGAAAATCCTGCAAGGGTTTCAAGTACAATAGTCATATCAACAGTATTGGTCCAAGTACCATCCATAAATATTTGGAAAAATAGGATGAAGAATGATGAAAGCCCAAGAACTGCCAATCCAGCAACACCAAGCCCCATTACTGTTCCTCCGCCAAAAGAAATTTTTAAAGCTTCAGGAAGACTTGTGCGCGCAGCTTGAGTTGTTCTCACATTTGTTTTAGTGGCTATGCGCATCCCAATATTTCCCGCTACCGCAGAAAAAACAGCTCCAATAACAAAGGCCACTATAATAAGGTAACTCGTTGTTTCAACAACAGAGGCCACTCCTGTTAGTGCTATACTTGCACCAATGACAAAATATGTAAGTAATTTGTACTCTGCTTTAAGAAATGCTAACGCACCAATATAAATGTGGTCAGAGATTTCTTTCATTTTGCCATCTCCAGCATCTTGTTTCATAACAGAAACTCTTTTGGCCCACATGTAAAGTAAACCTATAACAGCCATCGCGATTGGCATGTAAATCATTAATGATTCCATAATATAGTTTTAATTGATTTTAAAGGCCACAAATGTAATGAATTGAACAAGAATAGAAAAACCTATTTTTTGACTTATTTTAGGGCCCCTTGTTTTATTTATATAATACTTTCTTGACGGCTTTGACCACATCGTCACTGTTTGGCAACCATTCCTCCAGCAAAACAGGAGAATAAGGAGCCGGAGTATCGGCAGTATTGATTTTTATGATTGGTGCATCAAGGTAATCAAAAGCTTTTTGTTGTACTTGATAAGTGATTTCAGTAGAAACATTTCCAAATGGCCAAGCTTCTTCCAAAATAACTAATCGATTCGTTTTTTTGACAGATTCCAAAATTGAATTGATATCTAAAGGTCGTACTGTTCTAAGATCGATGACTTCACAAGAAATTCCCTCTTTTTCCAAGTCTTCAGCGGCTTTGTAGGCTTCTTTTATAATTTTACCAAATGAAACAACCGTTACATCTGATCCTGTACGCTTAATTTCCGCAACACCAATAGGCAAGATGTATTCGCCTTCAGGAACTTCGCCTTTGTCGCCGTACATCTGCTCACTCTCCATAAAAATTACGGGGTCGTCATCACGAATCGCGGCTTTTAAAAGCCCTTTAGCATCATAAGGATTTGAAGGGACAATCACTTTTAATCCTGGGCAATTGGCATACCAACTTTCAAAGGCTTGTGAGTGCGTTGCTGCCAACTGACCTGCAGAGGCCGTTGGTCCTCTAAAAACAATGGGGCATTTGAATTGACCTCCAGACATTTGTCTAATTTTTGCAGCATTATTAATAATTTGATCAATCCCAACTAAGGAAAAATTAAAGGTCATGAACTCCACAATAGGTCTGTTGCCTGTCATTGTAGAACCTACTGCTATCCCTGCAAAACCAAGCTCTGCAATAGGAGTGTCAATCACACGCTTTTCGCCAAATTCATCAAGCATACCTTTGGATGCTTTATACGCACCATTATATTCGGCTACTTCTTCACCCATCAAATAAATGCTTTCGTCACGGCGCATCTCCTCGCTCATGGCTTCACAAATTGCCTCTCTAAACTGAATTGTTTTCATTCATTAATTTTTGATGGGGCAAAAATAAGAATAATGTGCAATAATAATTACATCATTTGTTTAAAATTTCCTATGCATGCATAGGAAATATGAACTTTTTTTGTACCTTCGTCCAAATAATTAATTGGAACACTAAAACACCCAAATAATGAAAATATTAGTATGTATCAGTCATGTCCCAGACACCACTTCAAAAATAAATTTCACAAACGACAATACGTCCTTTGACACCAATGGAGTGCAATTTGTAATCAATCCGAATGACGAATTTGGTTTAACAAGAGCCATGTGGTTCAAAGAAAAACAAAATGCATCTGTAGACGTCATTAATGTTGGTGGGCCTGAAACAGAATCTACTCTCAGAAAGGCCTTAGCCATTGGAGCCGATGCCGCATTTAGAGTCAATACAGTGCCAACCGATGGATATGCAGTAGCCAAAGAACTTTCAAAAGTTGCCAAAGAAGGTCATTACGATTTAATCATTGCAGGGCGAGAGTCTATAGATTATAACGGTGGAATGGTTCCAGGCATGATGGCTGCAGAACTTGGCGCAAGTTTTGTCAATAACTGTATTGCTTTGGAAATTGATGGAGAAAAAGCAACTGCTGTTCGCGAAATTGATGGTGGAAAAGAAACACTTACAAGCATTTTACCACTAGTTATTGGAGGACAAAAAGGACTTGTTGAAGAAAGCGATTTAAAAATCCCAAATATGCGCGGAATCATGATGGCAAGGAAAAAACCCTTGACTGTACTTGAACCATCTGGTCAGCAAACAAGCTCTACAACACTAAAATTTGAAAAACCAGCACCAAAAGGCGCCATCAAAATGGTAGATGCCGAAAATATTGATGAACTTATTAATCTTTTGCACAACGAAGCAAAAGTCATTTAAAACAAAAAAATATGTCCGTACTCGTATATATAGAATCTGAAAATGGAGCATTTAAAAAAGCCGCATTAGAAGTTGCCTCTTATGGTCGTGCTGTTGCAAATGCCTTAAATACAAAATTAAATGCCGTTGTGTTTAATACTGAAGACTGCACTCAACTAGGAACTTATGGGGTCGATAAAGTTCTGAGTGTATCCCATTCTGAACCATTCAATGCAAAAATTTATGCCGATGTTCTTGTTCAGGCCGCACAAAAAGAACAAGCTCATGTGGTGATTTTGAGCAGTAGCGCAGATAGTCGCTACCTCGCTCCAATGCTCTCTGTTGGATTGAATGCAGGTTATGTGCCCAATGTTGTTGAAGTTCCAACAAGCACTCAACCATTTGTTGTAAAAAGAAGTGTTTTTAGTAATAAAGCATTTTGCGAAACAGAAATTACAACCGAAGTGAAAGTTATAGGGCTATCCAACAATGCCTTTGGCCTTATTGAACAATCAGTTTCGGTAGACGTTGAATCATTTTCACCAACAATGAGTTCATCTAATGTTAGCGTTGAAAAAGTAGACAAAGCCACCAACAAAGTATCTATTGCAGATGCAGAAACTGTAGTATCTGCTGGACGAGGATTGAAAGGGCCTGAACATTGGGGTATGATAGAAGAATTGGCAGACGTCCTTGGTGCAGCTACGGCGTGTTCGAAACCAGTATCAGATTTGGGCTGGAGACCGCATAGCGAGCACGTTGGTCAAACAGGAAAACCAGTGGCCAGTAACTTATACATTGCCATTGGAATTTCAGGAGCAATCCAACATTTGGCAGGGATAAATTCATCCAAAGTCAAAGTAGTTATCAATACCGATCCTGAAGCACCATTTTTCAAAGCCGCAGATTATGGCATTGTAGGCGATGCTTTTGAAGTTGTACCAAAATTGATTGAAAAACTCAAAACATTTAAAGCTCAAAATAACTAGTACGTTTCAAAATCAATATTTTACAATTGGTTTTTTGATTCAATTTATTAAAACTTAGAGGATTAAGTTTGGTATTTTAGGAATTAAAACTGTTATTTGTTAGAACAATAATGAGTTTAGTTCGTCTTAACATAAAGGGTATTTCTTACAGTCAAACACAAAGCGGTGCTTATGCACTGATTCTCAGTGAAGTAGATGGTGAACGAAAGTTACCTATTGTGATTGGCGCATTTGAAGCACAATCCATTGCTATTGCCCTTGAAAAAGACATTCGTCCACCAAGACCATTAACCCACGACTTATTCAAAAATTTTTCTGACCGGTTTGATATTATAGTCAAACAAGTCATTATCCATAAACTTGTAGACGGGGTGTTTTATGCTTCACTTATATGTGAAAGCAACGGTAAAGAAGAAATTATTGATGCGCGTACAAGCGATGCAATTGCACTTGCTTTACGCTTTTCTGCACCTATTTTCACCTACAAGAATATTCTAGAAAAAGCAGGGATCATTCTGAAAATTAACCCTGAGGAGGATTTAGAAAAAAATGGTGATGCTTTAGTGTTTGAAGAAGCTCCTACCGATAATTCAGAAAAAGACATAGACGAACAAAACGATTATAAAAACTTATCTTTAGCCGAACTAGAGGATTTGCTGAAAAAAGCCGTTTCTGATGAAAATTATGAAATTGCTGCAAAAATTAGAGATGAAATTTCAAAACGATAAGCACAATTACATATGACTAAAGCCATTGCACTACTTTTTGTACTCAACAGCCCTTCACTTTTTGCACAAGTAAATGCATCACAAATAATTGAAAGTCAAGGTTTTAGCTTGGATAGTTTGTTGAGAGGAATTCTGGGAATGGTCGTGCTCTTGGCAATTGCAATAGCATTAAGCACAAACAGAAAAGCTATCAATTGGAGAACAGTAGGGTTTGGACTGGCTGCTCAACTGTTATTGGCTGTAGCAGTTTTGAAGGTTGAATTCGTTCAAAAAATATTTAAGGGAATCGGAAATATCTTTCTTGCAGTTCTCGATTTTACTCAAAAAGGAACAGAGTTTTTATTTGCAGCATTTTCTACAGGACAAATAGAGGCATCACTAAATACTTTTGCAGTTTCGATTCTCCCAACTATTATTTTCTTTTCTGCATTAACTTCAGTCCTATTTTATTTGGGTATAATTCAAAAAGTGGTAAAAATATTCGCATGGCTACTGACAAAACTATTACAAGTTTCTGGCGCAGAAAGTTTAAGTGTAGCTGGAAATATATTTTTGGGTCAGACGGAAGCACCACTAATGATCAAAGCGTATTTAGAAAAAATGAACCGTTCCGAAATACTATTAGTGATGATTGGCGGCATGGCCACTGTTGCAGGCGGGGTTTTGGCCGCATATATTGGATTTTTGGGTGGTGAGGATGAAGTTCTTCGTCAGTACTATGCCAAGCATCTTTTGACGGCGTCTGTAATGGCTGCACCGGGTGCAATTGTTATTTCAAAAATTTTATATCCACAATCCGAAACCATCAACAACGATGTGGTTGTTTCTCAAGAAAAAGTAGGATCAAATATTCTTGACGCCATTGCAAATGGAACCACCGAAGGTCTAAAACTTG
Source organism: Flavobacteriaceae bacterium (assembly GCA_965658025.1). GTDB lineage: Bacteria > Bacteroidota > Bacteroidia > Flavobacteriales > Flavobacteriaceae > UBA3537. Next base: position 48,884 of record CBFHQL010000003.1, on the reverse strand, counting down.
CTTTCAATATTGGTGCCATGCTTTTGGTGTTTTTAGCATTCATCGCCATGATTAATGGAATTTTGGGATGGATTGGCGATTTTGGAGGATTAAATCAATGGGTTCAATCCAATACACCCTATCAGGAATTTTCATTAGAATTTATTCTCGGTTACGCTTTTGCCCCATTGATGTGGCTCATTGGAATTGCAAAAGAAGATATGGCACTTATGGGACAACTTTTGGGGATAAAACTCGCTGCAAGCGAATTTGTAGGATATATTCAACTTGCTGACCTCAAAGACCCTTTGGCATTGGTTCATCTCAAATACGAAAAATCCATCATTATGGCCACATATATGCTTTGTGGTTTTGCCAATTTTGCATCTATTGGAATTCAAGTTGGAGGTATTGGATCTTTAGCGCCTGGACAAAGAAAAACACTTTCAGAATTAGGAATGAAAGCACTAATTGGCGGCACCATTGCATCTTTACTTTCAGCAACTATTGCAGGGCTAATTATAGGGTAATAAATCCGTTGATAACTTTTCAAATTATTGTTCTTTCATGCTTTACATTCATTGCTGCATTAATTATTTTTAAATTATAATAATTAACCGTTTTTATGAAGCAATATCTGGACTTAGTAAACCATGTTTTAGAGCACGGAAATGAAAAAGGAGACCGTACAGGCACAGGTACAAAAAGTGTTTTTGGATACCAAATGCGCTTTGATTTGAGTGAAGGTTTCCCAATGGTAACTACAAAAAAACTTCACTTAAAATCCATCATTTACGAATTGCTGTGGTTTCTTAAAGGAGATACCAACATTAAGTATTTAACAGAAAATGGTGTACGCATTTGGAACGAATGGGCTGATGAAAACGGCGATTTAGGACCTGTATATGGACATCAATGGCGGAATTGGAACAGCGACGATATAGATCAAATAAAATCAATAATCGAAACGCTAAAAACAAATCCTGACAGCAGGCGTATGCTTGTTTCGGCATGGAATCCATCGGTTTTACCCGACACTTCAAAATCATTTTCAGAAAATGTGGCGGAAGGAAAAGCTGCACTCCCCCCTTGTCATGCCTTTTTCCAATTTTATGTACACGAAGGGAAATTATCTTGTCAACTTTATCAACGTAGTGCAGATATTTTTCTGGGTGTCCCTTTCAATATTGCTTCTTATGCACTATTTACAATGATGATGGCGCAAGTGTGCGGATATGAAGCTGGAGATTTTGTGCATACTTTTGGAGATGCACACATTTATAACAATCATATAGAACAACTCGAATTGCAACGATCAAGAGCCCCTCGACCGTTACCTAAAATGGTGCTTAACCCAGAAGTGAACAATATATTCGACTTTACTTTTGAAGACTTTACTTTGGTTGATTATGATCCGCACCCACACATCAAAGGAAAAGTTGCTATATAATTTCAACTGAAAACGCTATTTTTGCGGACTAAGTTTAATCTATTGAATACAACAAAACAACAAATACTGACCATCATTGTGGCCGTATCAGAAAACCAAGTAATTGGCAAAGACAATGATTTAATTTGGAACTTAAGCTTGGATTTGAAACGTTTCAAGTCCCTAACTTCTGGACACCACATTATTATGGGACGAAAAACATTCGAAAGTTTTCCAAAACCATTACCCAACAGAACCCATGTGGTCATCACAAGACAAAAGGATTATAAAGTTCCCGAAGGTGTTTTGGTTGTAAATTCGCTTGAGAACGCCATTGAACTAACAAAAAAAGATGAACAACCCTACATTATTGGAGGTGGGGAAATATACAAACAAGCATTAGCTTTTGCCGACTGTATTGAGCTTACACGGGTTCATGCCCATTTTGAAGGCGATACATTCTTTCCAGAACTAGATTTAAATCAATGGAAAGAAACGTACAACGAACGCATAAAAAAAGACGACAAACACGCCTTTGATTTTAGTTTTATAACATATACAAAGCGATAAATTTTCAAACTTAAAAATAAATTTTAGATGAACGCATATATTTTTCCAGGACAAGGTGCTCAATTTCCCGGAATGGGGCAAGACCTTTACGAACAATCATCGGTTGCTAAATCTCTATTTGAGGAAGCCAATTCGATTTTAGGTTTTGACATTACAAAAATCATGTTTGAAGGAAGTGCAGAAGGCTTAAAACAAACAAACGTGACACAACCTGCCATTTTTCTACATTCGGTAATTTTGGCCAAAAGTATGGGCGAACAATTCAAGCCAGAAATGGTTGCTGGCCACTCATTGGGTGAATTTTCTGCTTTAGTAGCCAATAACACATTGAGCTTCGAGCAAGGGCTAAAACTCGTTGCGCAACGTGCCGATGCCATGCAAAAAGCATGCGTATCGACAGAAGGGACTATGGCTGCAGTTTTAGGTTTAGAAGATGAGATTGTAGAATCTGTTTGTGCCGATATTGAAGGCATTGTTGTTGCGGCTAATTATAATTGCCCTGGCCAATTGGTAATTTCTGGTGCTATTGAACCCATCCACGCAGCATGTGAACATTTAAAAGAAAAAGGGGCACGTAGAGCTTTGGTCTTGCCCGTTGGCGGAGCATTTCACTCACCATTAATGGAACCCGCACGCGAACAATTGGCAACAGCCATTGAACAGACAACATTCAATACACCCAGTTGTCCAATTTATCAAAATGTTTGTGCGAATGCCGTTCAAGATACTACTGAAATTAAAACAAATTTGATTGCACAGCTTACCTCGCCAGTACGTTGGACTCAATCTGTTGAGCAAATGATTACAGACGGTGCGCAACATTTTATTGAAGTTGGCCCAGGAAAAGTTTTGCAGGGACTAATGAGGAAAATAAATAGAGAAGTAAACACCAGTGGTGCTGATTTAGAATTATAATCTTATGAACAAAAGAATAACATTCATCTTGTTTTTAGTCGTGTTAAATATTGGTTTAGACCAATACACAAAGCACATTGTGAGGACGGAGGTTGTTGCTGGATCACGTACTGAAATTGTTGGCGAGCTTTTACAATTAATGAATGTAGAAAACTCTGGTGCATTTTTGGGTGTGGGAAGTAGTGCTCACCCCACAATAAAACTCATTTTCCTTCTTATTTTACCTGTTGTCGTCCTAAGTATTGTGTTGTACTACCTTTTTACTAACAAACATTTAGACACCTTATCTGTCATTGGTTTTAGTTGTGTTGCAGGCGGTGGAATTGCCAATTTGTATGACCGTTTTGTTTATGGTTCAGTGACGGACTTTTTGTTTATGGACTTTGGATTTGCCCAAACAGGAATTTTCAATGTTGCCGATTTGTCCGTTACAACTGGAATGATTCTACTCATCATTGCTTCATTCAAGCAAAAAGGGAAAACACTACAAAACAAATAAGTTTAATTTTTGTAAATCTTACCTTCTTTCATTACGAATTGCACACGCTCCATAGCTGAGATATCTTCCAATGGGTTAGTGTCCGTAGCGACGATATCTGCAATATAATTAGGTTTAATTTGCCCCAGTTGATCGCCAAAACCAAGAATTTTTGCGTTTGTAACTGTTGCCGACTGAATGGCCTCCATAGCAGGCATACCTACCTCAACCATATAGCCAAATTCTTTTGCATTCAGTCCATGAGGAAAAACACCAGCATCTGTACCAAATGCGATGGGCACACCTCTTTTATACGCTTTAGCAAAAGTATTTTGGATTTTTGGCCCAATTTCTAAGGCCTTAGGAACAATAATTTTTGGATAAAACCCTTCAATTTTAGCATTTTCAGCTACGGCTTTTCCAGCGGTGATTGTAGGGACAAAATATGTGCCATATTCCTTCATTAAGTCCATAGTCTTTGTGCTCATTTTAGTGCCATGTTCTATGGTTGTGACTCCACCAATTACGGCGCGTTGCATTCCCTCATCACCATGGGCATGAGCCGCTACAATCATACCATAATCTTTAGCCGTTTCACAAATCGCTTTTACTTCCTCAATTGTAAATTGTGGATTCTGACCATTTTTGGCTACACTCAAAACACCACCAGTGGCTGTGATTTTAATGTTATCTGCTCCATTTTTGTAACGCTGACGCACCGCTTTTCGGGCTTCATCAGGACCATTTATCACGCCTTGTTCTGGCCCTGGATCCCCCATTAAAAGTTTTTTCCTTCCGTTGGTTGGATCGGCATGACCTCCTGTAGTTGCAATAGCTTTCCCCGCAGTAAAAATCCTTGGACCAACAATCGTATTGTTATTAATGGCATTTCTTAATGCAATATTAACGCCTGTTCCGCCAAGATCGCGAACTGTAGTGAACCCAGCCATAAGGGTTATTTCTGCATAATTTACCGATTTGAACGCCACATCAGCCTCATTGGCTGTAAATTGATCCATGTACCGCTTTGGATTATACTCATTTTCCATGTGAACATGCATGTCTATCAAACCAGGCATTACTGTTTTTGATTTCAAATCAATAACAACATCTAAAGCATTCTCTGGATCTACATATCCATTTTGTATGGATTTAATTGTTTTCCCAGAAACAACAATTGTCTTTTTGGTAAGTACTTTACCTTTTTCTGTGTCAATAAGTTGACCACAATGCAAATAAATGTCTTGGGCCGAAACCACAATCATTTGCATAAAACATAAGATTAAAATTAATTTTTTCATGATTAAAAAATTTAGGTTAAAAACGATAAAACAGAGGTGGTTATAAATTCAATCTGCTCGTCGTCTAATTCGGTATGCATGGGGAGTGAAATGACTTCTTTTGAGAGCTGGTTGGTAACTTGAAAATCTTCATCATTATAACGCTCATCTTGATATGCTTTTTGTTTATGTAAAGGAATTGGATAATACACACCACATGGGATTCCTTTTGCGTTTAGATGGGCTACCAATCCATCACGATCGGCGTTCTTAAGCTTTAGAGTATATTGATGAAAAACATGACAATCACAGTTATCGCATATTGTTTGACATCCATTTCCAGCTTTTGGTGTCTCTATATTTGGATGATTTTTGAAAGCAGCATTGTATTTTCTTGCCGCATTTTGTCGCGCTTTATTATAGTTATCTAAATGTGGCAGTTTTGCGTCCAAAACTGCAGCTTGTATAGAGTCTAAGCGCGAATTTACTCCAACAACATCATGATGATAACGTTTGTACATTCCGTGGTTTACAATACCACGAATGGTATGTGCCAGATCATCGTCATTAGTGAAAATTGCACCTCCATCTCCATAGCATCCTAAGTTTTTTGACGGGAAAAAAGAAGTTGAAGCAACATGTCCAATGGTTCCAGCTTTAGCTTTAGATCCATCTGGCGCTGTGTATGTTGCACCAATAGCTTGAGCGTTATCCTCAATAACAAATAAATTATGCGCTTTGGCGATTTCCATAATGGCATCCATGTTGGCGCATTGACCAAATAAGTGCACCGGAACAATAGCTTTAGTTTTTGGTGTGATGGCCTTTTTTATTGCATCGATATCGATATTGAAATATTCGGGGTCTACATCAACAAGAACTGGAGTAAGCCCTAAAAGCGCAATCACTTCTACTGTTGCTGCAAATGTAAAATCTGCTGTAATTACCTCATCACCTGGCTTTAGTCCAAGTCCCATCATAGCAATTTGAAGAGCATCTGTACCATTGGCACATGGAATCACATGTTTTACATCTAAATAGGTTTCGAGATTTGCTTGAAACGCTTTGACTTTTGGGCCATTGATGAAGGCAGCTGTATCTATAACTTCTTGGATAGAAGAATTAACTTGGTCTTTTATGGGGGTATATTGACCTTTGAGGTCAACCATTTGTATTTTTTTCATGGCGTTATGTTGATTGATAACACATCTATTTTGTGCCCCACAAAAATACAAAAATAGCGATGGGCAAATGCTAAAATTAAGATAAAGAATGTATTTTTGTTATAAATTAAAGCGCATTGATGGCCATCTATAATCTTATTAATGAACTGGTTCGTTTGTTGCTCCCGGTGTTTGGGCAGTTTAATACGAAGCTAAAAAAAGGAATTGATGGGCGTCAAAAAACCTTTAAAATTCTTCAAGAACATCTTCAAAAAGGCGATGAAGTTTTTTGGTTTCATTGTGCCTCATTGGGTGAATACGAGCAGGGTTTGCCTGTATTTGAGCAGCTAAAGGAACAAAATCCAAAGACAAAAATTGTGCTTTCTTTTTTTTCGCCTTCAGGTTATGAAATTCGCAAAGAGAATCCACTAACGCCAATTACGGTGTATTTGCCTTTAGACACTAAAAAACAAGTTCAAAAATTCTTAGAACTAACACATCCAAAACTCGTTGTTTTTGTCAAATATGAATTGTGGCCTAATTACTTAAACGCTTTAAAAAATCATACTGCTAAGGTTGTTTTAATTTCGGCATTGTTGCGGCCTGACCAATACTTTTTTAAGTTTTATGGCAAACAATGGAAGCATCTGTTCTTTTGTTTCGATCACATATTTACGCAAAACATTGAGTCAAAAAAGCTATTGCAAAATATTGGTTACCAAAATGTCACAAGCGCAAAAGATACTAGATTTGATCGTGTATCGAGTCAATTAAAACAAAACAATACGCTTCCGTTTATTGAAGACTTCAAAGATGGAAAATTATGTGTGGTCGCAGGAAGTACTTGGTTTGAAGACGAACAGGTGTTGATTCCATACATACAAAATGCACCAAAATCAGTCAAATTTATCATCGCACCCCATCTGATTAAAAAACAAAATATACAAAAACTGAAAAGTACTTTAGGTTCCAAAGCAGTCTTATACTCAAATCATAAAGAAGAAATATTAGCCGAAAAACAGGTTTTTATTGTCGATACTATCGGACTATTGTCCAAAGTTTACCGCTATGCCGACGTAGCTTATATTGGGGGTGGCATGGGAACAAGTGGATTGCACAATACACTTGAAGCCGCTGTTTTTGGCATCCCCATTATTATTGGAAAAAACTATCAAAAGTTCCCTGAGGCAAAAGAAATGCTACAAAATGGAGGTCTTGTAAGCATCACAAATTCTGCTGATTTGAAAAATGCATTAGATCGGTTTATTACAGATGAAAAGCATAGAGGAAATTGTGGGCAAAAAAACGGAGTCTATGTTGCAAACAACAAAGGTGCTTCTGCCGCGATTCTGGAAAAAGTAAACTTTTTACTTAAAGATTAGAATCTTTGTATACTTTGATATAATCGATTACAAATTCTTGTGGGAAAATAGAATCGTCAACTTCGAATCCTCCAAAATACCCTCCAACAGCTAAATTAAGAATCAAGTAAAATGGCTTATCGAAAGGCCAAATTTCGGCTGTTTTTTCGGCAGGTGCAAAGTTATAAACCACATTGTCGTCAATAGAAAATTGAATTTGATGTTCATCCCATTGCATTTTGTAAATATGAAATCCACTTTCAATATCTTCTAAAGTCGTAATTTTTGTGTTTTTTGAGACACCATAACTGTCCTTGGTATGCAATGTGGTGTGGATTTTTCCAGGCATTCTACCCACATATTCCATGATATCTATTTCACCGCAATTTGGCCAATAATTTTCGTCAATATCATGCCCAAGCATCCAAATCGCTGGCCATACGCCTAACCCTTGTGGGAGTTTTGCTTTGACTTCAACAGTTCCGTATTGAAACTCTATTTTATCTTTGGTGGTGATACGGCCTGAAAAATATTGATCTCCTTGTTTGGTTGCTTTAATAACTAGTTTTTCGTCACGTACAAAAATGTTTTCTTTTGTGTAATGCTGATATTCTTTATTACCCCATCCACAGAGGTTTGGACATCCGTCCCCTAACTCATAGTTCCAATGATTTAAATCCAAAAAAGATTGTTCAAAATCTTCAGTAAATATGACGCGTTTCCCAGGGTTATCACTAGTTTTTGTGATAAATGCCAAAGACAATATGAGTATAATTCTAAACAATATCATAATTTAAATTTGGTATTAAGTTTTGTTGTGCAATCGCCCCCAACATATATAGAAAAATCACCAGGTTGTACTGTAAAGTTTCCATCATTATCATAAAATCCAAGTTCAGTTTCGGTAAGCGTGAAATGCACTGTTTTGGTTTGACTAGGGTTTAAATCAATGAGTTCAAAACCTTTAAGACTTTTTATGGGTTGTGTTGGTCTGGCAAAATGGTCTTTTACATACAATTGAACCACTTCATTCCCCTGAACATTCCCTGTGTTGGTAACTTCTACACTAACATCAATTGTTGTGTCGGTTTGGCTATTAATTTTTAGATTGCTGTAAGCAAACGTGGTATAACTTAGGCCATATCCAAAAGGATAAAGCGGCGCATTCTGTTCATCTTGATAATGCGTCCAAAACACTTCATCAGGTGATGGTAAGGTTGGCCTTCCAGTACTTTTGTAATTGTAATAAATGGGCACTTGACCTAAAGCTTTAGGAAACGACATTGGAAGTTTCCCGCTGGGATTATAATCGCCATATAATACCTGAGCAATGGCATTTCCACTTTGTGTCCCTAATTGCCAAGCTTCAACAATGGCTGGAATGTGTTGGTCTGCCCAATCCAGTACGAGTGGTCTACCGTTATTGAGCACGAGGATGATGTTTTGGTTGACTTTAAAAACTTGTTCTAAAAGTTCTTGCTGTAGCCCCGGTAATCCAAGCTGTGTCCTGCTTCTTCCCTCTCCGCTATGAAAACCATGTTCACCTAAAACCATTACCACAACATCTGCTTTTTTGGCGAGTTTCAATGCTGCTGGAAAATCACTTTTATCTGAAGTATTAATGTTCAATTCTTTGGCGAATTGTAACGCTCCAGTATTGAGCTTGACGCCCACAGAAAATTCAAGATTATTGCCTTCATATGCCTTCATCCCCTCAAGTACTGACACTGCTGAGTTCTTTTCTGCTGCCAAAATCCAGTTACCGAGCGGACTTGTTTTATCGTCTGCAAGATCACCAATCAGCGCTATATTGAGCCCTTTCTTTTTTAGTGGTAAGAGTTGGTTTTTATTTTTTAAAAGCACTATTGACTTTTTGGCCATTTCTAAAGTGGCTTCTTGAAATTTTTCATGGCCAATAGTAAACTTTTCACGTTCAGAATTACAGTATTTATAGGGATCATCAAAAAGCCCTAACTCAAATTTTACGCGTAATATTCTTCGTGCAGCATCGTCTATAAGTGCTTCCTGAACTTCTCCAGATTTGACTAAATCGGTCAAATGATCGACATACGCTAGGGATTGCATATCCATATCGGATCCGGCCTCTACAGCAATTTGGGCAGCTTGTTTGGCATCTTCGGCATAACCATGTTCCACCATTTCTTCAATTGAACCCCAATCGGATACCACAAAACCGTCAAAATTCCATTGTTCTTTTAGTAGTGTACGCTGAAGATATTTACTCCCTGTTGCAGGAACGCCATTGAGTTGACTAAATGAGTTCATAAAAGTACGAACACCAGCATCGATGGTTGCCTTGAACGGAGGCATAACCATATTGTGCAAGGTTTGAGTTCCTATATCAACTGTATTGTATTCTTTTCCAGCTTCGGGAAATCCATACCCTGCAAAGTGTTTGGCGCAAGCCGCTATGGTTGTTGGAGCTGAAAGGTCATCGCCCTGAAAGCCCTTTACTCTTGCAAATGCAATTTTTGAACCTAAATAGGGGTCCTCCCCTGCGCCTTCCATAACACGTCCCCAGCGTGCATCTCTTGAAATATCGACCATGGGTGCAAATGTCCAATTGATTCCTGCAGCGGCGGCTTCAGTTGCTGCTATTCTGGCCGAAGTCTCAATGGCTTCTAAATCCCAACTTGCGGCTTCTGCCAAAGGAATAGGACTAATGGTTTTAAAGCCGTGAATCACATCAAATCCAAAGATTAATGGAATCCCTAAACGGGTTTCTTCTACTGCAATTTTTTGAAGTTTACGGACGTTTTCAGCGCCACGAACGTTAAGCATTGACCCTACAAGTCCGTTTTTAAGTTGCTCAAATTGTACTGCTGCTGAGCCTTCTTTTGGAGCAGGTCCAGTTACATCCCAAAAGCTAGAATATTGATTCATTTGACCGACTTTCTCCTCTAGCGTCATTTGCGCCAATAAGGCATTCACGCGCTGATCGAGTTGGTCATTTTTATGTTTAGTACCACAAGAATTGAGCACAAAAAAACTAATTATTGTGAAAAATGTTAAATTGGCTTTAATCATTTTATTGATACACCCTGATATAATCTACTTCCATGGCGTCTTGAGAAAAATTTGGGTCAATTTCACCGCCAAGAGTACCACCCATTGCAACATTAAAAATGAAAAAGAAATCTTCATTGAATGGATAATAGGGTTCAACTCCTGAAATATTCATTGTAAAAAACTGGTTTCCATCTAAATATGTTGTGATACTTGTTGGAGTCCAATCCATTTCATACACATGCCAATCTGTTGAAGATGTATTCGCAGTTTCTTGTCCGTATTCTCCTCTATTACCATCAGCAAGTTTCCAATGTAGGGTTGATTTTACCTTATTTTTATCTTGAAATTGTTCCATAATGTCAATCTCTCCACATTGTGGCCAACCAGCACCATCATCTATATTTGCTCCGAGCATCCATAATGCTGGCCATGTACCTTGTGCTGAAGGTAGCTTTGCTCGAATTTCAATACGACCATATTTAAATTCAAATTTATCTTGGGTTTTAATGCGCGCTGAGGTGAATGTTCCGTTTGACTCTTTGATGGCATTAATTTTCAATATTCCATTTTCTCTTTTAACATTATCACTTTCTGAGGTATAGTACTGCTCTTCTTCATTTCCCCAACCACAAAGGTCTGGACATCCGTTTCCTATTTCGTAATCCCATTTGTCCGGATCTAGTGGTCCCGTGCCATCAAATTCATCTGACCATACTAGAACATCATTGTTTCCTGAGCCACCATTCCCTTCAACATCAACTGTTAAATTTGTGATTTTACTGATTCTGTCATTAGTACTGGAATACGCATAAACGTATAGTGGAAATTGATTGGTGCCTGCATCAGTAAGTGTATATGAAAATACACCTGTAGTGTTTTGTGTTTCACTACCGTTGCTTCCTACTTTAAACCCATATTTTACTGCATTTGTAGCTGTAGCTGTGGCAGAAAATTGTCCTGAACCATCCCCATTTGGATTTTGGGCATCTTGTCCTTGAATGGTAACATTAACGACAAGGTTCGAAGGAATAATTTGTGCGTTCCCTCCTCCGCCGTTACCGCCACCTCCACCAGAAGATCCACCGTTTCCACCAGAGGAACATGACAATATTAGTACTGAACAGCAAAAAAGGATAGAAAATATCGAAAGTAGGGTTTTATTTTTCATGTGTTTATATTTATTGTTTTTCAATGGTCACATGTAACCTTTGATGTTTAAAATAATCATTCCGCTGTGTGTTAATAATTATTTTTAACATGTCGGTTTCATTGTTAAAAGGATAAAGAGGCAGATAATAACTATCTGCCTCGTATATTTTAAAATAAATTATTCAGATTTGTATCTGGCGTACCACGCAAAGCCGCCTCCTTCTTGTATACAACGTACATGCATCGTATTGGCTGTGATAGAAATGATATCATACACAACATCGCCTACATACCATCCCATAAAACCTCCATCAGAAATATCAAAGCTAGTTCCACGGTAGGGTACTTCATTATAAGAGCCCTCTAAAGCAGCTTTCGAAGTTGACGGTAAAAATGAAACATTTTTTACACCAAACATTGTAGAGATTTCAGATTCGTCGTGACATACATCACCAGTAAGACCAATAATGCTTGCATAGGCCCCTGGTACAAACGCAGGACCAACAGTTTGCTCAAAAGTCATCCCATCAGCGGTTTGTGTAAATACAAACTCGTTGGTGTACATGCATGATTTTTCTGGATCGTTTGGTCCGATGGTATTCCACCAGGCCTCGTAAGCAAACTCACCATTTCCATAATCATCGGTAACTGGTCCTAAGCCAACATGGAGTGGGATATCTGATGCCCAAACCCATGTTTTGCTATCGCCCACGTCTAATCCTCCAGCCAAAAAGGTTTCGGCTTCTTCATCTACAAAGGAGAAAAACACTTCGATATCTACTGTTGTACTCGATAGCACTCCTGCGGTTCCTACAGCACTTATAATCACTGTGTAAGGGTGAACTCCAGATTTTGTATAGGTGTGCGTATACACTCCAGAGGATACTGTTTCTGACCTTCCATCACCAAAATCAAACTGGTATGCTAGAGCATTATCTGCTGTTGCTGTAAAAGTAACAAGTCCTTCACCATCTCCATAAGGGTTATCAGAGTCTTGCCCAATGATATTGGCGTCTACAGATAAGCCCGTTGGCGCAGCTATAGGGCCAAACTCATAATCATTTTCTTCACATGCTGTAACAACAAGCATGGAAAGAAATAGTGTTGATAAAAATTTTAAATTTTTCATTATAAACAAATTTATTTTAATTTATTGTTATATCGTCTAAGTAAATCGTGTAGTTTGCTGAACCATCACCTTGCGTGCCATTATCCATAATGAGAACCATGTTGTACCAATCGATGCTCTCACTAATCCCTGAATGATTAAACGTCAAGGTTTCCCATTGATTAGCAACAGTAGTTGTCGCTGTAATTTCAGCTGACCCTGTATTGTTTGGCCATGGCACATTATCTTCAAATTTCATCAAAAGATTTAACCCAACTCTTGGCGACCATACTTTTACGGTAACGGTTGCTGAATTGATATTAAATGGCGCTGGAACAGTAATTTTTGATCCTGCCCATGGCTGCCCTGATCCTTTAACCATTTGTGCTACACTGGCAGAATTATTTCCATTTGTATCAGGGTTAGCAATTACTGATATATCTCCTCCATCAAATGAACTTAATTCAGAGTATTGTGGTTCGAAATTTAATGCTGGAGACGTTGTAAAGTCGTCCAAATAAATAGTGTAGTTGGCTGAACCATCTCCTTGTGTTCCATTGTCCATGATGAGTACCATGTTGTACCAATCGACGCTAGAGCTTATTCCAGAGTGGTCAAATGTAAGCGTTTCCCATTGATTAGCAACAGTAGTTGTCGCTGTAATTTCAGCTGACCCTGTATTATTTGGCCATGGCACATTATCTTCAAATTTCATAAGAAGGTCTAATCCGACTCTTGGGGACCATACTTTTACGGTTACCACTGGATTAGAAATATCAAATGGATTATCTATAGTTATTTTTGAACCTGCCCATGGCTGTCCAGCACCCTTAACTAATTGTACCACATTAGCAGAAGTGTTTCCATTTGTGTCAGGATTGGCAATTACTGAAATATCTCCTCCATCAAATGAACTTAATGTATAGCCACTTTCAAAGTTAATCACTTGAGCCGTTGAGTTTGCTGGTTGCTTGTAGAAGTAAAAATTATCTACATACACAATTGAAGCAACTCCTGCAGGTACCTGATCATAGTCTATTAGAATTTGCGTAATTTTCTCTCTATTTGATAAGTTTCCACCAGTATCAAATTCAGCCATATCAATCTCAACAGACTGCCAAGATCCAGCAACTGTAGTTCCTAATGACTCGATGTCCTCTCCGCCATCAACAGTGTTTACTATTTTGACTAGAAGTTCACTAGTTACATTGTCTGGTACCCAGTAGTCTATGTGCATGGTTTCCATTTGTGATAAATCTATCCCATTGGCATAATTAGAAACCATCCCAAGGAAATCCAATTGTGTGAGCTTCCAAACATCATCAGTTCCAATTGTTGTAGCTTCAAAACCTCCAGCAGACCAAGATGTTGGGAGTTCATCAAGTGTAACGTTTATGTAGGCATTACTAAAAATAGACACTACATCATCGGCTTGTCGATTAGGTGGTGTTGGTGCTGGTGTAGTTGGCGCCAAAATTTCTGTAACTTCAAAATCCTCCTCAACATAAGTTGTGATTTGAATGGCTGCCCCTTTTACTTCAATAGTAATGTCATAGATTCCTGCTTCATTGTATTGCACAGCCGCAGTGTCTCCAATGTTGGCTGATACAGGGTCATTATTTCCTGATTCACCTGAATAGACATCAAAAGTAATAGCGTAATCCGCTTCAACAGTGACATTGACTTGTTTTGACTGAGACAAATCATTTTCAACAGTTACTACAAGATTTTCAGGTGCTTGAAAAGACACCACTAATTCATCACTCAGTGTTGTAGAAAGGCCTGTAATCCCATAGGCCGTAGCCGTTACAGTATATACTCCTTCTGCATAGGTATGTTGGGTGTTCGCGCCATTTTCTACCTCTACAGCTTCTGGAGTATCGTCTCCCAGCGTGACATCAAAAGATATTGCACCTTCGGCTGTTGGGGTGAGGGTTACTAACCCTGTATTGTCCTGTGTAACATCAAACCTTAGTTCTAAAGCCGTTGGTGCTTGAACATCATTTAAGTTCACATTTTTTTCGTCATCGGCACAGCTCCAAAGGGTTGCTATGGCGAGACTTAAACTAAAAATATATTTTATTGCTTTCATCATTTAAGTTTTTAATAGTTTGGATTTTGACTCCAGTTCCCCGCAGAAAATTGAATTTCTTGAAAAGGAATTGGGAATAATTCGTGTTTCCCAGCCACAAAGCCATCAATGGCTTGTGGAGCTCTGCCTGTACGTACAAGGTCAAAGAAACGGTGTCCTTCACCCATTAACTCCAAGCGTCTTTCTTCAAGGATCGCATCGGTTAAGGCTGTCCCTGTTGCAGAACTGTTGTGCGTATCATCACCAAAAGCACGTTCTCTAACCTGATTTAGGTAACCTAATGCTTTGGCTTCATCCAAATTCCCTCTGCTGTGCGCTTCGGCAGCCATCAACAGCACATCGGCATAACGAATGGCTCTGTAGTTGTTCGGATTGGTCAAGTTTTGATCTCCAATGTTTTGATCTCCTCTTCGCGCGAGATACTTTCTATTGTAATAGCCGGTATGTTCATAGCCTTCAACCCAAGTATATTCTACTGAATAGGTTTGGTTTGCGGTACCAGTTACGGTCCCCAAATCGTCGTCCTCTAGCTGAATTGCAGCAATGGTATTGGCTAATCCTTGAATATCCAAAGCAGAAATATCTTTTCTTTTATCCCCCGCTTCAAAAGCATCTACTGCGTCTTGCGTCGGTACGTTAAAGCTATAACCCCCATCAAATAACGGGCCAACTTCATCACTAATGAGTGTTCCTTCAAGTTCATTTACCACACTTTCCGGAACTGCTTCACCGTTGTAAAGGTAAGACGGGTTTCTGATGCCCATAAATCCTACGGCTACATTTCCTTCACTACACTGAAGACAATCAAAACTACCACCTTCTACATCGGTATATTGCACTTCAAAGACAGATTCTACGCCATTTTCTCCACTAAGCTCAAATATATCTGCGTAATTAAGTGCTAAAGCGTATGGCCCATCAGTAATGAGGTCGTCTAAAACATCTGCTGCTTGGGCAAATTTGTCTTGATACAAATAAGCTTTCCCCAGAAGTGCTTGCGCTGACCCTTTGGTTGCTCGACCAATCTGAGGTGCTGAATAATCTAAGTTATTTATGGCAAATGTCAAATCACTTTCGATAAGCGCATATACTTGTTCTGCAGAATATCTTGGAACAGAGGTCTCATCACCAGGTGAAAAACGCTCTCCTCCTCCTGCAAGTGCGCCAGCGTAATTTTTGACGGGTATACCTCCAAACCACTTGACTAATTCGAAATGGAAATAGGCGCGTAAGAAACGTACTTCCGCTACCATGCGGATACGTCCTTCAAAATCCGTTTTGTTTTGGAATTCTAAAAAGTAGTTGGTTCTTTTTATTCCAGCAAACATCCAGTTCCAAATGTCTCTTAGGTTATCGTTTACTGGGGTATGCGTCATGTTATCAATTTGCTGAAACCCAAGAACATCTGTCGCACTTTCACCACCACAAAGTGTGTTGTCCGAAGCAATTTCTCCGAGAAGATTGTTGACGTATGTCGCTTGCAGCAAATCATAAGCCCCAATAAGTGCCATATAATAGTCGTCTTCAGAGTTAAAATAACTTTCTGAATCAATAAGGTAGTTTTCTTCCTCATCCAAGAACTTATCTGTACAAGAATAGAGTCCAAAGGTAAGCAGGATTCCTACTACAATTAATACTATGTTTTTATTTGTTTTTTTCATTGTGCTCTATTTTAAAATGAAATATTAAGTCCTAATAAATATTGTCTTGTAACTGGATAAAATCCACCGTCAATTCCACCACCAATAGCATCACCAGTGGTTGCCGCAGGGTCAAATCCTTTATATTTTGTGAATGTAAAGGCATTGTTTACAGACCCATAAATTCTGAATTTAGAGATGCCTACTTTTTCGATCACATCAGTTGGTATAGAATATCCTAATTGTATGTTTTGGATTCGTACAAAAGAGGCGTCTTCTACAAAGAAATCTGAGAATAACTTGTTGGAGGTAGCCCCTGTAGTCGCTCTAGGCACCTCATTGCTAGTTCCTGGGCCTGTCCAGCGGTCTAAGTAATAATCCAATCGGTTTACATTTCTTTGGTCTCTTTCATAGTTACGCACCATGTCTTTTCCGAGCTCTGCATAGGCATAAGCCGAGAAATCAAAGTTTTTGTAGTTGACTCCTATATTAAGCCCCATGATGAAATCCGCAATTGGTTTTCCAATAAAAGTTCGGTCATCAAAATCAATCTCACCATCGCCATTGACGTCTACAAAACGTAAATCTCCAGCTTGTGCGGCATTTCCTAAACCTGCTTGAGAAGGATGTGCATCAACTTCGGCTTGGGTTTGGAAAATTCCATCGGTCTTTAAACCATAGAAGTATCCGATAGGTTGACCAATTTCCATTCGAGAGGGTGCCAATTGGCCAATTCCAAAACCACCGCCTTCAAGAGCCACATCACTGTTTATAGAGATCACT
Organism: Flavobacteriaceae bacterium; assembly: GCA_965658025.1. Lineage (GTDB taxonomy): Bacteria > Bacteroidota > Bacteroidia > Flavobacteriales > Flavobacteriaceae > UBA3537. Next base: position 31,907 of record CBFHQL010000003.1, on the reverse strand, counting down.
TCACCTTCAAGGTTAGTAATGTTATACCCTATATTGTACGAAAGATTATCGTTGATGTCATCTGCGTAGTTGAATAGAAATTCTAAACCTTTCACTCTAGAAGTTCCAGCGTTAACCGTTGGTGTTCCAGACCCAGGTGCAGAAGCTCCGAGAATTCCTGAAAATGGCAATCCTGGTATCAATAAATCTACACGATCTTCGATGAAATAATCTGCAACGATTTCGAGTTTATTATCAAACAATTTAGCATCTAAACCAAAGTCTAACTTTTCTGCGGTTTCCCATGAAGCCACGGCGTTTGGTAATGGTCCGAGGGCTGTACCAAGATTTAACGTATTATCAAATACATAGGCTGCTTCTCCATCCAGTGATGCTCTGTATAAGTCACTACCCACGAGGTTTCCAAGTGTTCCATACGATGCTCTAAGCTTAAAGAAATTGATAAAGTTTACGTTTTCCATAAAGGATTCTTCCGAGACTTTCCATCCTGCTGTTGCCGACTTAAAGTAATCTACTCTGTAGTCGGTGTCAAAGGCCGAAGAGGCATCTCTACGTAACATGGCAGACAATAGGTATTTCCCCTTATAATCATACTGAAAACGTGCAAAGTAAGATAAAAGTCGGTTATCATAAGTGTAAGACCCTGTTTCTTTAACATCGGCTGTTCCAGTAGTTAAAGCAATATCGGCAAATGCCCAAGAGTTGTTTGGTACATCAAATCCTGTTGCGAATAGGCCATCGCCCCAGTCTTTGGTTACCGCCATCCCTAGTGTAAGTTCTGCGTTATGGTCTTCAAAGAATGTTTTTTTGTAGTTAAGGAAACTATCCCAAGTGTATGAGTTGCTTTCTCTTTTGGATTGGTTTACCGTACTTCTGGTCACATTGAATACTTTATTGGACCCATAATCAACGATGGGTGAAAACGTTTTTGCTTTATCATCGTAAGTTTTGAATCCCATACGCGTTGTTGCTGTTAAGCCTTCCAAAACTTTGTATTCAATTTGGAAGTTTCCTTCAATACTGTTTCCAAAATAAGAATTGTAAGTGTCTCTGATTTGAGAAAAAGGGTTAATGATTTCATTACCAAAAAACCCACTTATATCCTCTTGATCTAAGGCATAAAGCGGTGAGTAACTAATCGCATTAAACAATACAGACCCTAAACCAGATTCGTTGATGGTCTTACGTTCGTTGGCAAAATAGTTTAAGTTTAATGTTGTTTTTAAACGCTCATTGACGTCAATTCCTAAACGTAATTTGACGTTGTCTCTTACAAAGTTCGATTTATCACTTGCAATAATACCTTCTTGATCTAAATGCGATGCCCCTAGATAATAGGTGATGGCATCTGTTCCACCAGACAAACTCACATTGTGGTTTGTAATCATGGCTGTATCAAAAAGTTGGTCTTGCCAGTCGTTGTCGTTTTCTAAATTGTTAAGGTTTGGGTATGGGATACTTTCTCCATTGGCCGCATAACTTTCGTTAATCAAAGCGGCATATTCAGTTCCATTAAGGAGTGATAATTTTTTGGTCGTTTCTTGAATTCCAGAATACACATTGTACGACACTTTTGGTGCAGTGTTTTTGGTACCACTTTTTGTTGTAACGAGAATTACACCGTTGGCACCTAAAATTCCATAAATCGCAGCTTGTGCATCTTTAAGTACAGTAAGCGATTCGATATCATCCGGATTGACACTATTCATAGCAGCCACATACCCGTCTACAATAACTAGAGGGTCATTGCTCCCATTACTACTTACCCCACGTACAAGGACGCGGAAACCACTACCTGGTGACCCTGAGGCAGTCGTTACAGAAACTCCTGAAGAACGTCCCTGAAGGGCTTGTGCCACATCAACTGGTTTTAATTTTTCAATGGTTTCAGACTTTACCATGGAAACAGACCCTGTAAGGTCTTTACGGCTTTTAGAACCGTATCCAATAAGAACAACCTCATCCAAGGATTCGTTGTCTTCATCTAATGTGACCTGCATGTTTGCTGCGGCTGAAAGTTCTTGTGTCTTGAATCCTAAATAAGTGAAAACAATAACAGCGTTTTCAGAAACACCACTTAATGCGAAATTTCCATCAAAATCTGTTACAGCTCCATTGCTTGTGTTTTTTACTAATACATTAACACCTGGAAGAGGCATTCCATCCGCACTAGATTTCACATTTCCTGATACTGAAATCGTTTGCGCAAATCCATATGAAGCGCACAAAACAATGACGAGTAAGGAATAAACTATTCTTTTCATAAAATTTGGTTTGTTTGTTTTTTTGTTAAATTTATCATAACGAACTGTAGGGGTGTAAATTTTTACCGCTACAAAAATTATACATCTATTAAAAAAATCTTCAACAGGTGTAAAAAATTCAATTATTAGGTTAAATACAGCAACTGAAATACTAAAAGCGATAGCAAGATGATGTAAAAGAACAGTGCATTGTTGGGGTTGTGTATGGTTTTTTTATATAAAAAATATGATCTATAGTTCAAGAATATGATTTGCTAAGCTCGTTTTGGGTGGTAAATCCATCTTTTTTCGCAAACGATATCGCTTCACCTCCACACTTCTTGGTGAAATATTAAGCAGTGGTGCAATCTCTTTTGAGGATAAATTTAGTCTTAAATATGCACACAGCTTAAGGTCATTGGGCGTAAGTTTAGGGTGTTTTTGTTTGATGAGTTTCAAGAAGTCTTTATCAGCATTATCAAACGCTTCTTTAAAGAGTTTCCAGTCGTCTGTATTGTTGATGTTCTTATCAATAATTTTGATGACCTTTTTTATTCCTTGAGGAGAACTTTCTTCCTTAATAGCCGTTTTTATTGTATTCAAAAACTCATTTTTCTTAATTAAGCTCATTGTAGAAATCGCCAATTCTCGATTCTTACTTTCGATATCAAGCTCTAACTTTTCATTTTTGAGTTGCATCAGCTTTTGATTGTTTTCCAATTCATTAAGAGCAATTTCTTTTTGTGACTTTAACAACAATTGTTGTTGCTGACGTTTATAATACCTTCGGTAGATAATATGAATAAATACGGAAAGAATAAGCAGTGAAATCACATAGACTGCAATGGCCAAGCTTGACAAATACCAAGGACGTTTAATAATGAATGGAAACGTTGCTACATTTGTAGTTTCTGTTCCCCCAATTTTTCCTTTAACTTTAAAAACATACTTACCATAAGGAAGATTTTTAAACATTTGCGTGCTTTGCGGCTGCCAGTTGGACCAATCCTCCGACCAGCCCTCCAATTTGTACGCATAATTAAGGTCTACAATATTTCCATATTGAGGTATACTGTAGCTAAAATTCAAATTATTGTTTTTGTAGTTTAAAGAAGGAGACTCCGTAAGACTTAATGGTGTCTTAGGCTCATTATTGATGTTCGCTTCAATATTATTGATTTGAATTTGTTGGGCGTTATCTTGTTTAGGAGCATCACTTTTTAGAATAAAATAGCCATTTGAAGACCCTAACAAATAATCTGTGTCGTTTATTTTTGTCAAATTTTCGAACCCAACAACTACTTTTCTAAAATTAGGTATCGATACTGGAATCTCTTCTAAATTTGGCTTATCACTCAAACTACCAGGGCTCAAAAGTAGGATGTTATTATCTGCAAAACACCATTTTACTTGATCTGTTCCATTGACGCTTAATAGTGTAGACGTTGTGGTGTATTTATCTAAAATATTAGAAATAATTGGAGCTTCTTCAAATTCTCCTGAAGCTTGAGAAAGTTTGTATACCGCATTTGCAGAAGTGTAATAAAAACTATTTGAGAAATTGACGAAGTTTGAACCAAACCCTAATTCAATAGAATCTATATTATTTAATTCTACAACTTTTGAGAAATCTTTAGATAATTCTAAGGCATATAGTCCACGAAGTTCATGATTCACATACAATTTTTGATGCGTGTAGTGAAAGAAACGACTAGAAATATCAAACCCTTGAATTTTGTTGCGGTACTTCCATGTTCCAAATTTATTTTCTAAAACATGAAGCCCAGAATAATTCCCTTGTAGTATTAAATCTGTATTTTCAATCTTTTTGAAATCCCAAGTTCCATTGGCCTCGGATATTTTAGTTTTTATTTTTCCAGCACTTACAATCAGCGTCCCCAAATCGTGTCCACAAAATAGCTGATTATCTATAATTTTTAGCGCCCATACCTGACCACTAGTCCCCTCAACAAAATCAAAATCTCCTGAACTTTTTCTAGATTTTACAAAAAGCCCTTGATTTGTGCCAAGATATAAATCCCCATTGTGAATGATTGAAGTATAAACAGTTCCTATTTGACCTTTGGCGTCGTTGTAAACTCTAAATCTTGACGATAGATTTACATGGCTTATCCCAATATCCATGCCCAACCAGATATTACTTTTTTGGTCCTCGAAAATAGAAAGTACAGTATTGTTGCTGAGTCCCATTTCATAATTCAGTCGATATTTTAAAAGCCCTTCTTTGGTAATGTGAATCAATCCATTTGAAATAGTTCCTAAAACTAAACTCCCATCTTTTAGTTGCTTAGCACTATAGATGGTAAGATCACTTACATCTAAATTTAACTTCCAGGGCTTCACTGTGCCCTTGTCGATAAAATAAAAACCTTGATTTGCCGTAACAAAAAGTAAATTGTTGTCTATAGTAGAAATTCCTACTAATCGAGAGGATATAAGTTTTGGATGTCTAGACACCAGAACTTCACTGCCATTTACAATTTTATAAATCCCATTATTTTTCTTGGCAAAATAAATAATCCCATCAACATTAAATATATCCCAAATTTCGTGGTCAGATTCGATGATTCGTGTTTGGTTGGAAACACTATTGATCATGTAGATTCTGGATAATGATTGAAACAATATCCAATCGTCCAGAATTTTGATATTCCAAAACTGTTCTTCTTCTAAAATAGATAATTTATTAGCTTTGACTAAAGACTGGTATTTCAACGCACCAAAGTGGTCGTGTTCCCAATAGCCAAAATCCATATAGCTCCCAGTATAAACTCTTTGCCCATCGGCATGTACAGAACGAACAATAGAATTGTCTGAAACAGGATGGAGCATCCACTCAGAGCCATTGAATTCAAGAAGGCCAGAATTGTTAGCAAAATACATTTTTTGGTCATCTGTTTGTGTTACTCCCCAATTTTGGTTTGCTGCACTATACACTTCAGGCGGGAACGCCATAACTGGAGGATGCTCTTGGGCAAATCCGAATAAAACGACCTGAAAAAAAAGTAAGATATTAAATAACCTCATTTTTGAATGGACTATTATGTTTAACAAAAAGATAAAAGTAATCGTTGTAGTTGAAGTTGCAAAGTACAAATTTTATGTAATTCATTCATAAAATTTAACATTCAAAATATATACAACTAATTTTTATACACCATACAAACAATTGGAAGAGTTGTATTATTTGTTTAGTGGTTCTGAAAAAATAAAAAAAATCTAACCTTATAAAAGCATTATTTCAGTGGCAATGTATACATTAACACCATGTAGCTTGTTGTATGTTGCACCATACATATACCTTTACAAAAGCAAATAATTACAAAACAATAATGTATAAGCAAAAGCTTAGAGTAGTAGTTAGAAATTGGTATATGACTAAAAAAGCAAAGCACCGCTGAAGCGATGCTCTACCAATTAACCAATTTAACTTTGTAATAAGATATTAAATTACACTGTAAATATAAAGCAGTATAATATACGATGCAAGGGTCATGTAATAAGCGGCCAATTGACGTAATAAGCGGCCAATTGACGTAATAAGTGGGAAAAAAATTATAAAATTTTAGTCGGAAATTAGAAAATAAACAGCATTTAAATAAAAAAAAACACTGCCTGTAGCAGTGTTTTACCAAAAATTAACCCATTTAACGTTAATATTTAAATTTCTTTGTAAATGTAAAGCAGTTTACTATACGGTACAAGAAGCATGTAATAAGTAGCCAATTGACGTAATTGATGGGAAAACTAGTATAATTTTAGGGGCTAATTAATGTTCAACAAATCCACTAATTCTTCTTTTCTTCGTTTGGCTAAAGGAAGAAGTATGTGGCCTTCCATTTCGCAACTACTCCCATCAACGTTGTTGATGTTTACAATATATTTTATGTTAATCAAATATTTGCGGTGTATTCTGAAAAAATAATTTGGCGCTAAAACCTTCTCAAATTCCCCCATATTCTTGGCTACGACTATAGATTGGCCATCCAACAAATGTACTACAGTATATCGCCCATCAGATTCGAAGTAGAGGATATCATCAAGTTGCTTGAAATAAATTTTTTTTGTCGAGGGAATAGCAATAAAATCGTAGTTCGATGTTTTTGTATCTATAGAGTTTTTTGCAGATCTTATCTGTTCAATATTGGTAAAGAATTGGTTTTCAATATTGGAATGTATTTTTTCTACAGCAACTATAAGATCCTTGGGGTCAATTGGTTTTAGTAGAAAATCAATAGCATTAAATTTAAATGCCGATAAGGCATATTCTTGAAAAGCGGTGATGAATACCACAAGAAAATCTTTGTATTCAACTTGTTCTAGCACATCAAATCCTGTTCCTTGATCCAGTACAACATCAAGAAAAATTATTTGAGGTTCTAATTCGTTTATTTTTTTAACAGCTTTTTTTACTGTTTTGGCCACGGCGAGAACTTCAATAGATGGGCAGTGGCGCTCTAAATAGATTTTTAGTAGCTCATTGTTTTTAGTTTCATCGTCTACTAAAATTGCAGTAATTTTTCTCATGACAATGGGGGTGTTTTAGTTCATAAATGGTTAATCCTATAAATCTTAAACGCTGAATAAAGCGCTTTAGTTTTAAGGGTTTAATAACAAACTTAACATAATAATCGAAAAAACACCAACTAATTTTCAATATTATCTGATTTATTTTGTGTTGTAATTCAATTTCTTTAGCTTTAGGAATATAATTTTTTCATGACTTTATCTACTAAAATTAAAACGAAATCTTCTTTTCCATGGTTTATCGTTTTGTTTTGTTTGTGCTTCAAATTAGTTGCTCAATCCACTACACAAAAAGAGCTCATTGCTAAAATGAAAAATCTACAGACGCTACACAACATAGCGCAAGTGGATAGTATGTACAAAACAATGAAAGATCAGGCACTGGAACTTGGGCTGGACTCGTTGTATCTTGAAATGACGTTTCAGCAAATTGAAAAAAGTGGAGAGCTTCAATTGTACACAAACGCTGAGTTTTTACTTGATAATTTAATGATTAAAGAAAATTATATGTTAAGTAATCACCCCAAATTACTGTTGAGGTGTTTTCATACTCTAGCTCAATTATACTTAACGCACAGTTGGTCTTCGGAAGTGATGAAAGAAATATCTGAACACTATTATGATCGCTATTTTAAATTGATAAAAAAAATAGAGTTATCCCCAGCAGAACAGGAAACCGCAAAGTTGAATAAGCTCAGCTATCTGGCACATACTAAAAATGATAGTCTATTGTATTATCTGGGGCAATTCAAACTGGAAGCAAAAGATGAAGCAAGATTTTTGAATCATTGGTACAGAGAAAAAAATGACGAAAAGAATGAACTCATTTATGCCAAGATTCTTGATGACAAAATTAAAATTATTAGTGCCCTAAAAAACAATAAGCAATATGCAGAAGTAAAGCGATTATATCCAATTTATTTAAAGGAACTTAAATCCGTAAATCTAGGTTCTGAGCACAAATTATACTTGGTCATGGGGCAAGTTTACACAGCAACGCAAAGATACCGTATGGCAGAAGAAATGTATGTAAAAGCACTTCGTTACTTCGAGCCAAAAAAATCATATTTTAATACGAATATAATTTATAATGACTTGATTAAAATTAAGTTGAAATTAGGTGACATAGATGGTTATTCCTATTATTCTAACAAACTATTAGAACAGAACAAAAATTATGAGAATATTCAACTCGCTGTATTGAAAAATCACCTTGATTACCATGCCGAGTTATCCGATATTGAGATAAAACAAAAATTAGGCGACGAAAAGCTTACAAACGACATGCTTAATAATAAAATAAAAAATCAAAAGGCCTTCATTTCGTTTGCGCTTGCACTTCTCATTGTAACCCTAATTTTCGTTTATTTTTACTCTGCCAGTTCAAAAACAAAAGCTGAACTTGAAGATGCCAATAAACAAATGGTAATCGATGTTTTACGGTCGAAATTTAAGCCTCACTTTACGTTTAATGTGTTGTCAGTAATTAATTATTTTGTAGAAAAAAAAGAGATTCAAAATGCAACTCTTGCGCTTACTAAAATGTCTTCACTTTTACGCTCTACCCTAGATAACATGAATGAAAGATTGGTGCCCTTCATATCAGAATATAATATTTGTCAAAACTATATGTATCTTGAATCTTTACGCTTTTCCGATAAGTTTGAATACGAATTTGAACCCATCAAAAATATGAGTGTTGAGCAGTGGATGATTCCTCCTGGAATTATCGAACCATTTTTGGAAAATGCTGTTAATCATGCGTTTACTGGTATAAAGTACAAAGGAAAAATATCTTTACGTCACAAATTTGAGGATAAGAAATTAATCATAATTGTGGAAGATAATGGCGTAGGATTGAAGTTATCTACATTAAAAAATAAAAAAAGTCATGGGCTGAAAATCACAAAAGACTATATCGCCACGACCTCAAAACTTTATAAGAGTCCCATAAGCTTGAACATCTCTTCAAAAGAAGGAACTAGAATCGAAATCACTATTCCAAAACTAAATCAAAATATAGTTTCTTAACCTTTTTAAACTATAATTAAGTTGAGAAAATGTCATAAAAAAGGGCGATTATAAAATCGCCCTTTTCGAATTATGAAAAAATGAAGTACTATTTTATTCTAACCACTTCAACTCTTCTATTTTGTTTTCTTCCCTCTCTGGTGGCATTAGAAGCCGTTGGCTGAGTTTCTCCAAACGCTTCCGTTACCAAAGAACTGCTTGGTATTCCATTTTCCACTAAATAGTCACGAACAGCATTGACTCTGCTTTGAGACAATCTAAGGTTCATATCGCTAGCTCCAGTACTGTCTGTATGCCCTTCTAGCTTGAATTGAGCTTCTGGATGTTGCTTCATGATCTGAATAATCTCTAATAAAATTGGGTAAGTCTCTTGTTTGAAACTGTGCTTGCTTGTGTCAAAAAGGATTCTTTTTGAAAGCATATTTAAATCAGTATCTCTTACTCCAATCTTAACCTCTTCGTAAGGACAACCATTATTGGCCTCAATTCCAGGTACTTTAGGGCACTTGTCTGCGCTGTCTACAATTCCATCATTATCAGAATCTGGTAGTGGACAACCTTTGTTGCTTGCAGGGCCTTTGATTTTTGGACAATCATCTACAGAATCTAACAACCCGTCTTCATCTGAGTCTACTTCTACTGGCTTTGGTGGACATCCATTGTTGCTTGCTACTCCTGGAACTTGTGGACAGCGGTCTAAGTTGTCATTAATGCCATCTCCATCTGAATCAGGAATAATTTCAGGTTGAATTTCCTCTACAACTTCTGGTTCTTCTACTTCTCCACCAAAATTTATTGACAAACCAAGGGCATGTTGGAAATGCTTGGTCAAATAATCTTTAAAAGAATGTTTGTACGTTGAGCTGTAGGTCAAACCGATGTTGTCTGTAAACCAATAAGAAAGCCCTAAAGTCGCATTTGCCGTTAGTGCACCAACTAATGCGTTGGAGCTACCAAGACTATTATTGTTGTATTTTCCTTCTTCAATCCAAGTGTAACCACCTCCTAAACCTAAAAATGGTTCAAGCTTTGTGGAATTAATAACATCTGCCAAACTGTACTTAGCAGCACCATCAATACTGTAATACATTAGGTCATCCACGCGAACAGAAATATCCGAATCCGTTTGGCCCCATTTTTCAATTCTGTTAATTGCTCCTGTAAATGCTACTGAGAAATTGTTGTTTAAATACTTACTTACCGAGAGTGTCGATAATGAGGGAATTATATTCCAATGGTCAGTCACATTGAAAAATTCATCAAAATAGGATCCTTGCGGCGCATCTTCTCCTACTGGATAAACATTTACTGCATTTACTCCAACGGTCAATTGCCATGGATTTTCTTCATTTTGTGCGCTAAGACTCCAACATGATGTTAGAATCAATACTGCTAATAGTTTACTAAATTTTTTCATAGATACATATTATTTATAAATTACTTAAAGTTTGAACTTACCTGTTTTATTGGTGGGCATTCAATGTGCAAAGGACGGACGAAAGTTTAAATTTCCCTAACGTCATGTAATAAGCGGCCATTTGACGTAATAAGTGGCCATTTGACGTAATAAGTGGGAAAAATGACCAAAATATTTAGACACTTTTTAACAAAAATTTGACATGTTTATAGCAAAAATTAATAGTATTACTATTATATTTGCCAAGCGATACTATGGAAAATTTAAATTTACAGATTAAAATCAACAGCACTCTTTTTGTTAAAGATCCCGAATCTTCGACGCTTGGAAGAGAAATTATTGCCCATAGTATTGAAATGATAAATTCGTTAGGATTTGAATCCTTTACGTTTAAAAAACTTGGAGATGCTATTGGTTCTAATGAAAGTTCTATTTATCGCTATTTTGCCAATAAGCACATGTTACTCATTTACCTCATCAATTGGTATTGGAGTTGGATGGATTATAAAATCGTTTTACACACTTCTAACTTGAATAATCCAGAAGAAAAAATAAAAAAGTCTATTGAGTTATTGGTTGCAGATGTCAAGCAAGACAGTGATTTTTCGTTTATCAATGAAATTTTACTTAATAGAATCATCATATCAGAATCGTCTAAGGCCTACCACAACATAGACGTAGATGTTGAGAACGAAAAAGGGTTTTATATGGTCTACAAGCAAGTTGTTCAACGGGTTAGTGATTTTATTTTAGAATACGCTTCTAATTATGAGTTCCCACACATGCTTGTCTCTACCATAATTGAAGGGGCGCATCATCAACGTTATTTTGCCGAACATTTACCCGCGCTAACAGATGTTGAAGAAGGACAAAACAACATCATTCGCTTTTACACTAATTTGGTATTCAACACATTGAAATGATATTAAAGCTGCTACATAAAGACCATTTTGTGCGTATCATTATTTGTGGAATACTGACTACAACTATTTTATTTCAGGTCGTGACCCCTGCTCTAAACCTTGGATTTGACATAGAACAGAATATAGAATGGAGTGATGGCTCAGATACCAGTGAAACTGATAAATTAGATGTAGAGGAAATAGAGTATAACAAAGATTTCAACCCACAGTTAATGGTGGGATACAGATCATCATCTGTGAATTTAACTGACATATCTTATCAACAGAAAAAACATCTTGCTATTAATATTGATATTTATCTGCCTCCTCCAAGGTATATTCCTTTTTTGGGGTAAATACCACCTCTGCAAAAACTTACGTTAGGATACAATCAAATCCTATCACATCCAATTTTTAACCATTTCTTTCTTAAAAACAAAACAAGAAAGACTAATTAGATAATTACATGAATCATTTACACCCTTTAAAAAATTTAAAAGCTGATATTCCAGCAAGTATTGTCGTATTTTTTGTTGCCCTTCCTCTTTGTTTGGGCATAGCACTAGCTAGTGGAGCGCCTTTATTTTCTGGATTAATTGCAGGTATCGTTGGCGGAATTGTAGTCGGAGCTCTTAGTGGCTCAGCCATTGGCGTTAGTGGGCCAGCAGCAGGTTTGGCAGCCATTGTTTTGGTCGCCATAAGCACTCTGGGCGGTTTTGAAAACTTTCTCCTAGCTGTAGTTTTAGGCGGAATTATCCAAGTTGCTTTTGGTATATTAAAAGCGGGCGTTATTGGCTACTACTTTCCGTCTTCAGTCATCAAAGGCATGCTTACTGGTATTGGGATTATTATTGTTATCAAACAAATTCCTTATTTCTTTGGTTATGATAAATCGCTCGCTGCCGATGCTCATTTTACTGAACTACTGAATTACATCAGCCCTGGAGCAACGCTTGTTGCCTTAATTGGATTGGCTATTCTAATCATTTGGAATGTCTGGCTCTCCAAATCTTACAAAGTATTTCAAATCGTTCAAGGGCCTGTTGTTGCAGTAGCTGTTGGGATTATTTATTATTTACTTACAAAAGACAATACCACTTGGTCAGTAGATCAAAGTATGCTAGTAAGTGTTCCTACTCCAGAAAATTTATCATCCTTTTTAGGTCAATTTAGTTCGCCTAATTTTGATCAAATCACCAATCCACAAATTTGGGTAACTGCTTTTACAATTGCCTTAGTTGCAAGTTTAGAAACCCTATTGTGTGTTGAAGCTACCGACAAATTGGATCCAAGAAAAAGGGTAACACCAACTAATAGAGAACTTATTGCTCAAGGTTCAGGAAACATTATTTCTGGACTTATTGGGGGGCTACCTATTACACAAGTTATTGTTAGAAGTTCAGCCAATATACAATCTGGAGGAAAAACTAAAACCGCTGCAATTGTTCATGGGTTTTTATTATTACTTTCTGTTTTAATTATCCCCACATTGCTCAACAAAATACCATTGTCTGTATTAGCAGCGGTACTTTTTATTGTTGGATACAAGTTGGCCAAACCTACCTTATTTGTTACCATTTACAAACAAGGTTGGAAACAGTTTGTTCCTTTTATCGTTACTGTATTAGGAATTATTTTTACCGATCTTTTGGTTGGTATCGGACTTGGACTTGCTGTTGGAATCATCGTTATTCTGATCAAAAGCTTTCAGAACTCACACTTTCTTCACATGGAAGACAAAAGCAATGGTGTTCAAAAAATAAAAATGACTCTTGCCGAAGAAGTGACTTTTATAAACAAGGGCGCTATTTTAAAAGAATTGGAGAAAATTGCCGCAGATACAGAATTAGAAATTGACGTGCGTAAAACTCGATTTTTAGACTACGATATCATTGAAATTCTTGATGATTTTTCGCTAAAAGCAAAAAACCGATCCATCAATATTACTCTAATTTCAGAACGAGGAACTGTAAAAAATCCAGAAAGTTTCATTGAATTTTTTAAACTTCGTTCAGCTATTTAAACTAAAAAAAACATATTAACTCAAAAATACAAACACAATGAATGCACATACTAAAGACACACAAAATCAAATGACACCAATAAGTGCACTAAACGCACTTAAAGAAGGAAATACAAGATTTGTTAATGGTACTCAAGCGCAAAGAGACCTCATGAAACAAGTGGAACAAACAAGTACTGGACAATATCCATTTGCAACGGTACTGAGTTGTATTGACTCTAGAGTTTCGTCTGAACATATTTTTGATCAAGGAATGGGTGATATTTTCAGCGTAAGGATTGCAGGAAATTTCGTAAACGAAGATATTTTAGGCAGTATGGAATTTGCTTGTAAACTGGCAGGAACAAAACTAGTTGTTGTTCTTGGGCACACGGCTTGTGGTGCGGTCAAAGGGGCATGTGACCATGCTCGTCTTGGAAATCTTACTGCACTCATCAATAAAATTGAACCTGCTGTAGAAGCCGTTACAGAACCGCAAGACGAAAGTCAAAGAACGTCTGCAAATATTGATTTTGTAAATGAAGTTGCAGAAAAAAATGTACTCATGACCATAGACAACATCCGCTCATCAAGTCAAGTACTAAAAGACATGGAAGATGCTGGAGAAATTCAAATTATTGGCGGAATGTATGATATTAAAACCGGTCAAGTAAACTTTTTTTAAATCATGAAGATAAATAAAGCCCTATGCATTGGCCTCCTTTTATGGGGGCCAATGTTTCTAGCTGCACAAAATGATACGGGAAACTGGCTTATGTATTTTGGCACCAATAAAATCAGTGAAAAGTTTAGTATTCACACCGAAGCTCAGTACCGTAATCATACCATTAGCCCGACAAATGTTGAACAACTTTTGCTTCGAACTGGATTAAATTATCATTTTAAACCCAACACCTTTGCTACATTTGGTTATGCGCATATTGGAAACTATGACTATGAATCCGATCGCAAGAGTCCAGAAGTTGAAGAACACCGGGTTTGGCAACAATTTTTGACAACAAACACGATTGGCCGCGTAAAGTTTGAGCACCGATACAGATTGGAAGAACGCTATGTTGAAGATGATTTCAAAATGAGGTTTCGCTACCGACTGATGCTTTTTGTACCCATAAATCGTCCAAAAATTGAAATAGGGACATTGTACTTGGGCGTTTATGACGAACTATTCATCAATGATAAACGCACTTTTTTTGACCGGAATCGCCTTTATGGAGGATTTGGCTATCAATATGCAGACAACATCCATTTTCAGGTTGGGCTATTGCGTCAGGAAGTGCAAAAATCAGCCAAAACATTTTTGCAGTTTGGCCTAATTTTCAACACGGATTTAAGAGCAACTGACGACTAATCTAAACTTGGGAACTTGGCCTTGATTTTATCTAAAGCTAAGTTATCAATGCTACCAATGTGTGTGTGCTTTTGGCGCACATCAGAAACATAGGTTCCCTTTTGAACTTGTTCGCCAATGGTCTTGTAAGCCGCTCTAAACGTTGCACCACTTTGCACCAAAGTATTTATACTATCTACAGTAAATAAATATTTGTATTTTTCGTCGTTTAAATCCACCGATTTTACCTCAATATGTTGCAACCCATAATCAAAAATGGACAACACCGTTTTAATGGTTTCAAATGCAGAAATCATTGGCGATTTCAACAATTGAAAATCACGATGGTAACCACTTGGCAAGTTGTTTGTCATCATTTGTATTTGAGAGGGTAAACTTTGTAGATGATTACATTTTGCACGAATTAACTCAAAAACATCTGGATTTTTTTTATGCGGCATGATACTACTCCCTGTTGTTAAATGCTCGGGGAAACTTACAAATCCAAAATTTTGACTCATATACAGGCAAATATCCATAGCAAACTTTGAAAGGGTAAATGCTAAATTTCCTAAACTTGAAGCAATGATTTGTTCGTTTTTTCCTCGTGCCATTTGAGCCGAAACAACATTGTACTTTAATTCAGAAAAATCCAGTAACGCAGTGGTCATCTTTCGGTCTATAGGAAATGAACTTCCATAACCCGCCGCAGAACCCAAGGGGTTTTGGTCAACAATTTTTTGAGCCGATTGAATCAGCAAAACATCGTCGATAAGCGTTTCTGCATAGGCCGAAAACCAAAGCCCAAAAGAAGATGGCATAGCCACTTGGAGATGGGTATATCCTGGCAATAATTCTGACTTATGCTGATCGGCCAAAGATATTAGGGTGTCAAACAAGACTTTGATTTGCTTTTGAACAGTATTTAAATTGTCTTTGTAATACAATTGCAATGCCACCAAAACTTGGTCGTTCCTAGATCGTGCTGTATGTATTTTTTTTCCAGCGATACCAATACGTTGAGTTAGCTCAAACTCAATTTTGGAGTGGACGTCTTCAAAATCATCTTCTATTTTAAACGCTCCCGCGTCTACTTCTTTTTGAAGCTCTGCAATAGCATGTTCCACTTGTTTGAGTTCATTCTTGTCCAAAATTTCTACCTGTGCCAACATTTTTGCATGAGCCAGAGAAGCCTGTAAATCATAAGAAGCAATGTGTAAATCTATGGCTCGATCGTCACCAACTGTGAAGGCCTCAATAGTTTTGTCTATAGAAATTCCTTTGTCCCAAAGTTTCATCGTTTAAAGTATTTTTGTTAATAATTGGATATAAAGCGCTATCCCTTCTTCAATTTCTTCAATAAAAATAAATTCGTCTGCAGTATGGGATCGAGTACTGTCGCCAGGGCCTAATTTCAAAGAAGGACAGCTTAACACCGCTTGATCTGATAAGGTAGGTGAACCGTAGGTTTCTCGACCCAACTCAATCCCCGCCAAAACTAACGGATGGGTTTGTGGAATAGAGGACGAATTTAAATTTGTGCTTCGGGGCGTTACAATAGCATTGGGCAAATGTTTTTGGATGATTTCTACCACCTCAGCATTTGAATAACAGTCATTCACACGAATATCGACAACCATAGAAACTTTGGCAGGGATAGCATTGTGTTGTTGGCCAGCATTAATCTGAGTGAGGGTCATTTTGACGTTTCCAAGGGTGCTCGATTGTTTTTCAAACTTAAAATTCTTAATCCACTCCATCACTGGAATGGCTTTATAAAGTGCATTGTCGTTATTGGGATGTGCCGCATGACCTGGAGTACCTAAAACCTCAACATCAAAAACAACTAATCCTTTTTCTGCAATAGCCAAGTGCATTTGGGTAGGTTCTCCAACAATAGCAACATCAATTTTTGGAAGCACATCAAGCATGCTGTTCAGGCCATTTGGCCCACTGCTTTCCTCTTCGGCAGAACCTACAAATACAAGGTTATAATTCAAAGATTCTTTATTATAAAAATAAGTGAATGTCGCCAAAAGAGACACCAAACAACCCCCTGCGTCGTTGCTCCCAAGCCCAAATAATTTGCCTGATTCTACATGCGCATCAAAAGGGTTTTTAGTGTAGCCACTGTTTGGTTTCACGGTGTCATGATGAGAATTGAGTAAAAGTGTGGGTTTTGCTGTGTCAAAAGATTTATTTATTGCCCAAACATTATTTTGATGGCGATTGTATGGTATTTCGAACCTTTGAAACCATTGTTCCAAAAGTTGAGCGGTGGGGTCTTCCTCTGAAGAAAAAGAAGGGGTTCTTATTAAATTTTTGAGTAATTCTATAGCTGAATTCGTAAGCGCATCTATGTTCATCATAACGTTAAAGTTGTATAGTTTGTGGAACGGTTTGAAAGCATACTCGGCTGACCAATACATACTTTAGAAACTTGACCTTCAAGCGCGTCAAAACAATTTTTTAATTTTGGCAACATTCCATCGGAAATAATACCTGACTTCAAAAGGTCTTTGTACATTGATTGATCGATTGATTTAATGAGTGAAGAGGGTATATCTTTATCGCTTAAAACGCCTTGCTTTTCAAAACAATAGTACAAGGTAACTTCAAAATCTGATGCTAAGGCAACTGACAATGTACTGGCAATCGTATCGGCATTCGTATTAAGCAATTGACCCTTTTTATCGTGGGTAATTGCAGAAAAAACAGGAACCATATCAGCATTTAACAATAGTGAAATATAGCTAGAATTAACCGCTTGAATATCGCCTACAAAACCAAAATCAATGTCAGAAACAGGGCGTTTGTTGGATTGAATACTATTGCCATCTGCACCCGAACACCCCACTGCATTACAATTTAGCCCTTGTAGTTCAGCGACAATTGAGGTGTTAATTTTTCCCGCATAAACCATTGTAATAACGTCCAAAGTTTTGGCATCTGTGATGCGTCGCCCATTGACCATCTGAACGTTTAATTGCATTTGTTCAGCTAAAGCTGACGCCGATTTTCCTCCGCCATGCACCAAAATTTTAAACCCTTCTAATTTTGAAAAAACGCTTAAAAAGTCCTTTTTGGCCTTAGGATCATCGAGAATATGTCCCCCTATTTTTACGATATTTAACGGCTGTTTCATAACGATTCTAAAAGTTGTTTAAGCACAATTTGTGCTGCAAAAGTTCTGTTATTAGATTGTTCTATGCATAAAGATTGTGGGCTGTCAAGTACAGCATCCTCGACCACTACATTTCGACGAACTGGTAGACAATGCATGAATTTTGCATCACCGATTTTAGATTTTGTTATCATCCAATCCGCTTTAGTATCTAAAATTTTCCCATAATCATTAAAACTGCTCCAATTTTTGGCATAAACAAAATCGGCATTTTTAAGTGCTTCGGTTTGATTATGGAATACAGGCGTATTTTTTACAATTGAAGAATCCAAATCATAACCCTCTGGATGAGTAATGCTCAAATCTACATCCAAAAGTTGCATGGTTTGCACAAATGAATTTGCAACAGCGTGGGGTAATGCTTTTGGGTGCGGCGCCCATGAAAGAACAACCTTTGGCTTTTTTTTCTCGCTTTGCTCTAAAATTGTAATGGCATCGGCAAGCCCTTGCAAAGGATGCGCTGTTGCACTTTCCATATTAACTATTGGAACTGTAGCATATGAAGCAAAAGCATTCAAAATCCATTCGGATTGGTCTTTTGCTTTGTCGAATAAGGTTGGAAATGCGCGTACACCAATGATAGACGCATACTGCGAAATGACTTGTGCTGCTTCTTTTATATGTTCTGATGATTGTAAATTCATGACTGCACCTTCTTCAAACTCTAATTGCCATGCGTCATTGACATTCAAAACAATGACATTCATCCCTAAATTTTTGGCCGCCAGTTCTGTGCTAATTCGAGTACGTAAACTGGCATTAAAAAACAACAACACCAATGTCTTTTGTGCACCAAGGTTGTTGTACGTATATGGATTGGCTTTCAACGCAAGGGCATCCTGAACAGCTTTATTCAAATCTTTGATGCTATGGATGTTTAAAAAATGATTCATAATTCTTGTTTTAATGCACTAAATAATGTGTCAATATGTTCTTCCTTGATGGTTAGTGGGGGAAGAATGCGAATTAAGTTGGGGTTTTTAGAACTCCCTGTAAATATTTTATGTTTAAAAAGTAATGTTTTTCTCAATTCTGCGACAGGAAATTCAAATTCCAACCCAAGCATCAAGCCTCTACCTTTAATTTTTATAATCTGAGGAATATCTTTGGCAAGTTCCCTAAAATAGAGTTCCATTTGTTGTGCATTGTTCATCAAATTTTGGTCTTTTAGGACTTCCAAAACACTGAGTGTTGCGGCACACGCCAAGTGATTCCCGCCAAAAGTGGTTCCCAAAAGTCCATAAGATGCTTTGATTTCTGGATGAATCAAAATACCTCCAACAGGGAAACCATTACCCATTCCTTTAGCCATTGAAATAATATGTGGCACAATGCCGTGTTTTTGAAAGGCAAAAAAATCACCGCTACGCCCAAAACCAGATTGCACCTCATCAGCAATAAGAACGGCACCATATTGCTTACACAAAACTTCCAATCCTTTATAAAAATCTGTTGTACTTTGATCCAATCCCCCAACGCCTTGAATACATTCAATAATGATGGCGCAGGTTTCTCCTTTTTGAAGGGTTTTTTCAACTGCTTCTAAATCTCCTAAAGCATGAAAATCTACTTTTTGCTGTGCATTAAGTGGTGCAATAATTTTTGAATTATCAGTACTTGCTACTGCTGCAGAGGTACGTCCATGAAAAGAATTTTCAAAAGCAATAATGGATGCTTTATTGGTATGAAATGAAGCCAATTTTAAGGCATTCTCATTGGCTTCTGCTCCTGAGCTACATAAAAATAATTCGTAATTTTTACACCCAGAATCTATGGCCAATTGTTTTGCTAATTTAATTTGTAATGGGTTTTGGACCGCATTGCTATAAAACCCTATTTGATTTAATTGATCCGTCACGTTCTGAACATAAGTGGGGTGTGCATGTCCTATGGAAATGACGGCATGTCCACCATAAAGATCTAAATACTGCGTGTCTTGTTCGTCAAAAACAAAAACATCTTTTGCACGAACTGGCGTTACATCAAATAAAGGATAAACGTCAAATAATTTCATACTTGATTGGTTTTTATGGCGTTAATTTTTTGAAATGAAGCCACCATTCCTTGAATCAATGACGAGCTAAGACCTTTGTGTTCCATTTCATTAAGTCCCTCAATGGTACACCCCATAGGTGTGGTCACTTTATCTATTTCTTCTTCGGGATGATGCCCATTTTGAATCAATAGTTGCGCCGCGCCTTCGCTTGTATGCATGGCCAAACGCTGGGCTTCTTTAGCATCAAAGCCCAATTGAATAGCGGCTTGAGTTGTAGCACGAATCAAGCGCATCCAAAACGCAATTCCGCTGGCACACACTACCGTAGCGGCTTGCATTTGCTCCTCAGGAATACATATAGTTGCCCCTAACCTATTAAAAATAGCTTCTGCGACTGACACTCTCGACTTTCCGGCCTTATTGCTACACAAGCACGTCATGGATTTTCCTACGGCTATGGCTGTGTTAGGCATTGCTCTGATGATGTAATTTTGAGCCCCCACAAGAGCTTCAATTTTGGCGATTGGAAATCCTGTGATGGTAGAAATTAAAATATGTTTTTCTGTTAAAAACGGAGCAATATCTTCAAGAATAAGTTGTAAATGCGCAGGTTGAACTGCAAAAATCAAAATGTCCGATTTTTGTACTGCCAAACGGTTGTCGCTTGTCAAATGAACATTTTTGTATCCATCAAATTCTTTGAGCGCACCCAACCCTCTTCGCGTCAAATACAAGGACGTGATGGCATTGTTTATGATTAGTCCTTTGGCAATTGATCGCCCCAAATTTCCTGTTCCTATAATCGCTATTTTCATATTAAAGTTGATTAAAAATAATTTGCCTTTAGCTTCAATCCTTCGTGTTCTTCAAAGCCAAACATAAGATTCATATTTTGAATGGCTTGGCCTGATGCCCCTTTTAAAAGATTGTCTATGGCACTGGTTATGAGTAATTTATTATTGTGTTTTGTGAGGTGTATCAAACATTTGTTAGTGTTAACCACCTGTTTTAGATGAATTTCATTTTCAGAAATAACGGTAAACGCAGCATTTTTGTAAAACGCTTTATACAACCCCTTTATGTGTTCCAAATCTTCATTAATCTCCAAATAAAGGGTGGCAAAAATCCCTCTGGAGAAATTTCCTCTGTTTGGAATAAAATTCAAATCAGCCGAAAAATCAGATTGAAGGGTGTGTAAAGATTCTTTAATTTCCCCTAAATGTTGGTGTTCAAATGCTTTATAGTGCGAAAAATTGTTGTCTCTCCATGTGAAATGGGTTGTGGCCGAGGGCTTTGTCCCTGCACCTGTGGCGCCAGTAACCGCATTGATATGTACTGGATTTTGAATCAAATGATGGGCCGCTAATGGTAAAAGTGCCAACTGAATCGCTGTTGCAAAACACCCTGGATTTGCGATATAATTAGCTTTTACAATTTCATTCATATTCAATTCTGGAAGTCCATACACAAAGTTTTTTTCTTGAAATATTGAATGTGTATTTAACCTAAAATCATGACTCAAATCGATGATTTTTGTTTGCTTAGAAAACGAATGGTTTTCTAAAAACGCTTTTGAATTTCCATGCCCTAAACACAAAAACAAAACATCTATATTTGGATTTATTTGATCTGAAAATTTTTGATCAGATTCGCCTACCAGATCTTGATGAATTTCACTTAAAAAGCGTCCTGCGCTTGAAGTACTGTATACAAAGTTTATGGCCGCATTTCGATGATTGAGCAGTAACCTAATTAACTCGCCAGCGGTGTAGCCCGCTCCACCAATTATACCTACTTGTATCATGATTTTGAATTTATATTTTGAATGATTTTATTTTGATTGGCCGTAATTTTAATGAATCCTTTGGCATCATCGGCGGTCCATGCAGTGTTCATTTCACCATAACTTCCAAACTCAGATTTCATTAAATCATAAGGAGAATCTACACCATTTAGCGTAAAGTGATAGGGCTTTAAAACCACAGATACATCTCCTGTAACATTGGCTTGACTGGATTCAAAAAATGATTCCATATCACGCAGCACAGGATCGAGGTACTGCCCCTCATGAAGATGCATTCCATAATAATTGGCCATACTATCTTTGTGTTGCAATTGCCATTTGGAAAGCGTATGTTTTTCTAAAAGGTGATGTGCTTTTATGATGATTAGTGCTGCTGCGGCTTCAAAACCAACACGCCCTTTGATACCCACTATGGTATCGCCCACATGAATGTCTCTACCAATGGCGTATGCTGATGCTAGTTCGTTAAGCATTTGAATATTATGCACTGGAGTGTTTTCTATACCATCAATAGCGACCAACTCTCCTTTGACGAAACTAAGTTTCACCAGAGTTTCATTATTATTTTTCATTGCCGAAGGATAAGCTTCTTCCGGCAAGGCCAAATGAGAAGTCAACGTTTCGTCGCCACCAACACTTGTTCCCCAAAGCCCTTTATTGATGGAATATTTTGCTTTGTCCCAAGACAAATCTACCCCTTTGGATTTTAGGTAAGTAATTTCTTCCTCTCGACTTAATTTGTTATCGCGGATTGGTGTTATGATTTGAACTTCTGGTGCTAAAGTTTGAAAAATCATGTCAAATCGCACCTGATCGTTTCCAGCTCCTGTACTTCCGTGTGCTATGTATTTTGCGTTTATAGATTTTGCATATTCAACAATTTCGATGGCTTGAATAATACGCTCGGCACTTACGGAGAGTGGATAAGTGTTGTTTTTGAGGACATTGCCAAAAATCAAATACTTTACAACTTTTTGATAAAATTGTGCTGTTGCTTCGATGTTTTTGTATGTAAAAACACCCATTTTGTAGGCTTTCGCTTCAATAGATTGGATTTCATTTTGGGTAAACCCTCCTGTATTTACACTAACAGCGTGCACCTCATAACCAAGATCTTGCGATAGGTGTACGGCGCAGTAAGAAGTGTCCAATCCACCACTGTAGGCCAATACTAATTTATCTTTAGAATTCATTTTTTTGTTTTTTTAGAAAAAGCGTTTGTTTGATGCTTTTTAATCGTTTAAACGTTGATACTTTAATCTTCTTTTTGCTTTTCTTTTTTTGATTTTTGGGGTCGAATAACATTCCTGTACACAGGCACATCGTCTGCTCTGTACGTTGCAAAACATCATAATTTTTGCAGGTTTGACAGCCTTTCCAAAAAGAGGGTTCTTTGGTCAATTCGGAAAACGTTACGGGTTTATACCCCAAATCTGAATTGAGTTTCATTACGGCTAAACCCGTTGTGATACTGAACACTTTGGCCTCAGGATATTTTGCCCTTGAGTGTTCAAAAACCATTTTTTTTATTTTTTTGGCCAACCCTTGATTCCTAAAATCGGGGTGTACAATAAGACCAGAATTGGCCACGAATTTGTTGTGGTCCCAAGTTTCGATGTAGCAAAATCCTGCAAATGTTCCATCATCTAATGCAATAACAGCATCACCTTGATCCATTTTGGAACAAATGTATTCTGGAGAGCGTTTTGCGATGCCTGTGCCTCTAACCTGTGCAGCAGCTTCAATGGTCTCGCAAATGATTTGCGCATAAATATGATGTGATTTATCTGTGATAATTAATTCCATTATCAATAGATTAAAAAAAGTTAATACTAAAAAGAGATTGAAAAACAGAACCGGACTCACCTAAGTTCCAAAAATTATAAATACACCCTAAGGGCGACGACGGTTGTGACGCGGACGTATAGGAGCGTTACTCGGAAATGCGAGTAATTGTGTTGTGATTAATTTAGATTGAAGTGCAATCATTACTTATTTATAATTGGTGTAAAACTATAAATTAATTTTTTATTTAAAACTCAAGTAGTGAAATTTTTTAAAAAATTAAGGATTTATCATTTGAAGATAAAAAAAATAAATATTTGACAACAATGAAGATCAAATCATTAAAAAAATTGAATTTCAAAAACAAAAAAACCACCAAATGATGGTTTCTGGAATAATGAATTTTAGCATTTAATTATTGGATTGAAGTCGGAGTGCATTGATAAACATTAAAAAAAATTAGTTGTGAATTAAAAGTTATTTTAATACATTTAATACCTTATTAACCAATACTTTAAATTATGAAAAAAATCATATTACTTTTTACCGCGGCTACACTTTTGACAAGTTGTATGCAAAAACAACACCCCGATTATGCGAAAAATCTTGAAACTGCAAAAAAAATGTTTGCGTTACACGAGGCTGAAGATTATGACGGTCAAGCCGCACTCATCAGTAAAGATATCATTGCGGAAACATCTATGTATGGTTCAGAAAAAATGGGTTATGACCAATTTATGGCCAACGTGAAAGGATATCATATGGCCTTTGAAAATATTAAGTATACTCCAGAAGTATGGCTCCCAGGGTGCGATACATTAGGAAACTTAAATGGAAGTGTTCGTACCTATGGTGTATGGACAGGTACACAAGTACAAACCAAGAAAGAATTATCCCTCAAAGGGTACTGGTATTTTGGTTTTGATGATGATGGTTTAATCAATGAACAAGGAGACTTTTTTGATTTTGGCGGGATGCTTGATGCTGTTTATCCAAAAAATTTAGTGATCGTTTCATTGGAAGTTAAAGAAGGTCAACGAGACAATGTTCTTGAAATTTTAAACAGTGATGGTGGTCTTTCTACGACAAAAGCATACGATGGGTGTCTATCCTTAGAAATGACAATCAACGAAAGCACCAATACAATTTGGGTTGTTTCCAATTGGGAAACTAACGATAAATATGCCGCCTATTTGAAGTGGAGACAAACAGAAGATACTGTAATTGGCGCTATGGTTCCCTTCTTAAAAGATGGCGTAAACGGCATTAATATCGTACACCCAAACACAGGATATTCTTCTTTTTAGACTTTAACCAATAACTAACCAATTTAAAAAAACCCGCTAATAAGCGGGTTTTTTTTTAAAAATTCAATAATTAACAAGGTGCTAATGATTTGGGCCTTGGTAGTGCATCAACTCTAATGAAAGGTTTGACCTCTGGATTTTAATCATTGAAGAATTCTTAATTAATTATAAGGTGTATCAATTATGTATCATATATGTATTTGATCATCATTATCTTTAAGCACTAATCCAAACCAATGATAAAATTTATTTCTTTTAATCAAATCCTAGCGAATTCGAATGGTAATCCTACAAGAATGTACTTGGACGGAACAATTTCAGTAAAAAACTTAAAGCATAGTCTAATAAGAAATACCGCAATTGCTAATCCACCTTTACATCCTAGTATCCCTATGATTGTGGGTGATAATCCAAGCATCAATCGAATTTACGAAATCTCTAATGCCCTTTCTGGTCACTCAGGGAAGCTTATCTTTAGTTATGAACACCGTATGCTCAGTAGGATTAGTAAATCGGATTTAGTCTTAGAAGTTTTAGATGCAAATCGTCTCTGGAAAAGTGTTCATCCGGTTGTTAATGAAATCAATAATACACTTACTTACGATTTTACAGATTTAATAGGATTTACATCATTCTCACCTAGTGATGAGCCGTCAATGCTTACTGTAAAGCCAATTGCATTAGATGATGTTGTACGCGTATATCCCAACCCTACAACAGATTACTTGTTTGTCGTTACCAATACACCACAAAAAGCGACTCTTTATAATGAAATAGGACAGAAAATATTAGAGTCTGATAACGCCAAATGCTTAGAGATTAAAGACCTTCCTTTAGGTATTTATTCATTAAATTTACACAATACCAAAAACCAAATTTCAACATTTAAAATCATAAAAAAATAAAATGAAAAAGATTACTTTACTCACACTCATCCTCTTTTCGATATTAAGTTACTCACAAGTTGGAATCAACACCAACGCTCCGGATGCATCTTCAGCACTAGATATTGAATCTTCAACTGGGGGTATTCTCATTCCAAGATTAACAGAAATGCAACGAGATGCCATTTCAACTCCGGCAACGGGACTTATGATTTATCAAACAAACCAAATCGCGGGTTTTTATTTTTTTAATGGAGCGGCTTGGATTAGAATAGAAGGTGTTGCTGGACCACAAGGTGCGCAAGGCGTTGCTGGGGTTGCTGGTGCAGACGGTAGTGATGGCGCAGATGGTTCAGATGGGTCTTCGGCTTATGAGATTTGGGTAACTGCAGGAAATACAGGTACAGAATCAG
>CBFHQL010000003.1:0-5943 GCA_965658025.1 Flavobacteriaceae bacterium | reverse complement strand
ATTTGGGTAACTGCAGGAAATACAGGTACAGAATCAGAGTTTTTAGCTTCATTAGTTGGGGCTCAAGGAGAGCAAGGTCCTCAAGGCCCTGCGGGGGATTCAGTCTCTGCAAATAATGCTTTAATTACAACAAGTTCAGAGGTGTCAAATCTCGAAAATTTAAATGATGGCGATTTGATATATAACATATCCAACAATAAATTATATGTGTATAGAGATCCTAGCATGACACTAAGCGAGGGAACTTACTTAGAATTATTTTACAATAATACCACATCTTCAACTGGGAGTTCAGGTAATAAATCTTATATAATTTCTTTCCAGGTTTCACAGCGAATATTAATGAAAAGAATTAAAAAATCTAATGGAAGTTATCAATCTGGTACTCCTTATTTATATGAAGATAATGATAATATAAATGATGGATTAGGCACATATTTATGGAGATATCTTAGTACGGATGAGACTCCAGATGTTGTATTAATTCCCAACAAAACATATAGGATAATTTACTTTGGATATGGAAATAATTACTCGATACAAACATCAAATATTAACAACTACGAATATGATTCGTCTCTGTTTTTAAATTTACAAACGCACGAAAGCTCGGACATTTTAAATAGTAGTGATGTAATCTGGAGTGAAACCTATGACATACAAGCTACCAATACTATTCCTGATTTAGGATTTCAAAATATTGCATATGGGAATGTCCCTAAATTAATTCCTATTAGTAATTAGTCTTCATTATTTTTAGAAACTAAACCCACAGAATAAATTTTGTGGGTTTTTATATTTTAATGATCTTATTTTTTCTAAATAATTTAATATCAATTTTAAGCTGCTTTGCTAAGAAAAACTTAAACGATGTATTTAGAACACCAATCCCATAGATACAACTTCTTTTAAAATTTATTGAAGATGCTTCTTTAAAATATTTTGTGGGGCATGTGATTTCTGCTAATTCATAACCTTGAAAACATATTTGGGCCAATACTTGATTGTCAAAAACAAAATCATTTGAATTGTTATTAAAATCTATTTCTCTTAAAATTTTTGAAGAGAAAGCTCTGTAGCCAGTATGGTATTCAGAAAGTTTTTGACGCATCAAAATATTTTGAACTAATGTGAGGCATCGATTAAAAAAATACTTGTAATAGGGCATCCCTCCTCTGAGCGCTCCTTTCCCTAAAATCCGTGATCCTAAAACAACCTCGTAAAGATCGTTAGCAATCAAATAACACATAGAATGTAATAACTTAGGAGTGTACTGGTAATCTGGATGTAACATGACAATAATATCTGCTTTTAGCTCTAATGCTTTGTTGTAACACGTTTTTTGATTTGCTCCATACCCAGAGTTGATGTCGTGTCTAAAAATATGTCGAATTCCTAGTGCTTTTGCTAAATCATATGTGGCGTCATCACTATGATCATCAACAAGAATAATGTCATCAACTATATCTAAAGGGATTTCATCATATGTTTGTTTTAAAGTTTTTTCGGCATTAAATGCGGGTAAAACAACTACAATTTTTTTATTATTGATCATGAAAAGAATGGTGTTTTAATTGAACACGAAGTTTATTTTTTATATAATTTTAGGAGTTCAAAATTGTTTTTCTTGTACGTAATTTGTCCCAAACGCTTCATCCACTTATAAGTTGAATCGCTGATGTCAATATTTGAATAATTAATTAAAATATAATCTGGGTTGTATGTCTTTATTAGTATAAGTTTGAGCGAATCGCTACTTTCTTTCATAAAAAAAGAATCTATAGCATTTCTTCTATCCTTGTAATCATCTATCCAATGTAAAGGATGTTTACATTCATCAGCGCAACTCGATGATATAACCTTTCCATTGTACGACGGAATATACCAATTGGACCTATTATCAGACAATATAATATCGGTTGAATTTACTTCACTTTTCAAAAATGAAAATTTATGATAATACTCAATGTCTTTTTCCTTAAATATCTTTGCTACAACACGGCCAAGTTGTGAGAAATTTAATGAAATTGAAATCACAAAAGATAAAAGTAAAAATGACAAATAGTATCTATGGACTATTTTCGGCTTATCTAACAAAAGTACAACAGTGTACGCAATTAGAATATGCGAAAAGAGAATTGCTCCTGAAATTACTCTAGAAATTCCATAAAAATTAAAAATATATCCTGCTAAATAAAACAACACTAACATCGCAATACTAAGTGCCAAAAACACAGCTTTTGAATGATATTTTGAATAGATCAAACTTGGAACTGCAAGCAAAATGGGCCAATTTTTTTTAAAAATATCAGAGTATACCACAACAGAACTTGTATTGAAATCCAATGCACTGTTGTTCCCAATAAGTAAATCAAAAATATTAAAATAGGGCCAAAACATACTTAAGACTACACTAGGCAAAGTTAAGGTAGTTGTATTGACGATGTATTGCTTTAAAGAATAACCTTTAAAACAAAAACACATAGCAACTATTGCTGTGAATAATATTACAGCTGTTGTTGGATGTGTAATTAGAACCACTGCATTACAAAAAATAATTATTGGATAATATTTGGAGTTGTTTTTTGAAACTAATCCTAAAGTTAATAACGACAGGGCTAGTGCAAAAGTTGAAGGATATGGGAGGATATAATGTAATCCAAATATATGATAGAATCCACTCCATATAAATGGTGATTCTCCCCAAAAAAGCATTGTAAAAATTAAACTCAATGAAGCTATTAACCCATGCTTTTTTTGAAAAATAGACTTAGAAAAAAAATATAGACAATATAGGAAGAAAATAAGGTTAAAAAATGCAAAACACGTTAATGCATGAATTGAGCTCAATCCTGTGAATTTAGAAAAAGCGGCAACAACTACAGCGTATGGTGAGAAAAAAGCATGTGGGATTTCTGATCGTATAATTGGATTCTTGGGATGAAATAAGTTCTGTGACAATTCTTTAACGACTGCAGCATGCTCAAAAAAATCACCAACCCATTGGCCTTTTGTAATTTGAATGAATTCAAAAATAATCAAAAAACTAGCTAAAACTAAATAACTATTCTTTTTTAGGATATTAAAATTCATCTATAAATCATAAAGTACACAGACAAAACTAATATATAAATTTAAAAAAATTACTATAAATAAACTCAAAGAATTAATTGTACAAATTAAGAATGCACCATCAAACACTTTAATCCAGATTCAGTTAATACGAACAACGGTTGTGTTTTATTAGCATACATTATAACCCGTAAAAGCGACTATTGTTTCCTCTTTTGTTCTTGTTATCAGGGTTAAAATCAAATGTAATATACAATTCAAAACTGTTAAAATCAGTACCTGCTGGGCCAGGAGATATCATATCTATAGAATAATTAACACCAAGTTCTATTTGTTGAACAAAGACACTTAAAGAGGCGCCTAATTGGGATATTGTAAAGCCTTCGTAGTTGTTAAAGTGTTGATTAAGCCCTACAGAAATATTTCCTAATATCGCTTCTTGAAAAAGATCTATTCTAGATTTTGCGCCTTGCATAGTAATAGAGTTATATAAAAACAAATAAGAAAATGAAGGCAAAATACCTTGTCCGTAAGGGTTTAAATCATACTCATAACCCATTTGCAAGGAGAGCAATAAGTCTTTCTTGTTTTTCGCCGTGGAATTAAAAGATGTATCAGGAGTATTGATATGTTTTGCATTAAGCCCAAAAAACAAATTTTCGTTGTTGTGGAGCGAAAATCCTGCAGCCAAATCAAAATAATTAATTTGACCATCAACGTTTACGGGGTCAATAGTAACTCCAGCAATACTCCCAGTTAATACATTTATTTGATCTTCAAAAATCAAATTATTATAATTTAATGAACTGCTGCCATATCCTATGGATACGGACGGATTGAACGTCCATTTGTAATTAAATTGTGTTCTATAAATATAATGTAAGTTAGATGTTGAGACTGAGTATCCAAGACTTTTTACATCAATGGTCTTAACATCTAAAGCCAATGAAAAATTACTTTGTTCAAAGAAATGATTTACGAAGGCAAATTTTGTTTCTACTTTACTAGCATCAGTAAATCCTTCGGATCCAGTTAGCACCCCTACTTTTGAAGAGTCTCCAAAAGCATAAAAGCTAGGGTTTTGAGCACCCATGATTTTATTTTGGTTTTTTATGATATTATCTTGAGAAAATCCAAGGTTGTAAACTAAGATTACAAGAGAGATATATAGAGATTTCAATTTCATAGTCTGTATTATTTTATAAGCATCAATTGACCCGTTTTCTCAACAACTTTTCCATCTATAGTTGTTGCTATTACGTAGTATTTATAATTTCCATTTATTGGCTCATCATTTCCTTTTTCTATACCATTCCAACCCCAATTAGGATCTAATGCATCTACATCGGAGGTTATCTCATAAACAATATTCCCCCAGGGGTCATAGACATACATGGAAACTTTTGTAAAGCCAATTAATGATGCTCTAAATAAATCATTTATTCCATCATTATTAGGAGAGAAAGCTGTAGGTGTCATAATATTTGCGCCACGACCTACACTAATAGTTTGAGATACCGACCGCGAACAACCCAATCTATTGAAAACGGTGAGTGTAACTGTATAAACTCCATCAATTGTATAGGAATGGAAAACTGTTTTGAAGCTATCTCCTTCAGAATTCGGAACTAAATCTTCTGGATTAAAAAATACTTTGAAAGGTGAATTATCACCAAAATCCCAAACAATATAATCGTATTCGGCGGGGATGTCGCTCAGATCAACTAAATTGGTGAATTCTATACTTTCGTTAACATCAATTAAATTGTAGGTTGAAAAATTAAGTGATGTATAATCAAATCCTGGCGACTCAATTGGCGTACTAATATTAATTGAATTCCAACAGTCTTGATCATTCTTTACTTTTAGTACTCCAGAAGAGGCGGTTGGGTTATTAATTGCCAATTCGTATGTAGAATCCCCTAAGAATATATGAGGGACTAAAACATCATTGTAATAGAACGTTAGGCTTGGGTCTAAACTTGCAACTTTAATTCTAATATTTCCTGGGTTATCAGCACATAAAGAATCATCTAATTCAACGTATTCAATATTAAGCGAGCTGTAATCAAATATTGTAAACAAATAAGGAGTTGACGTACATGAATTACTATCCTCAATCGTCAAATAATACAATCCAGCGCGAAGGTCGCAAATATTAAAGTAGTTATTATTTGCAACTGTAACTGGAGTTAATGTTTCAGATGAAGGATCTAAATACTCTAAAGAAAAGTTTGTATAAATTCCTGTTCCACCAGTAAAATCAAAATTGGCACAGCCTAAACTTCCATCACATGTCACATTAGACGTCGAAAGCAATGAAATTTCCACGGGGTCTACGTTATCAATTACGTATGATTTTGTTGGAATTGCACATCCAAGAAGGTCGGTTCCTGAAATTGTATAAACTCCGGGCTCTAATCCTGTAATTGTTGCTTGATTTTGCTGGAAACCATTTGGCCCAGTCCAAGAAATAGCATACAACCCTCCTGCACTAGCACCGCCTCGAATATCAACCGAAATTGAACCATCATTTTCACCATGACAAGAAACTTGTGTCACTTGTTCGTCAAAAATGGCGATTGGCGTTGAGACTTTTATAGCTCCTGTTTTAACACGTTCACATGGGAAGGTTGTTATGGCATAATTGAATTCTCCAGAATCTATCGGAGTTCCAGAAATTACTAGCTGCCCAGTGGCGTTGTTATAATTCCAACTTATACCGAGCGGCAACCCTGTTACAGTAACTGCTGTAGCACCAGATAATGCATACACTATTGGGGTGATTGGTGTACTAAAATTGGATTGACATAATTGTTGGTCGTCAGTACCAACAGCAGATGTTAATTCAATAGAAACATTTGTATTAAT
>CBFHQL010000002.1:0-198409 GCA_965658025.1 Flavobacteriaceae bacterium | reverse complement strand
CTCAATTATTCACTATTGATTAAACTAATTGATTGATTGTCTTCAAAAATGTTTCTGATTTTGATATTAATGTATGCCCATTTAGTTTTAATATAGCTATTTACAATAGTGCAAATAATACAGCTCCACTTTTTAAATCAAAGACGCATGAATTATAATAAAAATCATAAAGAAATAATTTAGATTAACAAAGATGAGAGCCGCAAATTGCGGCTCTTTTTTGTGTAAACTCCATTATAATAATGATAAAGATCAAAAATCGCAGATAAAACTCCAAAAACGCTTTTTAGAATATATAAGCCATTGTAGCTTTGAATATCCTTTAAAATAAAAACACCTTGGAAAGGGTGTTAAAAATAAAAGGGTTTTCGTTAACCAGATGTTAAAACACTGGTTAACAACTACTTAATTATATATAAAAAGTTATGAATGATCACTTAACAAACAAGTTTAAAACCCTAACTATCGGCACAAGGGTCACCGCAGCTCAGAAAAAACTCTACAAAGAAACCGCAGAAAGATTAGGCCTTGGGTTTTCAGAATATTTGGCAGATCTAATGCAGATGTACTATAACGCTTATGAGTCCTATGGCAAGCCTACAGCTTTAGAAATAGCTCTTGAAGAAGAAAATAGAGCACTAAAGCTTGAGCTTAAAAACATCAAAAGAGACCAGCAGAACGATTATGAATGCGCTCAGCTGTTTATGAAAGATAGAGATAAGATGAGCAATGAATTAAAGATGCAAAAAAGCATTACAGCCATCCAAAAGGTTCAAATCGAAGAGCAATTACAAATAATAGAGGCTCAAAAACAAAAAATCGAAGCTTTAAATGCCGAGCTATTAAAAAAGAAGACATCTTTTTCTTTTTTCTAAATAGTTTGTAATATTACAAATAAAGTGTACTTTTACAATAAATTAGTACATGGACTTTACGCTTGACACTTTTTACGCTGATTTCTTTAAAGCTCGAGATTTTAGAGCTTATATCTACACGCCATCGCTTGTAAAGACACGCCTTGATTTGGTTTACACAGATATAGTCAACTGGGAGCGTTCAGGACTTTTGGATATCGATTATGGTGTTGACATAGACAAGACCGGTTATAAGAGCACAGCGATTTGCTTTATGGAGTATGTGTGGATGAGTATCGTATCACATTTACGAGAGTTTGGGTTTAGTTATGAAGACATAAAGGATATAGGGTTTTTACTCACCCAGCCTATCACACTTGAAGTACTAAAAGCAAGGATTTTACAAAACCCCCAGTATTTTGAAAGAGCTTATGACGATTCTTTAGGCAAAAAAGCCATAGGAGCCATCATTAACACAAAACAGTCTGACGGTTCGTATATAACACTTTTGGAGTCACTTGTAAAAGACACAATACTACACGCTCAAAACATCCGATTGTTGTTTTTTAAATACCCTTCAGCTTTTGAGATCGTTAATAAAAGCGTTTTAGAAGAGTTGAGCTCAAGAGATAATAATGACGGGTTAGAAGCTTTTCAAAAAGCTGTAGAAAAACCTCACTTCAGTTTTTCACTTAGCGGCCTTACCCAGAAATTTGTTCAAAAGAAGACGGATTACACCAAAGAGCAGGTTGTGATTTTAAATCAAACAGACCATAAAATCTTAACCCTTATAAGAAAGCAACACAAAGCCCTAAAAAGCGTAACGATAAGATACAAGGATAAAAGCCCCACAATGATAGAACTTACCTCCATGCATAAAGCACAGGCAGAGAAGCGCCTTGTTGAATACATTAAAAAAGGAAGCTACATGACAATGGAGTTTAAAGTAGAAAATGGAGATCCTTTGATTTTTAATAGAACAGAAAAGCATAAGCTTTAAATGAGAAATGTTTTTCAAATGCATAGAAGAGAAACGATAAAGAAAGAGACTCAAAACCTGAGCTCATATATAGAAACCTGTAACCCTATTGTAAAAAGCAAAGGCAAGCACAACCATACAAGCTATGGTGTCTTTAACAACATGCGAATGCATATTAAACAAACATAGAGAAGAAAAACTTACACAAGATCAGATTATACAAATTCGGGATTTTTTAACACTCCTTGCCTCGGAGCAGTTGTCTGCTATGAACTCATAAGGAAAGTAGAAGCGGATATTGAAATAACTAAAACACATTTTTAAGAACAAAGAATAAAAAAAAATATGAAAAAAGCCATAATCATGTGCCGGGTAAGTACAGATGAGCAGGCTAAAGGCTACAGCTTAGATGTGCAACACGAGCAGCTTGTTACGTATTGTCAGAGGAACAATATAGAAATAATAAAAGAATATAAAGAAGACCATTCGGCCAAGAACTTTGATAGACCTGAATTTAGAAAATTACTAAAGTTTGCAAAAAGCAATAAAAATAGTATTGACTATTTGCTTGTAACTAGTTGGGATAGGTTTTCAAGGAACATCACAGACTCATTTAATATGCTTAGATGTTTTAAAGCTCTAAGTATAGAAGTACAAGCCATTGAACAGCCCATAGACTTTAACGTGCCTGAGAGCAAAGCGCTTTTGGCTATGAATTTAGTTTTCCCAGAGATTGATAATGACAGAAGATCACTAAAGATAAGAGGCGGAATACGCGGGTCATTAAAAGC
The DNA here is from genome assembly GCA_965658025.1 of Flavobacteriaceae bacterium. Classification (GTDB taxonomy): domain Bacteria; phylum Bacteroidota; class Bacteroidia; order Flavobacteriales; family Flavobacteriaceae; genus UBA3537. Next base: position 195,785 of record CBFHQL010000002.1, on the reverse strand, counting down.
TGGACGATGGTGTAGAAAGGCTCCTGTGGGTTATAAAAACAGTAGAGATGATCAAAATAAGCCGCTTCTTACTCCAAGCGATAAAGCGAAGTACATCCAATATGCTTTTAATGAAATACTTCGAGGTAAAAATCAGGCTGAGATTAGAAGCGGTATAAATAAAATGGGGCATAAGATTAGCCGCAACAATATGTCAAATATTTTAAGGAATCCCGTGTACATTGGAAAAATTGTTGTTCCAGCTTGTGAGGATGAGCCGGAGGTTTGGGTTGAAGGAGTACACAAAGGAATAATAAGTGATAAAACGTTCTACAAAGTTCAAGAGATTTTAGAGCAACGAAAGCGCAGTAGTAAAAGAGTAAGTTATACCTCTCAACGAGAAGAGTTACCACTTAGGGGTAAACTTTATTGTAGTAAGTGTAAATCTAAAATGACAGGAAGTGCTTCTAGAAGCCAAAACGGAAGTCGATTTTTTTACTACCACTGTAATAGCTGTAAAAAGGAGCGTTTTAATGCGTTAAAGCTAAATGGTGTTTTTACAAGTATTCTTACAGATTTTAAGTTTACAAAACAGTCTAAACAACTTTACAAAAAAGTTCTGGAATCATTACTGCTTGAAGACAATGGAAATTTACAAAAACAAAGAGAGCTACTAAATGAAAAACAAGAAAAGCTAAAAAAGCGAATGGAGAGTCTTCAAGATTTGTTTGTGGATGGTAAAATTACTCAACAGGCCTACAACAGTGCTTATACCCGCTATACCAATGAAAGTGAGTCTAACAAACAAGAACTTTATAATTTAAGCCAATCCAACACTGTTTTTAAACAGAACATAGAAAAGGCGTATCGCATGTTAAACAACTTTGATAGATTATATAATCAATCAGATATTTATGGCAAGCAACGTCTGATTAGTTCGATATTCCCCGAAAACATTGAGTTTGATGGAAAAAAATGTCGAACCACAAGAATCAATGATGTGTTAAGATATATCTTACAGATAGACAAAGAGTTAGGTGAAAATAAAATGGGACAAATCTCAAAAAATTTGAGTTTGTCCCATTTGGTGGTCCCAACTGGGCTCGAACCAGTGACCCTCTGATTATGAGTCAGATGCTCTAACCAACTGAGCTATGGGACCAAAAGTGGCTGCAATATTACAACCATTTTTAAAATTATAAAAAGAATTCTATCCTTTATTGTTTATGTCTTGACACAATTCTACGAGCACTCCACCAGATGATTTTGGGTGCAAAAATGCAATCATTTTGCCATCAGCACCGGGCTTGGGTGTGTGGTGAATCAATGCAAACCCCTCAGATTTTAAGCGTTCAATTTCTGTTTCAATATCGTCCACGTCAAAGGCAATATGATGTACACACTCTCCTCGTTTTTCTATAAATTTTGCAATAGGGCTATCAGGAGTTGTCGCTTGTAACAATTCAATTTTACTTTCGCCAACCCTAAAAAAAGAGGTTTTAACCCCTTCTGAAGCCACATCTTCAATTTTATAATGCGCAACGCCCAGCAACGTTTTGTACAGAGCGTTGGAAGCTGCTAGGTCTTTCACGGCAATACCAATGTGTTCAATTTTTCTCATTCCTCTACAAATTTAAAGCAAAAAATAGGGCTTTTGAACAAATCAATAAGAATTATAGTATTTTTGTCTTATGGAAAGTCAAAGACAAAAGAAAATAGCATCGGTTTTGCAACGCGATTTAGTCGAAGTACTACAGGGCGCCGCAAGAGATGGTGGTATGCAGGGGGTTATCATTTCTGTGACCCAAGTAAAAGTTACTGTTGATTTGTCCATTGCCAAAGTTTATCTGAGCATTTTTCCCATAAAACAAGCCAAAATTTTGATTGAAGGTATTTCTTCAAATGCCGCTATTATAAAACACGAATTGGCTAAACGTACAAAACACCAACTTCGGCGTATGCCTGAATTATTGTTTTTTATTGATGATTCTTTAGAATACATCGATCAAATAGATCGGTCACTTAAAGGGACAGATGACCCTATTCTCAATGACAACATTTCTCAAAAAAGAAAAAAATCATAGTTGAACTTTTCGCTGTACATAGCCAAACGGTATTTGTTTACAAAAAGTAAAAACAAAGCCATTAATTACATCACTTTAGTTGCAGGTTTAGGAATCATTTTGGGGACTGCAGCACTATTTATTGTGCTCTCAGGATTTGATGGGCTCAAGGCGTTTAGTTTGGAATTCACGGCTTTTACCGATCCTGATTTGAAGGTTTTTCCGCGTCAATCCAAAAACATTATACTGACCTCCACACAGCGCCAGAAACTTAATGCAATTGAGGGGATTACTACGTTTTCTGAAGTTGTAGAAGAAAAAGTCTTGCTAAGTTGCGAAGACAAATATTTAGCCATTGACCTCAAAGGTGTAGATGCACAATATCCTCAAACAACAATCGATTCCATTTTGACTTATGGTGATTGGTTGACACCCGACCTCCCTCATATTGTTGCTGGCTGGGGCGTCACCAATACGCTAGGATTTGGGGTCTATGATCTTACTAAAACCATCCGTATGTATGCGCCAAAACCAGGGACAGGGCAAATTACATCTGTAAAAAGTGCATTCAAAAGCATGAAGGTGGCCAATGTAGGGGTCTTTCAAATCAATGAATCCATCAATGGTGCTCGAGTTTATACTTCGCTTGAAAATGCCCAATATTTACTTGGGCTAAATGAAAATCAAATTAGTGGAATTGAAATTATAACTACTTCAGAAGCCGACTTAGAACGGATAAAATCTGAACTGAATCTTATTTTTGAGGATCAAATCATTATCAAAAGTAGAGTTCAACTCAACGATGCACTATACAAAATGTTAAATACTGAACACATTGCTGTGTACCTTATTTTTACGCTGATTTTGATTATTGCACTATTTAATATTGTAGGGTCTATCATCATGATGATTTTACATAAAAAAGACAATCTGAAAACTCTTTTTAGCATTGGCGCCAACAAAAAAGAGCTTCAGAATATATTTTTTATGCAAGGTGTTTTGATGACTGTAATCGGGGGGGTGGTTGGTTTGATTTTAGGCGCTCTTGTCATCGCACTTCAGCTGTATTTCGATTTGGTTATGATATCGCCAACTCTGCCTTATCCTGTGGTTTTGAAGGCCTCTAATTTTTTGATAGCTTTTGCAACAATTTTTGTTTTGGGTATTATTGCTGCCCGAATGGCATCTTGGAATTTAAGGAAACTTGAGTTTATGGACTAAACAAACTGATGCGTTGCGAATACGGATTCCACTTCGTCAAATGTTTTGAAAACATCTTCGCTGTGATCGCTAGTCACCATTTTGGTTCTGTAGGGCTTGAAGTTTGGAATCCCCTTAAAATAGTTGGTATAATGCCTTCTTGTTTCAAGAACTCCTAGCACTTCGCCTTTCCAATCAATAGCCATTTTTAGGTGTCTTCGTGCGGCTTCAACGCGCTCTGTCATGCTAATAGGCGCTAGGTGTGTTCCTGTCTCAAAATAATGTTTTACTTGCTTAAAAAACCACGGATTCCCAATACTTGCACGTCCAATCATAGCACCGTCCAAGCCATAAGTATCACGCATTTCGACCGCGCGCTCTGGAGAGTTAACATCGCCATTTCCAAAAATAGGGATGTGCATTCTTGGGTTATTTTTTACTTCAGCAATAGGGCCCCAATCGGCATTGCCTTTATACATTTGGGCACGTGTTCGTCCATGAATAGACAACGCTTTGATGCCCACATCTTGAAGTCTTTCGGCGACCTCAACAATACGAATAGAGTCGTGATCCCAACCCAAGCGTGTTTTCACTGTTACTGGTAAATGGGTGCGTTTGACCATTTCTGCTGTAAGCTTTTCCATCAAACAAACGTCTTTTAGGATTCCTGCACCAGCGCCTTTACTGACTACTTTTTTTACAGGACAACCAAAATTGATGTCAATAATATCGGGGTTTGATTTTTCTACGATTTCTACTGCCCGAAGCATACTGTCCAGATTGGCGCCAAAAATTTGGATCCCTACAGGGCGCTCTTTTTCATAAATATCCAGTTTCATCGTGCTTTTGGCAGCATCACGAATAAGCCCTTCACTAGAGATGAATTCTGTATAAACCACATCAGCACCTTGTTCTTTACAAAGCGCTCGAAATGGTGGGTCGCTCACATCTTCCATGGGTGCCAATAAAAGCGGGAATTCAGGCAATTCTATAGGTCCAATTTTTACCATGTTTACTTATAAAAATTCATTTCGTCTAAATATATCCAAACGGATTCGGGTAAAAGTGGCCGAATATTTTTACCAGATTTTATGGCCTTTCTTATAAAAGATGAAGAAATCTCGATGATTGGTGCATCAACTTTTTTTATCGTTCCTTCAAAAACATCCTTTGAAGCAGTGTTGCTTATTTTTCTTGGATATACATAAATGGGATAACGTTCTAAAATTACCTCTGCATTTTTCCATTTTGGTAAGGATACTAAATTATCTTCACCCATAATAAGCACAAATTCGTGTTTGGGATATTTTTCTTCCAAATACGCCAAAGTATGTATGGTGTAATTGGGTTGAGGTAATTGAAACTCTATATCGGTAGGTTTGATCTTTGGATATTCTTTGGTTGCCAAATACACCATTTCTAAGCGTTGATGATTGTCCAAGATGCTTTGCTTGGTTTTGAAAGGGTTTTGTGGCGTTACGACACACCAAACTTGTTCCAAATCAGAATGTTCGGCAAAATGATTGGCAATAATTAGGTGTCCCACATGAATAGGATTGAAAGTGCCAAAATAGAGTCCGATTTTCATTTTTGTGGAACTAAGGTCAATGATTAAGATTCAATAAATTTCAACACTGTCGTGTGTGCCTTCGCTTTTGCTTTTTCTAAGACTTCATTTTCAATAATACAATCGAAAAGAGGCGCAGTTGCGAGTTCGGCCGAAGCTTTAGAAATACGCATGTTGATTTTGTCTTCTGATTCCGTTTTACGTTTTTTAAGTCTAATTTTTAGCTCATCTATGCTTGGTGGTTTGATGAAAACAGCGAGCGTTTTTTCTGGAAATTTCTTTTTGATGCGTAAGCCACCTGAAACATCAATATCAAAAATAACATGTTTGCCCATAGCCCAAATGCGTTCGACTTCATTTTTAAGTGTGCCATAAAAATTGTCGCGATATACTTCTTCCCACTCCAAAAAATCTCCTGCTTTGATGTGCTTTTTGAAGTCCTTAGCAGATAAAAAATAGTAGTCTTTACCATCAATTTCTTCCCCTCTTTGTTCGCGTGAAGTTGCCGAAATAGAGAACGCAAGGTTTAGTTCTTTTTGGGCTAAAAGGTGCTTAACGATGGTTGTTTTGCCAGAGCCAGAGGGTGCAGAAAATACAATGAGTTTACCGTTGAACATAATTAGAGGACGTTGAGCAGTTGTTCTTTTATTTTTTCGAGTTCGTCTTTCATTTGTACAACGAGTTTTTGCATTGGCGCAAAGTTTGCCTTAGAGCCAATAGTATTGATTTCTCGACCAATTTCTTGACTGATAAAACCAAGTTTTTTCCCATTAGAATCAGCAGAATTTAGTGTTTTTATAAAATACTCTAAATGATTCTTTAGACGTGTTTTTTCTTCAGTAATATCTAATTTTTCAATGTAATAAATAAGTTCTTGTTCAAACCGATTTTGATCTATTTTTTCTTTTAAATCGGAAATTCCTTTTTCGATGCGTTCTCGAACATGTTTGATGCGCTCAGCATCCATATCAAAGACGCTATTTAAAAGCTCATCAATATTGGTAATACGTTTCGAAAAATCTTTTTCAAGAGCAGAACCTTCATCTTTTCGGTAGTCCTGAATTCGATCCAAAACAACACCCACTTCATTAGAAATAATAGCCCATTCATCTGCGTCTATATCTTCACGATCTGTACTTACCGCATCGGGCATACGAACAGCCATTTTTAGTAATTCAACAGAATCAGAGGGCGAAATACTTTGGAGTTGTTTCATATAGCTTTTTACCACTTCCGAATTGATTTTAGCTGGTGCCTCACCTTTATCAAATTCAATATATAATGAAAAATCAATTTTACCTCGCCCCAATCTGGCTCCAATGCGTTTGCGAAGTTCAAGTTCTTTTGCCCTATACATAGACGGCATACGCACATTCAAATCCAAAGACTTGCTATTCAGTGATCTTATTTCTAAGCGGATGGTCTTTGCAGGTAATTCCAATACAGATTTACCATATCCAGTCATGGAGTGTATCATGCCTTGTTATTAAATTTATGGTTCAAAGATACAGAAAAGCAGGCACTATTTGAACGGACTATGCTGTTTGAAGCTTTTGATTTGGATTCTTTTGAAGAAAGGACGGATTAAGAAGTTGATAAATTTGTTTTTGTGCTTGATGTAGCAACTCAATTCCAAAGGGATAGCACCAACAGTCGATTTTATTTCTGAAGCCGTACGCCCCAAGTTGATGGTGGCCACTCCTTTTTCTAGCCCCAACCGAATATAATCGTTAAGGATTCTAGGATAAATAGCATAGTCTTTGTTTAGGGTATAATCAAGTCCTATGAAATGAGCATCTAAATGATTATTGTTGTGTAGAGCCGATAAAAAGCCCACAATTTTTTGATCTAAAAAATAACCTTGTACAATGAAATCGTCTTTGTACGTATTTTTTAACTCTATGTAAGTATTCAAGTCCAAAACTTGTGCGTTGAAGTTGGCATTGTCTATTGTATTTTGATACAAGTTTTGAAGTTCATCTTTATAAAGTTCAATATCCTTTTTTGAAAAATTACGCAATTCTAAAGGTTTACTTTTAGCATCTGCTTTATTGGCTTTTACACGGTATTTGGATTTTAGTGCCGCTTTATACTCCTCAAAAGTTGCCCAATTGGGATTCAATGTAATAAGCATATTTGGTTCTACCTTGATGTTTGTAAATCCAAAATGTTCGAAAGAAGAGGTATATGCTAATGCTGAGACTTCAAAATCTTTAATAAAAATGGCATGTAGAGGACGAACTGTTTTTGCGATAGCATTTAGCGCATGACCAATATGGCCAGTTATATTTTTTCTATTGCTGTTTTGAGCAAAACTAATCCCGTGTTCTCCACTTAAAAAAACGTTGCCACAAAACATGATTTTGATATGATCATTGCAAAAAAACAGCGTTAATATTTTTCTAAAAAAAGGAGACACTTTAATGTTTTTCAAGATTACATCAACACTCAATTCAATAATTTGTACTAAAGCCAGTGCTTGTGGTGTATCTTCATCAGAAATACAGACATAACGCATATCCACTTGAGTGTTAGAAACTTCAAATCCGTGAAGTAGAGGACGTGAAAAATAGACACTATTGCTGGGGTTGATTACCTCCAAAAACTCGTCGTCTAACTCTTCTATTGATAAATGAAATGATGTCTTCAAAAAGATTATTTTTTGGTGACTAAATATACACCAATAAAAATTAACAATGTCGCCAAACCTTTAACCAAGTCTAAGTGATCGCTTCCCATAATGATGGCAAAAAGTCCAGCAAAAATAGGTTGAAGGTACAAGAATGTACTGACTGTTGTAGCTTTTAGAGTCCTTAGCGCCATTGGGTTTAGCAAATAAGTGCCAAAAGTCGCAAATACAATCACAAACCCTATCGAAAACCAAATGTAGGCAGGGAAACTTCCCCAATCCACAACGCTGAGTTCGTTGTACCCAAATGGTAAAACCATGATAGAACCAAACAAAAACAACCATTTGATAAAATCATAGGGGTGGTATTTCGCGGTTAGTTTTTTGATCAAAATCAGATAATAACTGTAGGAAGCAGCATTGATAAAAATCAAAAAATTGCCCAACAAAATATCTTCTCCGTTGGATGAAGATTGGCCATACAAACTCAACACTAAAGCCCCCGAAAGCCCTAACCCAACCCCAAACACTTTTGGTCCTGTAATGCGTTCTTTCAATATGATTGCAGACAAAATAAGCACGATGATGGGTACAGTAATCATTATCACTGAGCCATTGATGGGAGTGGTGTATTGAAGCCCTTTAAAAAAGGCCAACATATTTAAAGCAACTCCAAAAAGAGCAGCAGCAATTAATTTTGGAAAATCTTTACGATCAATTTTTTTGCTAGGAACGACTAAGCCAAATAACCAAAACAGAACAGCAGCACACGTAACTCTCAAAAGAATAAATCCAAAGGGCATAATGTGACTACCAACAATTACATCGTTAGCAAAAGTAAAGGTGACACCATAAAATAATTGCACCAAAATGAGGGCAATAAGGGCAGAGTTTCGGCTATTCATGTCCAAGAGCTAGTTTTGCGGCTGTAATAGTTTTTGGGCTATTTCCAATAAAAATTTGTTGATCTATTACCACCACCGGACGTTTCAAAAATGTATAATGATCAAGGATGTAACGCTTGTAATCGTGTTCCTCCAGAGATTCATTTTTCAACCCCATTTCTTTATAACGTTTTGCGCGTCGGCTAAATAGAGCTTCATAACTTCCAGCCAAAGACTTTAGGTGGTCTAAATCCGCTAAAGACAAAGGATGTTCTTTGAGGTCTTGTCGCTTAAAATCTTCGGGAAGTTCTAATGATTTGATGATACGTTGACAGGTATTGCAAGTTTTGAGGTAATAGATTTTTTTCATGCGATTGTTTCATTACTTTTACAAAGAAAATCATTTCTTAAATAATTTTTGACGTATTTAATTTAATTATGAACTGTAGTTTTGATATTGCCTTGAAAAACAGAGCAATACTGTTAAAATTTTTAACCGATTTTTCTTTAGATCAGCTCAATGTGGTACCTAAAGGATACCGAAATTCTATATACTGGAATATTGCTCATGTGGTTGTAACCCAACAATTGTTGGTGTATAAACTATCTGGTATTCCGATGCTCGTAGAAACAGATTTGGTAGACGCTTACAGAAAAGGCACCAAAACCGAATGTGATGTTACTCAACAAGAGGTCAATCATTTGAAAACACTACTGTTTTCGACTGTTGAACAAACACAAACAGATTACGACTCAGGGATTTTTAAAACCTATAATCAGTACACGGTTTCAACAAATAGCACACTTACGTGTGTTGAGGAAGCCATTGAATTTAATAATTTTCATGAAGGGATTCATTTGGGCTATATATTAGCCATGAAAAACTCTATTCTCTCTTAACAACTCCAATAATTTAAATAATGAAATTTAACACAAAAACCATTCATGGTGGTCAATCACCAGATAAAGCTTTCGGCTCAGTTATGCCGCCAATTTATCAAACATCTACGTACGCACAAACGACACCGGGGGGGCACAAAGGATATGAATATTCGCGGACGCACAACCCTACTCGCCATGCCTTAGAACAATCATTTGCAAGTATAGAAAATGGTAGCTATGGACTGGCTTTTGGTTCGGGATTGGCTGCTATTGACGCGATTATAAAACTTTTAAACCCTGGCGATGAAGTTATTTCAACCAACGATTTGTATGGCGGAACGTACCGTTTATTTACAAAAGTTTTTGAGAAATTTCAGATTAAATTTCATTTTATTGGGATGGAGAATGCCGATAAAATTGAGCAGCACATAAACTCAAAAACAAGACTCATTTGGGTTGAAACCCCAACCAATCCAATGTTAAACATTATTGACATAAAAGCGGTCTCTGCTGTTGCCAAAAAGCATGATGTACTTTTGGCTGTGGACAATACTTTTGCCACACCCTATCTTCAACAACCTTTGGATTTAGGTGCCGATATTGTGATGCATTCAGCCACAAAATATCTTGGTGGGCATAGTGATGTCGTTATGGGCGCGTTGGTGGTTAAAGACAAAAATCTTGCAGATCAGCTTTATTTTATTCAAAATGCAAGTGGTGCTGTGTGTGGTCCGCAAGACAGTTTTTTGGTGTTGCGCGGCATCAAAACACTTCATGTTCGTATGCAACGTCATTGTGAAAATGGGCGCGCAGTTGCCGAGTTTTTGCAAAAGCATCCAAAAGTAGAACATGTGTATTGGCCAGGATTAGTCACACATCCCAACCACCGAGTTGCTGCGGAGCAGATGCATGATTTTGGAGGGATGTTGTCCTTTACTACAAAAGGAAACAATTATCAAGAAGCTATAAAAGTTGTAGAACGACTAAAAGTGTTTACACTTGCAGAGTCTTTAGGGGGCGTAGAGTCTTTGGCGGGGCATCCAGCAAGCATGACGCATGCGAGTATTCCAAAAGAGGAGCGAGAAAAAACAGGTGTTGTGGATTCGTTAATTAGGCTGAGTGTTGGTATTGAAGATCAGCAAGACCTAATTGACGACTTAGATCAAGCGCTAAACGGGTAATTTTTGAATAATTCGCAATATTAGCGCTAAATTATAGCTGTTAATTACGAATTTAAAAAAATATCAATTTATTTTTTAAGATATTATATATTTGCACTATAAATAATTATAATAATGCCCTTAAAATTAAATTAAATGAAACACAAAATTGAAGGATTTTTAGATTTGGTGCGCCAAAGAAATAGTCTGGAGCCTGAGTTTTTGCAAGCTGTCGAAGAAGTTGCAGAAACAGTAATTCCCTACATTGTTCAACACGATATTTATCATGGTAAAAATATTCTTTTGCGGATGGTTGAACCCGAACGCGCAGTAATGTTTCGGGTCAATTGGGTAGATGATTCAGGAGAAATACAAGTCAATCGAGGATATCGTATACAAATGAACTCTGCTATTGGCCCATACAAAGGAGGGCTTCGTTTTCACCCTTCGGTTAATATGAGTATTTTAAAATTTTTGGCTTTCGAACAGGTGTTTAAAAACAGCTTAACCACTCTTCCAATGGGTGGCGGAAAGGGCGGTAGTGATTTTGATCCCAAAGGGAAAAGCGACAACGAAATTATGCGTTTTTGTCACGCCTTTATGAGCGAATTATTTCGTCATATTGGGCCAAATACTGACATTCCTGCTGGTGATATTGGGGTTGGAGGACGAGAAATTGGGTTTTTATTTGGGATGTATAAAAAATTAAAAAATGAATTTACAGGAGTTCTAACTGGAAAAGGACTGACTTGGGGAGGATCACTTATTCGACCAGAAGCAACAGGGTATGGAACTGTTTATTTTGCACAAAAAATGTTGCAAACCAAAGGAGATGACATAAAGGGAAAAACGGTGACAATCTCAGGATCTGGAAATGTGGCACAATTTGCAGCAGAGAAAGTAAATCAGCTGGGCGGAAAAGTCATCACGCTTTCAGATTCATCGGGATACATACTCGATCAAGATGGTATTGATGAGCAGAAATTAGCTTTTGTGATGGATTTAAAAAACAACAAGCGAGGGCGCATTAGTGCTTATGTTGATGCTTATCCAAACGCAAAGTTTTTTCCTAAAAAAACGCCGTGGTCTGAGCCATGTGACATGGCATTGCCCTGTGCAACACAAAACGAACTCAATGAAAAAGATGCCAAAATGTTATTGGACAATGGATGTATTTGTGTGAGTGAAGGTGCTAATATGCCTTCGACCAAAGAGGCCATTGCTTTATTCCAAAAGGCGCAAATTTTATTTGCACCAGGAAAAGCCTCTAATGCTGGGGGTGTTGCAACTTCTGGTTTGGAAATGACTCAAAATTCTTTACGATTTAATTGGACCCGAAAAGAAGTGGACGATAAACTCAAAGAAATTATGGGTAATATCCACGACAAATGTATTAAGTATGGTAAAGATGAAAATACAGGATACATTGATTATGTAAAAGGAGCAAATATCGCGGGCTTTGTAAAAGTAGCCGACGCTATGCTTGCTCAAGGCATTGTCTAAGCCCTTTCCGTTATTTCTTATAAAGTAAAAAAAGCTTCTACTTGTGTGTAGAAGCTTTTTTTAATATATAATAATGGTCTGTTTTGTCGTTAGATATAAATATATTTGATAAAATTTTTACACTTTTGAAGAAAGCGTTTTTTATATCTCTACTGTTTTTTTGCTGCATCACAGCGATGTTTGGTCAACAGATTAATATAGATGATTGGGAAGGCCATTTTTCGTACAATAACATTAAATCTGTAGCTAAAGGAGATGGATTAATTTATGTTGCTAGTGAAAATGCACTATTTACATATGACGTTTTTACCAATGAACTCGAAACAATAACCACTATTGAGGGGCTATCAGGAGAGTATATTACAACGATTCACTACAGCAACAACAATAATCTTATAATTATTGGGTATGATACAGGACTTATGGAGGTGTATAATTTATCAACAAAAGCCGTCTTAAAAATTGTCGATATTTTAAACAAAACCACTATTTCTCCAGAAAACAGACGAATAAATCATTTTTATGAACATAATAACGTGGTTTATATCGCCACCAACTATGGTATATCCGTTTACGATTTAGAAGCATTGGAGTTTGGAGACACATACTATATAGGAACCAATGGCAGTCAAGTACAAGTAAAACAAACAGTTGTTTTTAACAATAATCTTTATGCGCCAACCAATGTAGGATTAAAAAAAGCCGATTTGAACAACCCTAATTTGATTGATTTTCAATTTTGGGACACCCCAGCTACAGGTAATTTCATAGCAATAAATTCTGTAGAAAACAACCTCTATACAATCAAATCTGATAATAAATTGTACAAAGTTGTAGGGTCAAACTTAGTGCCGTCTCTAAATTTTTCAGAAACAGTGGTCGATTTAAAATCAAATGATGATTTTTTATTAGTAGTTACGAATGACAATGTGTATCGTTATCAATCCGATTTAACCCTTATTGATAGCTATTCAGCACCAGCATCATTTGACACCAATTTTACTACCGCACAATTCGTTGACGAGACTATATTTATAGGAACAGAAGATTTTGGGGTTTTAAAATCATCAACGGATATGTCTAACTCCTACGAAGAAGTTCACCCTGATGGCCCTCTTTTAAATACTCCTTTTATGCTAAAATATGGGTATGACAATCTTTGCGTAACTTTTGGGGATTATGATCAAAATTTTAACCCTCATCCATTAAAAAAATATGGCTTCAGCTACTATGAAAATGAACAATGGCACAATATTACTTATGACAGTATTCAAGATGCGGTCCAAAAACCTGTACATAACCTTAACGCGATTGCCATAAATCCCGTAAATACTAACCAAATTTTTATCAGTTCATACCACAACGGGCTATTAAATTTTCAAAAAAATAATCCAATGGAGTTTTTTGATGACACCAATAGTCCACTCGAATCATTGGAAATACCAGGATCAACATACAGGAGTATTCGTGTGTCGGGACTTAAGTTTGATGACCAGGGTAATCTTTGGAATTTGACCTCCAAAAATGAAGAACCTTTAAAAAAATACAACCCCTCTACAAATCAGTGGCAAACCTACAGTTTTAGTTCATTTATTGAAGATTACCTCGCCGACGAAAATGGATTTGGTGCTTTGGTTATTGGACCAGACGGGACCAAATGGATTGGAAGTTACAGCAATGGTGTGATAGGTTTTAACGAAAACGGAAATTTGATTCGTCAAGTTGAGGGGGAAGATACTGCAAATCTGCCTATAAGCCATATTAAAGCTCTTGCCTTGGACAATAATAATGTACTTTGGATTGGGACCTATAAAGGGTTACGAATTTTATATAATACGGCTAATTTCTTTACAGAAGAAGTTATAAGAACAGAACCCATTATTATTTTGGAAGATGGATTGCCAAAAGAACTTTTGGAGCTACAATTTATTACAGAAATAATCGTTGATGGTTCAAATAACAAGTGGATCTCTACAGCTGATGCTGGTGTGTTTTATTTGAGTGCTGATGGTCAAAAAACGATTTATCACTTTACCAAAGATAACTCTCCACTACCTTCCAATACTGTTATAACAATGACTCAAAATGAAAATGATGGAACTATTTTTTTTGGCACTTCAAGAGGGTTAGTTTCTTTCAAAGCAGGGGGTTCTAGCCCTTCCGATTCTTTGGAAGATGCATTTGCATATCCAAATCCAGTACGTCCAGGATTTAATTTGGCTATTGATAAAGTGAAAATTAAAAATCTAAGCGAGAATGTCAATATTAAAATTACAGATGTCACAGGGAATTTAGTTGCAGAAGCCCAGTCCAACACAAATTTACGCTTCAAAGGATATAATTTAGAAATTGACGGCGGAACGGCCTATTGGAATGGTAAAAACTTAGCCAACAATACAGTTGCTTCAGGGGTCTATGTTGTTTTGATTTCCGATTTAGACAACCTAGAAACAAAAGTTCTAAAAATCATGCTTATTCGCTAATGATTGTTTCTACAAAAGCAATAGTACTCTCCAAAATCAAGTTCAAAGACAATGATCTTATTGTTAAGTGCTATACGGAGTCCAAAGGCGTTTTGAGTTTTATGGTCAAAAATGCATTTTCTTCCAAAAAGAGTAAGCATAAACCTGCTTATTTTCAACCGCTATCCATGCTTGATATTGAAGTAGATTATAAGAACAATAGGGATCTTCATTATTTTAAAAACATTCGTTTGTTGCACTCTTTCCAGTCTTTACACACCGCCATATTAAAGTCTACAGTCGTGATTTTTTTATCCGAACTATTAAGTGCAGTTTTAAGAGAAGAAGAAGCTAATCCAGCACTCTTTTCATATATAGAAACTACATTATTGTGGTTTGACACAGTAGACCACAGCAGCACTTTTCATCATAAATTTCTAATAGAATTATCAAAATACATCGGATTTTACCCAGAAATTACCAACGAAAGTTTTTCTTACTTTAATTTGGAAGAAGGAAAATATCAAAGCACAAATAATGGGCAGTATTGCATTTCTGGAGAACAATTAATTTTGTTTAATACCATCTTGGGTACGAAATTTGATGAGTTAAAAGACAAACCAATGAACTCGATTCAAAAGCAAGAATTGTTGAATATGATATTGTTGTATTTTAAATTACATTTGCAAGGATTCAAATCTCCAAAATCCCTAGCCATATTGAATCAGGTATTTAATTAAAATGAAACGTTTTTACAGTTGTTTTTTATGTATTTGCCTTTGGAACTTGTCAGCGCAACAGGTTGTTGTTGTAGACGAAACAAACGCCGAACCCATTGCTGGTGTTGCCGTTTTTAATTTAGTAAAAACCAAAACAAATGTTTCAAACCTTGATGGCCTTGCATCCATTGCACGCTTTCAAAGTTTTGAACGAATTTACTTTCAACATCTGTCTTATCACAGAGAATCTATTTTAAAATCTAAGATAAGAGACACTATTTTTTTAAGTCCAAAATCAACGAATCTGAATGAAATTGTAATCTCAGCATCAAAATTCGAACAAAGCAAAAAGGAAGTTCCGCAAAGAATTATCAGTATAGACGCAAATGATATTCAACAAGCCATGCCTCAAACCTCTGCTGATCTTTTAGGGCAAAGTGGTCGTGTATTTGTTCAAAAAAGCCAGTTGGGTGGAGGGAGTCCTATGATTCGAGGATTTTCTACCAATCGGGTACTTATTACT
Organism: Flavobacteriaceae bacterium; assembly: GCA_965658025.1. Taxonomy (GTDB): domain Bacteria; phylum Bacteroidota; class Bacteroidia; order Flavobacteriales; family Flavobacteriaceae; genus UBA3537. The sequence goes on along the minus strand of CBFHQL010000002.1, from coordinate 180,214 downwards.
GTGGATGGTGTGCGGCTCAATAATGCTATTTTTAGAGGCGGAAATGTTCAGAATGTCATCTCCATCAATCCATTTAATGTTGAAAATACCGAAGTTATATTAGGTGCAGGATCAGTAATTTATGGAAGTGATGCCATAGGCGGTGTGATGAATTTTTATACAACAACTCCTCAACTATCCAACAACAAATCTCCACTGGTTTCAACCAAAAGTAATTTGCGTTACTCTTCAGCGAGTAGCGAAAAAACAGCTCATATAGGATTAAATATTGGGCTTAATAAATGGGGATTTCACACCAGTATGAGCTTTTCTGATTTTGGAGATTTAAGGATGGGTAAAACAGATATTCAAGAGTATCTTACCCCATTTTATGTGACACATCGTAACGAGCAAGATATGTTGATGCCAAATCACAATCCGCGTGTTCAAAAGTTTACAAATTTCAATCAATTTCATGCAGCACAAAAGATTTTATTCAAACCCTCAGAATCATTAACCTTCGATTTTGGACTTCATTATGCCACAACTTCTGATATTCCAAGATATGACCGCTTGGTTGTTCAGAATTCTGATCAAACCTTGAAATATGCAGCGTGGGACTATGGCCCACAACAGTGGCTTTTGGCTAATTTACAACTGACTAAATTAAGCAGTAGATCCAATCTTTACGATAAAATCAAATCTACAGTAGCTTATCAACATTTTGGAGAAAGTCGAATTAGCAGAAAATTTGATGATATAAATCAAAAGAGAAGAACTGAAAGCGTTGATGCGCTGTCGTTCAATCTAGATTTTGAAAAAACAATCAATGACAAAACAAATCTTTTTTATGGTGCGGAATATATTCACAACAAAGTGAACTCTGAGGGCGTGACACTTAATATTGAAAATAATACTACAGGCCGTATTGCATCTCGATATCCAAATAATGCGCAATGGTCTAGTTTGGCATCGTATTTAAGCTTGAAACATAAACCGTCTGCGACACTGACTTTTCAATCTGGAGTTCGATACAATGTGATTTCTATTGAGGCAGATTTGACCTCTAACGCTCAATTTTATGATTTGCCTTTTATAGATGCAAACTTAAATACGAGTGCCCTGACAGCTACTGCCGGATTAGCTTGGGCGCAAAGCAAAACGTTTTTGTGGAAACTTAATGCAACAACGGCTTTCCGCGCACCAAATATTGATGATATCGGTAAAGTTTTTGATTCTCAGCCAGGTGTTGTAGTCGCACCAAACCCAAGTTTAAGCCCAGAGCACGCTTATGGTGCAGAATTAGGGCTAAACCTTAACTTTGACGACTCTTTACTGTTGGATTTTTCCTCATACTATACCTATTTGGATAATGCCATGACAAGAAATGACTTTAGTATTAATGGTGTTTCAGAACTTATTTATGATGGAGAGTTAAGTACAATACAGGCCATTCAAAACACATCAAAAGCATGGATTTATGGTTTTGAAGTAGGCTTAAGGGCACGATTTTCTAAAGCATTAGAACTCACTTCACAATATAGCATTACTAAGGGGCGTCAAAAAAATATGGATGATAGAAATATGCCTGTTCGCCATGTAGCCCCTGCTTTTGGCAATGCACATATTGTTTGGAAACAAAACAAAATTACGCTTGACGGTTATATAAATTACAATGCTAGTCTTTCTCACGACGACATCTCACATGAACTTTCCAAGCACTTATTTGCCAAGGATGCTGACGGAAATCCTTATGCCCCCTCTTGGCTAACGTTCAATCTTAGAACACGCTACAAATTCAGCGATACAATTTCATTTATCGGGGCCATTGAAAATATAACTAATGAGGGCTATCGTCCTTTTGCATCTGGGATAAGTGGACCTGGAAGAAACTTAATCTTCTCGATTACCTACCAAAATTGATGTCCTTCACAAAAAAGACATACACAGTAGAGGAAGCATTGGCTAAACTTCAAAGGTATTGTGCTTATCAAGACCGCTGCCATAAAGAGGTCGCTCAAAAACTTAAAGATATGCAGATGATTCCTCAGGCATCAGAACAAATTATCATGACACTCATTGAAGAAAATTTTTTAAATGAAGAACGTTTTGCTATGGCTTTTGTGCGGGGAAAATTTAAAATTAAAAAATGGGGGCGACGGCGTTTAATTTCTGAGCTCAAACAACGAAACATATCAAATTACCTTGTTAATAAAGCTTTAGGGCAAATTTCGGATATGGAATACAAAACAACCTTTGAAACATTAGCGCATAAAAAAGCGAATTCCCTCAAAGGAGGTTCTGTACTCAAAAAAAAGAAAAAACTGGCCGATTATCTCTTATACCGAGGATGGGAATCCCATTTGGTTTATGAAAAAATCAACCAGCTTTTTTGAACTAAAAAAGGGGTTTAGAAAAAAGCACGCAGACCAAATAACACATTGCCTTTTGGCATTGGGACGATACCTGTTTCTATATACGATGTATTGAAAATATTGTTTCCTGTAATTGTCAATTCGAGTTGGCTAATCAACAACTTTACTTGAACATCAACAACACTATAGCTTTCACCCGTAGCTCTTTCCGCAAATTTATAAACGATACTTTGGGTAAGGTTTTTGGTAAACTGTGTTTTTACGTTAGCCGTAAGGTGATGATATAGTGAATTGATGATATACTTCGAATAGTTGGCTCTTACAGCTTTTAAATCTTCATTTAAATAGGTATACCCCAAGTTCAAGTTTTGAGCATATTCTCCTATTTTAAATGGCGAAGACAATTGAAACTCTATTCCATGAGAATTCAAACTTTTCAAGTTATTGGATTGCCACTTATCTGCCTCATTTTCTTTGGTATAGTCTATTAAATTATCGGAATCTCTATTGAAAAAGGCAACAGAAGCGCTAAGGGTTTCTCCAAAATATTTTAGACCGATTTCTTCTGAAATAGCTTTCTCTGGCACCAAATTTTCATTTCCTATATCCCTGCTCCCCACATAGTAAAGATCGTTGTAGGTGGGCACTCTATAGGTATAGCCTGCATTTGCATATATTCGAAAAGAATCATTGATGGTATAGCCCAAATCTATTCCAGGAAAAGCATTAAAATCAAACTCTGAAAAATAGTTGACCGCCACACCAGGCGTTACATCAAGTCTATTGTCTAATAATGAAAAGCGATGCTCTAAAAACAAAGTCCCCATCCATCGTTCACGATCCCCCAATCGATTACTATCCATAGTGACGTTTGCAACATCGACACCAAAACCAGTGACCCCAATCGATGAAGAATAAGATGCATTGATTTGTGCACCAATTTTATTTGAAATATGTAAATTCCTATATACTGAAGGTTTGTTTCTTATATAGAGGTACATATCTTGGTTGCGTTTCCAGTACAGCTGAGGATTAATTTTCAAGTTCCCTCGATGCATTGTGGTAGAAATACCCACCAAGCTACTTTGTGTTTCTTCGTATTGTTCTTTGGCATCAATGGCATAAAATTGATTTCCACCAAACTTGCGTTCCGAAAATGTCGCGACAACATCAATGGGGTTTCTATTTGTATTAAAGCTACTTTTTAAAAAGTAATTGTGGTTGTCAAAATCTGTATTGTAACGATACCCATCAGAACTATTGACCGATGCATGCCCCATAAGATTTGTATTACCTAAGTTTTCTCCAAGCGTCGCCGCTGCATGTTGTTGGTTGTATGACCCCAATTGAAAACCGATATTGTTTTTCAAATCTCCATTAGATTTTGTGACAATATTAATGGCTCCCGTAAACGCATTTTGCCCAAAAACTCTTGCCGCAGGGCCTTTAATAATTTCGATGCGTTTGATCACTTCCAAAGGAAGTGCTATATTCAAGGTATGATGCCCTGTTTGAGGGTCTTCCACCTTGATGCCGTCAATAAGTAAAAGCGTTTGGTCGAAACTTCCACCACGGATATACAAGTCCGATTGCATACCATAGATTCCTTGGCGCCGAATGTCTATTCCCGCTTCTTGTTGTAGAAGTTCTGCCAAATTTGTGGCTGGACTTTGTTCAATCACGTCTGAACTAATGATGCTAATTGTTCGTGAATTTTCCTTGAAAGGCAAATCAATTCTTGTCGATTCAATTGTCACTGAATCCAAAGGTTGAACCTGTTGTGCAATGCCGTATTGTATTGCAAAAAGGGTAATAAGCACGGATGTTTTAAATCTAATTCTCATTTTAAATTGGTTTTCAAGGGGTTTTTAAAATAAGCCCCAAAGGTATACAAATCCACAAGCCACACATTATAAAATTGCGGAAATAATGTTAAAACTTTACGTTTAAAATGCTATTTAATTTTGAAATAAAGTACAATTTCTATTTTAAAAAAAAGCAGAAATACACTACCTTTCAATCATGTTTGCACTAGTCGATTGTAACAATTTTTATGCCTCTTGCGAACGGGTTTTTAATCCGAATTTACAAGGGAAACCGGTCGCCATTTTATCTAACAACGACGGCTGTGTTATTGCGCGTAGTGATGAAGTAAAGAATTTGGGGCTTCCTATGGGCGCACCAGCATTTAAATACAAATCCTTTTTTAAGGCCAATAAAGTGCATGTTTTTTCTTCTAATTATCCTTTGTATGGCGATATGAGTAGCCGGGTGATGAAGATTTTAGAACAATTCACTCCAGACGTTGAGGTTTATAGCATTGATGAGGCATTTTTGCAATTCAAGGGGTTCGACCATTATAAGCTTGACGCCTATGGGCATGACATTCGGAATCGTGTTTTGAAGTGGACAGGAATTCCAACCTGCGTAGGGATTGCCCCCACAAAAGCACTATCCAAAGTAGCTAATAAGATTGCTCGAAAGTTTCCAAAAGAAACAGGAGGCGTCTATGTTATTGACACTGAAGAAAAACGTATTAAAGCACTCAAATGGACTTCCATTGATAACGTTTGGGGTATTGGTCATGCACTCCACAAAAGATTGGCACAAAAACAAATCAAAACGGCCTATGATTTTGTTCAGCTTCCAGACCTTTGGGTGCGGAAAACATTTTCTATTACCGAATGGAAACTTAAAAAAGACTTAGAAGGGATTTCTAAAATAGAGATGGATCAAGTCAAAAACAAACGTGCCATTGCGACCACAAGAAGTTTTGAGACGACATTGACTGATTTAGGAGATTTAAAGGAACGCATTTCTACATTTGCTAGTAGCTGTGCCGAAAAACTCCGGCGTCAAAATTCCAGTTGCCATATGCTTGTTGTGTTTTTGCGTAGCGATCGTTTTAAAGCTAATAGCAAGCAATATCGTGCCAGTACAATGGTCAGTATTCCTTTTCCCACAGATTCTAGTCTGGTGCTCAGCTCAAGCGCTGTTCGTGCCATAAGTTCTATCTATAAAAAGGGAATTCATTACAAAAAAGCAGGGGTGATTCTTACAGGGATTGTACCGACATATAATCATCAACTCCAAATGTTTACACACGAAGATGCGCGCCACAAACCTTTGATGCATGCCATTGATCGAGTGAATAAGAAATACAATGCCCCAAAACTAAAATTAGCCAACCAAGATTTAGCTCGTACGTGGAAAATGCGCCAAGAACATTTATCGCCACAGTACACCACCAATTTAAAAGATATAATTACAGTTCAATGCCAAAAAACACCAATCAAACCTTAACTTTTTTTATACCAAAACCATCAGAAAAAAATCAAGGCGCTATTTATTTTGATAGCGGAATCTCTGCAGGGTTTCCCTCTCCAGCCGACGATTTTAAGCAAGAACGACTATCGTTGGATTCTGAGCTCATCAAGAACAAAGAAGCCACTTTTTTTGCACGGGTGAGTGGTCAATCCATGATTGATGCAGGACTCAATGACAATGATTTACTGGTTATAGACAGAAGTCTTACACCAGAACACAACAGGATTGCAGTTTGTTTTTTAGACGGTGAATTTACGGTCAAAAGGTTGAAGGTTGAGGGCGAAGAGGTTTGGTTACAACCTGAAAATAAAAACTACAAACCTATTCGAATTACCCCTGAAAATGACTTCGTCATTTGGGGAATCGTGACTAATGTGATAAAAAAAGTATAGCTTAAATTTGCTTGCGCAGTCGAGCTACAGGAAAATCGAGTTGTTCTCTATATTTTGCAACGGTTCTACGGGCAATAGGATAACCTTTTTCTTTAAGAATTTTGGCTAGCTTTTCGTCGGTCAAGGGTTTTTTCTTGTCTTCTTCAGCAATAACGGTTTTTAGAATACTTTTGATTTCTCGAGTCGAAACCTCCTCGCCTTGATCATTGGTCATGGATTCACTAAAAAATTCTTTGATGAGTTTGGTTCCATAAGGCGTATCTACATATTTGCTGTTCGCTACTCTAGAAATTGTGGAGACATCCATTTCGACTTCATCGGCAATATCTTTTAGAATCATGGGGCGAAGTTGCTCTTCATCACCAGACAAAAAATATGCTTTTTGGTAATGCATAATGGCGCTCATGGTAAGCATTAGGGTTTGTTGGCGTTGGCGTATGGCATCAATAAACCACTTGGCAGCATCAAGTTTTTGTTTGATGAACAAGACGGCTTCTTTTTGTGCTTTAGATTTTTCTTTTGAAACTTTATAGCCAAGTAACATTTCGTTGTACGACTTTGAAACATGCAGCTCGGGCGCATTGCGTCCGTTGAGCGTAAGCTCCAATTCACCATCTACAATTTTAATCGTGAAATCTGGGACAACATGTTCTGTTGAGCGTAAATTGTTGGAAAAAGAACTGCCAGGTTTTGGGTTCAATCGCTCTATTTCTAAAATAGCATCTTTAAGCTCAAGTTCTGAAATATTAAATTTTTTGAGGAGTTTTTGGTAGTGTTTTTTTGAGAATTGCTCAAAAGCGTTTTCAATGATTTTAGCAGCGCATTCCGTATGAGGGGTTTGTGTTTTTCTTTGCAGTTGAATCAGAAGACATTCTTGCAAATCTCTGGCACCAACACCAGGAGGGTCTAGTTGTTGAACAACTTTTAAGACTTTTTCAATGGTTTCAATATCGGTGTAAATATTTTGTGTAAAGGCCAAATCGTCTGTCAAATCTAAAAGAGGCCTTCTGATATAGCCACTGTCGTCGATACTGCCAATAAGAAATTTCGCAATTTGATAGTGTTCATCTTCCAACCGAAACGTATTGAGCTGATCGATTAGAATTTGTGTAAACGAAGTCCCTGAAGCATAAGGAATTGTTTTTGAGTCGTCATCTGCACTGTAGTTATTCGCATGGAGTCGGTATGCCGGAATTTCATCATCGCTGAGATAATCATCTACATTGATATCTTCTGCATTGATTTGTTCATTATCCCCAAAATCATGATCAGAGTAAGCATCTTCAAAACCATCACTTTCATTATCTTTTCCGCGTTCCAAAGCTGGATTTTCTTCGAGTTCCTGCTTTAAGCGCTGCTCAAATGCTTGTGTAGGCAGTTGAATAAGTTTCATCAACTGAATCTGCTGTGGAGACAGTTTTTGTGAAAGTTTAAATTGTAAGTACTGCTTTAGCATTGCTTATTTGGGTTTGTATAAAATTAAAAAAAACTATTGAGATTGTTTAACTCTAGTTTCGATTAATTAATTTCAGGGTGCTTTTTGCAGTTAAAATTCAGCATTTTGTGGTGTTCTTGGGTAAGGAATGACATCTCTAATGTTACTCATCCCTGTAGCAAACATCACTAATCTTTCAAATCCAAGTCCAAACCCAGAATGTATAGCTGTACCATAGGTTCTGAGGTCTAAGTACCACCACAGTTCTTCTTCTGGGATATCAAGTGCCGCCATCTTTTCTCTGAGGACTTCGAGGCGTTCTTCTCGCTGTGACCCACCTACAATTTCTCCAATTCCTGGAAAAAGAATATCCATCGCACGTACCGTTTTCCCATCTTCATTCAAACGCATATAAAATGCTTTAATATTAGCGGGGTAATCAAATAAAATAACCGGACACTTAAAGTGTTTTTCTACTAAAAAACGCTCATGTTCACTTTGCAAATCTGCCCCCCATTCATTGATTGGATATTTGAATTTTTTCTTTTTATTGGGTTTACTATTTCTTAAAATATCGATGGCCTCAGAATAACTTACACGCTTAAAATTGTTGTCTAAAACAAATTTTAATTTTTCGGTCAGCCGCATGCTACTGCGCTCGTTCTGTGGCTTAGACTTTTCTTCTTGTTCCAAGCGATGCTCAAGAAAAGTAAGATCTTCTGTGTTGTTTTTTAATACGTAGCCAATCACATATTTCAGAAAATCTTCAGCAAGATCCATATTCCCTTCAAGATCCATAAAGGCGACTTCAGGTTCGATCATCCAAAATTCTGCAAGGTGTCTGGAAGTGTTAGAATTTTCGGCTCTAAATGTTGGACCAAAAGTGTAGACCTTTCCTAATGCCATAGCATAGGTTTCAGCTTCTAGCTGTCCTGAAACGGTTAGATTGGTTTCTTTCCCAAAGAAATCTTTTGAATAATCTACTTTGCCATCATCTGTAAGTGGGGGATTTTTTGGATCTAAAGTTGTTACGCGAAACATTTCACCAGCACCTTCGGCATCGCTTCCTGTGATGATGGGCGCGTGCATATAATTAAAGCCGTTTTTATGAAAATAATCATGAACTGCAAATGAAAGAGATGAGCGCAAACGCATGACGGCACCAAAAGTGTTGGTACGCACTCTAAGGTGCGCTTGTTCTCTCAAAAATTCTAATGAATGGCGTTTTGGTTGTAAAATTGTTTTAGACACAAGTTCAGGATCGGCCTCGCCTAAGACTTCAATACTGGAGACTTGAATTTCTACTTCTTGCCCTTTCCCTTGACTTTCGACCAGATTGCCTTTTATATGCACCGCAGCACCTGTGGTGATGCGCTTTAGAAGCGTTTCTTCCATAGACTCAAAATCGACAACACATTGAATATTCTGTAGTGTAGATCCGTCATTAAGAGCAATAAAGCGATTTGCTCTAAAAGATTTTACCCACCCTTTAACCTCAACATCGATGTGTTTTATTTCTTGCGCAAAAAGTTCTGCTATTGTACTCTTGATCATGTCTCCCTAAAATTAGCTACAAATATAAAACTTTAGAACCAAAGAAGAACGATATTTATTGCTCTTCAACATCCTCAGTTTCGGGGATGATGTTTAGTGGGGGTTCTTTCAAAACTTGTTTGTTTGCAATACTGCGTTCCAAAGATAGAAGCAATACAGGTAAAAGCAATAAATTGGCCATCATTGCGAGCAATAAAGTTCCAGAGATGAGCGCTCCTAAAGCGACTGTTCCCCCAAAGTTGGAAGTAATGAATACCGAAAAACCAAAGAATAAAACAATAGAAGTATAGAACATACTTACCCCGGTTTCTCTCAGTGCAGCAAAAATAGATTTCTTTATACGCCAATGGTTGGCGAGTAATTCTTGACGATATTTTGCCAAAAAGTGAATGGTATCATCTACGGATATTCCAAAAGCAATACTAAACACCAATATTGTGGAAGGTTTTATGGGAACACCCAAATAACCCATCATTCCAGCAGTAACTAAAAGCGGTAAAAGATTTGGAATTAAAGAAATAATAATCATTCGGAATGACCTAAACATGTAGGCCATAAACAATGAAATAAGCATAATGGCTAAGGCGAGTGAGAGGATCAAATTGCGAATGAGAAAACGTGTTCCTTTTTGAAATAGAAACGCTTTCCCAGTAAGCGTTACTTCGTAGCGATCATCTGGAAATATTTTTTCAATTTTTTCTTTTAATCGTTCTTCAATGCGCTCCATTTTATCAATCTCAGCATTTTTCATAAATGTGGTAATACGCGCATATTGTCCTGTAGAATCCACATAATTTTTCAACAAACTCACATCGTTTGTTGTATTTTTTGCATAGGATAAAATGAAGCTGTTTTCTTGTGCTGTGGGTAATTGATAGTATTTTGGATTTCCGTTATAAAACGCTTGTTTAGCATATTTGACAAGGCCAACAATGGAAAGTGGTTTTGAAAGTTCGGGGATTTCCACAATAAGCTCTTCTAGTTCATTCATGCGTTTTAAAGTCGATCTTTTCAAAACGCCTTTTTTGCGCTTGGTATCGATTAGAATCTCTAATGGCATCACGCCGTTGAATTCCTGTTCATAAAATTCAATATCTTCGAAAAACTCGGCACTCTTGGGCATATCTTCCAAAAGACTACCAGAAGTTTTTATTTGATAGATCCCAATAATACTTACGGCTAAGAGAATAATTGAAATGGAATAAATGGCTATGTTTTTGTGTTTAACAGTTTTTTCAATCCAGTCTCCCAATCGATTGATCCAGCGTTTATTGAGATGCTCCAAGTGTTTTTCTTTGGGCATTGGCATGAAGCTATAAATGATTGGAATAATGAGCAAACAAAGAATAAAAATAGCCATGATGCTCAGCGAGGCCACAGTACCAAATTCTATAAGAAGTTTACTTTGTGTAATTACAAAAGTTGCAAAACCAGAAGCCGTTGTTGTATTGGTCATTAGGGTAGCATTACCCACTTTGGTGATGACGCGTTGCAGTGACTTTGCTTTATTCCCGTGCTTATTGACTTCGTGTTGGTATTTATTGATTAAAAAAATACAGTTTGGAACACCAATCACAATAATTAGAGGGGGTATTAGGGCTGTTAGAACAGTAATTTCATACTCAAGAAAGCCCAAAATACCAAAAGTCCACATTACCCCAATCACCACCACAATCATAGAGATGAAAGTTGCACGATAAGAACGGAAAAACAAATAGAATATAAGCGAAGTAATGAGTATAGCTGCTAAAATAAAAACCTCTATTTCGTCAATAATGTTTTGAGAATTTAAGGTGCGGACATAGGGCATTCCCGATGCTCTTACATTCAAATTTGTTTTACGCTCAAAGGTTTCAATTTTCGGGATCAATTCATCCAGAATAAATTCCTTTCTTGCGGAAGTATTGACAATGGATTTTTTTAAATAAATAATGGTTCGAATCGCTTTTGATTCTTTATTGAAAAGAACATCGTCATAAAATGGAAAATCAAAAGACAATGAACGCTGTAGTTCTTTTAACTCATCATTTGTACGAATAGAATCGTTGATGATGGGTTCAAAATCAAATTGTCGATTTTTCTGATTTTTAATTAATTTCTTTAAATCTTGAAGCGTAATGATGGCTTCAATATTTTCGTTTTCGTCAAATGATTTGCTGAACCGATTCCAAGCATTTAATTTTTCTACTGTAAGAAGAGTGCTGTCTTTTACACCCAAGACAATGATATTACCTTCTTCGCCAAAAATATCCAAAAAGGTGTTGTATTCTAGATTTGTTGGGTGTCGGTCAGGGAGCAAATTGGCCTCAGTGTAGGTAAAACGCATTTTGTTCCATTGCGACACCGTAAGTCCTGTTCCAACACCAATCAATATTAGAATAAGAATTCGATTGCGAAGAATAAGTCGAGCAACAGCTTCCCAAAAACCTGAAGAAAATACTTTAAACATACCTGATTTTGAAGTCGTCAAAGGTATAGAAAACCAATGGATTTGTGGGCATAATTTTTAAGGGGCTTTCTAAAAAAAAGTTAAATTAATTTAGTGAATCAAAGAGGATTATACGGTCAAGATTTCTTTTTCTTTGGCAGCAAAAAGCGCATCAGCTTTGACGATGTGCGCGTCGGTCATTTCTTGAATATCTGTTTCGGTGTTTTTCTTCAGATCTTCAGAAATATCACTTAGCTTTTTAAGTTCGTTGTTACCATCTTTTCGTGCGCCACGGATGGAAATTTTTGCATCTTCGGCTTCAGATTTTGCTTGTTTCGCAAGTTCTCGGCGACGCTCTTCGGTCAATGGTGGTACATTGATGATGATGCTTTCTCCATTATTCATTGGATTAAATCCTAAATTGGCGACCATAATGGCATGTTCTATGTCTTGTAACATGCTTTTTTCCCACGGTTGAACCGTAATTGTTCGACCGTCGGGGGTATTTACATTTGCAACTTGGGCTAAAGGGGTTTGTGTGCCATAATAATCGACAGTTACACTACCCAACATCGAAGGGCTAGCTTTTCCAGCGCGAATATTTACAAACTGTTTTTCAAGGTGTTTGAGGGCTTTTTCCATAGCTTCCTTTGCACTGTCCAATATGAATTCAATTTCTTCGTTCATCTTTTTTTAATTAACTTACTGTAGTTCCAATTTGTTCTCCAGAAACAATTTTCATTAAATTTCCTTTTTTATTCATATCAAAAACAATAATGGGGAGTTCATTTTCTTGACTTAGGGTGAATGCAGTGGTATCCATAACCTTGAGCCCTTTATTAAGGACGTCCTCAAAACTAATTGTACTGAATTTACTTGCCGAGGCATCTTTTTCAGGGTCAGCAGTATAAATTCCATCCACTCTTGTTCCTTTCAGGATTACATCGGCTTCTATTTCAATGGCTCTTAAAACTGCTGCAGAATCTGTAGTAAAATATGGATTCCCTGTCCCCCCCCCAAAGATTACCACACGTCCTTTTTCCAAATGGCGCATGGCTTTGCGACGAATAAAGGGTTCTGCGACCTCATTAATTTTGATTGCAGATTGTAATCGGGTAGGAATGTCTTCATTTTCTAAGGCGCTTTGTAAAGCCAATCCATTGATGACTGTAGCCAACATCCCCATATGATCGCCTTGAACGCGATCCATACCGTTGCTCGCCCCTGCAACACCTCTAAAAATATTTCCACCGCCAATCACAATAGCAACCTCTATGCCTTTCTCTACAATGTCTTTGATGTCTTTTGCGTATTCGGAAAGACGCTGGGGGTCAATTCCGTACTGACGACTGCCCATGAGTGCTTCGCCAGAGAGTTTCAGTAAGATGCGTTTGTAAGCCATAATTGTTTTGATCGTTGCACAAATATAAGGAATATCTTAAAATTTTTCGAAGACCTGGTATATGCAAAAGGTTTTTCACCCTCAAAAAAAACCCTACATCCAACGGATACAGGGTTTAATTTTTAGTTGTAATTTTTGGTATGTATTAACCTAATGTCACTCTTTTGAATCCAGATACTTCAACAGCACCATAAGAAGCAACATATTTTGCTACGGTACTTTTTTCATCTTTGATAAAGTCCTGATCTAATAAACATTGCTCTTTGTCGAGTGTAGTATTATCAGAAATAAATCGATCCATTTTACCTGGTAAAATTTTATCCCAAATTTGTTCTGGTTTTCCTTCGGCTTTAAGCTGTGCTTTTGCATCTTCTTCAGCTTGAGCCAAAACTTCAGGCGTCAATTGAGCCATTGAAATGTATTTTGGAACATTTTTTAATGTTTTACCCAATCGCTCAAGTTCGATATTATCTTTTTCAATTACAGCAATTCGCGCTTCAGTTTCAGAAGCCACAAAAGCGGGATCAAAATCTTTGTATGACAACGAAGTTGCCCCCATTGATGCGACTTGCATCGCAAGATCTTTGGCAAGTGTTGCGGCATTATCTACGTTTGCAGATAACCCAACCAATGCAGCAATTTTATTGATGTGTACATAAGCCCCCACAAATGGCGCTTCTACTTTTTCAAAAGATTTCAAGTCTAGTTTTTCACCGATAACCCCTGTTTGTTCAATAAGTTTTTCGGCAACAGTCATACCTCCAAAATCGGCTTCTAAAAACGCTTCTTTTGATGAGTAATCTAGTGCAATTTCTGCTAATTCATTGGCGAGCGCAAGGAAGTTTTCGTTCTTTCCAACAAAATCGGTTTCACATCCTAAAACGATAGCAACACCAAGGTTATTTTCTGCATTTACTTTGGCAACAGCAGCTCCTTCTGTAGAATCACGGTCTGCTCTTTTGGCAGCAACTTTTTGACCCTTCTTACGAAGAATATCAATCGCATTGTCAAAATCCCCTTCAGCTTCTACAAGGGCTTTTTTACAGTCCATCATTCCTGCGCCAGTAGCTTTTCTTAGTTTATTTACTTCAGCAGCTGTAATCTTTGTCATGAGTTTTAGTTTTAAAAAAAGCCGAAAAATTATTCAATTGAAGAACTTTACGACTTTGTTGTTTTTTATTTATTTAAAAAAATTATTCTTCTTCTTGAGTAGCAGTTTCAACTGCAGGAGCTTCGGCTTTTGGTGTAGCTTCTTGAGCAGTACTTTCGTTACCTTTTCCTTCTTTTTCTGCTTTTCTGTTGGCAAGCCCTTCAGCAATACCTTCTGTTACGGTGGTCAATATTTTGTTGATTGACTTTGATGCATCGTCATTTGCTGGAATTACAAAATCGACTTGTCTTGGGTCAGAGTTGGTATCAACCATTGCAAAAATTGGAATATTTAATTTTTGTGCCTCTTTAATGGCGATGTGTTCTCTTTTGATGTCTACAACAAAAAGTGCTCCTGGAAGTCGCGTCATATCAGAGATAGAACCTAGGTTTTTTTCTAATTTTGCTCTTAAACGGTCTACCTGAAGACGTTCTTTCTTTGAAAGTGTATTGAACGTTCCGTCTTTTTTCATGCGATCGATAGAGGCCATTTTCTTAACCGCCTTACGGATGGTCACGAAATTGGTAAGCATACCACCTGGCCAACGCTCTGTGATGTAGGGCATGTTGACGTTTGCTGCTTTTTCTGCAACAATATCTTTAGCTTGTTTTTTTGTAGCTACGAAAAGAATTTTTCGTCCTGAAGCTGCAATTTTTCCGAGGGCTTTTGTTGCTTCTTCTAATTTTGCAGCGGTTTTGTAGAGGTTAATGATGTGGATACCATTGCGCTCCATGTAAATGAATGGGGCCATATTTGGATCCCATTTTCTTGTGAGGTGTCCAAAGTGAACACCATTGTCTAATAAGTCTTTGACTTCTACTTGTGCCATTTTTGTGTTAGTTTACGTTCTGTTGAATTAGCAATGTACAAGTGGCTAAAAATTTAGGCCTTATACATTTAGATGCTAAACTAAATCCTGACAGTTGGCCTGTCATGGACAACAATAACTGGTTTATAAAATATATATTAACGCTTAGAGAATTGAAATTTCTTACGCGCTTTTTTCTGTCCAAATTTCTTACGTTCTACCATTCTTGGGTCTCTTGTAAGCAATCCTTCTGGTTTCAAAATACTTCTGTTTTCTTCGTTCAATTCGCAAAGAGCACGCGATAAAGCAAGACGAACCGCTTCTGCCTGTCCTGTAGAACCACCTCCGTATACATTTACTTTGACATCAAAGTTACCTTCGTTGTCTGTAAGCGTTAATGGTTGATTTACCTTGTATTGAAGTGTAGCTGTTGGGAAATAGTCTTTTATGTCTTTACTATTTACAGTAACGTTTCCTTTTCCTTTAGAAACGTAAACACGTGCTACAGCAGTTTTTCTTCGACCAATTTTGTGAATAACTTCCATTAGTTAACTTCGTTTAAATTAATAGTTTTTGGTTGTTGCGCTTCATGTTTATGCGTAGCACCTACAACCACGTCTAGGTTGCGAAACAATGCTGCACCCAATTTGTTTTTAGGCAACATCCCTTTTACGGATTTTTCAATTATGCGTGCAGGATCTTTAGCAAATAGTTCTGTTGCGGTCAAAGATCGCTGACCACCAGGATATCCTGTGTGGCGGATGTAAGACTTATCATTCCACTTATTTCCTGTCAGGTTGATTTTTTCAGAATTGATAACAATCACATTATCACCACAATCAACATGAGGCGTAAAGTTTGGCTTGTGCTTTCCTCTTAATAGAATAGCTACTTTTGAAGCCAAACGCCCAAGCGTTTGTCCTTCTGCATCAACGAGAACCCACTGCTTGTCGCTAGTGGCTTTGTTCGCTGAAATTGTTTTATAACTTAGGGTATCCACGTTAAAATATTTTTTCAATTATACATTGTCTCCTAAAAAAAGAGTTTGCAAATCTACAATTATAAATTGTTATTAACAAAATCTTGTTGTGCTTATTTTTTATATGGTTAATTTCCCTAATCTTAAGATGAAACTCCTCAGGTTGGCTGTTAAAGTTTTCTAAATTATAAATCAAAACCGTCAATTACCTGTACATTTACCAACAAAATAGTTGCACCAAATCTATTATTACCTCATGAAAAATTCATTTTTAACATACTTGACAGTACTTGCCTTGTGTATTCCAGTAGGGTTCTTTGCTCAAATTACGCCACCAAAACAATATTTTACAGTAGAAATCAATCCAGAAAATGCACCAAAAGTTGACGGACTTCTTGATGATTCTGTTTGGGATAAAGTAGAATGGGGCACAGACTTTATTGAAGTTGACCCTGATGAAAACACTCCTCCCACTGAGCAGACTAAGTTTAAAATTTTATACGATCAAAAGCATTTGTACATCGCTCTTTTGGCTTTGGATTCAGCTCCAGAAACCATTACGGATCGGCTTTCCAGACGCGACGGTTTTGAAGGGGACAGGATAAATATATTGATAGATAGTTATCATGATCTACGAACAGCGTTTCTTTTTACGGTAACGGCAGCTGGTGTTCGAGGCGATGAGTTGGCTACTGATAATGGAAATAATATCGACGATAGTTGGAATCCAATTTGGAGCACCAAAGCGCAGATTATCCCTGAAGGGTGGTCTGCAGAAATGAAAATTCCCCTGAGTCAATTGCGTTTTGGAAATGCCGAAGAACAAGTTTGGGGATTAAATGTTATAAGAAATCTATTTAGAGAAAATGAACTATCGGCTTGGGACAGAATCCCTGTAGAAGCCGCTGGTTGGGTAAGTGAAGCAGGAGAACTTCGAGGTATAAAAAATGTAAAACCCCAAAAACAAATTGAAATCCAGCCCTTTACCGTGTTGCAGACGAACACCTACGAAGCCGAAAAGGATAACCCTTACCGCGATGGCCGAGATTATAAAATCAATGGCGGTTTGGATGCTAAAATTGGGATTACTAATGACCTTACCTTAGATGTTACAGTTAATCCAGACTTCGGTCAAGTTGAAGCCGATCCTGCCGCCATTGCGCTTGACGGATTTGAAATTTTTTACAGAGAACAAAGGCCATTTTTCATAGAAAATAATAATATTTTTGACTATCGTTATGCGGGAAATCGGGACAATTTGTTTTTTTCTAGACGAATAGGGAGAAGCCCGCAGGTTTATCCTTCAACGCCATCAGGGTCGTTTACAAAACGTCCACAAAACACCACCATTTTGGGTGCTGCAAAGTTTAGTGGCAAAACAAAAAATGGGTGGTCTATTGGTGTTTTAGAAAGTATGACCGCCAAAGAACACGTTGAAATCAATACAAACGGAATCATTTCTGAGGCAGAGGCAGAACCTTTTACAAACTATTTTGTAGGCAGAGTACAAAAGGACTTGAACGAAAGGAATACATTTGTTGGTGGAATGTTTACCGCCACAAACCGTTCAATTACGGAAGCCACTTCTGGGCTTAGAAAATCCGCCTACACTGGTGGCGTAGACTTCGAGCATCAATGGAAAAACCGCACCTATTATGTGCGCACAAATTTTGTCATGAGCCATGTTAATGGCAGTCCAGAGGCCATTCAATCCACACAAGAAAACATCACACACTTATTCAATAGAGTTGATGCATCTCATTTGGAAGTAGACCCAAACCGTACTTCGCTTACTGGAACAGGCGGCCTTTTTGAAATTGGTAAAAATGGGGGTAAAAACTGGAATTACAACACGGGCTTTAAATGGTCTTCACCAGAACTTGAACTTAATGATGTTGGGTTTTTACGCCGAGCAGATCAAAAGTTTCAATTTTTTAACGTGAGGTACAATACCGCAAAACCGGTCTCTGTTTTTAGAAATATAAATTTGAGGATTAATCAGTTTACTTCCTATGATTTTGAAGGGAATCACAACAGAACCCAATTTGATTTTAGGTCCAGATTCAATTTCTTAAACAATTGGGGCATGAGCATTGGATATACCCACAAACCAAAAATATACATCAACAGTGCTTTACGTGGTGGTCCGCGGTGGCGATTCTCAAAGGAGAACTTCAAATTTATATTTGTTAATTCTGATGACCGTAAAAAACTTACTGCAAGATTGGGGGCAATACATTCACAAGCCAAAGAAGACAATTTTTCTTTTCTTAAGTTTGAAGCAGGGTTAAACTATCAACCCATCAATGCATTAAATATTTCGTTTTCTCCCGAATTTGAATTAAGTCCCAATAAGACTCAATATGTAAACCAACGTGATTACAACGATGTGAAACGTTACATTCTGGGGACAATTGATAACCAAACCTTGAGTGCATCATTTCGAATTAATTACACCATCAATCCCAACTTAACGATTCAATATTACGCTCAACCATTTATTTCACGAGGGCGATACAAAGACTTTAAGCATGTAACTAATGCCACTGCCGATCGTTTGGAAGATCGATTTTACGCCTACAACACTTCTCAAATTGCCTTAAATAATGGCGTGTACGAAATAGATGAAGACCAAGATGGCATGTATGATTACAATTTTAGTGATCCCGATTTTTCTTTTGTTCAGTTTAATTCCAATTTGGTGATGCGTTGGGAATATATTCCAGGATCGGAATTGTTTTTGGTGTGGTCTCAAGGGACAAGGGCCAATATTTCAAGCAGCGAAGGTCTTGTTGATGGATTTCAAACAGGGATTTTGGACCAACAACCTCAAAATATATTTTTGATTAAAGCAACATATAGATTTATTATGTGATAATATTTTGAGTGTTTATTAATCAGATTTCTTTTTTTAAAATATATTGATTTAGACGCAATTAAGGGTTATCTTTGCAGCGCAAATCAGAAGTAATCTTCTTATATGACCCATCAAGCTGTCCCATCCGCAAGTTTTGCAAATCGCTTTAAGGATTTTAAAGCTGTTACCAAAATGGGTCTTTCTTTGAGCGTTGTGTTTTCGTCTATTGCGGGCTACTTATTGGCTGCAGATCAAGTTCGCTTTTCGGTTTTAGTCCTTCTTGCTTTAGGAGGATATTGCATGGTAGGTGCATCAAATGTTTTTAATCAAATTATAGAGCGTGATTTGGATGCGCTTATGATTCGCACCCAAAATAGACCTATCCCAGCAGGTAGAATTTCTGTAACAAATGCATTTATTTTAGGGCTTATACTCACAATCTTGGGGCTGTCTGTGTTGTATTGCATTAATCCAAGAACAGCAATGTTTGCTGCAATTTCAATTTTTCTTTATACCAGCATTTATACGCCATTAAAACTAAAAACACCACTTTCTGTTTTTGCAGGAGCTATCCCAGGAGCTATTCCTTTTATGTTAGGGTGGGTAGCATACACAGGCAAGTTTGGTCTTGAACCGGGCACGCTTTTTATGATGCAGTTCTTTTGGCAATTTCCTCATTTTTGGGCTATAGCATGGTTTTTGGATAGCGACTACAAAAAAGCAGGATTCCTAATGCTGCCTACCGGCGCAAAGGACAAAGGAACTGTTTTACAAATTATTATCTACATCGCATGGACTGTTTTGATTTCTCTTGTTCCAGCTTTTGGCTTCACTGGAAGTTTGAATCTTTCTAGTGTAGGTGCAATACTTATTGGGCTTATTGGCGCGGTTTTTTTGTATTACGGATTCAAACTTTTTAAAGAGCAAACAGATAAATCTGCTCGTAAATTAATGTTTGTAAGTATTTTGTATATAACTAGTTTACAGCTTATTTACGTCTTAGATAAATTTATTTAATTATTATGGATTTAACACAAGGAACACCAAAAGAAAAAGACATAAGAGCAAAAAAAATGATGCTTTGGTTTGGGATTGTATCGTTGGTGATGTCATTTGGAGGTCTAACAAGTGCATTTATTGTAAGCAGTACGCGAGAAGATTGGCTCATAAACTTTGAGCTACCGTCGTCATTTACGGCCAGTACTATTATTATTGTATTGAGCAGTATTGCACTTTACTTTTCAAAAAAAGCACTTTTAAAGAACCAAAATCGCTTGAGTTTTTCGCTTCTATTGGGAACTTTTATTTTAGGATTAGCGTTTATTTACACACAATTTTCTGGATTTAATGAAATTATTCAATCTGGATATAATTTTACAGGTCCGACAAGCAACATCACGATGTCTTACATCTACATTATTGCAGTAGTCCATATTTTGCATGTTGTTGTGGGGCTAATTTGTCTTATTGTCGTTACAATCAATCACTTGAAAAAGAAATATGCGCCTACAAACAAACTAGGATTCGATTTGGCCTCAACGTTTTGGCATTTTGTTGATGTTTTATGGCTATATCTCTTTTTCTTTTTATATTTCTTTAACAAAATAAATTGATTATTTTTGCACAACTCAAAAACAATATTTCAGCTATGGATTCTACAGTACTGAGCACAGGAACAGAAGGAAAAACTTGGGGTGGAGGCAATCAGCCACTCAAAGCAAGTTATGGTAAAATGATGATGTGGTTTTTCATTGTTTCAGATGCTTTAACATTTTCTGGCTTTTTGGCCGCTTATGGATTTTCTCGATTCAAATTTATAGACTATTGGCCTATTGCCGATGAGGTCTTTACACACGTACCCTTTCTGCATGGTCAAGAACTGCCCATGATCTATGTTGCATTTATGACTTTCGTTCTTATTATGTCATCTGTAACAATGGTATTGGCCGTAGATGCTGGGCATCAAATGAAGAAAAATAAAGTTATTTGGTACATGTTTTTCACCATCATTGGCGGAATCATATTTGTTGGATCACAAGCTTGGGAATGGGCAACCTTTATCCAAGGAGATTATGGCGCTGTCCAAACCAAAGGGGGTAATATTCTTCAATTTGGCGAATACAAAACTATAGATGGCGAACAAGTGTTTAAACGAGTAGCCGTCGAAGAATTTACAACAGCAGCACATTCGGATCGGACACAACATCAAAACAAAAATGGGCTTTGGTTTGTTGACGAAGGGGCTTTACCAGCATTCACTGTCGATGATGTATACCATGGGCTAGAGGCTCACCCAGATATTTTAGTTCGCACCCAAACCATCAACGAAGAAGGAGAAAAAACAGTACTTTCAAGAGAAGCGTCTTTGGCGCAAGTCAAAACCAATGGGAAACGCTATGTCAAAGGTGCAAATCTAGAAGTTAACGAATATGGAGCACCACTTTTTGCCGACTTTTTCTTCTTTATTACTGGATTTCATGGATTTCACGTATTCTCAGGGGTAGTCATCAATATCATTATTTTCTTTAATGTGATCATTGGAACCTATGAACGCAGAAAAAATTACGAAATGGTGGAGAAAGTAGGGCTATACTGGCACTTTGTCGATTTGGTATGGGTTTTCGTTTTCACCTTCTTTTACCTTGTATAACAATATAATTTTTTTAAAATGGCAGATCACGCACATAAATTAGAAATTTTTAGAGGTTTAATAAAATTTAAATCCAACACCCAAAAAATCTGGGGGGTTCTTTTGTTGCTAACCATAGTTACCGCCGTCGAAGTTGTTCTAGGGATTTATAAACCAGAAATCCTAATGTCACCTTCCATGACCCCTTTTGAAGGTGGTTTTGGCGCAACGCTTTTAAACATCATTTTCTCAGCATTTATATACACCAAAAGTTTGAACTTGATATTTATTGTTCTAACAATCGTTAAAGCATACTATATTACTTGGGATTTCATGCACATGCGCGATGAAACAAAATCTCTTCGTAGATTAGTTGTTTGGACCGCCGTTTTCCTCATTTGTTACTTAGTTTTCATTTTACTGCAAGAGGGGGGTTATATCGAATCTGTTTACACCAACGGATTTATCAAACGAGATTTTTAAACATTAAGAATATATTATAATAAAAAAGACGGTTAATTAAAACCGTCTTTTTTATTTTTGTACCATGATTCCTGCTAAAGTCAAAAAACCTGTTGTTCTTTCTGTACTGTTTTTTCTACCAGTACTTTTTTTGTTGTTTTTATACCCTTCAAAACACAATTACACCACACTCGATATTGTCCAAAGTGATATTCCAGAACTTTATGATTTTAAAACGGAAGAAGGCGATTCTATACGACTTGAAAATCACCTTACTGTTCTTGGATTTTTTGGTAAAAACCCCATGGACGATGCCACACGTGCACTCAATGTCAAAGAGTTGGTATACGATAAGTTTCGTGGGTTCAAACGTTTTCAGGTTATTGTATTGTTGCCAGAATCGGCAAAGACTCAAGCAAAAGCCCTAAAAAAAGAACTCAACAACTTTGAACCTTTGAGCTATTGGATTTTTGCTTACGGTTCAGAAAATGCTTTAAAAAAAGCGTATACTTCCTTGAAAACGGCAGCGTTTTTAAATACTGATTTGGCCTCCGACCATGTTTTTATTATCGATAAAGAAAAACACCAACGAGGACGGTTAGATGACCGAACAAAAACGCAAAAGGAAGAAAATTCTCCAATTTATTCCATGCCCTCATATAATGTTTTTGAAGTTTCAGAATTGAAAAACAAAATGAGTGAAGACATGCGTATTTTGTTTACAGAATATCGCCAAAAACGAAAAGGAAATTTCGATTCAACCACCCGCAGGGCTGAAGATATATTGAGCAATGAAAACAACTAATTATTCATACGTAGGCATCGCATTTATTGTTCTTGTATTTGGGATAATTTTTATTCCAAAAATAATTGATAGAATACAAAACAAAGATATCACAAGAATAGAGAGTAGAAGCGACGACGTCAAACTACAAACAAAAGATGATATACAACTTTCATATTTAGTCATCAACGGAGAACGGAAAAAAGTGATGCCTTTTAGTTTTATAAATCAATACGGCGAAACTATTAGCAATAAAAGTTTTGAGGGCAAGGTCTATTTGGTCGAATTTTTCTTTACAACTTGCCCAACCATTTGCCCAAAAATGAGCAAAAACCTTGTTGATATTCAAAACACCTTTCCAAAACGCGACGATTTTGGCATTGCATCCTTTACAATAAATCCAAATTATGACACCGTTGAGGTCTTGAAAGACTATGCCAATCAATATGGAGTAACCAATCCAAATTGGCATTTTCTTACAGGAGATAAAGAAGACATTTATAATTTAGCAAATGTTGGCTTCAATCTTTATGCCGAAGAAGTAGAAGGCGCAGCAGGAGGGTTTGAACACTCAGGAAACTTTGCATTAATTGACAAAGAGGGCTATATTCGTTCAAGAACAGACGATTTTGGCAACCCAAAAATATATTATAAAGGAGTCATCAGCGAAAAAGAGCAAATTAATGACGAAGGTGAATTGGAAGAAATTTCAGCACTTAAACAAGATATTTTAAAATTACTAAACTATGAGTAAAGCATCAAAACCTTTTGAAAATAAATTTAAATTGTGGATTAACATTGTATCTATTACTGTCCCAATTGTGGTGGCTTTGCTTTTTGGGATTCGAATTCCAAATGTAGAAGCTCTTACTTTTTTACCACCAATATATGCTTCAATGAATGGCATCACTGCGCTTTTGCTTCTGGGTGCATTGTGGGCGATTAAAAACAAAAAAATTCCCCTTCACGAAAATTTAATGAAAACGGCTGTATTATGTTCTCTCCTCTTCCTTTTGATGTATGTTGCATACCATATGACCAGTGACCCAACGCCTTATGGAGGAGAAGGGGCTAGAAAATACCTCTATTATTTTGTTTTAGTCTCACACATTATTCTTTCAGTTGTGGTGATTCCATTGGTTTTGCATAGCTATGTTCGTGCCTACTTGGGGGATTTTATCGCGCACAAAAAAATTGTAAAATATGCCTATCCTGTGTGGTTGTATGTGGCTATTACTGGGGTTATTGTTTACCTTATGATTTCACCGTATTATACCTAAGCTTTGAAATATTTTTTTGCACTTTTATTTTTTATTTGCTTTAGTTTATACACCAATGCGCAATGCGCAATGTGTAGAGCTGTTTTGGAAAGTGAAGCAGGGCAAACCACTGCCAAAGGTGTGAATGATGGGATTGTTTACCTAATGATTATTCCCTATATATTAATAGGAGGATTAGCTATAGCTTTGTACCGGCTTGTTAAAAACAATAACAAAACCACTAAAAATTAAAGAGTTCATGGAATGAAATCTTAAGCACTTTAGTGATTCTTTGTAGCGTAAAAATAGTTACATTCCGTTTTCCGTTTTCAATATTCGAGTAACTTCCGTAATCCATGCCACATTTTTTAGCCATTTGGTATTGTGAAAAATCATGGCGTTTCCTCAAATCTCTAATTCGTTTCCCAAGTTTTTTCAGTAGTAGTTGATTTGCTTGTTGCGAAGACATAAGTAGGTGATATTAATAATTTATTCATATTTACAATTTTTAGGGTCATGGGGCATATACACATAAAAACGAAAATAAATATAGATAAAAATTAGCCCGTTAATAATCTATAATTTATTTTTTTGAACAAAACTGTAACAATACTCGGCACACTTCGTCTAACCTATTGTCACAAAAAGAACAAAAAAAGAATGCTAAAAATTCAAAAGCTCCATAAATCTTATCCCATAGGCGACTCCAGTCTTCATGTCTTAAAAGGGATTGATCTTTCCGTTGAAAAAGGCGAAATGGTAGCCATCATGGGTTCCTCTGGATCGGGCAAATCAACGTTACTGAATATTATTGGAATGTTGGATGAAGCCGATGAAGGCAATTATATTTTGGATGAAGTTCCCATCAAAAACTTAACCGAAAAAAAAGCCGCTGTATATAGAAATAAATTTTTGGGGTTCATATTCCAATCCTTCAATCTTATCAATTACAAAAATGCGTTAGAAAATGTTGCATTACCTCTATATTATCAAGGACTTAACCGCAGAAAGCGACAAGAAAAAGCCAAATTTCATTTACAGAAAGTTGGTCTTTTAGATTGGGCAACACACTTACCAAGTGAGCTTTCTGGTGGTCAAAAACAACGTGTGGCCATTGCAAGAGCATTGGCCTCTGAACCCAAACTCCTTTTGGCCGATGAACCAACAGGTGCATTAGACTCAAATACTTCCTACGACATTATGGCGTTTTTACAACAACTTAATGATGAAGGAAAAACAATCTTAATCGTTACACACGAAAAAGATATTGCCGCCATGTGTAAGCGCATTGTACGCTTAAAAGATGGAATCATTTTAGAAGACAATTTTGTAAAACAAGTAAGAGCAACAGCCGATGTTTGATATAGATCTTTGGCGCGAAATTGTTCAAAGTATAAACAAAAACCGAACCCGAAGTGTACTTTCAGGGTTCACGGTGGCCTTTGCAATTTTGCTTTTTACCATACTTTTTGGATTAGCAAATGGACTTAACAATACATTTTCTGAAGCTTTTGTTGACGATGCTGCCAATGCTGTTTTTATTCGATCGGGAAGAACCACAAAAGCACATAAAGGCCTTCAAGCAGGTCGCCGCATACAATTTAAAAATCAAGATTATGAATACATTAAATCTGATTTTGAACCAAGTATAGAATTCATAACATCTAGAATATACCGGAATGTTGCTGCAAGTTATAAAAATGAAAAAGATAATTATTCTGTCCGTGCCGTTCATCCAGATCATCAGTACCTCGAAAAAACCAAAGTAACTCAAGGGCGTTATATCAATCAGCGCGACATGGACATGCGCACCAAATCAATTGTTATTGGCGATTTGGTACGACAAGATTTGTTTTTGAAAGAAGACCCTATAGGAAAGTATGTGAACTTAAGTGGAATCGCATATCAAGTCGTTGGGGCCTACAAAGACGATGGAGGGGATAATGAAGAAAGAATAATTTATATGCCGCTCTCAACCGCCCAACAAATCTATGGAAATAATGACTATGTTGATCAAATCAACCTAACATACGATCCAAAAATGGATTATGATCAAGCCATAGATTTTGGATTAGATTTAGAAAAAAAACTCAAAGAGCGTTTTACGGTGGCTAAAAATGACCAACGTGCTATTCGTGTTTTTAATATGGCGATGCAAAACAAAGGCATTAATCAAATGACTTCTGTCTTAGGCATTTTGATTTTAATCATTGGTATGGGAACCCTCATTGCTGGTATTGTTGGGATTAGTAATATCATGATTTTTATTGTGAAAGAACGCACCAAAGAAATTGGCATCAGAAAAGCATTGGGAGCATCTCCAAGGGCAATTGTTTCTATTATTTTGATAGAGTCCGTTGTTGTAACAACCATTGCTGGTTATGTAGGGCTTTTGGCAGGTGTGGGAATTTTGGAGTGGGCGAGTCCTAGTTTAAAAACATATTTTATTACCGATCCAAGCGTGAGTAGATCATTGGTTATAGCAGCTACCATAACCCTAATTTCTGCGGGAGCGTTGGCAGGGTATATTCCTGCCAAAAAAGCATCTAAAATAAAACCTATTGTAGCACTCAGAGACGACTAAATATTATGAAGTTTTTATTTGAAAGAGATACATGGCAAGAAGTCTACGACAGTATGAGCAAAAATAAGCTTCGTACGGGCATCACTATGGTGGGTGTTTGGTGGGGGATTTTGTTGCTTATTGCGTTGTTAGGTGCTGCAAGAGGAATGGAAAACTCGTTCAATCGTCTTTTTGGAGATTTTGCGACCAACAGTGTATTTGTTTGGGGACAAAGTACCAGTATGCCTTTTAAAGGGTTTCAAGAGGGAAAAAGAGTGCGTCTGAAATTATCTCATGTTGATAAAATTAGAGACAATGTAGAGGGCATAGAATTTGTAGTTCCTAGAAACAGAAATCAAGCTCTTGTGGTTCGTAATTTTCTTTCTGGAACTTATGGAGTAAATGGGGATTATCCGCTATTGGATAAAATCCAAAAAAAGAAAATGATCCGTGGTCGATTTATTAACCAAAACGACATCAATCATAACAAAAAAGTAGCGGTTATTTCGGAGGATATTTACAAACAACTTTTTGAAAAAGATGAAAACCCTATTGGCGTATATGTTCAAATGAACAGCATCAACTTTACAGTTATAGGCGTTTTTCAAAACGGAAATGTGAACATGGGGCCTACGAGCGATATCCATATTCCGTTTACAACCTTTCAACAAATTTATAATGAAGGTGACCGCATTGGATGGATGGTCATCACGGGCAAACCCGAATATAACATCAAACAAATTGAAGCAGATACAAAGCTACTTTTGCGTAACTTAAATAAAATACATCCACAGGATAAAAGAGCTTTTGGAAGTTTCAATTTGGGTAAAGAATTTGCCAAGATTACTGGATTTTTGACAGGGATGCAATTTTTGACTTGGTTTGTTGGCATCGCTACGCTGATCGCTGGAGTATTTGCTATTGGAAATATATTGCTTATTACGGTCAAAGAACGTACAAAGGAAATTGGCGTCCGTCGCGCACTCGGGGCTACCCCCTTTGAAATTAAACGTCAAATTGTGGTAGAAGCGGTCTTTTTGACCATGATTTCAGGGGTTCTAGGGATTATAACTGGCGGTTGGATTTTGATCATTATCGATAAAGTATGGGGACAAGGAGACGATGCTACATTAGTCAATGCCTCTGTATCCATATTTGTCGTATTTATAGCCCTTGTTATATTAGTCATATTAGGAACATTAATTGGTTTGATTCCTGCATTTAAAGCTACGAGTATCAAACCTATTGAAGCATTAAGAGAAGAATAAATAAATTAAAACAATGAATAAAACAGTAAAAATTATTTTAGGAATCGTATTACTCCTCCTTTTAGTTATTGTATTAAAATACTTTAAGGACTCCAATACAAAAGACGTGGTAGACTACAAAACAGAGCTACCATTCTACACTACTTTAGACACCAAAATAGTAGCTACAGGGAAATTAAATCCTGAGGAAGAAATTGAGCTCAAACCCCAAATTACTGGTATTATTGACAAAATTTTTGTCGAAGAAGGCGATTTGGTTCAAAAGGGCGATTTAATTGCCAAAATTCGTGTAGTTCCTAATGAACAGGCCTTGGCTAGTGCGCAAAGCCGTATCAAAACCACCAAATTTTCTTATGACAATGCGAAAACTCTTTTTGAGCGTAACAAAATCCTTTTTGAAAAAGGGGTGATTTCTAGACAGGACTTTGAAAACAATGAGTTGAGTCTTAATCAAGCACAAGAAAATTATACACAAGCTCAAAACGACTATCAAATTATTCGTCAAGGCTCTATTTCTGGAGGGGGCTCTGCAAATACCAATATCGTTGCTCAAATTCCAGGGACAATTTTAGAAATTCCTGTTCGTGAAGGTGATCAAGTTATTCAAAGTAACAACTTTAATGCAGGAACAACAATCGCTACAATCGCCGATATGAGCAAAATGATTTTTGAAGGCAAAGTAGACGAATCTGAAGTGGGGAAATTAGATGAAGGTAAGGATATAAAAGTCGTATTAGGGGCCATTAATGAAAAGGATTTCCCAGCCAAACTTACCTTTGTTGCTCCTAAAGGCATTGAAGAAAGTGGTGCAGTACAGTTTGTTATTAAGGCCGATGTAGAAGTCGAATCAAGCAATAAAATTCGTGCAGGATACAGTGCCAATGCTGAAATTGAAGTAGAAAGTAAGGACAGTATTTTGGTCATTAAAGAATCCCTTTTGCAATTTAATAGAATAACCGAAAACCCTTTTGTAGAAATCCTCAACGAAGATGGCTCTTTTAAAACCAAAAATGTAGAAATTGGGATTTCTGATGGCATCAATGTAGAAATTATAGATGGTGTAGAGGAAACCGATAAAATCAAGGTTTGGAACAAAGCTTCTGAAGAAAACAATGAAGACGAAGAAGATGAAAACGAAGAGTAATCAAACACCAAAAAACATAATGAAAAACCTACTAATTATTTTTAGTTTTGCGGCAACATTTAGCACATCTGCACAAAAGAAATGGACACTTCAAGAATGTGTATCCCATGCTCTAGAGCACAACATTTCTGTGCAACAAAGTGAAAATTCTCTCCTTACCAATGATCAAGATATTATTGCTGCAAAAGGAAATTTTTTACCTGCACTAGGTGCCAACGGTTCACAACGATTAAATCTTGGGAATGTTGAAGTTTTTGATGGAAATTTTGTAGACCGTACATTCCACTCAACAAGTCTAGGTGTAAATGTTTCACAAACCATTTTTAATGGATTTCGCAACACTAATATTTACAAACAATCGTTGATCAACAAGGAAGCGAATGAGGAAGAATTTAATCGGATAAAAGATAACGTTGTTTTAAATGTAGTCAACGCATACCTCAATGTTTTGCTCAACAAAGAAAACTTAATCATTGCACAAGCACAGTACAATTTTTCTACTGAACAGTTGGGGATTGTTCAATCATTAGTGGATGCTGGTACTCAGCCAGAAGCCAATGTTTTTGATGCCGAAGCTACGCTTGCCAATGATGAACAAAGTTTAACAGTTGCCCAAAACAGCTATACGTTAGCACTTTTATCGCTTTCGCAAGTACTACAAGTTCCTTTTGACGGATTTGATGTGGAAATTATCGATTTGGATACCCCTTCCGAATTGTTAATGTATAACGATGTACAACCTATATTGAACTATGCTTTTCAAAACAGAAGTGAAATAAAAGTGGCAGAAAAAAATATTGAATCGGCTGAATTAGGAAAAGAAATTTCAAAAAGTGGGTTCTACCCCTCACTTAGTTTTAGTTATGGACTTAATACAGGGGCAAATTTTTCTAACCTTAGTCAAGACAATTCATTTTTTCAACAAATCAACGACAACAAAGGGCATAGTTTTAGTTTAAATCTTAATATTCCCATTTTCTCAAGATTTCAAAACAAAACGAACCTTGCCAAATCTACAATTCAAGTAGAAAATAGAAAATTAGCTTTAGAACAAGCCAAACTCGATTTAGAAAATAATATTCAGCGAGCTTTTACAGATGCAAAAGCAGCGCTAAAAACATTTTCTTCTGCACAAAAATCTGTTGCCGCAAGGCAACTTTCGTTCAATAATGCACAAGAACGCTACAACATTGGCGCGCTTAATGCTATAGATTTAGAACAAAATAGAACTCAGCTTGTGAATGCACAATCGAGCTTAGTACGTGCCAAATATGATTTTGTATTTAAAACTAAAGTCCTTGACTTTTATCTTGGGAAACCATTAAATTTGTAAATGGCCAATATTTTAAATATTGAAACGTCTACGACCAATTGCTCTGTAGCATTGTTTGTTAATGGTGAGCACATTGTTTTAAAAGAAGACAACAGTTCTAGCTATTCACATGCCGAAAGACTTCATGTATATATTGATGAGGTTTTGACTTCAGCACAAATCAGTCGTTATGAACTTCATGCTGTTGCAGTGAGTAAAGGTCCTGGGTCTTACACGGGTTTGCGGATAGGTGTTTCGGCGGCAAAAGGGTTGTGTTATGCGCTGGATATTCCTTTAATATCTGTACCAACCTTAGAGATTCTTGCACACAAAGTTGAGCTTCAAAAAGGGTATATTGTGGTGATGCTTGATGCACGGCGAATGGAAGTCTATTCTGCTGTATTCGATACTAATTATCAGTGTATTGAGCCAACATCAGCCAAGGTTTTGGATCCCTCATCTTATAACGATATTCTACAAAACCAGCCTGTGTATTTTGTGGGGAATGGCGTCGAAAAAACCCAATCAATCATCAACCACCCCAACGCACATTTTGACACTCAACTACCTTCTGCACAACAAATGTGTGGCTTATCGTTTTCTAAATTCCAAGCGAAAAATTTTGAAGATCTGGCCTATTTCGAACCTTTTTATTTAAAGGATTTTATAGCGATTCCTTCGAAGAAAATTTAACCTTGTTTTTGAATTTCTACAGAGTGTGGGTAAGGAATTTCGATACCAGCTTTGTCAAGGGCTAACTTGCAGTTTTCGGTAATTCCAAAATAAACAGTCCAGTAGTCTTCCACTTTACACCACGGCCGTACAGCAAAGTTTACGGAGCTATCGGCAAGTTCTTCAACATCAACTGTGGGTTGAGGATCTTGTAAAACTTTGTTGTGTTGCTTCAGAACATCCAACAACACCTTTTTGGTTTCTTTAATATCTTCATCATAACCCACACCAATAGTGAGGTCTACACGTAGTTTGCCTTCAGCAGAATAATTAATGATATTGCTGTTGGCCAATGTGCCGTTAGGAATAATCACCCGTTTGTTGTCTGGTGTAACGATTTGTGTGGTAAAAATATTGATATCTTTTACAATGCCTATTTCATCATGTGCGTCCACAAGATCTCCAATTTTAAAAGGTTTAAAAACAATAATTAAAACGCCACCTGCAAGATTGGAAAGCGCACCTTGGAGGGCTAAACCAACGCCAAGTCCAGCGGCTGCAAGTGCAGCGGCTATCGCAGTCGTGTCAACACCAAGTTTGGAGATTACAGCAACCAGTAAAAATAGTTTAAGACCAATAGAAATTACGTTAGTAAGAAAGTTCAAAAGAGTCGTATCTACTTTCCTCAAAGACATAACTCTGCTGGTAAAGCCAACAATTTTTTTAATGACAAATAATCCAACAATTAATAAGCCTAAAGCATAAAGAATGTTTGGGCCATATTCAAAAAAAAGTGATTTTGCAGTTTGTAAGTATTTTTCCATAGTTAGTAGATTTTAAAGGGCTAATTGTCAACTAATGTAAACTTAAAAATAATTAATAAAACGTACAAATTGTAGTTGATTTACTTTTTGTAATTCTTAGTTTCGTAATAAATTTTATCAAAATAGATACAAAAACATTGTACCTTTGACTTTAAACCCGGCCTTATGAAGCTATTCATTGTACCGACACCCATTGGCAATTTAGAGGACATGACAATGCGTGGAATTTCCACGCTGAAATCAGTCGATTTAATTTTGGCGGAAGATACAAGAACCTCAGGTAAACTTCTTAAGCATTTTCAAATCACGACGCCAATGCAATCTTATCATATGCATAATGAACATAAAATACTGGATAGGATCATCGATAAATTGAACTCTGGTTTAGAGATAGCATTGATTAGTGATGCTGGCACACCGGCCATTTCTGACCCTGGTTTTTTGCTGACCAGAGCTTGTGTGGCGCAACAAATCCCTGTTGAGTGTTTGCCTGGGGCTACAGCTTTTGTTCCCGCTCTAGTAAATTCTGGTTTGCCTAATGATCGCTTTATTTTTGAGGGTTTTTTACCCATTAAAAAAGGCCGACAAACACGTCTAAAACTATTGGCTAAAGAAAAAAGAACCATTGTTCTCTATGAAAGTCCTCATAAGTTAAACAAAACATTAGAACAGATTTGTTTGTTTTTTGGAGAAGATCGTCAAGTTTCTATTTCGCGCGAACTCACAAAACTTTTTGAAGAAACACGCCGTGGTACAGCAAAGTCTCTTTTGGATCATTATACAGATACCCCCGCAAAAGGGGAAATTGTAATTGTTATTTCAGGGAATTCTGAAGCTTAAATCAGCTGTGTTTTCCTTTGTTCCAGCCATGTTTTTCTAAGTATTTTATTCCACTTTCTACAGCACCATCTTCAATGCTTGTCCCCATGGAATCATTCCAACGGTTGAGGTAGCCAAACAAAGAAATTACCCCCAACATTTCTACAATTTCGCCTTCATTCCAATATGTATACAAACGCTTTTTTAAGTCATCGTTTACAGCATTGGGTACCATAGATGCTGCCAAACTAAAGTCCAGTGCTACTCGTTCGGCTTCGCTAAAAGCAGCATGGGTTTTGTATTCCCAAATATTATCTAATTGCTCATCATTAGCGCCATAGCGCTCTGCAGCGCGAATGGCATGTGCTTGACAATACCGACACCCAGTGGCGTTGCTGCTCACCCAAGCAATCATACGTTTTAGTGCTGATGTTACACGGCCTTCGTTGGCCATCACCGCTTTGTTTAGATTAATAAATGCCTTACTAATTGCTGGGCGGTGTTGCATGGTAAGCACCGAATTTGGACAAAACCCCAAAGTTTCATTAAAAAATTTTGCTAAAGATTTAGTTTCTAAATCATGGTCTGGTTTTAATGGTGTGACTAACGGCATAGTTTAAATTTTTAATGGTATTTTTGATGTAACAAGTAACAAAAAATAATTTTATTATGGCCCACAAAACTACAACCCATTGGAAAGGCGGCATGTTGTTTGAATCAGACAACCCAAGCGGAAACAATGTACTCATGGACACAGTTGTTGAAGGAAATTCTAAACAAACTGGACTTTCTCCCAAAGCGATGATGCTTTCTTCTTTGGCAGGATGTTCTGGAATTGATATTGTTGATATTCTAAAAAAAATGAAGATTACCGATTACAGTTTACGCATTGATGTGGAAGGACAGTTAACAAATGAACATCCAAAATATTATCATACGGTTCATGTCGATTATTATTTCTCAGGAGCTCATCTGGATCAAAAAAAATGCAAGCGAGCAGTACAGTTGTCTGTCGAAAAATATTGTGGTGTGATGGAAATGTTTCGAAAGTTTGCCACAATAACTACTAAAATCCACTTTCAAAATAATTAAACTATGCGCTGGACGTTAAAACCATCTCCTGATGAAAACACAGTTCAGCATTTAGCCAATGCACTAGGAGTGGATCTTGTGATTGCTCAGCTTTTGGTTCAACGAGGGGTTCAAACTTTTGATCAGGCCAAAACTTTTTTTCGTCCTCAATTACAAGACCTACATGACCCTTTCTTAATGAAAGACATGGACAAAGCGGTTCAACGCATAGACCAAGCTTTGTCCAAAAATGAACGCATTTTAATTTACGGTGATTATGATGTAGATGGCACAACTTCGGTAGCTTTGATGGCAACATACCTTGAAACAAAAAGTAAACTTATTGCCACCTACATTCCTGATCGCTTCGAGGAAGGTTACGGTATTTCGTATAATGGTATCGACTATGCTGTTGATAACGATTTTGGACTTATCATCGCTTTGGACTGTGGTGTAAAAGCCATTGAAAAAGTGCAATATGCCAAAGACAAAGGCGTCGATTTTATCATTTGTGATCACCACCGACCTGGTGATGAACTCCCCCAAGCCGCCGCAGTGTTGGATCCAAAAAGATCCGATTGCACCTATCCATTTAAAGAATTGTGTGGCTGTGGTGTAGGGTTTAAATTGATTCAAGCATTGGGGCAAAGTCAGGGCGAAACAATTGAAGATTTTGTGCCTTATTTGGATTTGGTTGCGACTGCAATTGGTGCCGACATTGTTCCTATCGTTGGCGAAAATAGAATTCTGGCTTACCATGGTGTTCAAGTCATGAACACAAATCCAAGACCAGGATTTCAGGCCCTAATACAAAACATCAAAAAGGATAGTCTAACCATTTCAGATGTGGTTTTTGTTATTGCTCCGCGCATCAATGCAGCAGGGCGAATGAAGCACGGCAATTATGCCGTTGCATTGCTTAAAGAAAAAGATTTGGCACAAGCTGAATCTGCAGCACACGACATAGAGACGTTTAATACAACACGTAGAACTTTAGACCAAGAAATCACAAAAGAGGCACTTTTACAAATTGAAGAGTTAGATGAAGTTGATCGTGCAGCTACAGTTGTTTATAACAAATCTTGGAACAAAGGTGTGATTGGGATTGTCGCTTCAAGATTGATCGAAACACACTATCGACCAACTTTAGTGTTTACCAAAAGTGGCGAATTTCTAACGGCTTCGGCACGATCTGTTCGAGGATTTGATGTGTATGAAGCACTTCAAAATTGCAGTCAATATATTGAGCAATTTGGCGGGCATAAGTATGCTGCTGGGCTTAGCATTAAAGAAAAAAATTATGCGGCCTTTAAAACCGCTTTTGAAAATGAAGTGCAAAAAACTTTGCCAACACACCTCAAAACCCCTGAACTTCTTATAGATGCTGAGCTTCATTTGAGCGCTATAACCCCAAAATTTTATAGAATTTTAAAACAATTTGCTCCATTTGGGCCACAAAATATGTCCCCTGTTTTTGTGACGTATGAGGCTTTTGACACTGGTTTCGGAAAATGTGTTGGGCAAGACGATAAGCACCTAAAATTAAGCGTAGTACAAGAAGACACTCAACCTGTTAATGGGATTGGTTTTGGACTTGGGGATAAATTGGAATACATCAAAAACAAAATGCCTTTTAATTTAGCTTATGCTATTGACGAAAATGAATGGAATGGTCGCGTAAGTTTACAGCTCAAACTTAAAGATATTAAACAATAAAGATGGCCAAAAAAGATCCCTATGCAGCACTTCGGTTTAAGGAGTTTAATATTTTTTTATTGTTACGCTTTTTACTAGTTTTTGCATGGTCCATGCAATTTATCATTATCGAATGGCAAGTATATTCACTCACCAAAGATCCTTTGTCGCTTGGCATTATTGGCCTAATGGAAATTATACCTGCGCTGAGTATGGCATTATTTGCTGGACATATTGTTGACCAACGGGAAAAGCGTAATTTATTTTTGTGGTGTATTGGTCTTTTTTCTTTGATTAGTTTTGGATTATTTTTTCTTTCAGACACATCGGTTGCTGTCTCTTGGACGCAACAATCTATTTTGTATGCAATTTATGCTTTTGTATTTTTTGGCGGATTGTTACGAGCGTTTTTTGGTCCAACAATTTTTTCATTGATTGCACTAATTGTACCCAAAAAAGCATATCCAAATGCGGCTACATGGAGCAGCTCTACATGGCAAATGGCTTCTATTCTGGGGCCAGCAGTGGCAGGGTTTACCATCAATTGGATTGGTGTACATTGGTCGCTTTGTATTGTTTTTGTGTTGGTTGTTTTTTCTTTTTTACTTGCATTATTAATTTCTAAAAAACCGGTATTGAACCCCAAAATAGGTGAACCCGTTTTTCAAAGCTTAAAAGAAGGGGTGCGTTTTGTATTCAAAACCAAAGCCATTTTAGGGGCTTTAAGTTTAGATATGATTGCTGTTCTTTTTGGTGGAGCTGTTGCGCTTTTACCCATTTTTGCTCAAGACATTTTGAAAGTTGGCTCGGAAGGATTTGGAATTTTACGTGCTGCACCCGCTGTAGGTGCTTTCCTAACCATGCTTACAACGGCTTATATTCCCATCAGCAGAAATGCGGGGTTAAAGTTGCTCGTTGCTGTATTTGGCTTTGGGGTGTCTATAATTGTTTTTGGCTTGTCTACTGTATTTTGGATTTCGGTAGTTGCACTTTTCTTTAGTGGAGTCACAGATGGCGTTTCGATGGTTATTCGACAAACGATTTTGCAACTCAAAACCCCCGATCACATGCGTGGGCGCGTGTCTTCTGTAAATTCTATGTTTGTGGGGTCGTCCAATGAGTTAGGTGCTTTCGAAAGTGGTCTCACAGCAAAACTGATGGGTACAGTTACCGCAGTTGTATTTGGTGGAACAATGACTCTAATTACCGTAATCACTACAGGAATTGTTTCTCCAAGTTTTAGAAACTTAGACCTTGAAAAAGATTTAGAGGCACACGAAAATCAAGAATAAAACTTATTTGGTGAGGTCAATTTTATAGGCGTATTTAAAGCCTAAAAAAGATTTTTTTGTTTTGCTTTGTGCCACTTCATTTTCCTGTAGTCCATAAAATACGGTGAATGTTCCTATTTTATTGAACTTTCGACTCAGTTTCAAAGTGTATCTATAACGTGTTTCTTTATCCTCAATTTTTGAATTACTTGGTTGATTGAAGAGTTCGGCAAAAAGTCTTAAGTTTAGTTTTAATGGCTTGATTCTATAGCCAATACCAAGGCGAGACCTGATGAACTCTTGTGCTATATCTCCTTCGTCTTCTGAAAGCCCAAGCTGATTTTTATTTTGGTATCTAAGCCGAAATAATAATCCAATTTTTTCAATTTTAGTTCTATAACTTGCATCAAATTGATATCGGAAATAAGGATCAAGACCTTGTTTTTTGCCAACATCATCATTTTTGGTAATGTAACGCACGCCACCGCCAAGCTCAAAATTTTTCAAAACTTCATAATTTACTTTTAGTTGTGTGAAATAATTTTTTACGGTTGTTATATCATTGCGTGATCGTAAATGTTCAGCGATAGAAAACGACAATTTTTTAGTGGCTTTCACATCGATTTCTACAGCGCTCCAACCCTCTAGGTCAGGGTCGTTTTGTGCATAAATTTGGCTTGAAGCAAACATTAATATACATATTAAAGCGTGTAAAAAATATGTTGAGATTATTTTTTTCATGTTATTTTTTGTATCGGATTTTTATTTTTGCGGTTTGTTTTTCAAAATCAACTTCACCAATATCTAATTTTAAAATTTCAACCCCAAGGGAATTTTCAAGTTCATCTTTGAGTACATTATGTTGTTTGGGTTTTATATTTTCAAGAGAGTTGTAAATGATATCTTGCGTTCCGAAATCTTTTGGTGCAATTTTTTCTTGGGGGATTAGTCGTTGTAAGTTCCAGTAACGATCCAAATAAAACACAAATAAGCTAACCGTTGTGTTTAATGTTAGTATTTCTACATAACTCATTTTTTTGTTGGATAATCCGTTGATGAGAGAAAGACCAATAATAACAAATAAATAAGTCATTTCTCTAATTTTAATTTGATCAGTTCTGTATCTCAAAATCCCGAAAATTGCGAAAAGTCCAAGAGCCAACCCTAAGTTTATCTCATATTTTTTTAGTGTAAAGCACAAGAAAAACACAACGATACCCACTAAAAAAAAGGCAAATAAATAATCTGCTTTTTTTGAAAAGCGATAATAGGATAATCTAATAACAAAAGTTAAGAATGCTAGGTTAATTAAAAACCTAAAACACATTTTATATAAGTCGTCATCAAAAAAGGGTATTCCAAATAGTTCCATTTTTACAGTGTTTTGTTTTAAATATTTTCGAAGAAATTTTAATCTTCAAAAGTTTTCAAAATTATTTTTTTACCATCAAAAACGCCATAGGTGTAGTGCGTAATCCAATCGCCAAGATTGATGTATGTAGATTTAGGGGCTAATGAAATATCTAAAGGTAAATGACGGTGACCAAACACAAAATAATCGTAGTGGTTGTTTTGTAGTTTTCGTTGGGCGTATTGTACCAACCACTCATCATTGTCATTAGTATAGCGTATATCTTCATCGCCAGAAATGAGCTTATTTTTTACAGAAAGGTATTGCGCAAAGCGCACACCCAGATCGGGGTGCAACCAACGGTAAAGCCATCTAAAAAATGAATTTTTAAATACTTTTTTTAACCGTTTATATCCTTTGTCGTGCGGCCCAAGCCCATCGCCATGACCAATAAAAAAAGTCTTATCGTTGAGCTTGAATTGTTGGGGTGTGTGATACACTTTAATATTAAATTCTTCTTCAAAATATCCATTCATCCACAAGTCGTGATTGCCCACAAAAAAGTGAATTTCAATTCCACTATCGCTGAGCTCTGCCAATTTCCCAAGCACTCTTGTAAATCCTTTGGGAATCACATGCTTATATTCGAACCAAAAATCAAATAAGTCTCCCAAAACGAAAAGAACTTCAGCATCTTTTTTGATTTGATCTAACCAAGCCACAAATTTTTCTTCTCGTGGTTTTGAAGCAGCTTTTGTAGGTGCACCAAAATGATGATCAGACGTAAAATAGATGTTTTTCCCCTTAGGAATATTAATGGTATTCATATACACTATTCGTTATCACTTGCAAACCATTCTGCAAAGCTTGTCGCCGTTTCTTGTAGTTTTAGGGCGTGTAATTTTATGTTTTCTGGTAATCTTTTTTTGATTTTTTCAGCAAAATCCAATACCATCATTTCACTAGTGGGTTGATAGTCAACCAACAAAACGTTATGCCCTCTCGATTTAAGTTCCATGGCCAATTCCACATGAGGTGTGTTTTTGTTAAAAACGGTGGCATGGTCAAAAACATCTACAATTTCTTCTTTAGCAATTTTTTTTAAATCTG
Organism: Flavobacteriaceae bacterium; assembly: GCA_965658025.1. GTDB lineage: Bacteria > Bacteroidota > Bacteroidia > Flavobacteriales > Flavobacteriaceae > UBA3537. The sequence goes on along the minus strand of CBFHQL010000002.1, from coordinate 141,294 downwards.
AAAAGTCAATGACCATTCCATACTTCACATTTGATGCGTCAGTAATTGGGCTTCCGATTACAGTCACGTCCAAACGGTAGCTATGACCATGAACGTTTTTGCATTTTCCGTCATACCCATATAGCGCATGACCTGTTTCAAATGAAAATTGTTTTGTGATCCTAATATTCCCCATTAATGGATGTTGCTTTTGTTGGTTAATATAAGACAAAGTTAGTGGTTTTGAATTTGGGGTAAAAATTGTTTCCTAAATTTTACATTAAGAGGTACTCCACGTGCTATGATCCAAAGGGTAAATGCAAGAAGAATACCATGAAGTTTCATATCGAAAAAATGACAAATAAAAAGTGCAGGGATAAATATTAAAATTGTTGAAAGCAACAATACATTTCTTAGCGTTTTCATTTTTCCTAGCCCCTTAAAAATCCCATCAAAAACAAAGGCCAAAGCACAAAAAGGTTGCATGACAAGAACAATCCAAAAGACCTTATAGAATTCTGTAAGCACTGCTTTTTCAGAAGTAAACAAAGCGCCCAATGCATCATAAAAAAGCGCACCAATACTAGCCATCAAAACACCAACAATCAAAGCTCTTTTAAGAAGGCGATTACTTAATTCGACCAAAAGTTTGATTTGATTTGCGCCAAATAACTTCCCTGACATGATGTTTCCAGCACTTGCATATCCATCTACGGCAAAAGCTGCAAAAAACCATAAATTAATCGCAATGGTGTAGGCAGCAATGTATTTGGTCCCATAGCCCGTGGCAAAGCTTGTCGCAAAATATAAGGCAAGGTTTAAGGCCAAAGTTCGAATGATGAGGTTGCCAATCATCTGTAAAAAATTTGGTAATTCTTTGTTGAATGGGAGAGACAATTTCAGCGAGATGGGTGTTTTTTTCAACATCAAAGCCGTAGCCATTCCAGCCATTAATACTTGTGCAAATGCACTGGCAATGGCGGCACCCTTCAGGTTGAGTGCAGGAATAAAATCAGAAATCCCATAAACCAAAATAAAGTCCAAAACAATATTAACTACCGTGCCAATGACCGCAATAATCATGGGGTAGTAAGTATTTTGAAGCCCTCTAAAGATTCCAAAAACAGCAAAAGTGTACAGCGTAAAAGGGAGCCCAATAATTCTGATGTTGTAATAATCGACACTGAATTCTAACAATAGGTCTTTGGCATTGTAAAATTTGAAAACAGGTTCCGAAAAAGGGAGGGTAATAACACAAACAAGAATACTTAGTGCAACGATAATGGCTATGGCTTGTGCGGGAAGTTGTTTGACTTCGTCGAGCTTATTGGCGCCTAAATATTGAGAAATAATAGCTGAAATCGCTGAACGCGATTGGCCTAAAACCCAAATAAGCATCGACAAAAAGGAAGACACAATACCCACTGCAGCAAGTGATTCGGTGGCGTTGGTGGGGATATGCCCAACAATAGCGGCATCGGTCAATGAGAGTACAGGCTCAGAAATTCCTGCAATTATGGCCGGGATAGCTAGTCTGTTGATTTGTTTGTTGCTAATGGAGGTGTTCAAGGCATTAAAATTGAATTCAAAAATACATAAAATTCAAACCAACTTCCCTTACATTACAATAGTATTAATCAATGAGCCCATTGAGGTCGTACGTTGAGAAGAACGCCCAAACCAATTCGCTGGCTTTAATGTCTGCATTGGTAAACCAAAAATGTTCTCCTCCATATACCTTATAATGTTTAACCACAGAGCTATTTGTTCCGTTTTCAAACACAATTTCGTCTACCGTAATTGAATTAGTGGTATCAACATCCTCTAAACTATTGATTTGTGGGGCTGAGTTACATTGATTGTTTTCTACCCAATACCCTAATACATCATCAATGGAGGTGTTCCATGGTTGGATTCCATTGTAGGGGACAACAACGTCATTAGTGCCGTGAATTTGCAAAACAGGGACTGCCCGCGTAGGACTGCATTCGTTTAAGGTTTCAGGGGTCATAGAGCCCGTAACGGAAGCCACCGCAGCAAATTGCGTACTCATTTGGCAGGCCAACAAAAAGCTCATAAAACCACCATTGGACATTCCTGTGGCGTATATTCTATCGCTATTGATGGTGTAATTTTCTGAGACGATATTGATCAGAAAATCGGTGAATGCGACATCATCTGTAGTGCTTCCAACAGTCCACCCACCTACATTCCAATGTGGCGTCCCCAAAAAGTTGCTTCCTTGAGGGTAGACCACAATAAAGTTTTCTTGATCTGCAATTTCATTAAATCCTGTGTAATTCATTAAGCTTTCGTTGTTTCCGCCAAAACCATGATATACAAACAACAGCGGTGAGGGGGTTTCGGGCTGATAACTTTCGGGGACATACACAATATAATCTCTGTCTAATCCTTGAAATAGAACGCCATATTCGTTTATCCCATAATCAATGGAATTTGATGTTGAAAAACTCACTTCATTTCCATAATACTCGCCAATGGAATTGCTTACAAATGTCCTTACAAAGTATGTTGTATTGGGCTCTAAATCCTCTACGGTAACACTTATTTCTTCTCCATAAATATTGATAAGATTGTCCTCTATTGTTGGCTGAGGCGAAGTAGCGTATGCAAACCCTTGTTGTGCTCCAGGTGCAATGGCACAGTTTTCCACTGCAACGTTAATTGTTCCGTTGAGGGTAGCTGAGGTATCTGAGCGATTGGTTACAGAGGACGTTTGTAATGTGGGGTCAAATACACACAAAATAGAATCCTCATCGCTGCTACAACAAAACAATGTAATAGTAAAAAGGAAAACGAGTTTTTTCATAACGCTTGCTTTTTTCAAATATATTGAATTTTCTGGCATTATTATGAAACCCTAAAAGTGGAGTATATTTTTAGAATATTTGATTACATTTGCAGCGACTAGGGGATGTAGCTCAGTTGGCTAGAGCGCTTGACTGGCAGTCAAGAGGTCGTCGGTTCGAATCCGATCTTCTCCACAAGTGTCACCGCTACACTACATAAGTATAATCAAAGCCCACCAACAGGTGGGTTTCTTTTTTTACAGAAATTACAGTGCGCTTTATTAGTCCTAAGTCGTTGTTGTGTTAAATTTTCTCTAAAATATACTATTTAACTATTTTTATAGTTGTATAACTAAAAAAGACGTTGTATGTTTGTTTTATAATTTATATACCATGCTAAGACTAACAAACAAAGAAGAAGAAATCATGCATATTTTATGGAAGCTCAACAAGGCCTTTGTAAAAGATGTTATGAATGAAATCTCAGATCAAAAACCACATTACAATACTCTCTCTACGGTCATCAGAAAGTTGGAAGACAAAGGGTATGTGGGTCATGCCACTTTTGGAAATACACACCAATATTTTCCCATGGTCAGCAAAGAAGACTACCGCAAAAGGTTTATGAACAAAGCCATCGAAAATTATTTTAATAGTTCATACAAAAACATGGTTTCGTTTTTTGCCCAAGAAGAAAAACTTAGCGTTGAAGACTTAAAAGAAATAATTTCAATCATCGAAAAAGAAAATTAATTATGGACGCCCTTATCTACTTAGCAAAATCTAGCGCTATTTTAGGTCTTTTTTTCCTGATTTATAGCGTATTTTTAAACAAAGAAACTTTTTTTAAAGCCAACCGTATTTACTTGGTTACAGGAGTTTTTGTTGCATTAATACTTCCGTTTATAAGCATCAAAAAGATAATTTATGTTGCACCTACACCACTGACCACAGATGTTTTTAAATCCACTGAATTTATTCAGGTTGCTACTACTGCAACCGAACCCACTGCTGCAATCAATTGGATTTATGTTTTTGGGGTGTTGTATGCACTGGGGGTGTTATTTATGCTTGGCAAATTTGTCATTCAAATCATTTCGGTATGTCGGATGATAAAACAACAGCCAGTGGTCAAAGAACATGGGATCTATTATGTCAAAACGCATAAAGACCATACCCCATTTTCGTTCTTCAATTATATTGTCTACAACCCAGATCTTTTTACTAAAGAAGAACTCGATATCATCTTAAAACACGAAAAAATACACAGTAAAGACCAGCATTCTGTAGATATTTTAATTGCCAAAATCATACAAATAGTTCAGTGGCTAAACCCTTTTGCGTGGTGGTATCAAAAAGCAATTGTCCAAAACTTAGAATACCTCGCCGACGAAAAAGCAACCTCCACTATGGAATGTAGAAAGCTTTATCAGTTTACTCTATTAAAAGCAACCAATTATCATCAGATACCAATTACAAACAATTTTTTTAATTCTTTAATCAAAAACCGAATCATCATGTTAAAACAGCACAAATCAAAAAACCGAAACATGCTTAAAATGGCATTAATTGGACCACTACTTGTTGCCTTTGTCTTTATTTTTAATGCAGAGATTTCAGCGCAAGAGCAACAAAATGCTCCGAATCCAGGAGTACCAACCCCAGAATTACCACCAACTCCAGCACCAGCACCCATCCCAGATCCTGCACCAATTTCAGAGCTTGTCAATGAAAATGAGGTGGAAGTCATCAAATTTAAGATTCACAAAAAAACCACAAAAGCTGATTTGAATGACATAAAAAAACAACTCAAAGAAGAAGGTATTGTGTTTAAATTCAAAAAAGTAAAATTCAACGACAACAATGAGCTGACAAGCATTTTAGTTTCTGCCAAAAATAAAGGTAATGCGCAAAATTACGCTGTAAGCTCAGACGAACCAATCGCACCGTTTTATATTACTGTAAAAGATGGCAACGTCAGTATTTCCGGGCACCCGTCACAACTTTCGTGGAAGCACAAAAAAGCCCCTCATATAGTAAAAGGGCATAAGTATAAATTTATGACCAAAGAGAGCGATAGCCCTCATGAGGAGCACGAAATTATCATTGAAAAAGAAGGCGACGAAGATGGGATTATCATCTTAAACGGAAAGAAAATGGATTTAATGGGCGATTTTGATATAAATATAGATGAAATCATTGATGGAGAACAAATCGCTTTAGACATTGAATCTGACGGGAAAGTCATGACCATAAACGGAGAAGAAATCGACCTTGAACAGCTTTTAGATAAGACCGAACACATGAAAATTCTTGAGCTTACAGAAGACCACTTGGAGGAAATGGAAGATAAACTCCAAAAAATGAAAATTAAAATGAAAAATGATTTTATATTCCTTGAAGAGGATGAACATGGGACATTAAAAAAGCGCATACTAAAACTAGGGGACGGAAATCATGAGGATGACAATATTTTCTGGCAAGAAAGAACTGATGCTCCAAAATCAAAACAATTCCATTTTGTTGATGACCCCGATATAGAAAAATTAATCATAATTGATGGTCAAGAAGCCGATTTCGAAAAATTGGACGCACTGGCAAAAGAAGAAAAACTGGACGCAGTTGAGTTTCTAAAATCTAAAACCGCCATGAGTATATATGGTGAAAAAGCAAAAGATGGTGTCATAATCGCAACAACCAAAGAATAAACGTTAAACAAAACCCATCTAATCGGTGGGTTTTTTATTTAACCACAATTTTGCTTGTACATACATCCAAATGCCAGTGTAGGCGACTGCCATAAAAAGAAGTGTATATATAAACAAAGCAAAAATATTCCCTTTGTTTAAAAATAAATCTTGCATGGAATGGGTTTCATAATCCAAACCACCCAAAACAGTGGCTAGACTTAGCGATAAAACAAAAATACTTATGTGTGCCCTCTTACTCATTTGCGATAAAGCTACAACTTTTTTTAAAATCGCTAATTTTTGTTTTTTAATTGTTCTTTTAATCGTAATATTGCAATAAATAAATTTAATCGTTTATGGGCACTGCAAAAACAGAAATATTTTCTGCACATCAAAATGAAATCGCACGTTTTGCTAAGGCCTTTGCACACCCAGCGCGCGTAGCTATAGTACAGCATTTGTTCAAAATGAACAGCTGTATTTGTGGCGATTTAGTTCTTGAAATTGGATTGGCACAAGCTACAATTTCTCAGCACCTCAAAGAATTGAAATCTCTTGGTCTGATCCAAGGTACTGTTGAAGGAACGAGCATCTGTTACTGCATCGATCCTAAGCATTGGGCCAAAATGAAAACGGTTATTTCTGAATTTATAGAGCAAGACCTCAACATCAACAACTGTTGTTAATCCAAAAAAACCAATCCATGCTTTTTAAAAATATAGAAAATCAAATCAAAGATTTAGACGAAACATCAATTTCTGTAGAACGCCAAAATATAGCACAACCTTTGGTGGATTATATTCAGTCCAAAGTAGAGTCAAACCAAGAAATACGTTTGAATTTTATTTGTACCCACAACTCCCGTCGCAGTCATTTGTCGCAAGTTTGGGCACAAACACTCGCCCATTATTTCGACATCAAAAATGTGTTTTGTTATTCAGGAGGTACAGAAACCACAGCACTATTTCCTATGGCGGCCAAAACCCTTGAAAATACAGGATTCGAAATAGACACTATTGCTGAGGGCAGCAATCCAATTTATGCTATAAAATATGCGGCTGATGCTCATCCAATTCTTGGGTTTTCAAAAAAATTTGACAGTAATTTTAATCCAAATTCAAATTTTGCTGCTGTTTTGACTTGCTCATCAGCGGACAAAGAGTGCCCCTATATTCCCAATGCTGAGGTGCGCATCCCCATGACGTTTGAAGATCCCAAAGCATTTGATAATACCCCGCAACAAGCAGAGAAATACAACGAACGCAGTCTTCAAATCGCCACAGAACTGAAGTATGTTTTTTCAAAAATTAAACTATAAATTATGGCACCAAAAAAATTAAGCTTCCTCGATAAAAACTTGACCTTGTGGATTTTTGTAGCTATGGCCATTGGTGTAAGTTTAGGGTATTTCTTGCCCAATATTCCGGAATTTATCAATAGTATGAGCAGCGGAACTACCAACATTCCCATTGCGATTGGCCTGATTGTGATGATGTATCCACCTTTGGCAAAAGTCAATTATGCCCTATTGCCAAAGGTTTTTAAAAACACCAAAATTTTATCAATATCACTTATACTCAATTGGATTATTGGGCCTGCACTCATGTTTCTTTTGGCTATTATTTTTCTAAAAGATTATCCAGAATATATGGTAGGTCTGATTTTGATTGGCTTGGCACGTTGTATTGCCATGGTATTGGTATGGAACGACCTTGCAGAGGGCAGCACCGAATATGGCGCGGCATTAGTGGCGCTCAACAGCGTGTTTCAGGTGTTTGCCTATAGTTTTTATGCGTGGATTTTCATCACAGTTTTACCGCCCTATTTTGGTTTTGAGGGCGCTATTGTCGATATTTCTATTGCTGTAATCGCCGAAAGTGTTCTGATTTATTTGGGAATTCCTTTTTTGTTGGGGATACTCAGCCGATTGATTTTAGTAAAACTTAAAGGCGAAGCGTGGTATAATCAAACCTTTATCCCAAAAATTTCTCCATTAACCCTAAGCGCATTATTGTTTACAATCATAGTCATGTTTTCGTTAAAAGGCGAACTCATTGTGGAAATCCCTATGGATGTACTGATTATTGCTGTGCCACTACTCATCTATTTTGCGTTGATGTTTTTGATTGGCTTTTTCTTTACAAAAGCCATGGGTGGTGATTACGACAAAACTGCATCTGTTGCGTTTACTGCAGCGGGCAACAATTTTGAATTGGCTATAGCCGTAGCGATAGGTGTTTTTGGGCTTAATTCTGGGCAAGCATTTGCAGGAGTAATTGGGCCATTGGTAGAAGTTCCAGCCCTTATTCTACTGGTGCGTGTCTCTTTTTGGTTGAGAAAAAAATATTTTACCTCAATTAAACACTAGTTTTTATGTGCACCATCACAAAAAGGAATATCTTGTGTTTTTCCACAATTGCACAGTGAAAAACGATTCCTTGTGGGGATGATATTTCCTTCAGCGTCCAGTAAGTTCACTTGCTTTGCATTGGTCACAACCACTTTTCCAGTGGCGCTAATTTGAATGGTGGGTTTGTTGTCTTCCATGGTTAATTTTTTATAAAGGTACTATTTTTCAAAAAAAGCGGTAGAATTTCATAGAAAATAAATAGATTTGTTCTTCTTAAAAAAAACGGGATGTGGCGCAGTCCGGTTAGCGTACACGGCTGGGGGTCGTGTGGTCGCAGGTTCAAATCCTGTCATCCCGACTAAATAAAAGCTTTTGTTTTTGTAGAAAGTGTGCTTTCTTAAGAAAACGGAAGCTTTATTTGCAATAATGGGTTTATTAGGGTTATTAAAATCCTGTCATCTCAACAATAATCAAAGGCCTAACTTCGCTAGAGTTAGGTTTTTTTATTGTATAAGCAATCGTTTTTTAAGAACAGTCGTATTGGTTTTGATGGCTACAATATAAAGCCCAGAATGAAGGTTTGAAATATCCAAGTTAGCTTTATTTAAATCAATTTTATTACTGTGTAAAACTAATTTTCCTGTGATATCGTATAAGGATAATTCTTGAATGCGTTCAGCAGAGTTCAAAGCAACTTCAACTGTGTCTCGAGCAGGATTTGGATACATTGAGGCCTCTGTGATTTGAGCAGAGCGTATCCCAAGACCAGTTTGCTCATAGACACGCACATAATCTATTTCCATTATACTATCATTAAAATCTTCAGGAATTTGCCCCCCTAAAGTACCACCCATAGCAATATTGAGCAAAATATAATGAGGATTGTCATAAGGAATTTCGTTGTTGTTCTGACGTTCAAAAAACACATTATCATCTAATAGAATTTGAATTACATCTTCTGTCCAAATAAGAGAATAGGTGTGATAGGTTCCACTAGAATCATTGATTGGTGTTGTTGTGCCTTGATTTTCATATTCACCAGTAGCCGAATTTCTATAGTGCATATATCCGTAAGAAATGCTTTTGTCCCAACCATTTTGTTCCATGATGTCTATTTCGCCACAGTCTGGCCAGCCGACACTTCCATACGTGTTGCCAAAATAATTTCCAATTTCATCAATGTTGGCGCCAAGCGTCCATATAGCAGGCCATGTTCCCGCTTCATTAGGGAGTTTTGCATGAACATCAATACGGCCATATTGAAATGCAAATTTTGAATTTAGTCTTGCAGAAGTATAGTTTTTAGTAACGCCATTAAATGTATAATCTTCTTTTATGGCCTTAATTTTAAGTGTCCCGTTGCTCACAAAAGAGTTTGTGTTTTCATCTGTATAATGCTGCAATTCACCATTGGCCCAATCTACACCATTAATTATGGGGATAATTTGGTGATGCCATTTTGTGGGGTCTGGTGGCCCTGAGTAGTCAAATTCGTCGCTCCAAATCAAATTATCAAAAGTGAGCGAATCGTCATTACCACCATCAATGTTGTCGATATAAAATGTGCCTGAGCGATTTTCTCCAGGCCCAACAAATAAAGCAATTCTGTTGAAATTACCGCTGATGTTATGTTGACCGGGCTCATCGATAATATAAGCTTGCGAAAAATCAAACTCAACTTGAGACCACCCATTTCCTGGGACAGATCTTTCAACAAAAGTATCTCCAAACCCTGAATCACTGCCTTCAAATTTCAATTGAATGGTAGTTGAAGTCCCTAAGTCAGAATAAAAGTCCAAGGTCACTAATTTTGAATTATCAAAATTTATGCTTGGAGTTAGAGGCAAATACATACCTTCATATACTTCGCCGCCGGTGTTTTGGATTACTCCAACGGTATTTGATGGGTTTGATGGATCGGTTTGAGTGGAAAAGCTACATCCCAGAAAACCAGTAAAATTATCTTGACCGTTTTCAAAATCAAGTGGCATATCTTGGCCAAAAATTAAACCAACAGATAGTAAGGCAATAAAAGAAGTTACTCTAAACATAGGAGATAAATTGGCCAACAAAAATAAGTGTTAAACTTCTTAAACACAAAAAAAGGGTGTAATAGGCAGTCTTTTTTATTAATTAATCGTTAAAGTCACTCTTAAAATCGGTTTTCTTTGTAGTTTTGTATAATTAATCGGATGTTATGAAAATAAACAGATCAAATTGTCCTTTAGCAAGCGCCCTAGATATCGTAGGCGATAAGTGGTCGTTATTAGTCATAAGAGATATATTCTTAGGCAAAAAAACATTTACAGAATTCTTAAAATCGCCTGAAAAAATAGCAACAAACATATTGGCAAATCGGCTTGAGTTGCTCATCAATAGAGGGTTGCTAAAAGTCACCAAGCTACCTTACGATCAAAAAACAAAAATTTATTATCTAACCGATAGGGGGATAGATATGTATCCCATTATATATGAGATGATCAACTGGAGCAGTAGAAATTTAGACATGGAATTTGGCCCGAAAGGAAAAGTTTTGATTGACCATTTTCAGAACACTTCGCCAGAACACGCCATTGAAAATGCCAAAGAGACGTACCGCTCTGAACGTTCAGAAATCTTAGCTCAAATTGTTTAAACTCGCGTTTTTTCGGTACTTTGCCGTTCAATAAAAACCTACAAAAATGAGAAAGTTCCTTAGTTTAGTTCTTTTACTAATACTTACGCATTCAACTGCTCAAATTTTAAATCCTGTGCAATGGGAGTTGAGTGTTGAATCTGTTACTCCAAATGAGTTTGATCTCGTTTTCACGGCAAATATTGATGAAAATTGGGCCATTTATGCCCAAGAAGTCGAAGAAGGCGGCCCGCTTCCTACAGTTTTCACTTTCGAAGAATCCCCAAATTTTGTCCTTATAGGTTCAGTCGTAGAAGACGAAACTAACAAAGCCACAAAACATGATCCTGTTTTTGAAATGGTCGTTTCTAAATTTTTTAAACAAGCAGAATTTAGACAAAGAGTCCGTGTTTCAGGTTCAGCATTTAGCTTGACAGGAAATATTGACTATATGACATGTGATGATACGCGATGCACCTACAAGCCAGACAATCCGTTTACGTTTGATTATACAAAAAATCAAGGATTTGTGGTTGCAGAGAATTCTGCAATTCAAGCCAAAGTAATAGCCGAAAATGCCAATGAAATCCTGTATGGAATTTCTCCAGAGGCCATTACAATTTCAAGTATACCTTGTGCTGCTCAATCCGATGGTCTTGCACAATCGGTAAAAAAACCAAACTCTCTATGGCGTATTTTTGGGCTTGGATTTTTAGGTGGATTATTGGCTCTGCTCACCCCTTGCGTATTCCCAATGATTCCGTTAACGGTGAGTTTTTTCACCAAAAAAACAGATCAAAAAACAACCAAATCAGGCTTGGCGAGTGCCATATTGTATGGGGTGTTTATTGTACTTGTATATTTGATATTGAGTATTCCTTTTCATTTACTCGATTCCGTTAATCCTGATATTTTAAATGAAATTTCAACGAATGTTTGGCTAAATGTAATCTTCTTCATCATTTTTATATTTTTTGCCTTTTCATTTTTTGGGTATTACGAATTAACCCTACCTGCTCGCTGGACGATGGTTACAAGTAGAGGAGAAGGTTTTGGAGGAATGTTAGGGGTCTTTTTTATGGCACTAACGCTTTCAATAGTTTCATTCTCATGTACGGGTCCTATTCTTGGTTCCCTTTTAGCGGGTTCTCTTTCATCCGATGGTGGAGCATGGCAATTGACGGCTGGAATGGGTGGATTTGGAGTGGCTCTAGGACTTCCTTTTGCGCTTTTTGCAATGTTTCCAAACATGCTCAAGGCACTTCCAAAATCAGGGGGTTGGCTCAATACCACTAAGGTTATTTTAGGGTTTCTCGAACTCGCTTTGGCCTTTAAGTTCTTATCCAATGCTGACCTTGTGGAACATTGGGGAATTCTAAAAATAGAAGTTTTCTTAGGCATCTGGATTTTGGTATTTTTAGGCCTTGCGCTTTACATTTTAGGTAAAATAAAATTTCCACACGACAGCCCACTGCAAAAACTGTCATTTTTCAGAATAAGTTCCGGAATTCTTGTTTTGGCCTTTGTGGTGTATCTGGCTTCGGGGTTTAGAATAGACAGCACTACTAAAACGTTCACGCCACTAACGCTTCTCAGCGGATTAGCTCCGCCAGTCGGGTATAGCTTTCTTTATCCTAATGATTGTCCCAACAATTTTGATTGTTTTAAAGATTTGAAAGAGGGTGTAGCTCATGCCAAAAAAGTAAATAAACCTATTCTTCTGGATTTTACCGGATATGCTTGTGTCAACTGCCGAAAAATGGAAGAACATGTTTGGCCTAAATCAACCATCAAACCCTATTTTGAAGAGGATTACGTCTTAATTTCTCTTTATGTTGACGATAAAAAAGAACTTCCCGAAAACCAAAAATTGACGGTAAAACGTCAAGATGGCGGCACACGTGTCCTCGAAAATTATGGGCATAAATGGGCGCATTTTCAAACCGAATTTTTTCAATCCAATTCACAACCATTTTATGTAGTGTTGAGCTCCGATGCAAAAACAATTTTGACCCCTCCAATTGGGTATACGCCTGATGAACAAGAATATGAATCTTTCCTAAACTGCGGATTAAAAGTGCTAAATTCATTTTAACTATTTCAAATTCAGGGGCAAAGAGCTGAATTATTTTATTATTTTTGAGCAAATACTTAACAATGCTTGATAGTTTTTTGAAGTTTTTGGAACTCGGATTGTACCACATCGTTAGTTTCAGTAGCTACGACCATATTTTATTCGTCATATTACTTACGCTTCCTTATGTCTTTAAAGATTGGAAACGCCTTTTGATTTTAGTCTCTGTATTTACCTTGGGGCATACATTGAGCTTACTGCTTGGGGTATATGATATTGTAAATTTAAATGTCAATGTTACCGAATGGCTCATTCCATTGACCATATTTTTTGCAGCTCTGTTTAATGTTTTTTCATCTGGGAAATCAACACCTAAGTATTCTTATTTTATTTTGGGCGTCGTACTGTTTTTCGGGCTTATTCATGGATTAGGATTTGCCAATGCTTTTCAAAGCATGGTCAGCGCAAATGAAAGCACTTTTTTATCTGTACTTGAGTTTGCTTTAGGGATAGAAATCGGACAACTTATCATTGTATTTTGTGTTCTCTTTATAAATTTCGTGTTTCAAAACATCTTCCGTTTTTCAACAAGGGATTGGGTTATGGTAAGTTCAGCAATAATTTTAGGATTAATGCTGCCATTGATTATTAAGAGCCCTTTATTTTCTTAGAGATTTTTTATGGACAAAAAACAATTAAAATACGACAAAGCCTATTTAAGAATGGCCAAAGAATGGGCTAAATTGTCCTATTGTCAGCGTAAACAAGTAGGGGCTATAATTGTCAAAGACCGTATGATTATTTCAGACGGATATAACGGTACTCCTACAGGGTTTGAAAATTTTTGTGAAGATGAAGAGGGGTATACCAAATGGTATGTGCTTCATGCAGAGGCCAATGCCATTTTGAAAGTTGCTGCATCCACACAGTCGTGCAAAGGTGCTACACTCTACATTACACTGTCACCGTGCCAAAGTTGCAGCAAACTTATTCATCAAGCGGGAATTATTCGTGTAGTTTACAGCACCCCTTATAAAGACCTCTCTGGAGTAGAATTTCTGGAAAAAGCAGGCATTGAAGTGGTACACGTCGAGCCCTAATCATGCGCTGACTTATCATTTATTGGCCAGACGGTCAATTTTTCTCACCACCCGTATAAGTGTAGCAATCAAAATGGCGCATCCAGCTGCAATACTTGTGATGACTGCCGTATAACTGTCATTTTCAAAAGGCGCTTCAATATCTATTTTTGTGACATTAAAGATCAAAACAATAAATGCAATTCCTGTAATGATGTATGTTGTAATTTTCATAATTTATAATAAAAATTTTATGTTGGATGTAAATAGCTTCACAGCAATCGCAAGCAAAATAACACCAAATATTTTTCGGGTAATATTTATTCCATTTTGACCAATAAAACGTTCAATTCTCGATGAGGTTTTTAGTACGATAAAAATCAAAATAACATTGATAATTACTGCCAAAATGATATTTTCTGTATGAAATTCTGAACGAAGCGACAACAAAGTAGTCAAGCTTCCAGGCCCAGCAATTAAGGGGAATGCCAGTGGGAATACAGTAGCATTAAGCGATGATTCCTCGTCTTGTTTATACAACGTAATACCAAGAATCATTTCCAATGCGATAAAGAATAAAATAAAAGCTCCAGCAACCGCAAAGGAATGTACATCGATGCCTACCAATTTCAAGATGCTTTCCCCCACAAATAGAAAAATAATCATAATCACACCAGCAATAATCGAAGCTTTTTCACTTTGAATATGCCCTGCTTTCTTTCTTAAGTCAATGATAATTGGAATATTACCAACGATGTCTATCACTGCAAAAAGCACCATAAAGGCCGTAAAAATTTCTTTTAAATCAAAATTCATAACCATAAAATTTAATACGACAAAGGTCTAATTTTTTTTCTAATACCAATTCAAAAAACCAGTTAATAATTTAAGGACTATTTAGGGTTAAAATTTTTATCTTCGCATCATGTTTCAACTCGGGAAAACCCTCATTTCAGAGCAAATACTAGACAGCGATTTTGCGTGTAATCTTTCGGCATGCAAAGGCGCTTGTTGTGTAGATGGTGATGCAGGCGCACCCTTAGAAAAAGCCGAAACAAAACAATTGGAATTGATTTATCCAAAAATTAAATCATACTTGCGGCCAGAGGGGATAAAGGCCATAGAGCAACAAGGCGTTTTTGTGACTACTGATGAGGGTGAGTTCGAAACCCCTTTAATTGATGGAGCAGACTGCGCATATGTTATTTTTGATGACAACCAAACTGCACTTTGTGGCATTGAAGAAGCATACAATCAAGGGGATATTGATTGGAAAAAACCTGTTTCATGTCACTTATATCCCGTACGTGTAAAAGACTACAGTGAATTTTCAGCAGTTAATTATCACAAATGGCAAATATGTGATGACGCTTGTACTTTAGGTAAAGAATTGCAATTGCCAATTTATAAATTTGTCAAAGAAGCATTGATTCGAAAATTTGGTGCAGAATGGTATACTGCACTTGAAAAAATTGCAGATGAAAGAGCTGGACAATAGATGATCTGCACTTGGTTGTTTCGTCTGCTCTAAAAAAAATCATTCAAAAACAATTTCTTTTTCTTTTTTAACCCTTTAATTTCTTTACGAGAGAAAACCAATTTAAAGTGCTGAAAATCAGTAATTTATATTTGATAATGTTTTTAAATTGTGTAAGAAAAAACTTACTTGTTGTTAAAAACTTAAGGCCAATGTTTATAAAAATGACTTTTATTTAAAGCTACAATTTTAAATCTTTGTTAGGTGCTATAAAACCAATTTATAAAACAAAAAAATAAGACAAAACATGCCACAAGTAGAGCCAATTCTAAAAGAAAACAAAGACCGATTTGTTATTTTCCCAATTCAGCACCACGATATTTGGGAGTGGTACAAAAAATCTGAAGCAAGTTTTTGGACAGCCGAAGAAATTGATTTACATCAAGATCTTACCGACTGGAATGAAAAGCTAACCGATGATGAGCGCTATTTCATTAAGCATATTTTGGCATTTTTCGCAGCAAGTGATGGTATTGTAAATGAAAACTTGGCAGAAAACTTTGTCAATGAAGTTCAGTACAGTGAAGCAAAATTCTTTTATGGATTTCAAATCATGATGGAGAACATCCACAGCGAAACCTATTCATTGTTGATCGATACTTACGTAAAAGACGAAACAGAAAAAGACAAACTTTTCAACGCCATTGAGAATTTTCCAGCCATCAAGAAAAAAGCCGATTGGGCTTTAAAATGGATAGAGTCTCCAAGTTTTGCAGAGCGTTTGATTGCATTTGCAGCTGTAGAAGGCATCTTTTTTTCAGGCGCATTTTGTTCTATATTTTGGTTAAAAAAACGTGGCTTGATGCCCGGGCTCACGTTCTCAAACGAACTGATTTCTAGGGATGAAGGCGTTCATGCAGATTTTGCGGTACACCTACACAATAAGCACCTTGTCAATAAAGTGCCAAAGGAGCGCATTAGAGGAATCATTGTTGATGCACTAAACATAGAACGCGAGTTTATTACCGAATCACTTCCAGTGAGTTTGATCGGAATGAACTCAAAACTCATGGCACAGTATTTAGAATTTGTTGCAGATCGACTTTTGTTAGAGCTGGGCTGTGAGAAAGAATACAACACCTCAAATCCATTTGACTTTATGGACATGATTTCACTTCAAGGAAAAACAAATTTCTTTGAAAAACGTGTCTCTGAATATCAAAAAGCGGGTGTACTCAACAAAGAAGAAGAGGACACCAACAAATATAGTTTCGACACAGATTTCTAATCTGTTGTTCATTAGAACACCGAAGCACCATCAATACTATAGTATACGTTGGAATTAATTTTCCATCATGTTTACAACCAACTGTGTTTTTGCGAAAGCCGAAAACGATAGAATAACCAACTAACCGCTTTTTTTGACTAAAGAAAAGCAACTAACAAAAAAAATTATGTACGTATTAAAAAGAGACGGAAGAAAAGAAGAAATAATGTTTGACAAAATCACTGCACGTATCAGGAAACTGTGTTATGGTTTAAATGAACTTGTTGACCCGTTGAAAGTTGCAATGCGTGTTATTGATGGTCTTTATGATGGTGTAACCACAAGTGAGTTGGACAATTTGGCCGCAGAAATTGCAGCAACCATGACCACTGCTCACCCAGATTATGCACGCCTTGCTGCGCGTATTTCCGTTTCTAATTTACATAAGAGTACAAAAAAGACGTTTAGTGAAGTCATGCACGACTTGTATACCTACGTCAATCCTCGTACTGGGAAAGATGCGCCACTACTTTCAGATGAGGTCTATGATGTCATCATGAAGAACAAAGAAAAATTAGACTCAACAATCATCTACAACAGAGATTTTGGGTACGATTATTTTGGCTTTAAAACCCTTGAGCGTTCATACCTATTGAAACTCAATGGCAAAATTGCTGAGCGTCCACAACATATGTTGATGCGTGTGTCTATTGGGATTCATTTAGACGATTTAGATGCGGCTATTGAAACCTACACTTTGATGTCTAAAAAATATTTTACACACGCCACACCAACTTTGTTTAATTCAGGTACGCCAAAACCACAAATGTCTTCGTGTTTTCTACTCACCATGAAAGATGATAGTATAGATGGAATTTACGACACACTAAAACAAACGGCCAAGATTTCACAATCTGCTGGAGGAATTGGTTTGGCGATGCATAACATTCGCGCTACAGGAAGTTATATTGCAGGCACCAATGGGACGAGTAATGGGATTGTGCCTATGCTACGTGTCTATAACGATACCGCTCGTTACGTTGATCAAGGTGGAGGAAAACGAAAAGGGAGTTTTGCCGTATACCTTGAGCCGTGGCATGCCGATATTTTTGATTTCTTGGATTTAAAGAAAAACCATGGAAAAGAAGAAATGCGTGCACGTGATTTGTTTTATGCCATGTGGATTCCGGACCTATTCATGAAGCGTGTACAAGAAGACGGCGAATGGACATTGATGTGCCCAAATGAGTGTCCAGGACTTCCTGATACGCATAGTGAAGAGTTTGAGGCATTGTATACAAAATATGAGCAAGAAGGCAAAGGAAGAAAAACCATCAAAGCACGAGAATTGTGGGAAAAAATCACAGAATCTCAAATTGAAACAGGGACACCTTACATGCTCTATAAAGACGCAGCGAACCGTAAATCGAATCAACAAAATTTGGGGACCATTCGTTCTTCAAACCTTTGTACAGAAATCATAGAGTACACCTCTCCAGACGAAGTTGCAGTATGTAACTTGGCCTCAATTGCGTTGCCAATGTTCATCAAAGATGGTGCTTTTGATCACAAAGAGTTATTCAAAATCACCAAGCGTGTAACAAAGAACCTCAACAAGGTTATCGATCGAAATTATTATCCAGTTATAGAAGCTCAAAACTCCAATTTTAGACACCGTCCAATTGGATTAGGGGTACAAGGATTGGCCGATACGTTCATCAAACTACGTTTGCCATTTACAAGTGATGAAGCCAAAAAGTTGAATCAAGACATTTTTGAAACCATTTATTTTGCAGCCGTTACAGCTTCTATGGAAGAAGCAAAAGCTGAAGGGCCTTACGAAACTTATAAAGGATCTCCAATAAGTAAAGGAGAGTTCCAATATAACCTTTGGGGGCTAAAAGACGAAGAGCTTAGCGGTATGTGGGATTGGGCTAAACTTAGAAAACAAGTCCTTAAAAATGGAGTGCGAAACTCGCTACTTGTTGCGCCAATGCCAACAGCCAGTACATCACAAATTTTGGGGAACAACGAATGTTTTGAGCCCTACACATCCAATATTTATACCCGTCGTGTACTTTCTGGAGAATTTATTGTCGTCAACAAACATCTTCTAGAAGATCTTGTTCAACTCGGGCTTTGGAATGAAGGGCTGAAACAAGAAATCATGCGGGCCAATGGATCCATTCAACATGTTGATGTTATCCCTCAAGATATTAAAGACTTGTACAAAACGGTTTGGGAATTGAGCATGAAAGACATTATTGATATGTCTCGTCAGCGTGGATACTTCATTGATCAGTCGCAGTCACTTAACTTGTTTATGGAAGGCGCTACAATGGCTAAATTGACCTCTATGCACTTCTATGCTTGGAAGAGTGGACTCAAAACAGGGATGTATTACTTAAGAACAAAAAGTGCTGTGGATGCGATTAAGTTCACACTTGACACAAAAAAGAAAGAGCAACCTCAAGTTGAAGCACAGACAGAAACTCAAGTTCTGCAACAAAAACAAGAAAAAGCAGCTAAAACCGCAGAGAAATTTTCAAAACAAACGTCAATGGACGCAGATGTAGAACCGATGTCTGCCGAAGAGATGAAGGCCCTTATAGAACAAGCTAAAACTTCTGAAGGAGACGATTGTTTGATGTGCGGGTCTTAAAATTAATTAAATACTTGTAAGAAAAAACCACGCCAAAAGGCGTGGTTTTTTTATGAAATATGATTGCTAAACATTAGTCCAATGTACTTTTGTAAGCGGTTTGATATTCTTCTAATAAATTCCCAGTCGCTTTTAATAAATCTTTGGTTTCAAGAAGCAGGTTAAAATAGAGCGTCGTATTTTTAGGACTCGACTCGTCTGTTCCTCTTGTTCTCTCAACTTGCAAAGCAATATTCGATTTAAGAATTTTGTATATATCATTCCTACGACCACTTATCGCTTCAATTTTTTCAAATGACTGTGTTTCAAAGGCAGCTCTAGCGTCTGTAAATAAACCATTGATGATGTCGCTGATTTCACTTAATTCTTTGATTTGCTTGAATTTTAATTTTTTATGGTTATTATCAACATGTTTATAGGTCACCTTTGAAATGTATTCCAAAGACTGAGCCATATCATGTAAATATCCTAAGATATCAATATAAAATCCACTAGCACCTATGCTAGAATCATCTAAATTTTTAATAAAATAAAATATGTTATCTCTTAAATCATCAACTTCTTTAGAGAGTTTAATGATTTGTTTTTTGTTTTTATTCAGAAGTTTAGAATTTTCTGAAGCAAGTCCATTAATAGCATTATTATAAATCGTATTTGATCTTTTTAGTACATTAGAAATATTATCAGCACTTTCTTTTATTACGCCTTGAATAGAGCTGCTTTCGGAATATTTTAAGTTGTCTCCATTTGATACTTTCGAAGATTTATTTTTGTGAGAAACGTAGTTTCTGTACAATAAAATGGCAGTTAATAATAGGAAAATTGGAGTTATTACAGTCGGATTCATATTGATTAAGAAAACCACAACACCAGATGCAACAAACGCACCAATTGCAGTTCCAAACCATCCTCCAATCACATTTAAAACTCCTGCTACTCTATAAACAGCACTTTCTCTACCCCAAGCTCTATCGGCAAAAGAAGTACCCATTGCGACCATAAAAGTCACATAGGTTGTAGAAAGCGGCAGTTTCATTGTTGTGGCAATTGCAATCAAAATACCTGCAACCATAAGATTTACGGAAGCTCTAATTAAATCAAATGCAGGAGCGTCAATACTTTGATCCTTTGTAAGAACAACCTCTGGTGTTTGAAAACTTTTTTCAATTTTTCCTTGTACTGATTTTGGTACTATTATGCTGAAGTAATTAGATAGTTGTGTAGCACCTTTTACAATCCCACGAGAGATGAAATTTGGTTGAAATTTTTCATGAGTTTCACTTTGGCGAGATAAGCTGATTTCTGTTTCTGCAACAGTTTTAGCTTTTTTAGAAAACCAAAGTGTAACTACCATAATACCTCCAGAAATAAAAAGTAGTAAGGGTTCGGCAGGAACTTTTTTATCTAACACCTCCATAGAAAATAAAGTGGCGTCAACACCTGATGCAATCCATGCTTCATAAGAATGATAAGCTGCCATTGGAACACCAATAAAATTCACCAAATCATTTCCGGAAAATGCAAGAGCAAGACCAAATGTTCCTACCCCAATAACGACCAAAAGGATAGTTTTCTTTGTAATGGCTTGAAAAACATAAGAGACAATTAACCACAATATAAAACTAGCTCCTATAATGTACATTTCATTACCTTCAATCGACCCTTTTAAGTCTTTGTAATATGGTGTTCCTTTTAATCCTTTCAAGAAGATAAAATAGGTAATTGCAGTTAGTGCAACAGCACCAAAAATGGCTCCGAAATTCTTAATTTTCTTTTCGGTTTGAAAGGTGAAAATCAAACGAGAAACCCACTGTACAATAGCACCAACGGTGAATGCTATAAAGACAGACATGATAATTCCTCGAATAATTTGTAACGCTTTTTTAGTATTGATATAGTTTCCTAAATCAGCAAATGTTTGCGTATCTGAAGTGCCAATTTTAATCAAAGACATAATAACAGCCGCTCCCAACAAATTGAAAACAATTGAAACCGTAGTTGAAGTTGGAAGCCCTAAAGTGTTGAAGAAATCTAATAATAAAATGTCTGTAATCATGACGGCCATAAAAATGATCATGATTTCATTAAAATTGAACATTGCAGGAACGAAAATTCCTTTTCTTGCTACTTCCATAAGACCACTAGAATACACGGCGCCAACAAAAACTCCTAAACTTGCAACAATCATGATTGTTCGTATAGAAATTGCTTTCGAACCAATGGCGGAGTTTAAGAAATTAATAGCGTCATTACTGACACCAACTATAATGTCTATTGCTGCCAAAACCGTGATAGCAATCAACATAAAAATGTATATATTATCCATAGTACTAATTTGAGCTATATTGGCAAATATCATAATTTTTTTGCTTTTGTGTGTTAATTAATTATTATTAAAAATGAAGATCAAATCCAAGTCTAAAAGTTATGTTATCATCTTTTCCATCTAAAGTTGTATAACTGATATCACTTTGAATTTTTAACTTGTGACCAACTACGAATTTATTGAACCCTAATGTGTATTGTTTTGTAGGCAATTTGTTAGTAACAGACTCGTAATCTACAGTTGTAAAACGTGCAGCGACTTCATAATTGTTTTTAAACAAATACCCTGCTTGTAAGTTCAATGCATTTCCAGTAAGAACGATATCCCCAGTTGGTGTCACACCATCGGTTTCTGTAGCAATTTCATTATCTGCAGTACGCTTAGCATATTCACCCATAAAAGAAAAACCATTAAATTTATACATAGCATCAACAAAAATTGTGGTTTGGTCTGTTCCGTAAATGGTTTCATCTGCTCTTACCATATAATCTCCAGCAAACCCTCTTTCTCTTACAGCCTCTTCATTGAAGTTATATGTGAATCCAAGCATTAATTTTTGTTTTTCTTCTCGTTTTAAATCGGACTGGCTGTAATCACCCTTAGATTTAAATGCTCCAAAAGGGAGAAGCTCTAATCGAGCGGTATATTGTAAACCACCTTCATTACCTTCGGTCACATTTCTACCCTCACCTTGAGATATAGAGAATTTTTCGCGTGTCAAAAACGTTCCTCCTAGATTTGACTTGTGGCGTATTTGAATCCCTAAATCACGGTCGATATTAAAATGGCTATTTAACAAAGATCGATCGATTAACTGTAAATTACCTGAGGATACTACACGTTCTACGTTTCCAGGCAACTTGGTTTGCCCTGCCCAAAATTCCCAGTTTTTAGCAAATTTCCATTTAATTACAGCATCTAAAATATAGCGTGGTGTATTTCGGTTAAAAGCGTTGGCTCCAGAAATATCTCTATTGGATAATCCTAATTCAATTTTATAAATTAGATTTTTATTATAGGCAAACCCATCAAATTTGAGACGAGCACGGCGAACAATAAAATTATGTTCTGGGCTTTCATAAATATCGCCATTGTGGTCCCACGATGACATTGAACGCACTTGGAAACGTGGTGCAAATTTTACACTGAACGTGCTGTCTTTTGCCACAAAATTGACCAGCCCTTTGCCGAAAGAAGTGTCGCTAATTTCTTGAGCTTGAGTGTTAATTGATAAGAAAACAATAGGAATTAATAATAGAATTTTTTTCATTTTTATTTTGGATATTAGTTTTTGTCACTGCAAAAATCCAACTCCAATGTTAACTTAATGTTTCCTAACCATTAAATTTCAATAAAAAAGACTGCCTGGCCAAGGCAGTCATGATTAATAATTCATCATATTGTAGTCGACAAAAACTAATAAATAATAATGAATAAAAATTGTCTAAGACAATCCAAATTTAACAACTAAGTGTGATTGTACTGTAACATTATTGTTATGTAATTATTAATAAATAGTCCTACTTTTTTATAATTGTGTTTTTTAAATTGTATGGCTAATGTTAAATTAATGTAAACTTAATGTTGATATATTGTAAATTATTGTATATATTAGGAAAAGAATTCTAATAATATAGTATCATGAAAAATTATATAACTGCAGTTCTATTGTTCATTTGGGTCACTGTTAGTGCCCAAGATTCTAAATCCCCATTATTTCAAGTTGATGGAGAACTTATAAATGCAACGTATTATCATGACAACGGAGAAGTATCACAAAAAGGAACATTTAATAAGGATGGTGTCTTAGTTGGTTTTTGGACTAGTTTTGATGCTGAAGGAAACAAATTATCTCAGGGATATTATGAAAATGGATTCAAATCTGGGAAATGGTTTTTTTGGTCAGAAGACACTTTAAAAGAAGTTGACTTTCAAGATTCAAAAATAACTAATGTTATTGAATGGGACGGAAAATCTGAAGTTGCAGTAAATTAATGTTAATAACGTATTAAAATTAAATATTCAATAAAAAAAGCTCCCACCATGGGAGCTTTTTTTTGACTAATTCATTCCTGATTATTCAGATTCAGACCAATCAGCAGCCCAGTCTGGAGCACTAGTTCCATTTCCAGCACCGGTTGCGCCAGTATTGGTACCAGTATAATTGTAACCACCCCAATCCCAAGTTGAAGGGGCATTTACATAATTAAAGTTTTCGATTACTAAATCGCCATTGGCAAGTCTTTCTTGAGCAATGTCATCCGTACTTTTTATTTTCATTCCAAGACTGATTCCATCTACAACAAAATTAGAATAGGTGATATTTCCTCCACCTTCTTTAAAATAAATGGCACCTTCAGAATTTCCTAAACCATCTACAACCATAGTAACATTTGAAACTGTAGCTGTTGTAACGGGTTCAAGACTTCCGTCATCTCCATTGTTAGACCCCTCAATTCCGGCTTTAGTGATTCCTTTGATATAAGCATTGGTAATTGATCCTGTGAATCCATCTGCAAAATCAATCGAGTCGTCTCCAGAGTTGATAGACACTAAATTTTCAGCATCTACAGCACCCCCAAAAAACTCAATACCATCATCGCCTCCATTTACAGAGGATACATTTTTAAATATTGTTCCAGAGCCCACGCCAAACAATGTTACTCCATTAAATTCTTTGTCATTTGTAAATGTTGCCCCAGTGTATTCTACTCTTAAATACGTAATAGAACCTGAGCTATCAGTGTTGTCTGTTCCTCCATAAGTTAAATCGCCAACTTCTGAAGTAACATCTACTCCTGCGTTTGTTATGCCATAGCCTGCAATTGCTAATCCACCCCATGCACCAGCGGATTGTGTTTCTGCTGTCATAACAACTGGATTAGAAGCTGTACCACTAATATTTATGGTTGCGCCACGCTCTACTCCAATAAATGCAGATGTTGTTGTCCCCGCAGCAGCTGTAATGATTGTTCCAGCTGGGATATTTAGGGTGGCACCTTCTTTTACGACCAAAGCTCCAGTGAGTCTATAGTTTACCGTAGGATTTAAAGAAACAGTTCCATTTTGAATAGTTCCTTGAAAATCATTTGGATTTAATTCAAAAGATGTACTGGGTGCAGTAGAGTTTTCGTCGTCAATGCTACAGTTAAGCATAAACACACTTGTTAAGATTAAAGTAAGTAAGGATAATTTTTTCATTTTTTTAATTATTTAATTTTTTACAAATTTCGTCTATAAAGACAATTTAGATTTTAGGAAATATTAAAGTATTTGTTAATATTTGTTGAAGAGATGATCCGCAAATCTTCATGCCTTAATATTGAATTAAAATTTGTAGCCAACAGATAAACTTAAGTTAACACCTCTTTTAAACTCATCAAGAATTACGCTATTGGTTCCTGGAGTATCGTATACTTCTTGAATTCTTGTAATGGTTGGGTTAAGCATATTTTTTGCCGAAACTCCGAAGGTGAATTGCTTCAACTTGCTTTTCAGTACAAAATCTAAAGCGCCATAGCTTTTATCAATCACATTACCTTTGTTTAATGTTCCAATCGTATTTAATTGATCTGAAAAATAATTATAAGCAATTGTGGCTTGAATGGATTTATCTTCGTCAAACTCTTTTAGATATGAAACATCAGCATTCATAAGAAAATCAGATGCGCCTGTGAGTTTACTTGAATCAAACGTAAAATTGGCACTGTAATCAGTCTCATTAGTTACTTTTTGAGCATCTAGATCTTGATTGGTTTGAATCATTGATAAATTTAAACCCCCTGTAATTTTGTGGCTAAATTCATCATCTTCAGCGTTAAAATTAAAAAGGTTCTTTTTGACTTCTAATTCCAACCCAAATACCTCGGCTTGTTTTCCTGTATTGATGTATGAAATATCATTTGAGGTAGAATTAATAAAAATACTATTGATAGGATTTTGAATGAGCTTACCAAAAACTGTGGCTGAGATTAATTCACCCTCATTTGGAAAATATTCCCATTTCAAATCGGCATTCCAGTTGGTAGATTCATACACATAATTGTTTCCTCTATATACTTGCGTAACCTCTTCATAAAGCATATTTACACGTTCCTTAAATTGTGGTAGTGTATAAGTCTTACTGGCACCAAATTTAAGGTTCATGTTTTCTTTTAAAACATATTTTGCGGATAAAGAAGGCAATAGTTTTTCTTTAATAAAAGCAATACGCTCCTCATTAGAGGATTGAAGGGTGAGGTAATCAATTTCGATAGCAATCATCTCAGCGCGAAGCCCTAAAAGCATTGAAAATTTTGAGTTAAAATTCCATAGTCCATTTACAAACCCTGCATTGATGTATTGTCCTCCACTGTACGTTTGTGGTTTTTGTTGGTTGATAAAATAAAGCGAATTTAAATTTGAATTATTGAAGAATCCATCGAAATCAGAAATTTCAATATTATAAACTCCAGCTTGGTTGTTCAATCTAAATTCGTATTGTTGCGATTCAAAATTTATGAATTTGTAACGCCCACTAAATCCAAAATCGAATTCTCCTTTAACTTCATCTTCATCATCTCGAAGTGTCCACTTGTCAGAAATATTAACTGAAATTTCATCTTCTGTGAGCGTTTGATAAAAACGGTGGTTGTAGATAGGACTCCCAGAAATAATAACATAATCACTCGTTCTATTGGGACGAAAATCACGTCCCGCTGTATTTTGCATTCGGTCAGGAATATTACTTTTTAACTGATTTAGTCCTACAATCCAATTTAGGGTATGGTTTTCAAAAAGGTCATGTGTTCCACTCAATTGATTCACAAATAATTTTGTTTGTTCAAAGGTATTTCTTTGTATAAATCCAAATCCATCATCATTGTCTGTTACCGCATTATCAAATTCAATATCAAATCCACTGTATTCATCATGATTTTGCGAAGAACTGTTCAAAAACAAGCTTGTAAAAGCTAATTTATGATCTGAGTTAATGCGGTAATTAAAACTCCCCATAGCCGTAGTGTTGGTATTGTATTGGTATGCGTTTTTATAAAAATCCTGACGTGTATATCCGTCCGCACCGACTTTACCGCGGCTAAGACCTTCTCTAAAAAGAGTGCTGTTATCGAAACTTAGTGTTACAAAGGTATTTAAGCGCCCTTCTTCACCAATTTCAAAAGATTTTCCCCCAACAAGCTTCACCCCACCATTGAGTTTAAAATTACTTTGTTCTCTATCCCAACTCGACCCCCAATTTGAAGTTGCCGTAGGATTTGTGGGTTCCGAAGGATTATAAAATCCAAAGAAATTGGGACCATCTTGTCTGTAAAATGGGCTTTCCCCTATTGTGTTTGAATTTCCGCCAACACTAAGCCCTATGTTTAAGTAAGGTTGTCCCCTAAAATTTTTAGAATCAATATTGATGTTTGCGCCTCCAAAGTCTGCATAATTTTTAGCGTTAAACGTTTTACTTATACCAATATTTTCGACAATGTCAGTAGAGAAAATTCCTAATTCAATATTTTTTAGTGCAGGATTATTTGATGGCAGTGGCAAACCATTAAGTGTTGTGATGTTGTAACGATCTCCAAGGCCACGCACAAAAATACCTTTAGAATTGTTTTGTTTAGAAACCCCAGCTGTTTTTGTAACTGCAGTAGCCACGTCGCTGACCCCTTTTTTGCTCAATTCCTGTGCGCCAATAGCGGTTTCCATCACCACTGCTTTTTGTTGTTCCAACAGTAGTGCATTTTCTGTCTCTCTAGCAGTAGTGGTTTTTATCACAACCTCATCCAAAGCAGCGCTATTGGCTTGAAGAATCACATCAATAGTATTAGTTTTACCAGACTCAACAGTGGTTTCAACTTCCACAGTTTGGTAGCCAACAAAACTAAATTGCACTGTATACACTCCAGGATCTAAATTTTCTAATAAGTATTTTCCATCAAAATCAGAAGTTGTTCCCTTAGAAGTTCCTTTAATTAAAACATTGGCAAATGCAAGGGGTTCATTATTGAATTCTTTATCGGTAAGTAAACCAGATATTGCTCCTGTATCTTGTGCATTAATACTGAAACAAACTAAGGAAATTAGGGTTAAAAATAAGGATTTCATTTGTTGTGATTTTAAACTTTATTTTTTGCAAATTTATGTTTGATTGACAACCCTTACGATATCCGCATGTTTATATAATTGTCATCTCAATGTTATCAAATAAGCAAAATCTATACTTTGTATAACATTAACTTAACATTGAAAATCATTATCTTGCACCTATGAGTAAGACCATGAATTGGGAGCAATTATTATCCCTAAAGCGACAAGGCGACACCAACAAGCGCTTGCGTAACGAACAAGATGAAACTCGTCTGGGCTTTGATGTTGATTACGACCGCATTATTTTTTCGCCAGCGTTTAGGAGTTTACAAGACAAAACACAGGTTATCCCGCTTTCATCTACGGATTTTGTCCACACTCGTCTCACCCACAGTTTGGAAGTGAGTGTTGTGGCGCGCTCTTTAGGCCGTAAAGCGGGCGTAAAAATTTTAGAAAAACACCCTGCTCTTAAACAAATTCACGGCTATAAACCCAACGATTTTGGCGCTATTGTAGCTGCCGCCGCTTTGGCACACGATATTGGCAATCCACCCTTTGGACATTCTGGGGAGAAAGCCATTGGACACTTTTTTAAAAATGGACCAGGGCAAAGTTTTAAGTCCGTATTATCCGATAAGCAATATCAAGATTTGTGTGACTTTGAGGGGAACGCCAATGGATTTAAAATTTTGACTCAGGATTTAAAAGGTCGTCCTGGAGGTTTACGTTTGAGTTATGCAACTCTTGGGGCATTTACAAAATACCCAAAAGCGTCTCTACCAAAGCGACCTACAACGCATATTGCTTCAAAAAAATATGGTTTTTTTCAGCGTGAAGCAACGATGTTTAAAGACGTTGCCAAAGAATTGGGGTTGCTAAAAATGAATACTACCGACGACGCTCAATTTTCAAGACACCCTTTGGCCTATTTGGTGGAAGCGGCAGATGATATTTGCTACACCATTATAGACTTTGAAGACGGCATTAATCTTGGACTTATTGAGGAAGATTTCGCATTGGAATACCTTATCAATTTGGTGCGTACCAAGATTCAGACTAAGAAATACAACGCACTACCAACGACCTCTGCTCGAGTTAGTTATTTGCGCGCTTTGGCCATTGGCACCCTCATCGACGATGCTGTGGAGATTTTTATACGCAACGAAAAGTCTTTACTTGATGGTAGCTTTCAAGAAGCACTGATTAATAAAAGTCAGTATAAAGCCCAAATCGATGATATTATTAAAATAAGTATCGATCGAATTTACAATGCTAAGGAAGTGATTGACAAAGAAATTTCTGGGTTTGAAGTGATTAATGAATTGTTGTTGCGGTTTACTTCAGCAGTCAACAACGCTCATGCAGATAAGACGAGTCATTATGACCGTCTTTTGCTAAAACTATTACCCTCCGAATTGGATATTCTAAACCAAGATTTATATGAACGTCTGATGGCTGTTTGTGGTGTCGTTGCTTCCTATTCAGATAGTAATGCAATTTTAACCTATAAAAAATTAAAGGGATTAACGTTTTAGAGGCCCTCAAAAAACAGTCTCAATCCGTCAACATCTATTCCTATCTGTTTTTGAAGTTCTTCAGTGGTACCGTGTTCTATAAAAGTATCTGGGATTCCTTTAAGGGTTATTTTGTTTTTAAATCCGTTATTCGCTGCAAATTCTAAAACAGCACTTCCAAATCCGCCAACAATTGTTCCATTTTCTACAGTCACTATATTGGGGTAGCGTTCAAAAATTTGTTTTAATAAAACGTCATCCAATGGTTTTACAAAACGCATATCATAATGGGCAATTGATAAATCTCTTATTGCCTCTTGGACATTATTAGCCATGGCACCAATGCTTAAAACAGCTGTATTTTCACCAGCTTTTAACTGAACACCCTTTCCAATGGGAATAGGTTCAAACTCTTTTTTCCAATCCAAAAGTGTTCCGCGTCCTCTTGGATATCGAATTGCAATAGGCTGTTTCAAGCCCATTTGCGCAGTGTACATGATGTTGCGCAATTCAATTTCATTTCGTGGTGCTACTACAATAAGATTTGGGATACACCTTAAATAGGCGATGTCAAATACGCCGTGATGTGTAGCACCGTCTTGCCCTACAAGCCCTGCACGGTCCAAACAAAAAATCACGGGCAAATTTTGCAATGCGACATCATGAATGACTTGGTCATAGGCACGTTGCAAAAAGGTAGAGTAAATTGCGCAAAAAGGGATTAGTCCTTGTGTAGCCATTCCTGCAGCCAAGGTTACAGCGTGTTGTTCTGCAATTCCAACATCAAAAGCACGATTTGGGAACGCTTCCATTAGAAATTTTAAAGAACTTCCAGTTG
Organism: Flavobacteriaceae bacterium; assembly: GCA_965658025.1. Lineage (GTDB taxonomy): Bacteria > Bacteroidota > Bacteroidia > Flavobacteriales > Flavobacteriaceae > UBA3537. Next base: position 111,536 of record CBFHQL010000002.1, on the reverse strand, counting down.
GCATAGCTGGGGTAATACCGATGATGTTTTCATTCTTTTCGGCCAATGCAACAAGTGTTTTTCCGAATACATCCTGAAATTTGTCAGGTCTTTTGGTATTGTTTGAAGGAAGTAAATCACCAGTTTCGGCATTAAATTTTCCTGGGGCATGGTAAGTGACTTGATGTTCTTCGGCTTGTTTCAGCCCTTTGCCTTTTGTTGTAATAACGTGCAAAAATTTAGGGCCTTCAATCGTTTTTAGGCGTTCTAATTCTAACACTAAAGCATCAAGATTGTGCCCATCAATCGGGCCAGAGTATTCAAAATTTAGCGCCTCAAAAATATTATCTTCTTTTTGTTTTCCCTTTTTGACGTTTGTCAAATACTGCTTAAGTGCACCTACACTTGGATCAATACCAATAGCGTTATCATTTAAAATAACCAATAAATTAGCATTAGTCACTCCTGCATGATTTAGCCCCTCGAAAGCCATACCGCTTGCAATAGAAGCGTCACCAATCACTGCGATATGGTGCTTTTGTAAACCTTTTAACTGACTTGCAATAGCCATACCTAGCGCTGCCGAAATTGATGTTGATGCATGTCCTGTCCCAAAGGGATCATAAAGACTTTCATCACGTTTTGGGAAACCACTTACGCCCCCCAATTGGCGGTTTGTTTCAAATTTAGCTTTACGTCCGGTTAAAATTTTATGCCCATAGGCCTGATGCCCAACATCCCAAATGAGCAAATCTTTTGGGGTATCAAACACATAATGCAGCGCAATAGTGAGTTCGACCACCCCTAAACTTGCCCCCAAATGGCCTTCTTTGGAAGCCACAATTTTAATGATAAAGTCTCTTAATTCTTGTGCAAGTATTGGTAAGTCCTCAATTTGAAGAAGACGTAAATCCTGTGGTTGATTGATATGGCCGAGTAATTTTTTTTGCACAGTACAAAAATACACGATTGAAATCGTATTTTTGGCATATGGATATAGAATTTGACGATGACTATTTTATGAAAAAAGCCATAATGGAAGCCGAAATGGCTTTTGAAAAAGGTGAAGTACCAGTTGGCGCCGTAGTCGTTGTAGATCAACACATCATTGCTAGAGCGCACAATCTAACCGAGTTACTCAACGATGTTACTGCACATGCCGAGATGCAGGCCATTACAGCGGCTTCCAATTTTTTGGGTGGAAAATACTTGCACAATTGTACGTTGTATGTCACTTTAGAACCTTGTCAAATGTGTGGCGGTGCATTGTATTGGAGTCAAATCTCACAAATTGTTTATGGGGCTAAAGATCTTGAACGTGGTTGCGCAACTTTGGGCACTAAATTGCATCCAAAAACTAAAATTCGAGGAGGTGTTTTAGCGGAAGAATCTTCAGCGTTATTGAAGCGTTTTTTTATTGAAAAACGGAATTTGAATTGATTATTCTTTTTTATTGTTATATACTCTCATCTTTTCAATATTTTCTTTATTAAGCATATAATCAGAAACATTTTTGTTTTTCCAACGGTAGTAAGAAAATAGAGGGAATACGATAAAGAAAAGGCCTATCACTCCAAATCCAATAAACTTTTCAGAAAGCGCAATTTCGTTGGCTTTCATCACTGCATCTGTTGTGTCCGAATCAGGAATTGCAAAGCCCAAAACGATACTTCCTATTGTAGCTATAAAAAGAATCCAAATTAAATACTTCATCTTAGTTTAGTCGGTTATTTTGCTTTCAACCCTAATTCGTCTAATTGATCTTTTGCTATCGGCGCAGGCGCATCAATCATGACATCTCTTCCAGAATTATTTTTTGGAAATGCAATAAAATCACGAATGGTTTCTTGGCCACCTAAAATAGCAACCAATCGATCCAAACCAAAGGCAATACCTCCGTGTGGTGGTGCACCATATTCAAAAGCATTCATCAGAAAACCAAATTGTGCTTTGGCTTCTTCTTCTGAGAACCCAAGATGATTGAACATCAGTGCTTGCGTTTCTTTATCGTGAATTCGTATAGATCCTCCACCGATTTCATTTCCATTAAGCACTAAGTCATAAGCATTGGCTTTTACGGCTCCAGGATTTGTGTCTAGGAGTTCAATCTGTTCTGGTTTTGGTGCAGTAAAAGGATGGTGCATAGCGTGGTAGCGTTGGGTGTCTTCGTCCCATTCCAAAAGGGGGAAATCGGTGACCCATAGTGGTGCAAACTCTTTTGGATTTCTAAGCCCAAGCTGTTCGGCTAATTCCATACGTAATGCACTCAGCTGAGCGCGGACTTCATTTGTTTTTCCTGACAGGACACAAATGAGATCACCAGTATTGGCTTCAGTTGCTTTAGCCCAATTGGCCAAGTCATCTTGATCATAAAATTTATCTACCGAAGATTTAAAGCTACCATCATCGTTGCAACGGACATAGACCATGCCAAGTGCGCCAACTTGAGGACGCTTTACCCAATCGATGAGTTTGTCAATGTCTTTTCTTGAAAAAGAATTACCACCTGGAACAGCGATCCCTACTACGAGTTCAGCGTTGTTGAAGACATTAAAATCTTTGTGTTGAGCAACCGCATTGAGTTCGCCAAATTTCATTTCAAAACGAATATCTGGCTTGTCATTTCCATAAGTTTTGATGGCTTCATCATAGGTCATCCTTGGGAAGTTTTCGATGTCTACGTTATTGATGCTTTTGATTAAATGTCGTGTAAGTCCTTCAAAAACATTGAGGATATCTTCTTGTTCCACAAAGGTCATTTCGCAGTCAATTTGTGTAAATTCCGGCTGTCGATCGGCACGTAAATCTTCGTCTCTAAAACATTTGACAATTTGGAAATATTTGTCCATTCCGCCGACCATCAATAATTGTTTGAAGGTTTGCGGTGATTGTGGAAGGGCATAAAATTGACCTTCGTTCATACGGCTGGGCACCACAAAATCACGAGCCCCTTCGGGAGTTGACTTGATGAGGTACGGGGTTTCAACTTCTATAAATGCTTTTGAAGACAGGTAGTTTCTCACTTCTTGAGCAACTTTATGTCTAAAAATCAAATTATCTTTAACAGGATTTCGTCTGATATCTAAATAGCGATATTTCATGCGCAATTCTTCTCCACCATCAGTTTTGTCTTCAATTGTAAAAGGGGGGACTTTAGCGGTATTCAATACGTTGAGTGATTCTACCAAGATTTCGATGTCTCCTGTATTTATATTTGGATTTTTTGAGGCGCGCTCAATTACAGTTCCAGAGACTTGAATAACAAATTCGCGGCCTAAGTTTCTGGCAGCGTCCATTATTTTTTTATCTGTACGATTGGCATCAAAAACGAGTTGTGTAATGCCATATCGGTCGCGTAAATCGACCCAGGCCACAAACCCTTTATCTCTTGATTTTTGAACCCAGCCCGAAAGGGTTACTTTTTGGTTGATGTGTGCCGCTCTAAGCTCGCCACAATGATGCGTTCTGTACATTTTATCTAATTAGTTGAGCAAATTTAAGATTAATAAAATAAAAACACAGCATCTAAGCAGTAACATTCACGCGTTTGGTGTTTATTTTATTGATTAAATAATACAAAATAGGCACAACAACAAGGGTTAGAAATGTTGCAAATGTAAGACCATAAATTATGGCCCAGCCCATTGGCCCCCAAAAGGCAACATTTTCTCCACCGATGTAAAAGTTAGGGTTCAGCTCTGTAATTAAGGTTTTAAAATTGACATTAATTCCAAGTGCCAAAGGCAACAGCCCTAAAATAGTGGTTATGGCGGTCAGTAGTACAGGCCGAAGTCGCGTTTTTCCTCCTTCAACCACACATTCCAACAGTTCGGAGGATGTGAGTTTTTCTGAAGATTCCAATTCAAGTGCTCTTCTTTTTCTTTTTATGATTAAATTGATATAATCTATAAGCACAATAGCGTTATTGACGACGATGCCTGCGAGTGAAATGATTCCAATCATGGTCATCAAAATCACAAAATCCATTCTAAAAATAAGCAAACCAAACAACACACCAATCAAACTTAAAAACACCGAAATTGATATGATAATGGGGGTAGTCGCCGAGTTGAATTGACCCACAAGAATCAGAAAAATCAACAACACGGCAATCAGTAGCGCTTTACTTAAAAACGCCATCTCTTTAGCTTGTTTTTCTTGTTCTCCAGTAAAACTGATTTCAAGTCCTCTGGGGACTTCAAAGTCTTGAATAATTGCTCTAATTTTGTCGTTCACATCGGTTGGGTTGTACCCATTCAAAACGTTAGAATAAACGGTAACTACACGATCGAGGTCAATGCGTTTGACGGCACTAAAACTGGTGTTGTTTTCTGTTGTTGCTACTGCTGAAATGGGGACTTGTTTGATTTGTCCACTGCCTTGATCTCTAAAGGTTATTTTTTGATTTAGTAGTGCATTTCTGTCGTACCTGTACTCGTCTTTTAGACGAATATTGATGGGGTAATCGTCTGTTAAATCTTTGAATGTTGAGACTTCTTTGCCATAAAGTGCAGTTCGTAGATTGTTGCCAATAAGCCCTGTTGAAACCCCCAATCGCCTTGCTTTTTGGCGGTCGACACGTACCAAAAGTTCAGGTTTTCCTTGGTCGATATCGAGTTTTAATTCTTCAATCCCTGGGATATTAGCATTGTTTATAAACGATTTTAAGTTGTTGGCTGTTTCAAGAATGAGCGCATAATCATCCCCTTTAATTTCGAGGTTTATAGGCGATCCAGTAGGTGGACCGTCGGCAGGTTTGTCTACTACAATACTGACACCTGGATACCCTTGAATCACGTTGCGGATGTCCATCAGGACTTGTTCGGAACTCACACCTTGACGGTCTTGAAACTTCACAAAATCTACTGTAATCCGCGCTTTGTTTGGCGTATTGCCTCCCATTTGTCCCTTACTTGGATCGGAGGTGCCTTCGCCAACTTGACCAATAACAGAAGTCACTAGAAAATTTTCACCATTTTTTTCGTATTGTTTAAGGTGGTTTTCTATGTCATTTTCAATACGTTTGGAGAGTCTATTGGTTTCTTCAATGTCTGTGCCGATAGGATATTCTAAAAACACAAAAACTTGTTTGGCTTCAGTATTTGGAAAGAACAATACTTTTGGCGGAAAAACATACATCAATCCTGCAGCAACAAAAAGTAAAACAAAAGTCCCAATCACAATACCATAGGGCTTTCTGCCTTTGAGCGCAAACCCAAGAAACTTTTCATAAAGCGCTTCCAATTTATGAATAAATGTCACCTTATTTTCTTTGCGCACCACTTTCATATACAGAGAAATTAGCATAGGATTGATAACAAGGGCGACAAACAATGAAGAACTTAATACAATGATAAGTGTGATGGGAAGCCATTGCATAAATTTTCCAATAATACCATCCCACAAAACAAGTGGAAAAAATGCTGCTAAAGTTGTAGCCGTTGATGCAATAATAGGCCATGCAACTTCTCCAACGCCTTGTTTTGCTGCTTCAATTCGAGGAACCCCTTGATCCATGAGTCGGTATACATTTTCGACGACTACAATCCCATTGTCGACCAACATTCCTAAGGCAATTACAAGCGAGAACAATACCATTGTGTTGAGGGTTACGCCCAAGAAACCGAGTATTGTAAACGATAAAAACATTGAAAGGGGAATGGCGATTCCTACAAACAAAGCGTTTCTAAAGCCCAAAAAGAAATAGAGGACTGCAACAACCAAAATCACCCCCAAAATGATACTGTTTTCCAAATCTGCGACCATGGTTCTGGTGTCGTTGGATTGGTCGTTGGTTTTTGAAATAACTAAATTGTCGGGGAAAACTGTGGATTTTGCCTTTTCAATAATTTCGTCAATTTTAGTAGAGGCATTCAACAGATTTTGGCCACTTCTTTTTTTGACATCAAGCATCACTACGGGTTGAGAATATTCTCGAGCATAGCTTTGTTTTTCTTGTTCTTTGAATTGTACATCGGCAATATCTCTGAGGTATACTATTTGCCCATTTTCATGTTTTACAACAATATCTTTTACCCCAAGCGGGTCGTTGAATTCACCTACAACACGTACATTGCGTCGTGTACCGTTTTCGAGAATATCGCCACTAGAAATACTTTGATTTTCATAAGCAATAGCATTTTCAACGTCATTGAAACTGATTTTTGAGGCCTGCATTTTGTACAAATCTACAGCAACTTCAACTTCTTTTTCTTGTACACCCCTGATGTCTACTCCAGAAATTTCTGTAAGCTCCTCTATCTCATCTTCAAGATATTCAGCATAATCTTTGAGCTGATCCATCGAAAAATCTCCAGAGAGATTGATGTTCATGATGGGCATTTGCTCACTAAAATTCATTTCAGTAATACTTGGCTCGGTTGGTAAATCTTTAGGAAAATCCTTGTCGGCCATTGCAATATCGACCTTGTCTTTGACTTTTTGAAGTGCATCAGAAGGAGTGATATCAAAATTGAATTCCACATTGATACTAGAATATCCTTGTATGGAAGTCGAAGTGATTTTGTCAACGCCTGTTATGGCATTAATTTCTTTTTCAAGGCGTTTTGTGATTAGTTTTTCGACATCAAGTGCAGAATTGCCTGGGTATGGAGTTGCTACATAAATTTGAGGGACAATAATCTCTGGAAAATTCTCTCTTGGCATGCTCGTGTAGGAGAGGAATCCTCCCAAAACTACGATAAATGTAATAACCGCTACGGTCGATTTGTTGGAAATGGACCATGACGACAGTTTGAATTCTTTGTTTTTGCTCATGACTTAATTATTCTCCTAAAATTACATTTTCATCGGCTTTCACGAGTCGAGAACCTTTGTCTACAATTTGCGTATATGGGGTCAATCCATCAACAATAAACGATTCATTATCATAAGTCATTTTGTCTTGAATATATGTTTTTTGAACCTTCAACCCTTCACCATCTTTGGTAAGAGTGTATACGAAGGTTTTTCCAACACGATCCTTTTGAATCAATTTTGTTGGGATTACAATTCCAGTTTTTTTGAAATCGTTGATTTTTACATCAGCCAGTAAGTTTGCTTTCAATTCATTGTTGGGATTTTCGATGTTTATACGAATTTTAAAACTTCTATTGTTTGGATTGATAAAATTCCCAACTTGGTCTATTTTGGCCTGAATATTTTTTCCAATAGATGGGAAAAAGAGGTCTACTTCGGTTCCTTTTTTAATGGATTTAAGATAGGTCTCGGTGACTTCACTTTCGATATGCACAGTATTTAAATTAACCAACCGAATTGCAGGAATTTGTGGTGCTGCAAGCCCCCCTGTTTTTGCAAATACTTCGTCGATGACCCCTGAAAAGGGGGCTAAAACTTTAAGTTTTTTGCCTTGTTCTTTTAAACTGTTAATACTGTTTTCTAGTCCTTCTTTTTGGGCTTTTGCTTGAAGAAATTGCAGCTCACTCCCAATGTTTTGGTTCCACAATCGTTCTTGTCTTTCAAAAGTAGTTGCAGCTAAATCCAATTGTATTTGCAATTCCATCAGAGAACGTTCAATTATAGAATCATCAATCTGCAACAAAGTTTGTCCTTTGGTGACTTTTTGCCCTTCTTTAACGAAAATACGGGTGATTGTCCCGCTGCGTTCAGGGTACAATTCAACGCTTTGGTCGGCCTCAACTGTCCCTTGAACTTTTATGTAGTGACGAAATAATTTTTCTTCAGCTTTAATAGCCGTTACCACATTGAGGCGTTTTGTAGTATCGAGTTTAGAAATACGCTTCTCTACGGATTTTAGGACATTATTCAAACTGTCGATTTGTTGCATCAAATCTGATTTTTCAGAAGTAAGTTCTGTAAGTGTTGCCGATTTTTTTGGCGCATCTCCACAAGATAAGATGAAGGATAGAATTAATAAAGGGATTATTTTTTTCATGAATCTAATTTTCAATGTATTGGATTAGGGTTTAATAGAACATCCAACGCAATATGTTTATTTAAAACAGAAAGCATTGCTTGAATGTATTGTTGTTGAGCGGTATACAATTGTGTTTGCGCTTGACTCAATTCAAAACTTGAGGCAAGACCTTCAAAAAATTTGATTTGATTTTTTTGTTCAATGCGTTTCGCTAGGTCGAGTCCTTGTTTTTTATTTTTTAAATCTTGTTTGGCAAATTCTAAATCATTTTGCGCACTTTTGATTTGCACTTCAATTTGTTGTTTTAAATTGATTAAGTCACGCTCAGATTTTTCCAAATTTATTTTGGCTTTTTGGGTTGAAGCCGATCGCCCCAAAGCACTGAATAAGGGAATGGACATGTTTACACCAAATAAAGAAGCCCCAAACCATTTTTGAGAACGGTCCAAGAAATCAAACCGATTATTGTTTCCAATATAAGTTCCATTCACAAATGCATTTATGGTCGGGAGGGCCTTGCTTTTTTCGAGTTTAAGGAGCAATTCCTTAGACTTTAGGTCGTTTAGTGCAATTTTAAAATCGATGGTATTTTCGGCACTATTTTTTGAAATATCGGTTGTTTTTAAGTCTGAGGTTGTCACCAAATTTTCCAAAGTGTCTGTCAAAATCACAGGGGTATTAATGTTGAGCCCAACAGTAAGATTGAACATATCGTAGGCCAAATCTTTCAAGACTAGGTTGTAGTTTCGCGTACTTATAAGTCCAGAGCGTGTGAGTTGAAGTTGTTCAATATTCTCTTCTTCGGTCATACCATTTTCATACACTTTCTGAAGGTCCTCAATGTTGTTCTCGACCACCAAAATATTGGCTTCAAGAATTCTAATATTTTCTTCAGTCAGGAGGACATTTCCGTAAGCATTGGTTACCGCTTTTCGGAGTTCTGTATAGGTTTTTTCTTGTGCATTTTTGGAAATTTCCAAATACACTTTTGCAGCTTGAAGCCCCACTAAATACGATCCGTCAAATATTTTTTGACGCACAGTTAGAGTACCATTTATAGTTTGCTCAGTACCAAAAACCACCTCGGCAAATTCTCCAACATTCCCCCCAAAAAATTCTGCAGGAATCAACGAAACTTGCTGCTGAATCCAATTGTTGTAAGAAATATCAGCATTTATTTGTGGTAAGCCAGTAGAAGTTGTTTGCCATTTTTGGAGTTCTGCTAGGCGTATATCGCTTTTGCTGTTTTGTGCTTCGTAGTTGTAGAGGAGCGCATGATCCAAAGCATCTTGCAATGAAAATTTTTGTACGTTATTGTCTTGTGCAAAAACTGAAATTGTAAAGAAAATGAAACCAAATAATTTATACATTTTGGGTCTTATTATGTTGAATATATTTGTTGAGAATGCTTAGACCTTTCTCAGTAACAATTGCTCTTAGGTGATATTCCAAATAGCTTTCCATAAGATAATTTTTATCAAATTTATGTTCTGGAAAAACAGACTGATCTCGAATTCCTGTCATGCCCACAAAGTAAACTCTTGAAACAAAAGCAGTGTCAATGTTGGGTCTAAAGAGTTGTAATTTTACCCCTTGTTTCAGACTATTTTCAACAGAAGATTGCATTTTTTCAATTTTTTTGACCTCTAATTGTTCAAAAATTTTGGGATAATATTTTTTCAATTGAAAATGAGCAGAACCACGTTCATTCCTTAAATAATGAATTAAAAATTTCTTGGTATCATAAAGTTCCTCTATGGGGTTTACGGCGGATTCTTTAATTTTTTCAATCCCTTGATAAATGTATTCTAAGACCGAAAATGTGACTGCACTAACCAACTCAGTTTTGTTAGAAAAGTGTGCATAAATCGTTTTTTTGGATATGCCCATCGCCGAGGCGATGTCATCCATTGTTACATTTTTGAACCCTAAGGTCAAAAACAATTCTTCAGCTTTAGAAATAATCTGTTCTTTCATAATGGGCCACAAATATAACAACGGAAACTATAAAAACAATAGAAGTTTCCTAAGTTTTACAATTTTTTAACATTTGTTCAACCATGAGTAAATTATAACTGGAATTCTTTTATTTTTGTTTTGATGAAAGCTATACAACATTACCAATCACAATTTGTTGCTCACTTAGAGCAGTACAATCATTCCCGTACACCAAGGCATTTGTACGACCCAATTCAATATATACTGGGATTAGGGGGGAAGCGTTTGCGCCCAACACTTACATTAATGACTGCTGACTGTTTTGGTGGTGATGTTTCAGCTGCTTTGGATGCTGCTTTGGCCATTGAGGTTTTTCATAATTTTTCTCTTATTCATGACGATATTATGGATAATGCTCCCTTGCGCAGAGGCCAGCAAACGGTACATGAAAAGTGGAATTTAAACACAGGAATTTTGTCGGGGGATGCGATGCTTATTATGGCTTACAAGCTTTTTGAGGGATATAATCCAGAACAATTTCAACAACTCACAACCTTGTTCAGCAAAACGGCATTGCAAGTTTGCGAAGGCCAGCAGTACGACATTGATTTTGAGACGCGTTTTGATGTAGCCATCCCCGAATACATCAAAATGATTGAATACAAAACAGCTGTTTTGGTGGCAGCAGCCATGCAAATGGGGGCTATTGTTGCAGGCGCATCTGAAGGAGACCAGCAAAAGTGCTATAATTTTGGTAAGAACCTCGGTATTGCGTTTCAATTGCAAGACGATTATTTGGATGCTTTTGGTGATCCTAAAACTTTTGGCAAACAAGTAGGAGGAGATATTTTGGAGAACAAAAAGACCTATTTATTTCTCAAAACTATGGAGCTCGGCTCTAAAGAAATGAAAGCAGAACTGAAAACACTTTACGAAAATTCAACAGAAGATTTGGATCAAAAAATAGCAACAGCCCTCAATCTATTCGAGCAAAGTGGCGCAGCTGAAACCACCAATCAAGCAATTCAAAACTATACCAAAGCTGCTTTTGATGTCCTCGAGACGATTGAAATAGATTCCAATAAAAAACAACGACTTCGAGATTTTGGTTCTCAACTGATGACAAGAACGTTTTAAAAACACCAAAATTCATCGCTACATTAAAACAAAAAAATACTATGTGATTTTCACAAAAGTTGTATTTTTGATATAAGAAATTAAATGCATTACTTTCTGATATAAGGCGCACCACACATGGACAAATATTCTTTTTTAAATGCTGCTCATACGGTCTATTTTGCGGAATTGTACGAACAATACCAACAAGATCCAGATAGTATAGAGCCCAGTTGGAAAGCTTTTTTTCAGGGTTACGATTTTGGTGCAGAAAATTATGGGGTAAGTGGTGAAGTGGTTGAAGGCGTAAGCACGCAAGTTCCTGAGCATGTTCAAAAAGAATTTCAAGTCGTTAAACTTATTGATGCTTACCGTACCAGAGGTCATCTCTTCACAAAAACAAACCCTGTACGTGAGCGTCGAAAATATGCGCCTACACTTGAAATTGAAAATTTCGGGCTCAATCAAGACGACTTAAGTACCACATTTAATGCTGGTGAAATATTAGGAATTGGCCCCACGACTTTGTACGAAATCCGTAAACATTTAGAAGCTATTTACTGCGATTCTACAGGGATTGAATACATGTATATCCGTCAACCAGAAGAAATTCAATGGATTCAAAACAGACTAAATAAAAACGACAACCATGGTAAGTTTTCAGTTGAGGAGAAAAAGCACATTCTTAGAAAACTCAACGAAGCGGTTTCTTTTGAACACTTTTTGCACACCAAATATGTTGGTCAAAAACGGTTTTCGTTAGAAGGTAATGAATCCCTCATTCCTGCTTTAGATGCACTAGTTGAAAAGGCCGCTTCCTATGGCGTAAAAGAATTTGTGATGGGTATGGCACACCGAGGTCGATTGAGTACCCTCACCAATATTTTTGGGAAATCTGCGAAAGACATTTTTAGTGAATTTGATGGTAAAGACTATGAAGAAGAAGTCTTCGATGGGGACGTGAAATACCACTTAGGATGGACCAGTGATCGTCTTACCGACAACGGCAACCGTATCAATTTGAGCATAGCACCAAACCCCTCACACCTCGAAACAGTAGGAGCGGTGGTAGAAGGAATAACACGTGCAAAACAAGACCAGTACTACAAAGACGATTTTAGCAAAGTTTTACCCATAGTAGTTCATGGCGATGCTGCTATAGCAGGGCAAGGATTGATTTATGAAGTGGTACAAATGGCTAAGTTAGATGGCTACAAAACCAATGGAACAATCCATATTGTTGTCAATAATCAAATAGGATTTACAACCAATTATTTGGATGCGCGTTCAAGTACTTATTGCACGGACGTTGGTAAAGTAACCCTCTCTCCCGTGTTGCATGTCAATGCCGACGATGTCGAAGCCGTAGTTCATGCTGTACGCTTTGCGTTGGATTTCCGAATGGAGTTCAACCGCGATGTTTTTATCGATTTATTGGGTTACAGAAAATATGGTCATAATGAAGGGGATGAACCCCGTTTTACGCAACCAAAACTGTACAAAGCCATTGCAAAACATCAAAACCCTAGGGCTATTTATGCCGATAAATTAATTGCTGAAGGTATTATCGATCAAGCATACATCAAACAGTTAGAACAAGACTACAAAGCCAGTTTGGAGTCTGAACTTAAAGATTCCAGAAAAGAAGATAAAACGGTCATTACCCCTTTCATGCAAGAGGCTTGGGCTTCTTTTTCTAAAGCTAGAGCAGATCGAATGCTTGAAAAAGTGGACACCACTTATCCAAAAGAAAAGCTTGCACGAATTGCTCAAGTCATATCGACATTACCAGAAGATAAAAAGTTTATTCGAAAAATAGAACGTTTAGTACAATCACGCCAAACGATGTTTGACGAAGACAAATTGGATTGGGCCATGGCAGAACATTTGGCCTATGGATCCCTACTCGAAGAAGGGTTCGACGTGCGTATTTCTGGACAAGACGTAGAACGTGGAACATTTTCTCATCGTCATGCCGTAGTTAAAGTAGAAGATAGCGAAGAGGAAGTGGTCCTACTCAACAATATATCGTCAGATCAGGGACAGTTTCATATTTATAATTCTTTGCTTTCTGAGTATGGCGTTTTAGGATTTGACTATGGGTACGCCATGGCAAGTCCAAATACATTAGGAATTTGGGAGGCGCAATTTGGAGATTTCAGTAATGGTGCTCAAATCATGATTGACCAATACATCTCTTGTGGTGAGGACAAATGGAAAACACCAAATGGCATTGTGATGTTGCTGCCTCATGGCTATGAAGGTCAAGGCGCCGAGCACTCTTCGGGACGTATGGAACGTTACCTTCAATTGTGCGCAAAAGACAATATGTTTGTAGCCGACTGCACTACGCCAGCCAATATGTTTCATCTTTTACGTAGACAGTTAAAAGCAGATTATAGAAAACCACTAATTGTATTCACGCCAAAAAGTTTATTGAGACATCCAAGAGTCATTTCAACCGTAGAAGAATTTGCAAACGGAAGTTTTCATCCTTTAATTGATGATGGCTCGGCTAAAGCATCCAACATTAAAACCTTGGTTTTTGTTACAGGTAAGTTTTATTATGACTTATTAGAAGCGCGTGAACAATTAGATAAAACAGATGTCGCATTGGTACGCATTGAGCAATTGTTTCCATTGCCAGAAGATGAGATAGATAAAATTCTAAAAAAATATAACAGCGCAACAGATATCGTTTGGGCACAAGAAGAACCTAGAAATATGGGTGCTTATGCACATATATTAATGCATATCGATCAGGCCAAACATTGGCGGGTTGCATCAAGAAGAAGCTATAGTGCTCCAGCTGCGGGTAGTGCGACACGATCCAAACGCAGACATCAAGAAATTATTGATTTTGTTTTTGATAAAACAAAAGATAACCAAAGAAAAAGACGAAAATAAAACAGCATGATATTAGAAATGAAAGTGCCTTCGCCAGGCGAATCTATTACAGAGGTTGAAATCGCAGAGTGGCTTGTACAAGATGGAGATTATGTCGAAAAAGATCAAGCTATTGCAGAAGTTGATAGTGACAAAGCTACACTAGAACTTCCTGCTGAGGAAAGTGGAACGATAACTTTAAAAGCAGAAGAAGGAGATGCCGTAGAAGTTGGCGCTGTAGTTTGTTTGATTGATACCAGTGCTTCAAAACCTGAAGGCGACACGCCACCCGTTGATTCAAAACCGAAAAAGGAAACACCTTCGAACTCGACTCCTGAACCTTCATCCAAAACGACTTATGCCAGTGGTACTGCCAGTCCTGCAGCAAAGAAGATTTTAGCTGAAAAAAATATTGATGCCAGCACAATTTTGGGTACAGGTAAAGATGGTCGTATCACAAAGGAAGACGCCGTAAAAGCGGTGCCTTCTATGGGGCAAAAGGTTGATGTTGAAGGTCGTGGCGTTAAGCGTTCTAAATTATCCATGCTGCGCAGAAAAGTTGCCGAACGCCTAGTTTCTGCTAAAAATGAAACAGCCATGTTGACGACGTTCAACGAAGTGGACATGTCTCCAATTTTTGAACTCAGAAAACAATATAAAGAGATATTTAAAGAAAAACACGAAGTAGGACTTGGGTTTATGAGCTTCTTTACTTTGGCAGTTGTTCGCGCACTTAAGCTCTTTCCTGCTGTAAACTCAATGATTGATGGAAAAGAGATGATTTCTTATGATTTTTGTGATATAAGTATCGCTGTTTCTGGACCAAAAGGATTGATGGTACCTGTGATTCGAAATGCAGAGAATTTAACATTCAAAGGCGTAGAATCCGAAGTAAAACGCCTCGCCATTCGTGCTCGTGACGGTCAAATTACCGTTGATGAAATGACTGGTGGAACCTTTACTATTTCCAATGGAGGGGTGTTTGGTAGTATGCTTTCAACGCCAATAATCAACCCTCCGCAAAGTGGAATTTTAGGTATGCACAACATTATTGAACGTCCTGTAGCAGTTGACGGTAAAGTAGAAATTCGCCCCATGATGTATGTGGCACTCTCTTATGACCACCGCATCATTGATGGAAAAGAATCCGTTGGGTTTTTAGTAGCAGTAAAAGAAGCTTTAGAAAATCCTCAAGAATTTTTGATGGACAACGATGTTAAAAAGGCCTTAGAACTTTAGTGCGCTTGTAACCAATTTTCGCCAGTATCGATTTCCACGTCTAGTGGAACGTTCAAGGTGTAGGCGTTTTCCATTTCGGTTTTAATCAATGATTTCACGCTTTCTAATTCTGGTTTAAAGACATCAAAAACAAGCTCATCATGGACTTGCAGCAGCATCTTTGTTTTGAAACCTCCTTTTTTGAGTTGGTCATGAATACGAATCATCGCAATTTTGATGATATCTGCAGCACTTCCTTGAATAGGCGCATTCACGGCATTACGTTCAGCAGCTCCACGAACTACAGCATTTCTAGAATTGATATCTTTTAGATAACGTCTTCGGTCAGAAATCGTTTTTACATATCCGTTATCGCGTGCAAAATCAACTTGATTAGCGATGTATGCGCGTAGTTTAGGGTAAGTCGCATAATAGGTGTCAATGAGTGCTTTGGCTTCGGTTCTGCTTAGATCTGTTTGATTGCTTAATCCAAAAGCTGAAACACCATAAATAATACCGAAATTTACTGTTTTCGCATTGCTTCGTTGTTCGCGATTGACTTCAGAAATTGGCACATTGAACACTTTAGAAGCTGTTGAGGCATGAATGTCTTCGCCATTTTTAAATGCTTCAATCATGGTTTCTTCTTCACTTAGCGCGGCAATTACACGCAATTCGATTTGGGAGTAATCGGCAGCAAATAGGATGTGATTTTCATCTCTTGGGACAAATGCTTTTCGTACTTGTCGCCCTCGTTCTGTACGGATAGGAATGTTTTGCAAATTTGGATTGATACTACTCAAACGCCCCGTAGCGGCAACAGTTTGTAGATACTCTGTGTGAATGCGGCCTGTAGTTTCCAAAACTTGCTCTGGGAGTGCATCTACATAGGTACTTTTTAGTTTTGCTAATCCTCGATATTCTAAAATATTTCTAATGATTTCGTGGTCTTTTGCTAAATAAGAAAGCACATCTTCCGCCGTGCTGTATTGTCCAGTTTTCGTTTTTTTGGGTTTGTCAACGAGTTTTAATTTTTCAAACAAAATGACGCCTAATTGTTTCGGCGAAGCGATGTTAAAAACTTCCCCTGCAATATCAAAAATAGTTTGTTCTAAAGCATTGATGTCTTTGTCCAAATCTGAGGATAATCCCTTAAGGAAATCACTATCCAATCGAATGCCTTCTAGCTCCATGGCGGCCAAAACCTTTATTAATGGAATTTCTATAGAATTGAACAAATTCAATGTGTTTGCATCAGACATTTCTTTTTTGAAATGTTGTGCCAGTTGCAACGTGATGTCAGCATCTTCAACGGCGTATTCTGTAATGTCTTTTGTAGCGACCTCCCGCATAGATTTTTGATTTTTACCCTTTTTTCCAATTAACTCTTCAATGGCCATTGGCGTATAATTTAGATAAGTTTCAGCCAAAACATTCATGTTGTGACGCATATCAGGATTGATGAGGTAATGCGCAATCATCGTGTCAAAAAGTGGCCCTTCAACAGTGATGTTGTATTTGTGCAAAACTTTGAGGTCGTATTTTAAGTTTTGTCCAATCTTTTCGATGGATGTGTCTTCAAAAAACGGTCTTAGTTTTTCGATAAGGGTTTGTGCTTTTGCTTTGTCTTCTGGGAATGGGATATAGAACCCTTTGTGGGCTTCCCACGAAAATGCAATACCTACAAGTTCAGCCTTTAGTGCGTCTATATTTGTGGTTTCGGTATCAAAACAAACGGATTTTTGTTTTTGTAATTGTTCAAAAAATAATTCAAATGCAAAGTTCCCCTCTATGTACTGATAAAAATGAGGTACAGATTTTAGGCTTGCTCTTACAAATGTTGGTTCGGAGGGTTCATTGTCTTGTGGTGCATCAAAAAGAGAGAATTGGCCTGTGCCTGCCGCTGTACTTTTTTTGACTGGAGTTGCTTGTTCTTTGGGTTTTGGCTGATTTGTTTGTGGAGCATCAGTAGCAAACGTTTTTCTGAAATTTTCTATTAAACGCCTAAATTCTAGTTCTTGAAAAATTTCATTTACTTTTTCATGGTCTGGCTTATCTAATTCAAAATTTTTGGCATCAAATTCGACAGGGACATCCAATAGAATTGTAGCTAATTTTTTAGAAAGTAAACCCAATTCGGCATTGGCTTCTACTTTTTCCTTCATTTTGCCTTTTAGTTCATGGGTGTGTTCTATCAAACCTTCCATACTTCCATAAAGATTGATAAACTTTTTGGCTGTTTTATCGCCTACTCCAGGCAATCCTGGGATATTGTCGACAGCATCACCTTTCATGCCTAAAAAATCGATAACTTGAAGTGGATCTTCGACTTCAAATTTTTCTTTCACTTCTTCAATCCCCCAAGTTTCGTAACCACCCCCAAACATGGGGCGATACATAAAAATATTCTGGCTCACAAGTTGAGCAAAATCTTTGTCTGGGGTTACCATGTAGGTTTGGTATCCTTCTTTTTCTGCTTTTTTGGCGAGTGTTCCTATAATATCATCCGCTTCGTAACCTTCTTTAACTATAATGGGGATATGCATAGCTTCTAGAATTTTATAGATATACGGAACAGCTATTTTGATGCCTTCTGGAGTTTCATCGCGGTTGGCTTTATATTCGGGAAAAATTTCAATTCGATCTGTACTTCCGCCTTTGTCGAAACAAACGGCTAAGTGATCTGGGCGTTCTCTTTTTATAACATCTAACAGGGAGTTTGTAAAGCCAAGAATCGCAGAGGTGTCTAGTCCTTTAGAATTGATTCGTGGGTTTTTGATAAACGCATAATACCCTCTAAAAATAAGAGCATATGCATCAAGAAGAAATAGACGTTTTTGCTGAGCCATTGTTTATACTTTAGGAATTTTTATTAAAATAATCGGATTGAATATTTTGATTTTCCCCGCTTTGATATTTTGTCATGCTGAACAACTGATGAATAGAGTAGGCTCCTGTCTCACCTTGTTTATTTACAGCAATATAACCTACTTGAAAATTTTTGTATTGACTTTTGGGTTTGTCAACAATTCGACGAATGGCATCTTCGCAGGCTTGTTGAGGTGTTCTTCCTTGACGCATAAGTTCTACGATTAAGAAACTTCCAACAGTTTTTACAACTTCTTCTCCAAGCCCTGTTGCTACAGCACCTCCAACATTGTTATCTACAAAAAGCCCCGATCCTATAATTGGGGAGTCTCCAACTCTACCGTTCATTTTATAGGCCAGTCCGCTTGTGGTGCATGCCCCTGAAATATCACCGTTTTTATCAATGGCCAACATGCCTATAGTGTCGTGGTTTTCGATATTTATTATTGGACTATATTGACTTGTTTCAGCCCATTTTTGCCATGCTAATTTAGAGGCTTCAGTTAGTAATTTTTCTTTTTTAAATCCTTTTGAAATTGCAAATTTTTCTGCGCCTTTTCCTGCAAGCATTACATGTGGAGTGTCTTCCATTACTTTACGTGCCACAGAAATGGCATGAGTTATATTTTGCAAAAAAACAACAGCACCACAATTTCCATGTTCGTTCATAATACACGCGTCCAAAGTTACATTACCATCTCTATCTGGAAGCCCACCTTTACCTACCGATTGCCCTTTTTCATTGGCTTCTTCTGTTCGGCAACCTTGCTCAACAGCGTCTAGTGCACTTCCGCCATTAATTAATACTTTCCAAGCTTCAGCCGTAGCAGATTTTACATTCCATGTTGCAATAACAACAGGGATTTTGGGCTTAGCTTTTTGGCTAACTAAATTATTTTCAGAAGACTCAATACAACTACTCAACGTTCCAGTAACAGTTATCCCAAGCCCTGTTAATGATGCGTTTTTTATAAATTTCCTCCTCTTCATTTTTAAATCTCGAGATTAAAGCCCTTGTTTTTTCAATGCAGCTTTTGTTTTGAAGGTGTAGAACAATAAATAAACAAAGCATATAACAGCAATCCAGTATGATGATTGTATGCTAAAAATGTCTGCTAGTTTTCCTTGAAGCGGAGGAATAATAGCCCCACCCAAAATCATCATAATCAAAAAGGACGAACCTTGTGCGGTGTATTTTCCCAATCCTGTAATGCTTAGCGTGAAAAGACATGGCCACATGATGGAGCAGAATAATCCACCAGAAAGGAGTGCAAATAATGCCAATTGCCCAGAAGCAAAAACGCCAATGATCATTCCTACAATTCCAAGAATACTAAATATTTTTAAAGTTGCAATTGGATTGTCTTTGGCTAAGAAAAACCCTCCTACCTGTATGGCAACGCAGATGCTAAAAAGTAAAATTTCAAGCCCAGAGTATTTTCCAAAATTCACCAAAAGAATAACACCAAAGGCGACATATGGAACTAGAATAAGCAACCATTTTTTTAATCCTTTGCTCGGGTTGAAAACAGAAATTGCTCCTACCCAACGGCCAATCATCAAGCCCCCCCAATAAAGTGATATAAAGGGCGCAATTTCGGCGTCATTCATAACTTTTAGACCTAATGGATTCAGATTATTTACTTTGTCTGCAACAGATTTAAGAAGCTCCCCCAAGTTGCTTTGAATGGTGACTTCTACGCCAACATAAGTAAAGATAGCGAGCATACCCAATACCAGTTGAGGATATTTCATAGCACCCCATCCTTCAGGTTTCTTTTTTGCTCTTGTATTGGCAAAGAAAATACAACCAACAACAGCCAAAAGTGCAACAACAAGCAATAATAGCCGTGTGTTTTCTACAGCATCTGAATGGCCTTCTGTTGAAGTGTATGTGTTAAAAATTAATCCAAAACATACAGCAATCAGTACAGTCAAAACAATGAGTGTGTTTTTTGCTTTATTGGCTGGTTCAAAGGCTTCCTCTGATTTTGTGTTTGGTAATTTTTTCGAGAAATGAAAAAGTGCAGCTGCCGCTAAAAACAATACACCTACACCAATATATAACAGCTGAACTGTGGTGAGCTTAATTTCATTATTTGCAATCATCTGGTTGAGTTCATCACCAGAAAGAGGAGTCGATCCAAAGATGATTAAGGCGATAACAATTGGGCCAATTGTTGTTCCAAAAGAGTTGATTCCACCCGCTAAGTTCAGACGTTGCGATCCTTTATCTGCACTACCCAAAGAAATCACAAAAGGGTTGGCCGCAGTTTGTTGCAATGAAAATCCGAGACCAACAATAAAAAGCGCTACAAGAACAAGGTAAAATACAGGAGTATCCCCTTGTTGCGCACCATCAATGAAGGGGTACATCAACAAAGCGCCCAATGCAGATATCAGTAATCCATAGACAATTCCTGTTTTGTACCCCCAATTATTTAAAACATCTTTTTTGATGCTGCTGGACATGACAAAAAGGAACAGTGCGCCCAAATAATATGCGCCATAAAATGCAAAATCGACCAACTGTGATTGAAATTGATCGATGTTAAAATAAGTTTTACAAAAAGGGATAAATACACCATTTGATGCGGCGATAAAGCCCCAAAAGAAAAAGACGGTTACTAAAGTGGTTAATGCAGATTGATTGTTTTTTGAATTCATAAATTTTTAGTTTGTTGTATTATAATCGATTAAGACCGTATAAACCTACTAATAATCTGTTAATAGTTAAAGCTAACATATACTGCATTTAAACTGCGGGACTTTATCATTAGATAAACTAAAACAGACTATTCATATTTTAAGTCTTTAAAAATTAAAGCCTATAGTTATTCGAAAATGAATTTTTATTGACGTAAAAAATTAACTTCTACCAAAAGTATTGATTTTTTTTGTCCTAAGTCAATAGTTACATTTAAATTATTTTATTGCTTATTTAAATGAAGAAGTTTTATACTATTTTTGTGCCAAGTTTTTAAAAATGATAAGACTTATTATTTTTATTGGAATTGTGCTTGCACTCGATTTTTATGCGCTCCAAAGTTTTAGGAGTGTTACCAAAAATCCTTGGGTCACAGCGCTTTATATCGCTTGCTCTATTGTTGTATTGGGTAATATTATATATCAATCCGCTACACTTGATCGATCTTCTGGAATCAATCATGGTTTTTACACCGCTTTTGCGCTTTTTGTATTGTTTTATGTTCCTAAATTTATATTGGTTGCAGCTATGTTTGGTGAAGATGTTTTTCGTCTTTTTGAGGGCATTTACAATGCAATTTTTCCAAAAACTAACGTAGAAAATACATTGTTTCATGGGCGAAGAAAATTCATAGGACAATTGGCTTTGGGGGTAGCATCTATTCCGTTTTTATCAATTTTATATGGAATCACAAAGGGGAAGTACAATTATAAAGTGTTGAAATATACTTTGTTTTTCGAGGACTTACCATCAGAATTTGACGGCTACAAAATCACGCAAATAAGCGATATCCACAGTGGAAGTTTTGACCAAAAAGCAAAAATTGAATATGCCGTTGATTTGATTAATGAACAGGCCTCCGATATAATTATGTTTACAGGCGATTTGGTCAATAGTAAAACTTCTGAAATGGTACCATGGACATCTACCTTTTCAAAATTATATGCTAAAGATGGCATATTTTCTGTCTTGGGTAACCACGATTACGGCGATTATTTACGCTGGCCGTCGAAGGAAGATAAAATTAAAAATTTCCAAGACATGTTGAAACTTCAAAAAGAAATGGGGTTTCAATTGTTGCTGAATGAGTCAAAATACATTGAAAAAAATGGACAACGCATTGCTGTTGTTGGGGTTGAAAATTGGGGCAAAGGATTCAAACAAAAAGGGGATTTAAAAAAAGCAGTTTCAGAAATTGACCCCAATGACTTTAAAATTTTGTTGAGTCACGACCCCTCGCATTGGGAATATGAGGTCATAAAAGACAAACTGCATTACCACCTAACGCTCAGTGGCCACACGCACGGGATGCAGTTTGGGATTGAGATACCAGGTGTATTCAAATGGAGTCCCATAAAATGGCGCTACAAATATTGGGCGGGGCTTTATCAAGAAGCTGGGCAATATCTAAATGTAAATCGTGGATTTGGATTTTTGGCCTTTCCTGGTCGCGTAGGGATTTGGCCAGAAATTACGGTCATCACATTAAAAAAAGGGAAACAAACGGTTAAATAACCTGTAAAATCCTTAAATAAATCAAAAAAAAGCGTTGATTTAATTTTCTTTTTTTAATATTGTATTAGATGGTGTAGTAAATATTGTGCTATATCATGAATTTAAACCTAAAACAATGTCCAAATTTGGAGAATTAATAGACGTTGAGGTTCCCGTTCTTTTTGATTTTTTTACAGAGTGGGATGAGGCTTCTAATGCCATGCATGACGTCCTTCGAGATGTGGCCGCCGCTCTTGGCGATAAAGCCAAAGTCATCAAAATAGATGTTGATAAAAATCAAGCCCTTTCCGAAGCCCTACGCATCAAAGGGTTGCCGACACTTATTATCTACAAGTCAGGAGATATGAAATGGCGACAAAGTGGAGAATTGGATGCCAATACCATTATAGGGCTGATGCAAAACCATATGTAGTTTTTGTATTTAATTTTCAAAGCTTTCTATTGAGTCTTCATTTTCGCCTGTAAACAAGCGCAAAAACCCATTAAATTTTTCCATTTCAGTTTTAACAAACGATTCTTCCTCGTATAAACTTATGGTATCCACCAAACTTTTGTAACGCTCAATATCAAAATAAATATTTTGGATATATTTCCCTTGGTTTTCTTCTGAAATCCCACTGTAGTAATTTAAACTTTCTTGATATTTGACAGAAACTTGTTGGTAAAGTTTTCTTGCTTTTTCAGTCGCTTCGGATTCGTAGTAGGCACCAACAAAGGGCTCCAAGTAAGTATAGTATCCAAAAAGGTCGACAGGCATTCTATCCATTGCCAAATCGGCAATTTCTTCAGCTTTTTCTAACTGTCCTTCATTGATGAGTTTTTCTATGAGACGCGCCATATGTCCTCTGTAGGTTAAACTATTTCTACGCGTTTCGACATCGTGATAAACATCTGCGTTTCCACTGTTGCCCCAGGCCCAGTTTTTGACCAGTTCGTACATTTTTTCACTATCAATTCTACCCATGTCGTATGGATTATTTTTGTCCAAAGGTGTTTTTATAGGGACAAGTTTGTACGCCAAACCATCCAATTGGAGATAGTCTTTCATCCAAATATAATCGTCGTCACCAAAAGCACCTCCACTGAAGTAAATTGGGCGTTCCCAGTTGTTTTGTGCAATGATATCCAACATCATCAGTCGGTTTTTCATTATGACCTGTCCTGTAATTTTTAGGTCAATATAATCCACAATTTTATCGGCATCTTTGGCCGCCACAACCCCATTTTTCAGTACGGCTTCTTTATTGACAGGAATTCTTACAAATTCTGTTGGGGCATAATTTGCATCTAAATCTTGATTACGTTGTCCACTAGTCTCATAGCCTTGTTGTTCCAAAACATAGCCATACTTGGTGCGTTCGTCGTCACTAGTGACGAAATCCAAAAATTGATTAATACCCAAAGTATCTTTTGTGACGACTTCTTTGATGATGTAGTCGCGTGTTCCCCACTTATATTTATCGTGTGTTAGTTTTGATGGGATAGGATCGCTGTCATAGGCCTTTCGCTTCATTTGATCGATATACCAATCTACGTTAAAAAGACTGGTGCAAACCACTCTTATATCTCGTCGAATCCCTTCAATTTCTTGAGCATACCAAAGTGGAAAAGTATCGTTGTCTCCAATGGTAAAAATAATAGCATTTGGTGCACAGGACTCTAAGTAATTCACCGCCATAGCATGTGCTGTTCTTCGATTTGATCGGTCGTGGTCATCCCAGTTTTGACTTATTAGCAGACCTGGTACAATCACTAAACAAAAAGCACTTACCGCAGGCGCTATTAGTTTAGATTTACTAAATGTTTGCAGTTTGTCGTAAAGCGCATAAACTCCAATACCTATCCAAAGTGCAAAGACATAAAATGAACCTACTAAAGAATAATCACGTTCGCGGGGTTCAAACGGACGAACATTGGTGTATACTTGGATGGCAATCCCCGTAAACAAGAAAAACACCAACATGGTCCAAAACACTTTTTTGTCTTTGTTGAACACAAAAAACAATCCAATTAATCCTAATAATAATGGAAGTAAATAATAAGTGTTACGTGCTTTATTGTTCAACACATCACTGGGGAGGTTTTCTTGAGCAATTCCTAAAAGATATTCATCAATAAAATTTATCCCTGTAATCCAATTGCCATGCAAGTCCATTTTCCCTTGAATATCGTCTTGACGACCTGCAAAATTCCACATAAAATAACGCCAATACATATACCCAATTTGGTAATCAAACAGGTAATAAATATTATCAATCAAAGAAGGTTTTTCGATGTCCAAATAACGACCATAGGTTTTTAGAAAATCATGATATCCTTCATAATCTATTTCGCCGTCGGCTATGGCTTTTCTAAAATTGTTGACTAAACCTCTAAATTCATTTTGCATTTTGTACTCCGATTTTATGGAAAATTCCAAAGGGCCAGAGTATATCATATAATTTTCGGCATGCTCGCCACTCCACATGCGCGGTAGAAGTGAACCGTGATCACTGTTGTAGTTTTGAATGGCGTTTTCATAATCATTGACTACAACATAGCGCCCAGTTTTTTTATCCTTTTCGTATTTTGGTTTATCATCTATATAAGGTTGATTTTCATCCAATCCTGCGTATTGATCGGTGAATTGTGGGCCATAAAACAAATGTGTTTTAGGGTATTGTTCTAAGTTGTAATACGCCAAAAGTTCTCGCGCACTGGAGGGGTTATTTTCATTGACAGGGACATTGGCATTGGCACGAATTGGGAGCATAAGCCAAGTGGTAAATCCAATGACGATAAAAGTCACACAAAGTAAGCCAGTGTTTAGGGTTATATACCCTTTTCTCTTTGTGTAATTTAAACCAAAATAGACAGCCAAAGCAAGCATCACAAAGGCGATGATTGAACCTGAGTTGAAAGGCAACCCAACACTATTGACAAAGAAAATTTCAAGTGCACTGAAATAACGTAAAATATTGGGTGCAAGAAGTTTAAATACGAACAATAAAATAGCAACGACGACGACGTTGGCAATGATAAAATTCTTTGCGGTAATGGTTTTATAATTTTTAAAGTAATAAAGAAGCCCAATAGCTGGAATAGTCAAAAGTCCCATAAAATGTACGCCAAATGAAAGTCCTACAATAAAAGCAATCAGAATCAACCAGCGGTTGCCTTTTGGGGTGTTCATTTCGTTTTGCCAACGTAACCCTAAATAAAACATCGCCGCCATAAATAAGGTGGCCATAGCATAGACTTCAGTTTCTACAGCATTAAACCAAAAAGAATCTGTAAATGCAAAAGACAAACTCCCCACAAATGCAGCACCCAAAATAGCCACGTCTTTGTTGCTATTCGACGTTGTAGTGTTAACTGTTATTTTTTGTAATACCAGTACAATAGTCCAAAACATAAACAAAATCGTAAATGCACTAGCAGCAGCACTCATCATATTGAGAACAAAACCAATTTGAGCCGGTTCGGAAGCAAAAATTGAGAAAAATGCACCTAGCATTTGAAACAATGGCGCACCTGGAGGATGACCAACTTCAAGTTTGGAAGAGGTCAAAATATATTCTCCTGTATCCCAAAACCCAACAGTAGGCTCTACAGTTAGGGCGTAGGTAAGAAATGCGATGCCAAATGCAACCCATCCTAAAACAAGGTTCCATCGTTTGAAATTAAAATTCGCCATGGTCATAAATTTGTAGTACATGGCGAATTTAATAATAATTAGATTTAAATATTAATTTTAAAAAAATATTTGTGCAACCAAAGTTTTGTTCTAAATTTGCATCCTCATTATGAGATTGGCCCATGGTGTAACTGGCAACACGTCTGGTTTTGGTCCAGAAGAGTCTAGGTTCGAGCCCTAGTGGGCCAACAAAAAAAGCTTCAACTTCAAGTTGAAGCTTTTTTATTTTGAAAAATAATTCAATAAAGCTGCGTCAAAAGTTGCATAAATCCGCTTTTATCCCTTATATTTGCAGCGTAGAACGGAAAATAAAAAAGTGAGGGGACGAAAAGTCCCCTCTTTTTATACCAAATGTTTAGAGATAGCGTAAAAGAGTTATTGGAAGAAGGCCTTGAAAAAAGATCTGATTTGTTTCTCATTGATTTTGAAATTTTGGATGGAAACAAAATCCGTATTGTGATTGATGGCGACAAAGGTGTTTTGGTAGAAGACTGCATGTATATAAGTCGTGCTATAGAACACAACCTCGATCGTGAGGAGCAAGATTTTTCATTAGAAGTTTCTTCTGCAGGAGCAACAACCCCTTTGGTACACCAACGCCAGTACAAAAAAAATATTGGCCGTACGCTAAAACTCAAAACCGTAGAAAATGAAAAATATGAAGCAGTATTAACGGCTGCAGACACAAATGAAATTGTTTTGGAATGGAAAGCCAGAGAGCCAAAACCTATTGGAAAAGGGAAAGTAACAGTTCAAAAAACGGCAAAAATCCCTTATCAGAACATTGAAAAAGCGCAAATAAAATTAGTATTTTAAGATAAGAACCACATTATGGAAAATTTAGCATTAATCGATTCGTTTTCGGAGTTTAAAGATGACAAACTCATTGATCGTGTGACCCTTATGGCCATACTTGAGGATGTGTTTAGAAATGCCTTGAAAAAGAAGTTTGGTGATGATGACAACTTCGATATCATTATCAACCCAGACAAAGGAGATTTGGAGATTTGGCGCAATAGAATTGTTGTTGCCGATGGTGAAGTTGAAAATGAAAACCAAGAAATCTCATTGTCTGAAGCACAAAAAATTGAACCCGATTTTGAGGTTGGAGAAGACGTTTCTGAAGAAGTAAAGTTATTCGACTTGGGGCGAAGATCTATTTTGGCTTTACGTCAAAATTTAATTTCAAAGATTCAAGAACACGACAATACCAATATTTACAAGCAGTTCAAGGATCTTGAAGGTGAAATCTACACTGCTGAGGTACACCATATTCGTCACCGTGCCGTTATTCTTTTAGATGATGAAGGGAATGAATTAATTTTACCAAAAGACAAACAAATTCCATCCGATTTTTTCCGAAAAGGAGAAAATGTTCGTGGAATCATCGAAAGTGTAGAACTTAAAGGGAATAAGCCCAATATCGTATTGTCTAGAACCGCTCCAGCATTCTTGGAAAAACTTTTTGAGCAAGAAATTCCAGAAGTTTTTGACGGATTAATTTCCATTAAAAATGTGGTTAGAATTCCAGGTGAAAAAGCCAAAGTAGCCGTTGATTCTTATGACGATAGAATCGACCCAGTAGGTGCTTGTGTTGGAATGAAAGGTTCACGTATTCATGGAATTGTTCGAGAGTTGGGGAATGAAAATATAGACGTTATTAATCATACCAATAATTTACAGTTGTACATTACTAGAGCATTGAGTCCAGCTCGAGTAACGTCCATCAAGATTGATGAAGAAAACAAACGCGCAGAAGTTATCTTAAAACCAGAAGAAGTAAGCAAAGCTATTGGACGAGGAGGACACAATATTCGTCTTGCTGGGCGCTTGACAGGGTATGAAATAGACGTATTTAGAGAAGGTGTAGAAGAAGATGTAGAACTTTCAGAATTTTCTGATGAAATCGAAGCATGGATTATCGATGAGTTTGCAAAAGCAGGTTTGGATACAGCCAAAAGTGTTTTGGAACAAGACGTCAAAGACTTGGTAAAGCGTACCGATTTGGAAGAAGAAACAATAGATGATGTAATGCGAATTTTGAAAGAAGAATTCGAAGATTAAAATTTTAGTTATATTGGCACCAGATTACACAATCTGGTCCAAATTTTACAGAATTAAAAAATAACGAAGGCAATTTATGGCTGATATTATAAGATTAAGTAAAGTATTGAGGGAGTTGAACATCTCGATGGATCGTGCTATTGATTTTTTAGAATCAAAAAACATTGAAATTGAGAAGCGTCCAACAACCAAAATTTCTGCTGAAGTATACCAATTACTGTCAGGGGAGTTTCAAACTGATGCCAGTAAAAAAGTTGCTTCAAAAGAAGTTGGTCAAGCAAAACAGAAAGAAAAAGAAGCCCTACGCCAACAACGAGAATTAGAGCTTGAAGAAAAATTAAAAAAAGCGGAAGAGGCCAAAAAAGTTATTAAAGCCAAAACCACTTTTGAAGGGCCCAAGAAAGTTGGCAAAATAGATTTAAACCCTACTAAACCTAAGCCAAAAGCAGATGAGCCAAAGCCCGTTGAGCCAATAAAAAAAGCAGAAGATAAAAAACCTGCTAAAGCCATAGAGCCAAAGACGGAGAAACAATCCACTGAAGAAAAAACAGCAAATCCAAAGGCAGATTCAGGCACAGTCAAAACCCAATATGCAAAATTGACTGGGCCAAAATCAACAGGGCAAACCATAGATTTATCTCAATTCAATAAACCTAAAAAGGCGGCGTCTGACAAAGACAATAAAAGCACAAATTCTTCTGATTCCAAAAAGAAAAGAAGAAGGATAAGTAAAGTTGGTGGAGGAAATCAAGGGCAAAAATCACGATCTAATCGCGTAAGAACACAAAAACCGAGCGCTCCAAAAGTTGAGCCAACCGCAGAAGAAGTCCAAAAACAAGTACGAGAAACACTCGAAAAACTTCAAGGAAAATCTTCAAAAGGGAAAGGTGCAAAATACAGAAGAGATAAACGCGATCAACACCGTCAACAAACAGAAAAGGATTTAGAGCAACAAGCAATAGAAAGTAAAACATTGAAAGTGACAGAGTTTGTTACAGCCAATGAAGTCGCTACAATGATGGATGTCTCCGTTACAGAAATTATTTCTGCCTGTATGTCTCTGGGCATGATGGTTACGATGAACCAACGCTTAGATGCAGAAACACTATCAATAGTAGCTGAGGAATTTGGTTACACTGTAGATTTTGTAACTGCTGATATTGATGAAAATATCGAGGAAGTCGAAGATAAAGAGGAAGACCTACTGGAACGTGCGCCTATTGTCACAGTTATGGGGCATGTCGATCACGGTAAAACGTCGTTGCTCGATTATATTAGAGAAGAAAATGTAATTGCTGGAGAGTCTGGAGGCATTACCCAGCACATTGGGGCCTATGGAGTAACCTTGGATTCTGGACAAAAAATAGCATTCTTAGATACCCCTGGTCACGAGGCCTTTACAGCCATGCGTGCAAGAGGAGCTCAAGTTACCGATATCGCTATTATTGTAATAGCAGCCGACGACAACATAAAGCCGCAAACAAAAGAAGCTATCTCGCATGCACAAGCAGCTGGCGTTCCTATTGTTTTTGCAATCAACAAAGTAGATTTGCCAACTGCAAATCCAGATAAAATAAAAGAAGGACTAGCCAATATGAACCTTATGGTTGAAGATTGGGGTGGGAAAATTCAATCCCACGATATCTCTGCCAAAAATGGAGATGGTGTACGAGAACTTCTCGAAAAAGTACTGCTTGAAGCAGAACTTTTAGAACTTAAAGCAAATCCAAATAAACCTGCAGTAGGAACAATTGTCGAGGCATTTTTGGACAAAGGTCGTGGTTATGTTTCTACGGTATTAGTACAAGCCGGGACATTACGTGTTGGGGACTATGTATTAGCAGGGAAAAATAGTGGTAAAGTCAAAGCCATGCACGACGAGAGAGGTCAGGAAATTAGTGAAGCAGGACCATCCACCCCAATATCCATTCTAGGATTAGATGGTGCGCCACAAGCCGGAGACAAATTCAATGTATTTAAAGACGAACGTGAAGCCAAACAAATTGCTGCAAAACGAACACAATTGCAGCGTGAGCAATCTGTGCGTACACAACGTCATATAACCTTAGACGAGATTGGAAGACGTATTGCACTTGGAGACTTTAAGGAACTTAACATCATCCTCAAAGGGGATGTTGATGGTTCTGTAGAAGCACTAACCGATTCGTTCCAAAAACTTTCAACAGAAGAAATTCAAGTCAATATCATTCATAAAGCAGTAGGTGCTATCACTGAAAGTGATGTACTCTTAGCTTCCGCATCTGATGCTATTATTATTGGATTTAACGTACGTCCAATGGGCAATGCGCGACAAATTGCCGAAAAAGAAGAAATCGACATCCGCATGTATTCTATCATCTACGATGCAATCAATGATTTGAAAGACGCTATGGAAGGTATGTTGTCGCCAGATTTCAAAGAAGAAATTACAGGTTCTGCAGAAATTAGAGAAACGTTTAAGATTTCCAAAATTGGAACTATTGCAGGATGTATGGTGACTAATGGAAAGATCTACAGAAATTCACAAATCCGTATCATCCGTGAAGGTGTAGTAATTTACACGGGTGAATTAGCCTCCTTAAAGCGCTTTAAAGACGATGCGAAAGAAGTGTCCAAGGGATATGATTGTGGTATGCAAATCAAAAACTACAACGACATTCAAATCGGTGATGTTTTCGAAGCGTTCCAAGAAGTTGCTGTAAAAAAGAAGTTGTAAATAGTACGCCCTTTTTTCTTAAACATTAACTTTGTTTTGGCGTAAAAAGAAATGCGTTTGGGTATTCTTTTTTAATCTCAATCAAAGCGCGATCTGCTTCAATTTTTGTTCTGAATTTGCCAATCCATATTTTATAATTAGGCGTCTCATATTTCATTTCTGAAGCATAGTTCAAAAACAAAGAACGGAAAGTAGCTAATGCTTTTTCTGCACCAGATCTCGGTCCACTATAGATTTGTATTCTTATCAAATTTTTGGATCTGTTTACCTCTTTTTTGAGTTCAATCAAGCGCTCCAATGCAGCACTTTTGTTGATGTCTACTACACCATCTTGTGCCAAAAGAGGTCCTGAAAATAAGGCCATTACTAATAAAAAGTTCAAAAAATTTGATCTCATAGCTCTACATTGATTTTACAAATGTAATTGATTAAAATTAAAACAAAAATTCAATATTATTTAGAATGAATATAAATTAAAATTTAGCATTATCTATCATTTTTAAAATCGTCTTTATGTCTTATTTTTGCATAAAATTTTGTTAATAGATTTTTAATCTTATTACATGAAAAAATTGCGCCAAAGTTTAGAAATCACTCCAAACGTTGATATGAAGCAGGAAAACAACCTTCAGCCCCTCTCGAAACTCATTTCCTTGAGTCTTTTATTTTTCTCAATTTTATGTACATCATTGCAGGCACAAGAGGCAGATTTGGAAAAAGGCAAGTCACTGTTTAATGCCAACTGTGCTGCGTGCCATCAATTGGATAAAAAAATGACAGGACCAGCACTTCGCTATGTCGAAACAAGACTCAGCGAAGACGAAGGCCTAGACCGTGACTGGCTCAACGCTTGGATACGCAACAGTGCCGCAGTCATCAAATCAGGTGATGCCTACGCCAACAAAATTTATGCTGAGTACAATGGAGCTGCCATGACGGCATTCCCTCAACTTTCCGATGAGGATATTTCAAACATACTCGCCTACACCGCACAAGACAAAGCGGCACCTGTAGCAGTCACGGCAACTGCAGGTCAAGCACCAGCAGAAGCAGAGGGCGGAATGTCCAAAGACATCATCCTTGGTGCACTTGCCATCCTTTTTGCGTTGTTAGCTCTTGGCTTATTTTTAGTTAATAAAACACTTCGAAGATTTGCTGCTGCAAATGAAGTTGAAATTCAAGAAGCTGTAAAGCGCCCATCCTTGTGGAAAGCATTCTTAAAGAATCAATTTTTATTGTTAGTTACAGCAATTTTTTTCTTGCTTTCAAGCGCCTATTTCGTCTATGGATACTTCATGCAAGTGGGAATAGATCAAGGGTATGAACCTATTCAACCAATACATTACTCACACAAAATACATGCAGGAGATAATGGAATTGATTGTAAATATTGCCATTCCTCTGCTCGAGTAAGTAAGCATTCAGGAATCCCGTCATTGAACGTTTGTATGAATTGTCATAAATCAATTTATGAAGTTGCACCATCAACTGCAACTGAGGAGTACAGCAAAGAATTTTATGATGGAGAAATACAAAAACTATATGATGCCGTAGGTTGGGATGATGCCGAGCAAAAATATACAGGGAAAACAAAACCCGTAAAATGGGTCAGAATCCACAACCTGCCTGACTTTGCATATTTTAACCACTCGCAACACGTTTCGGTTGCAGGTTTAGAGTGTCAAACATGTCATGGGCCCGTGGAAGAAATGGAAATCATGTACCAATACTCACCATTGACGATGGGTTGGTGTATTAATTGCCATAGAGAAACTAATGTGAAAGTAAAAGATAATGGGTACTACGAAAAAATTCATGAAGCACTTTCAAAGAAATATGGAGTAGATAAACTTACTGCTGCCCAAATGGGTGGATTGGAATGTGGGAAATGCCATTACTAACGAATTATTAAAAGATTTAAGTAACACTATAATATATGTTATCAAATAAGAAATACTGGAAAAGTGTTGAGGAGTTAAATCCGAGCCAAAGTTCAGCCGTTGAGACGCTTAAACATAAAGAGTTTGTTCAAGAAATTCCTGTAGATGAATTTTTGGGCGATAAGACCACATTGGAGTCTTCGGAAACAACGCGTCGTGATTTCTTAAAGTACGTTGGATTCAGTACAGCTGCAGCATCTTTGGCAGCTTGTGAAGGGCCTGTAATTAAGTCTATTCCTTATGTTGTTCAACCAGAGCAGGTTATTCCAGGTGTTGCAAATTATTACGCAACAGCTATTGCCAATGGATATGATTTTGCAAGTTTATTGATTAAAACAAGAGAAGGACGACCCATCAAAGTGGAGTCCAATTCATTAGCCAAAGCCAATGGAAGCATCAACGCAAGAGTTCAGGCCTCTGTTCTTGATTTGTATGACAATCAGCGTGTTGAGGGGCCTACTAATGGAGGTGATGCCATTACTTGGGACGCTTTTTACAAAGCAGTAGGACAAAAGCTTGAAGCACTTAAAGGATCGGGAAAACAAGTTGTGTTGTTGACCCAAACTTTTGCGAGCCCGAGCACCTCAAAATTAATTTCAGAATTTCAAAATAATTATGAGAATGTTTCTCATGTAGTTTATGATGCCATATCAGAATCTGCAGCTGCAGATGCCTATCAAGCGAAGTATGGACGTCGAGGTCTTGCAAATTATGATTTTGCACAAGCAAAAACAATTGTTTCTATAGGCGCAGATTTTCTTGGCGATTGGCAAGGCGGAGGATTTGATGCTGCTTACGCAAAAGGACGTGTTCCAAAGAACGGAACAATGTCACGTCATATTCAATTTGAATCGAACATGACACTTTCTGGAGCTAATGCCGATAAGCGTGTTTCATTAAAGCCATCCCAACAAAAACGTGCGCTTGCAAGACTTTATGGCAAACTTACAGGAACTTCCGTAAATGTAACTCTTCCAGCCGGAATTGAGTCTGCTATTGACGCTGCAGCAAGAGAATTATCAAAAGCTGGATCAAACGGTGTTGTTCTTACAGGAATTCAAGATGTTGATGCTCAGAGTTTAGTTTTAGAAATTAATGCATTTTTAAACAGCAAAGCATTTGACCCAAAAACAACAATTTTAACCCGTCAAGGGAATGACGCTGCAGTTACAAAACTTGTAGCTGATATGAATGCAGGAAAAGTTGGTGCAGTACTAATGGCTGGTGTAAATCCAGCATACACTTTACCAAATGCCACGGCCTTTGTTGAAGGATTGAAAAAGACTGACCTTTCTGTCACTTTTTCGATGAAAAATGACGAAACAGCTTCTGTTTCTGAATTTGTGGCAGCAGCTCCTCATTATTTAGAATCTTGGGGCGATTTAGAAACTAAATCTGGGCATTACGGATTAGTTCAACCCACTATTCGACCATTATTTGATACAAAACAATTTCAAGATGTGCTTTTGACGCTTAACGGCAACACGAGCACATATCATGATTATCTAAAATCATATTGGAACTCCAATGTTTTAGGCGGTGCTTCTTTCAATGATGCACTTCATGATGGTGTATTTACAGCTTCAAATTCTGTAACGAAAGATACCACTGATGCTGTCAATATTTCAACCGATGTTGCTGCAGCTGTAAATAATTTAGCACAAGCGAAATCTTCAGACTTTGAATTGACACTTTATCCCAAAACAGGAATGGGTGATGGACAACAAGCTAACAACCCTTGGTTACAAGAATTTCCAGATCCATTGACAAGAACAACTTGGGATAACTATCTTACTGTTTCTGAAGCAGATGCCAAAGAATTAGGATTACATTTAGAAGCAAGTAATTTCTTTAATGAAAGTAGTCATGATGCTACAGGTGGTTTGAATGGAACATATGCTAATGTTTCCGTAAATGGTATAACTGTAAAAGCACCAGTGATTATTCAACCTGGTCAAGCGCGTGGGACAGTAGGTTTATCTTTTGGGTATGGCCGCAGTGCTGGACTAAAAGAAGAAATGCAAACAGGTGTAAATGCCTATCCACTTTATCAAAATTTTGACTCAACACAATCCGTTTCAATAGAAGCAGTGGGTGGCAAGCACGAATTTGCTTGTGTACAATTGCACAATACATTGATGGGACGTGGAGATATTATAAAGGAAACCACTTTAGAAATTTTTAATACTAAAGATGCTGAGCATTGGAATCCTACCCCTGTAGTTTCACTAAATCATATTGAAACCCCAGTGAGCTCTCCAGATGTAGATCTTTGGGATGAGTTTGATCGTTCCATTGGGCATCACTTCAATCTTTCTATAGATTTAAATTCTTGTACAGGTTGTGGTGCATGTGTGATTGCATGTCATGCCGAAAACAATATTCCTGTAGTTGGAAAAGAAGAAATCAGAAGAAGTCGCGATATGCATTGGTTGAGAATTGACCGCTACTATTCTTCAGATGAAACTTTTGAAGGGGATAATGAAACCAAAGATGGAATTAAAGGATTAGGAAGTTCATTAAGCACTTTTGGCGAAATGGAGTCACCGTCGGAAAATCCGCAGGTTGCCTTTCAACCCATTATGTGTCAGCATTGTAATCATGCACCATGTGAAACCGTTTGTCCAGTAGCGGCAAGTTCGCACGGAAGACAAGGGCAAAACCATATGGCATATAACCGATGTGTAGGGACACGCTATTGCGCAAATAACTGTCCTTATAAAGTACGTCGATTCAATTGGTTCCTTTATAATGGTAACGATGAGTTTGATTACCATATGAATAACGACTTAGGGCGCATGGTCATCAACCCAGATGTAACGGTACGTTCTAGAGGGGTTATGGAAAAATGTTCGATGTGCATTCAAATGACACAGAAAACAATTTTGGATGCAAAGCGTGACGGCAGACCTGTAGATGTAAATGGCTTTAAAACGGCTTGTTCATCGGCTTGTGATAGCGGCGCAATTGTTTTTGGCGATATCAACAATAAAAAAGATGAGGTTACAAAACTTAAAGATGATGAGCGTGCTTATCACCTATTAGAGCATGTTGGTACAAAACCAAATGTGGTCTATCAAGTTAAAGTAAGAAATACAAAAGAAGCATAACTAACAAAGAAATAAAATTAAACTATGGCGTCTCATTACGAAGCACCGATAAGAAGACCACTCGTAACTGGTGAAAAATCATACCACGATGTCACTCTTGATGTAGTTGCACCTGTCGAAGGAAAAGCAAACAAACAGTGGTGGATAGTCTTCTCCATAGCGCTAGCCGCTTTTGGGTGGGGTCTTGGGTGTATGATTTATACAATATCTACAGGAATTGGAACTTGGGGATTAAATAAAACTGTAGGTTGGGCATGGGATATTACCAACTTTGTGTGGTGGGTAGGGATCGGACATGCTGGAACATTGATTTCTGCAGTACTTCTTTTATTTAGACAAAAATGGCGTATGGCGATTAATAGATCTGCTGAAGCCATGACCATATTTTCAGTAATTCAAGCGGGATTGTTCCCAATCATTCACATGGGGCGTCCTTGGTTGGCGTATTGGGTACTCCCTATTCCTAACCAATTTGGTTCACTTTGGGTAAACTTTAATTCACCACTATTGTGGGACGTATTTGCGATTTCAACTTATCTTTCGGTGTCATTAGTATTCTGGTGGACGGGGCTATTACCTGATTTTGCTATGATACGTGACCGTGCCGTGCGTCCATTTCAAAAGAAAATTTATTCTTTATTAAGTTTTGGATGGTCTGGTCGAGCAAAAGATTGGCAACGTTTTGAAGAAGTATCTTTAGTACTTGCAGGATTAGCAACACCACTTGTACTTTCAGTACACACCATTGTATCTTTTGACTTTGCGACATCAGTTATTCCGGGATGGCACACGACTATCTTTCCGCCTTACTTTGTGGCAGGAGCGATCTTCTCTGGATTTGCCATGGTAAATACATTGCTCATCATTATGAGAAAAGTATGTAACCTTGAAGATTATATCACAGTACAACATATTGAATTGATGAACATTGTCATCATGATTACAGGTTCAATTGTAGGGGTAGCTTATATTACAGAGTTATTTATTGCTTGGTATTCTGGAGTAGAGTATGAGCAATATGCGTTCCTCAACAGAGCAACTGGGCCTTATGCTTGGGCCTATTGGGCAATGATGTCTTGTAATGTATTCTCTCCACAATTTATGTGGTTCAAGAAATTAAGAACAAGCATCATGTTTTCATTCTTTATCTCAATTGTAGTAAATATTGGGATGTGGTTTGAGCGTTTTGTAATTATTGTAACGTCGTTGCACAGAGATTATTTGCCATCGTCGTGGACGATGTTCTCACCAACGTTTGTAGATATTGGAATTTTCATTGGAACTATTGGTTTCTTCTTTGTATTGTTTTTACTTTATTCAAGAACATTCCCAGTAATTGCGCAAGCAGAAGTCAAAACTATTTTGAAATCCTCTGGTCAGCGTTACAAAAATATTAGAGAAGCTGGAGACAGTTTGGTAGGTACAGGTTCGGACGAACGTACCTCCAAAAAGCCAAAAGCAACAAGAAAACCTAAAAAGAAAAAAGACTAAGTATGGGAGCATCAAAAGTTATTCATGCCTTATATACAGATGACGATGTATTGATGTCTGCAGTAAAAACTGTAAAGGCAGAAAAGCACCACATCGAAGAAATATACACACCATTTCCAGTCCATGGATTAGACAAGGCCATGGGGCTTGCCCCAACACGTATAGCCATTGCAGCATTTATGTATGGTTGTGTAGGGCTTACTGTTGCCATCCTCATGATGAATTTCATTATGATTGAGGATTGGCCACAAAACATTGGGGGAAAACCAAGTTTTAGCTACATCGAAAACATGCCTGCATTTGTACCGATTATGTTTGAGCTAACCGTATTTTTTGCGGCGCATTTAATGGTCATTACATTTTATTTAAGAAGTAGAATGTGGCCATTCAAAAACGCTGAAAATCCAGACCCAAGAACAACTGATGACCACTTTTTGATGGAAATCCCTGTTCATGACAATGAGAAACAATTAAAAACGCTATTAACCAAAACAGGTGCAGTAGAAGTGCATGTGATTGAAAAAGAAGCACATTAGACCTATGAAAAGTGTATCAAAAATATTCATTTTAGTATTGATTGGTTCAACACTTTGGTCTTGCCAAGACAACAGCAGACCGAACTACCAATTTTTTCCGAACATGTATGAGCCCGTTGGCTATGAAGCTTATGGAGAATACGAGGTATTTCCAAACAGTCAAGAAGCCTTACTTCCCGTTGAAGGGACCATTGCTAGAGGGTATTCATTATATGATTATGACAACACCAATGAGGGCTATGAAGCCGCGTTGAAGACTTTAAAATCACCTTTAACGGCAACAGAAATTGATGCCAAAAGAGGCAAGGAATTATATGATATATACTGTGGTATTTGTCATGGCAACAAAGGTGCTGGTCAAGGGAAATTGGTTAAGCGCGAAAAAATATTAGGTGTTCCTAGTTATGCTGATCGTGCGATTACCGCAGGAAGTATTTATCACGTGATCTATTACGGTAAAAACTCAATGGGTTCTTATGCCAATCTTTTAAATGAAGAAGAGCGTTGGCAAGTTACGGCCTACGTTGAAGCCTTAAGAGCAGAATTATTAAAATAAAGAAAAACAAAACATAAATTAAAATGTACACGTTTTCAAAAAGATTAAAAATTACATCTCTTGTTCTAATCATTATTGGAGCTATTGGGTGGATTTCCAGTTATAATTCATCTCATCATTTGACTTTAGAAGATGTTAAAGTCTTATTAGCAGAAGAAAACGCACATCATGGTGCTGCCGAGTCGCATGATAATGGCGAGGCTCACGCTGCAATGATACACGCAGTAAGTAATGATGACCATCAACATGAAGAGGCTCATCATGGTGACGAACATGCAGAACATGTTTTGCATCAAATGCACAATAGACCTTATGCTGCATTATATGTTGCCGCTTTTTTCTTTATGATGATTTCTCTTGGTGTTCTTGCTTTTTATGGAATTCAGTATGCAGCACAAGCAGGTTGGTCGCCTGTGCTTTTTAGAGTAATGGAAGCCATAACTTATTATCTTTTGCCTGGTGCTATAATAGTACTTGGTATAGGGCTATGGGCTGGAGATCACCTTTTCATTTGGATGGATCCAGAAGTTGTTGCGCATGACGAACTTATTCAAGGAAAATCAGGATGGCTCAACAAAACATGGTTTGCCATAAGAGGATTAATATTTATTGCAGGTTGGAGTTTGTATCGTTATTTCTCTAGAAAATTCTCATTGGCGCAAGACCAAGCCGATGTAAATGATAATAGTAATTTCAAGAAAAATTTCAGAATATCTGCCGCCTTTTTAGTCTTTTACATTTACACCGAGTCCATGATGTCTTGGGATTGGATTATGAGTGTAGACCCACACTGGTTCAGTACCCTTTTTGGATGGTATGTTTTTGCCAGTATGTTTGTGAGTGGAATTACTGTAATTGCACTCATTACAATCTATTTAAAAGCAAAAGGGTTAATGGAATTTGTCAACGACAGTCACTTGCATGATTTGGCAAAATTCATGTTTGCCATTAGTGTATTTTGGACGTATTTATGGTTTTCACAATTCATGTTGATTTGGTATGCCAACATCCCTGAAGAGGTAACCTATTTTATCACAAGAATAGAAGACTACAAACTTCCGTTCTTTGGAATGCTTATATTGAATTTTATTTTCCCATTCTTAGTACTCATGAACAGTGACTACAAGCGTGTACCATGGTTTATCGTAATGGCTGGGATTGTGATTTTATTTGGACACTATATAGATGTGTTCAATATGATTATGCCTGCTACCGTTGGAGACCGTTGGTTTATCGGTGTGCCAGAAATTAGTGCAGTGTTGTTGTTTTTAGGGTTGTTCTTGGGGATCGTATTTTATGCCCTTTCTAAAGCACCACTATTGCCAAAAGGCAATCCATTTATAAAGGAAAGCGAACAGTTTCATTATTAATTTTAAAAGATAGTATAGTACAATGACTGGCTTATTAACAATATTAATTTTATTAGGAATCACCATCGCGATTTGGCAAATGGTCAAAATATTTGATTTAGCACAAACAAATCGTGACACTTCACAAATTGCTAATGATGACGACAATTCTGTAAATGGCTACCTTATGTTGGCATTTTTAGGATTTATTTACCTCATTACAATAATATCATTTGCACTGTGGGGTGATTTGCCTCTAGTATCCAATTCTGCTTCAGAACATGGCCCTGAAATCGACCGATTGATGATCATTTCTATGGTCGTCATATTTATTGTACAAACAATTACACAGTTTTTATTGCATTATTTTGCGTTTAAATACAAAGGTGAAAAAGGACGAAAAGCACTTTTTTATGCGGACAATGATAAGCTAGAGTTCATTTGGACCATCATCCCCGTCATTGTTCTAGCGGGATTAATCATGTATGGATTATTCACTTGGAACGACATCATGAACATCAATGAAGACGACGATCCACTTGTGGTTGAGCTCTATGCGCAGCAGTTCAATTGGAAAGCACGTTATGCTGGAGAAGACAATGTTCTAGGAAAAGCAAATGTCCGTTTGATTGATTTAGACAAGGCCAATATTTTGGGATTAGATGAGTCCGATCCTAATGCTCAAGATGATATCATTACAACAGAGCTTCACCTTCCTGTAGGTCGCCCAGTATTATTCAAAATGCGTTCTCAAGACGTTCTGCATTCTGCATATATGCCACACTTTAGAGCACAAATGAATTGTGTTCCAGGAATGATTACGCAGTTTTCTTTTACACCAACAGTAACAACTGCAGAAATGCGATTGAATCCAGAGATTTATGAAAAAGTAAGAAACATCAATAAAATTCGAAACGAAAACAGTAAGAAGCTTCAAGCCCAAGGCGAAGAACCACTTGACCGTTATGAATTTGATTACTTATTGCTTTGTAATAAAATTTGCGGAAAGTCTCATTACAATATGCAAATGAAAATCATTGTGGAAACAGAAGAAGAATACAATGAATGGATCAACGAGCAAAAACAATTTAAAAACTCATTAGTTCAAAACTAACATACTAATAAGCAACACCACAAGATTATGTCAGCACATGTAGATACCCATACACACGAAGACGATCACGGACACCACCACAAAGAAACCTTTGTGACGAAGTATATTTTCAGTCAAGATCACAAAATGATTGCGAAGCAATACTTGATCACGGGAATCATTATGGGGATTGTTGGAATTTTGATGTCTTTACTAATGCGCATGCAAATTGCTTGGCCAGAAAAACCCAATGTAATATTTGAAGCATTGTTAGGCAAATGGGCGCCGGGAGGTGTTATGGATGCCGATATTTATTTGGCACTGGTAACAATTCATGGAACCATCATGGTGTTTTTCGTGCTTACTGCAGGATTGAGTGGAACTTTTAGTAACCTTTTAATTCCATTGCAAATTGGTGCAAGAGATATGGCTTCAGGATTTCTAAATATGATATCTTACTGGCTTTTCTTCTTATCAAGCGTGATAATGGTAATTTCATTATTTGTTGAAGCTGGACCAGCCGCAGCAGGATGGACCATATATCCACCACTAAGTGCACTTCCATTAGCACAAGGCGGATCGGGTGCAGGAATGACGCTATGGCTCGTTTCTATGGCCATTTTTATTGCTTCCTCTCTTCTTGGTTCATTGAACTACATTGTAACGGTATTAAACCTTAGAACTAAAGGAATGTCCATGACAAGATTGCCACTCACGATTTGGGCGTTCTTTATTACTGCAGTTATTGGCGTGGTGTCTTTCCCTGTTCTTTTATCGGCGGCACTATTGCTTATTATGGACAGAAGTTTTGGAACTTCTTTTTTCCTTTCAGATATTTTTATTCAAGGCGAGGTATTACACTATCAAGGCGGTTCGCCAGTATTGTTTGAACATTTGTTTTGGTTTTTAGGACACCCTGAAGTGTATATCGTACTTCTTCCCGCACTGGGAATTACGTCGGAAGTGATTGCAACTAATGCACGTAAACCCATTTTTGGTTACAGAGCCATGGTGGCATCAATCATAGCAATTGCATTTTTGTCAACTATTGTTTGGGGACACCATATGTTTATCTCAGGGATGAATCCATTTTTAGGATCGGTGTTTACATTTACAACATTGCTTATTGCAATTCCATCGGCAGTCAAAGCATTTAATTACATCACAACATTATGGAAAGGAAACCTTCAATTGAATCCAGCCATGTTGTTTTCAATTGGTTTGGTATCAACTTTCATTACAGGTGGACTTACAGGGATTATTCTTGGGGATAGTGCTTTGGATATCAATGTACACGATACTTATTTTGTAGTCGCACATTTCCACTTAGTAATGGGGATATCTGCACTTTATGGACTGTTTGCAGGAGTATACCATTGGTTCCCAAAAATGTTTGGGCGTATGCTTAACAAAAATCTAGGATACATCCACTTTTGGGTGACTGCAGTTTGTGCTTATGGAGTGTTTTTCCCAATGCATTTTATAGGAATGGCAGGACTTCCAAGACGTTATTATACCAACAGTAACTTCCCACTTTTTGATGATACTCAAAATGTACAGATACTCATCACAATTTTCGCACTCGTTGCAGGACTTGTTCAATTGGTATTCCTTTACAATTTTATCCACAGCATGTTCTATGGAAAGAAAACAGAACAAAACCCATGGCGTTCCAATACTTTAGAATGGACCGCGCCTGTAGAACATATGCATGGAAACTGGCCAGGAGAAATCCCACATGTTCACCGTTGGGCATACGATTATAGCAAACCAGGTCATGACGAAGATTTTGTACCACAAAATATTCCTCTAAAAGACGGAGAAGAAGAGTTACAACATTAACTGTTAGTTACTTCATAATATATTTAGAAAGCCTTTCTCAAACGAGAAGGGCTTTTTCTTATATTTGTTATTATGAATCAACACCTTGATCCAACAGGCGATAACTTTTCTTCAGAAGAACACGACATTGAAAAGGCATTAAGACCACTTACATTTGATGACTTTTCTGGACAAGACCAAGTTCTTGAGAATTTACAAATCTTTGTAAAGGCGGCTGTAGAACGTGATGAAGCCTTAGACCACACCCTTTTTCATGGTCCTCCAGGATTGGGGAAAACAACCCTAGCACACATTTTGGCCAATGAACTTGGCGTAGGAATAAAAGTCACCTCAGGGCCTGTTTTAGATAAGCCCGGCGACTTAGCGGGGCTACTCACCAATTTAGAAGATCGTGATGTTTTGTTTATTGATGAAATTCACCGTTTGAGTCCTATTGTAGAAGAGTATTTGTACTCAGCTATGGAGGATTACAAAATTGATATTATGATTGAATCTGGCCCCAATGCACGCACAGTTCAGATCAATTTGAATCCTTTTACTTTGGTAGGAGCAACCACGCGTTCGGGACTACTTACTGCACCTATGCGCGCTCGTTTTGGCATCAGCAGTCGTTTGGAATATTATTCTACAGAGCTGCTTTCAACCATACTTCAGCGTAGCGCTCAAATATTGAATGTCCCAATTAGCTTTGAAGCAGCCATCGAAATTGCTGGGCGAAGTCGAGGGACACCTCGAATAGCTAATGCATTACTTAGACGTGTTCGTGATTTTGCGCAAATAAAAGGCAACGGAAAAATTGATATAGAAATCGCCAAATTTAGTCTGAAAGCGCTCAATGTCGATGCGCATGGTTTGGACGAAATGGATAATAAAATTTTAACTACCATTATTGATAAATTTAAAGGTGGTCCAGTTGGAATCACTACCATAGCTACTGCTGTAAGTGAAAGTCCAGAAACCATTGAAGAAGTTTACGAACCATTCCTTATTCAGCAAGGATTTATTATGCGTACTCCAAGAGGTAGAGAAGTCACAGAACTAGCATACGCCCATCTTGGCCGCAAAAAAGGAGATATTCAAACAGGATTATTTTAGAGCATGTCAAAAACGGCACACTATGCTACACGTATTAAAACCGAAGCCAAACGCCTCGGTTTTTTATCTTGCGGCATTAGTAAAGCAAAATTTTTGGAAGAAGAGGCCTCTCGCTTGGAAAATTGGTTAAACCAAAATAAGCATGGAAAAATGCACTATATGGAAAATCACTTCGATAAGCGTTTGGATCCAACATTACTTGTCGAAGGGGCAAAAAGTGTTGTTTCTCTAACGTACAATTACTTCAATGAAAATCTTCAACAAGACCCTAAAGCACCAAAGATCAGTAAATACGCCTATGGCATTGATTATCATTATGTTATAAAAGATAAGTTGAATCAACTTCTAGAATTTATTAAAGAAGAAATAGGAGATGTGTATGGCCGTGCTTTTGTAGACTCTGCGCCCATTTTGGAAAAAGCATGGGCTAAAAAATCTGGATTAGGTTGGGTTGGTAAACACAGTAATTTACTTACACAAAAAGCAGGGTCCTTTTATTTTCTTGCAGAACTCATTATCGATTTGGAGTTAGAACCTGATCATGCTGTAACGGATCACTGCGGTACATGCACAGCTTGTATAGATGCCTGTCCAACAGAAGCCATTACAGAACCTTACAGCGTGGACGGTAGTAAATGCATTTCATATTTTACCATCGAATTGAAAGAAAATATACCAACCGATATGAAAGGCAAATTTGACAACTGGATGTTTGGTTGTGATGTATGTCAAGATGTTTGTCCGTGGAATCGTTTTTCAAAACAACATAGCGAACCACTGTTTAATCCAAAACCAGAA
The DNA here is from genome assembly GCA_965658025.1 of Flavobacteriaceae bacterium. Taxonomy (GTDB): domain Bacteria; phylum Bacteroidota; class Bacteroidia; order Flavobacteriales; family Flavobacteriaceae; genus UBA3537. Next base: position 67,146 of record CBFHQL010000002.1, on the reverse strand, counting down.
CTCCTTTCTATGACCAAAAAGGATTGGGAAGAAATCACACAAGAAACCTTCAATAAAGTATTTAAAAAATCTGCAGTCAAACGAACAAAATACACAGGATTAACCCGAAATATTAAGTTTTTAAAAGATTAAACAAAAATTTTCTCATTACAAGGATACTACTAACTTTGTATCCTTAAACAACAACCAACTTTATGGCAAAACGAACAAGACACGATTTAGAAGCTTTAGCGTATCATGCTAAACCAAATCCAGGAAAAATTCAAGTTGTTCCAACTAAAAAATATGCCACCCAACGTGATTTATCTTTGGCCTATTCACCAGGCGTTGCAGCACCATGTTTAGAGATTGAAAAGACCCCATCTGATGTATATAAATACACCTCTAAAGGTAATTTAGTGGCGGTTATTTCTAATGGGACAGCAGTTTTGGGTCTTGGGAATATTGGTCCAGAAGCTTCAAAACCCGTTATGGAAGGAAAAGGGCTTCTATTCAAAATTTTCGCAGATATTGATGTTTTTGACATTGAAGTTGACACAGAAAATATCGACGAGTTTATCAATACAGTCAAAAATATTGCACCTACTTTTGGCGGAATAAATCTTGAAGACATAAAAGCACCAGAGGCCTTTGAGATCGAAAGACGTCTAAAAGAAGAACTAAATATTCCGGTCATGCACGATGACCAACATGGCACCGCTATTATTTCAGCAGCAGCTCTTATCAACGCACTAGAATTGGCCGAGAAAAAAATTGAAGACGTACAAATTGTGGTAAGTGGGGCTGGTGCCGCCGCCATTTCTTGTACTCGACTTTATATGTCTTTTGGCGCCAAGCGCGAAAACATAGTTATGCTCGACAGTAAAGGGGTTATTCGTCAAGACCGCCCTTCGCTGACTTCACAAAAAGCAGAATTTGCAACTGCAAAAAAAATAGATACTTTAGAGGATGCCATGCACCAAGCTGATGTATTTATAGGGCTTTCCACGGCAAATATTGTCTCGCCTGAAATGTTGAATTCCATGGCCAAAAACCCAATTGTATTTGCAATGGCTAATCCGGATCCAGAAATCACTTACGATTTGGCTATAAAAACAAGAGATGACATTATCATGGCAACGGGTAGAAGTGACAATCCTAATCAAGTCAATAATGTATTAGGGTTTCCTTTCATATTCCGCGGCGCGTTAGATGTTCGGGCAACCACCATTAATGAAGCCATGAAAAAAGCAGCAGTTGTTGCACTTGCAGAACTTGCCAAAGAGCCCGTTCCCGAACAAGTCAATATCGCTTATGGCGAAATGCGCCTAGCTTTTGGTAATGATTACATCATTCCAAAACCTTTTGATCCTAGATTAATTGCCAAAATTCCGCCTGCTGTAGCCAAAGCCGCAATGGACAGTGGGGTAGCACAGTTTCCTATTTCAGATTGGGAAAAATATGAGGAAACATTATTGGACCGAATGAATGCTGATAATAAAATCGTGCGTTTGCTGTTCAATCGAGCGCGATTAAATCCTAAGCGCGTTGTATTTGCCGAAGCAGATCAGTTGGATGTTTTAAAAGCGGCACAAATTGTTTTTGAAGAAGGCATAGCACACCCAATTTTATTAGGAAATAAAAAGCAAATAGAACGCCTAAAAGAGGAACTCGAATTTGATGCAGATGTACCTATTATTGATCCAAAAGATGAGGATCATATAGAACAAAAGAACAAGTATGGGGAGGTGTTTTGGAAACAACAAGAACGTCATGGGCAAACGCTTTTATCTGCTCAAAAACTTATGCGTGAACGAAATTATTACGCTGCCATGATGGTCAATGAAGGTGATGCCGATGCTTTGATTACAGGGTATTCTAGAAGTTATCCATCTATTGTAAAGCCGATGCTTGATTTGATTGGTCTAGCACCAGGATCGACAAGAATAGCAACAACAAATGTTATGATTACACGACGCGGACCAATGTTTTTGAGTGATACAGCCATCAATATTAATCCTACAGCTCACGATTTGATTAAAATCACTCAAATGACTTCTGGCGTCATGAAAATGTTTGGGATTACTCCTGTAATGGCTATGCTTTCTTATTCTAACTTTGGGTCGTCCAAAGATCAAACAGCAACAAAAGTACGTGAGGCCGTTTCGTATTTGCACCGTAGACATCCCGACTTGTCCGTTGATGGAGAGCTTCAAACAGATTTTGCACTCAACAGCGAGATGCTTAGAGCCAATTTCCCATTTTCTAAATTGGCGAATAAAAAAGTGAATGCACTTATTTTTCCAAATTTAGAATCGGCAAATATCACCTATAAAATGCTAAAAGAACTCAATAATGCAGAGTCTATTGGGCCTATAATGATGGGCTTACGAAAACCAGTTCATATCATTCAATTTGGGGCTAGTGTTGATGAAATTGTCAACATGACAGCCGTTGCTGTGATTGATGCGCAGCAAAAAGAAAAGAAGTAATTTTAAGGCCATATATTTTCTTCTTAGAAAATACTATAATTTTAGTACATTTGAAAATCTAAGTTTTAAAGCATGATTACGCACATAAGTGGAAAGTTAGTAGAAAAATCACCAACACATGTTGTTGTCGATTGTAATGGTGTAGGATATTTTATTCATATTTCGTTACACACTTTTTCACAGTTATCTGATGATGAGCACATTAAATTACTTACTTATTTTCAAGTCAAGGAAGATGCTCAACAGTTGTATGGCTTTGCAACATCGGCTGAGCGAGAAATTTTTAAACTTTTGATCTCAGTAAGTGGGATAGGCACCAATACGGCACGTACAATGTTGTCTTCATTGACCCCAAAGCAAGTACGTGAGGGCATCGCATCAGAAGACGTTGCGCTGATACAGTCCGTCAAGGGAATTGGCCTAAAAACAGCACAGCGCGTCATCATAGACCTTAGAGATAAAGTACTTAAAATTTATGATATTGACGAAACAGTTGCCCTATCAAGCAATACAAACAAAGATGAAGCGTTATCTGCTTTAGAGGTTTTAGGATTTGTCAAGAAACAATCTGAAAGAGTGGTTGGAAAAATTTTGACACAACACCCTGACGCATCTGTAGAACTAATCATCAAAGAAGCCCTAAAAAATTTATAAAAACGATTGAAAATTTTTAGCCCAAAAATAAATTTTAAATACTGTGCTGTTGCGTTATTCTTCAGTTTCAGTTCCATATTGTGGGCGCAACAAACTCCAACAGTTCGCGATTCTACATCAACAACATTTTCGTTTAGCGATATCAACGCACCAGACCCAAGCAGTATTGTGAATCAGTACACTTATGACCCGATTACTGATCGTTATTATTATACTTCAAAAGTTGGTGATTTTAACATAAAACATCCTGTAATTCTTACCCCTAAAGAATTTCAGGCATTGGTTCAAAAAGAAAATTTAAAGAATTACTACAAAGAAAAGTTGGATGCTTTTGATGGTAAAAAAGAAGGTGCAGAAGACGCTAAGAAAAACTTAATTCCTGATTTGTATGTCAATTCAAAGTTCTTTGAAACAATTTTTGGCGGGAATGTCATATCAGTTGTGCCTCAAGGTTCTGTAGAAATGGATCTTGGTGTGATGTATACAAAACAAGAAAATCCAGCATTTTCACCAAGAAATCAAAGCAATTTTACTTTTGATTTTGATCAGCGTATTAGTTTAAGTATGATGGGTAAGGTGGGAACGCGCTTACAGGTCAATGCCAATTATGACACGCAATCAACCTTTGATTTTCAAAATTTAATTAAACTAGAATTCGATCCCACGGCTGCAGCTATGGAGGAAATTTCTAAAAATGAAACCATAGGTAAAGGGCTAGGTAAGGCCAAAGATTTGAAAGATAAAACCCAAGGGTTTAAAAATTATAGCGGAGACGATGACACGATTCTAAAAAAATTAGAAGTTGGGAATGTTAGTATGCCGCTCAACAGTTCTTTGATAAGAGGTGCACAAAGCCTGTTTGGAGTAAAAGCACAGTTACAGTTTGGTAAAACAACAATTACAGGGGTCTTTTCTGAACAACAATCCGAAACACGAAGCATCGTTGCACAAGGTGGTGGAACGCTACAAGAGTTTGATTTTTTTGGGTTGGATTATGATGAAAACAGACACTTTTTCTTGGCTCAATATTTTAGAGATCATTACGACGAAGCTCTTGCAAATTATCCTTTTATAAACTCACAGGTTCAAATTACAAGAATAGAGGTTTGGGTTACCAACAGAACAAATCAAACGCAAAATGTGCGTAATATATTGGCCTTACAAGATTTGGGAGAATCTTCAAGAATTGGTTTGGCAATACCGCCAACTGGATTTGTCAACGTAGGACCAAATGCCTATCCAAACAATGCAAATAATGATTTTGACCCTACGAATATTGGCGGACCAGGATCACAACTTACGGATGCTGTACGAGATATTGCAACGGCACAATCTGGATTTCTTCCTGCAGGCGTGAATGAAGGATTCGACTATGGAAAACTAGAAAATGCAAGAAAGCTCATCGAAGGCAATGAGTACACGGTCAATACGCAATTAGGGTACATATCTCTTAATCAACGTCTTCAAAATGATGAAGTTTTGGCTGTTGCCTTTCAGTTTACTGTTGGTGGAGAAGTCTATCAAGTTGGAGAGTTTGCAAATGATGGCTTGAATGCTACAGACGTAAACACCGACCCAAACACTGGAAATCAAGTGGTAAACAATCAAAGTCTTGTTCTAAAAATGCTCAAAAGTGCGGTCACAAATGTTGACCTTCCTATTTGGGATTTGATGATGAAAAATGTTTATGATACTGGTGCTTATCAATTATCACAGGAAGATTTTAGACTGAATATTTTCTACAACGAAACCTCTTCGTTAAACTTTATTTCCCCAGTTAGTGGTACACCATTTCCTACGCCTGTGGGCAATGAGGATCCAATAAATGAAACGCCCCTGATACGACTTTTTAATTTCGATAGATTAAATTTTAATAATGATCCTCAAAATAAAGGGGACGGTTTTTTTGATTTTGTTCCTGGTATTACCGTGATTCCTCAAAACGGAAAAATTATTTTCACCAAGGCAGAGCCATTCGGATCCTATTTATTTGAAACTTTAAGGTTAGACCCATCAGAGAATTATCAATCTGATGAAGCAACACCTGGTGCGTACAATGCCAATCAGATTAAATATGTTTATAAATCTCTTTACACGGAAACAAAAACCGCAGCGTTACAGGATAGTGAAAAAAACAAATTCCAAATCCGTGGACGTTACAAATCAACAGGAGGGTCAGGAATTCCAATTGGGGCATTCAATGTACCAAGAGGTTCTGTAAAAGTAACGGCAGGTGGTCGTGTACTAGTAGAAGGGGTCGATTATACGGTTAATTATCAAATTGGGACCGTTCAAATATTAGATCCATCGCTACAATCGTCTAACACACCGATTCAAGTCTCTGTTGAAAACAACTCTGTTTTTGGGCAACAAACTAAGCGTTTTACAGGGTTTAATGTAGAACATCAATTTAATGAAAATTTTGTTTTAGGGGCTACCTTGCTTAACTTGAATGAACGCCCAATCACACAGAAAGCAAACTATGGAACAGAGCCCATCAACAACACAATTATGGGATTCAATGGGAATTATTCCACAGAAGTTCCTTTCTTGACGCGAATGGCCAACAAACTTCCCAACATTGATACGGATGCAACATCTAATCTATCTGTTCGTGGAGAATTTGCATATTTGAAGCCAGGTGCACCAAAAGGAACAGATTTCAACAATGAAGTCACCTCGTATATCGACGATTTTGAAGGTACTCAAAATGGCATAAGTTTACTTGCGCCTCAATCCTGGTTTTTATCCAGTAGACCAAAAGGTCTTGGCCGTGTTTATGCACAAGGGAATGAGGATGATAATGGTTATCAAAACGGATTTGATAGAGCGCTTTTAAACTGGTATACTGTTGATCCTATTTTCTACAGTTCGCAACGACCAGGAGAAGTCACCGACGACGATATTTCGGATCTATACACCCGTCGTATTTTTATAGATGAATTATTTCCTGAGATCGATCTGGTTACTGGACAATATACTGTGATTAATTCTTTGGACTTAGTGTATCGTCCAACCGAACGGGGACCTTATAACTACCAACAAGGTGCTGAAGATGGTATTCTGGATAATCCTCAAAATAGTTGGGCTGGAATTTCACGACAGTTGACTTCTACGGATTTTGAACAAGCCAATGTAGAGTATGTAGAGTTTTGGTTAATGGATCCTTTTTTGAATAATCCAACAAATCCTGGAGGAAAATTGATTCTTAATCTTGGGAATATTTCAGAAGATGTCATAAAGGATGGAAAAAAACAATACGAAAACGGACTGCCAAGTGATGGAAATGTAAGTTTGTTACCTCCATCAACATGGGGGACTGTAACCCCTCAAAATCAATCATTAATTTATGCGTTTTCTACCCAAGGTCAAGAACGTACCAATCAAGACGTCGGTCTGGATGGTTATGATGATTTAGAAGAAAAAAACACCACAGATGCACGATTTTCAGCATTTTCTAACCTTGCCGATCCTGCAAATGACAACTATACGTATTACCTAAATACAAGCGGAGACATTTTTGACCGATACAAACGTTATAATGGACTTGAAGGCAATTCCCCCGATGTTTTTACAGATACAAATAGAGGATCTACAACACAACCCGATGTAGAAGACATCAATAGAGATAACACAATGAATACCATTGATAGTTATTTTGAGTACGAAATAGACATTACCTCTGCGGCTTTAAATAATCCCAACAGTCCATACATAGTAGATCGAAAATCGATTACAAGTATTACGCTCCCAAATGGATCACAATCAGGAAATATAAACTGGTATCAATTTAGAATTCCGCTAACAGAATTCACAAATGCTGTTGGAGGAATATCGGATTTTAGATCGGTCCGCTTTACAAGATTATATTTAAAAGATTTTACAGAAACTACAGTGTTGAGGTTTGGAACTTTTGATTTAGTTCGTAGCGATTGGAGGCGATTCTTACAATCTTTGGATGGAGATTCTGATGCTGCTACATTATTGGAACCTACTGATTTTAGTGTAGGTATTGTAGGGATTCAAGAGAATGACGGAAGTTATGTTTCTCCGCCAAATGTTCAGCGAGAACAATTGAATAATAACAACACCATTGTACGTCAGAATGAGCAATCACTTGTGGTGGATGTTTGCGATTTGGAGCGTAGAGACTCGAGAGCAGTGTTCAAAAACATTAACGTAGACATGCGTCAATACAAAAAGTTGAAAATGTTTATCCACGCAGAAGATGGAGAAGCAGACAGTTTTGAACAAGGCAAATTAGTTGCATTTGTACGTATGGGGAATGATTTTACACAAAACTATTATCAATTAGAATTACCATTAAGAAAATCATCGGGTGCAACTGGTGCCTCTGCTTCTGAAGTTTGGCCAGAATACAATGAGCTCAATATTTCGTTAGAACTGTTAGAAAAAATAAAAGCATTGGGGATAAGTCAGGGGACATTAACTAATCCGGACCCTACGTTTTACAACGTCATAGATGGCGTACTACAGGAAACCCCTGTAGGTGAATTTTCTCCATTTTCTTTAGATATAAATTCCACGCAAACGGAAGCCCCGTTTGAACAACGTATTGCCATAAAAGGGAATCCAAACTTTGGAGATATCCGTTCGCTTATGGTAGGGATTAAAAATATTGGCTCCACAAACCAATGCGCAGAAGTATGGTTCAATGAATTGCGCATTGCTGATATGGATAATGAAGGCGGTTGGGCAGCCATAATGAGTATGGACACCAATATTGCCGATTTTATGAATGTTAACGCCACTGCTAAGCGCAGCACTACAGGATTTGGCAACATAGACCAAGGCCCTAATGAACGTAGCCGTGAGGATTTAAAGCAATACGACTTTGTAACCAACATGAATGTTGGGCAATTGTTACCTAAAAAATGGGGCTTACAAATTCCATTCAATTATGGGCAAAGTGAAACATTAATCACACCAGAATACGATCAACAATACAAAGATTTAAAACTTCAGAACCGATTAGATGCCGCAGAATCTAATGAAGAACGCGATCGAATTCGGATGCAATCTGAGGATTATACCAAGCGGAAAAGTATCAATTTTATTGGGGTTAAAAAACAACGAACTGGTGATGCCAAACCTAGAGTTTATGATGTTGAAAATTTGACACTTAATTATTCGTACAATGAAATGAAACATAGAGATTTTGAAATTGAAAACTCTTTGGATCAAAATGTACGCGTTGGCGCCAATTATACCTATAGCTTTCAGCCCCTAAACTTCGAACCTTTCAAGAAAAATGATTCTTTATTCAGAGGGAAATATTGGAAAATTATCAAAGATTTCAATCTTAATTTATTGCCCTCTAGCTTAACGATTAATTCTGATATCATTCGCCAGTTTAATAGCCAAAAATTTAGAGATGCAGATTTGGGTGCAAACAACATTACCGTTGATGAGTTGATTCGTCGAAACTACACCTTTGATTTGCAATACACCTTGAATTACCAACTCACAAAAGGACTGAGTCTTAACTTTACTTCGTCGAACAATCATATTGTACGCAATTATTTTATTGACGATGATCTAAACGGAGATCAAGATCCTACATTAGGGGTTTGGGACCGCTTCTTTGATTTTGGAGACCCAAACCGTCATTCGCAACAGTTAGGGATAAATTATAAATTACCCCTTGATAAAATTCCAACCCTTAGTTTCTTAACAGCAAATTATTCTTACACTGGAGATTTTCTTTGGACCAAAGGTTCAGATCTTTTTGGTCAACTCAACGTCAATGGGCAAACTTATGACTTAGGGAATTCGATTTCAAATGCCAACCAACACAACCTAAACACTTCTTTTGACATGCGAAAGCTGTACCGTTATTTGGGTGTAAAAAAATCGAAATCGAGAAGACCTTCTCGAGTTCAAGGCAATTCCAATTCATCTAGAAATAGAGGGACTAATAAAAAGTTTAATCTGAAAGACTTTGGTGTAGGATTGCTGACCAGTATCAACAGAATGCAAGTTAATTATGCTGAGAGCAACAGTTCATTCTTGCCAGGGTATTTACCAACACCAGGATTTATTGGTACTATGAAACCTACGCTGGGCTACACTATGGGAAGCCAACGCGATGTTCGTCAAATTGCGGCCCAAAACGGATGGCTCACAACGTTTGACCAGTTCAATCAACAATATTCGGAAACCCATAACGAAAATTTAGATTACGCCATCAATACGGAACCAATTCCAGATTTGAAAATTGATTTTACAGGAGGCAAAACCTATGCGACAAACTTCACAGAAAATTTTAATACGACCGACACCAGTGGAGATGGGTTGAGTAATACCTACAATTCTTTGATTCAAAACACCTTTGGGAATTTTAATATATCCACTTCATTGATTCGAACAGCTTTCAGCAAAAGTGATGAAGTTCGATCTGCACCTTTTGAAGATTTTAAAACAAATCGATTGGAAATTGCAAACCGTTTGGCACAACAGTTTTATGGCAATACTGGCTATGCAACAGACGCAGAGGGATATCCTTTAGGGTTTGGGAAAAACAGTCAATCGGTGTTGTTGCCTGCTTTCTTATCGGCCTACTCTGGCAAAAAAGCAAATAAAATAAGTTTAGATGCATTTCGAGATGTTCCAATCCCCAATTGGACGCTGAAGTATACTGGATTCATGAAGAATAAATGGTTCAAAAAACACTTTAGACGCTTTTCAATCACTCATGGTTACAGAGCTTCTTACACCATAAATCAATTCCGAACAAATTTGGATTATAAGGCAGCAGATCCAAATTTGGATTACGCTTCACAAAACCCAAATGTATTGGATCAGTCGGGTAATTTTAAGGCCAAAACATTGTTCAGTAATGTCAATTTGGTAGAGCAGTTCAGTCCGCTGATCAAAGTCGATTTTGAGATGAAAAATTCTGTAAAATTATCAACAGAAATAAAAAAAGACCGAAGTTTATCCATTAGTTTTGACAATAATTTATTGACGGAAATTCAAGGATTTGAATACATCTTTGGACTCGGTTATCGCATTAAAGATTTAAGAATTCGATCAAAATTAGCTGGACCGAGAAGAATCATTAAAAGTGATTTGAATATGAAAGCGGATTTATCCATTAGAAACAACAAAACCATTATAAGATATTTGGATTTAGACAACAATCAAGTGAGTGCGGGTCAAACCATTTGGAGCTTAAAATATGCTGCGGATTATGCCTTTAGCAAAAACTTGACCGCTATATTTTATTTTGATTATGCATTTTCTGAATACGCCATATCAACAGCCTTCCCGCAAACAACCATTAGGTCTGGATTTACGTTGCGCTACAATTTTGGAAACTAACACTAAAAAATAATTAATGATACAATGAATAATCCTGAAGAATTAAAATACACCAAAGATCATGAGTGGGTTCGTGCAGAGGGCGATATACTCACCATCGGTATTACTGATTTTGCACAAAGCGAACTTGGAGACATTGTCTATGTAGAAGTCGATACTTTGGACGAAACATTAGACGCTGAGGAAGTTTTTGGGACTGTAGAAGCCGTGAAAACCGTGTCTGATTTGTTTCTTCCTGTAGCTGGAGAAATCATAGAATTCAATGAATCGTTAGAAGATGAGCCAGAAAAAGTGAATGACGATCCATACGGCGCTGGATGGATGATTAAGCTTAAATGCAATGATATTTCAGACCTCGATACGTTGATGTCTGCAGATGATTACAAAGCGTTGATTGGTGCTTAAAAAACATTGGATTCATATCCTTTCAGTTGGCTATTCGCTAACTTTAGCTCTTGCAAGTTTGGTGCGCATCAATCATGATGCTATAATTAATATCCAATTCCAAGACAAAATTGTTCATTTTATGGCCTATGCAGTGCTTTGTTTACTTGTTTTTTTGTCTTTTCAAGTTCAGAATATAAACAAGAGCATTTGGTACGCAGCTCTTTTTGCCTTTATTTTTGGCATAATCCTTGAGCTTTTACAAGGTGTTACGCCAAACGCAAGAGTTACCGATACGTTGGACATCCTTGCAAATACACTTGGTATTTTGGTTATGACTTTTTTAATAAGCTGGAAAAAACAAACACTTGTTAAAAAACTTCAAACACTTATGTAGTTTTATTTTTTTTAATTAATTTAACCCCCCAATAACAAAAACACAATGGAATCAAAGAAAAACCCAAAAGCAGACGTCAGCAGAAATGGATCAATCTATTTCGCTGTTGGATTGGCATTGATGTTATTTTTAACATACTCGACGCTCAATTATAAGACGTACGATAAATCCAACATTGACATTGGCAAACTTAATCTAGACGATGAACTTGATGAAGAAATTCCGATTATTGAACAAGTCATCCCACCGCCACCGCCACCACCGCCACCAGCCGCTCCAGAAGTGATTGAAGTGGTTGAAGACGAGGAAGAAGTAGAAGAAACAGTTATTGAATCTACAGAAACCGATCAGGAAGAAGAAATCATGGAAGTTGAAGACGTAGAAGTAGAGGAAGTCATCGAAGATGTTGAGGTGCCCTTCGCCGTGATTGAAAACGTACCCGAGTACCCTGGTTGCGAACGTGGATCCAATGCCGACAAACGTAAATGTATGTCGGAAAAAATTGCCAAATTCGTTCGGCGAAAATTCAATACAGATTTAGCTGGAGATTTAGGACTTTCTGGAAGACAGCGTATCAGCGTTATTTTCAAAATTGACAAGAACGGTAATGTCACAGGAGTACGTTCTAGAGCGCCACACCCAAGGTTAGAAAAAGAGGCGGCACGAGTAATCAATATGTTGCCCAAAATGAAACCTGGACGCCAAAGAGGAAAGCCAGTAATTGTACCTTACTCTTTGCCCATTACTTTTCAAGTACAAGATTAAATTCTTTTTAAATAGTAACGAAAATCCCGCTGTTTGCGGGATTTTTTATTTTAAATACAGGTAGTTTTTATTGTAATCAATAATAGCTTTGCCTTTCTTCAGAACATCTGCCCCAATAATCCCATCAACTGTAGCTAGATTTGCCGCAATAAAGGCCGTATTTATGGGATTCAAATCAATCAACGCAATGGTACATTTTTCCAAGCACCACTGTCCAAATTTCAGTTGATTTTTGTGTGAAACAAACGCATCAATTTGCTCAGGACCAGCACCACTAGCTTTTATTTTCGATGCTTCATAATCAAGTTTGAATTTTTCTTTTAAATCTTTGGAAACGAAAGTTGTAGAAGCCCCTGTATCCAAAATAAAATTTCCTTTTACGCCATTTATTTTGGCAATCACTTTGTAATGATTGCTGGGAATAAAATGAAGTTTAACTTTATGAAAATGATGGTCAGTCAAAAACTGCATCAAAGAGGTTTTATTTGTCAAGACATTAATTTTTAAACAAATATACTATACAAAATAGTACTTTTGTAACATGATCATCACGGATACACATACACACCTGTACAGCGAGGCCTTTGAGAAAGATCAAGACGAAATGATGTCCAGGGCACTCAAAGCAGGAGTTTCTCGTTTTTTTGTTCCTGCAATAGATTCAACATATACAGCAGCCATGTATGCTTTGGAGCGTAAATATCCAGAACATGTATTTTTGATGATGGGACTTCATCCAACACATGTAAAAGAAGACTACAAAAAAGAGTTGGATTATGTAAAAACAGCTTTGGCGCAACGAAAATTTGTGGCGGTAGGAGAAATTGGAATTGATTTGTATTGGGACAAATCAACGTTGAAAAATCAACAAGACGCTTTTCGAATTCAAATTCAATGGGCTAAATATTATCAACTTCCTATTGTGATTCATTGTAGAGACGCATTTGATGAAGTATTTGAAGTTTTGGAAGAAGAAAAATCAGAGGATTTATTCGGTATCTTTCACTGTTTTACAGGAACAATTGAGCAAGCCCACCGCGCCATTTCGTACAATATGAAACTTGGTATTGGGGGTGTTGTTACCTTTAAAAATGGAAAAATAGATCAATTTTTATCACAAATTGATTTAAAACATATTGTTTTGGAGACCGATGCGCCCTATTTGGCCCCAGTTCCCTACAGAGGTAAACGCAATGAAAGTGCCTACATATTAGAAGTTTTGGAAAAACTTTCTTTAATTTATGGTAAAAGCAAAGCGCAAATAGCTCGGATTACCACTGCCAATTCAAAAGATATTTTTAAAATTTAACAACATGCGCCCAAAAATATTGTTGATTTACACTGGAGGTACGATCGGTATGATTAAAGATGCCGCTTCTGAAACGCTACAAGCTTTCGATTTTCAACATATACTAAAAAATATTCCTGAGCTGAAACTTTTGAATTGTGCTATAGACACCACTTCGTTTGAACACCCTTTAGATTCCTCTAACATCAACCCTTCGCATTGGATACAATTGGCCAACATCATAGAGCAACAATACGAGGACTACCACGGCTTTGTGGTTCTTCATGGCAGCGACACCATGAGCTATTCGGCATCGGCACTGAGTTTTATGCTCGAAAATTTAAATAAACCTGTGATTTTCACAGGATCGCAATTACCTATAGGAGATTTGCGCACCGATGCTAAAGAAAACCTAATTACTTCCATTCAATTGGCGAGTTTACATCAAAACAATGCGCCAGTACTAAAAGAAGTGGGGTTGTATTTTGAGTACAAATTGTACCGTGGCAACAGAACCACGAAAATTAATGCCGATCATTTTGAGGCCTTTGCGTCTAACAATTTTCCTCCTTTAGTTACATCAGGGCTAAAACTTCAAGTCCAGCATGATTTGTTGTTGAAAAATTTTACTCAAGCGCAATTGAAAGTTCACAAAACACTTGATACAAATGTTGTATTGATAAAGCTATTCCCAGGGATACAATCGTCTGTGATGAAATCCATTTTAGAAATACCAAACCTCAAAGGGGTGGTTTTGGAAACCTATGGCTCTGGAAATGCAACCACAGAAAGCTGGTTTTTAGAATTATTAAAAACAGCCATTTCAAATGGAATTTATATTGTTAATGTGACTCAATGTTCAGGTGGAATGGTACATATGGGGCATTATGAAACCAGTAAGAAGATGCGCGAATTAGGGGTTATTTCTGCCAAAGATATGACCACAGAGGCCGCCATTACAAAATTGATGTATATGCTTGGGGAAGAAATGAGCAGAAGTACTTTTCAATTGGTTTTTGAAACCTCATTACGTGGCGAATTAACCGAAAATTAAGAGGGATTTCCTTTCACAAGTAAACAATTTTTTATTTATTTTAGCTCTTTTAAAAAAAAGAAAATTAGAGAGGTGGCCGAGTGGTCGAAGGCGCACGCCTGGAAAGTGTGTATACGCCAAAAGCGTATCGAGGGTTCGAATCCCTTCCTCTCTGCTAAGCTTTTGGTATAAGTAACTGTGAGTCAGAACATAAAGATGGTCAGTGTTGTTTTAATCCTGATCACAATTAAATTTTATTTTTGGAGTCTATTTTTTTTTATATCTTTAGCAACCTATAAACAACACTAACATTTATAAATTTTAAGAATAGAACAATGAAAAAATTATTTCCAATTCTAGCTATCGCCTTAACGATGGCATTCGGGTCTGTAAACGCAAGTACATACACGAACATGAACACCACAGTATCCACAATTGTAAGCCCTGTACAAGACGATGCCGCTGCTGAAGAAGTGGAATCTTTAGGATTTCATCAAGAATTAAAAAAGCGATTTATTGAAGGTGGACCTGGGTTCATGGGTATCGTTTTATTATGTTTAATTTTAGGATTAGCCATAGCTATTGAAAGAATCATTTTCTTGAACCTTTCAACCACAAACTCAAAAAAATTAATTGAAGATGTAGAAGAAGCACTTAACTCTGGTGGCGTAGAAGCCGCAAAAGAGGTGTGTAGAGATACAAAAGGCCCTATCGCATCTATTTTCTATCAAGGTCTTGATCGTGCAAACGAAGATTTGGACGCAGCTGAAAAAGCAGTTGTTGCTTACGGAGGTGTACAAATGGGACAGTTAGAAAAGAATGTTTCTTGGATTTCTCTATTTATCGCACTAGCACCAATGCTTGGGTTCATGGGAACAGTAATTGGGATGATTCAGGCCTTTGACAAAATTGAAGCTGCAGGAGATATGCAACCATCACTTGTTGCTGGAGGTATTAAAGTCGCTCTCCTTACTACAGTATTTGGTCTTATTGTAGCGATTATCCTACAAATTTTCTACAACTATATCATTGCTAAAATTGACAGCATCGTAAACAATATGGAAGATGCTTCTATCTCATTGATGGATATCTTGGTAAAGAACAAAAAATAAAACTTCTTAACTCATACTAAATCAAATAATTATGGATTTACAAAAATTATTAAAGATTATAGCTGCAGTTGTTGGAGTTGTTTCAATCATATTTTTGGTCACCATCATTTCCGCTGGAGATGACGCGATTAAGGCAGGAGAAAGCGCATCAAGCGTTAGTACCTATATGTATGTGGCCTATTTTATCTTGGCTATAGCGGTTTTGGCTGTAGTAGCTTTTACAGTTCTCAACTTAGTTTCAAATGCAGCAGGTTTAAAAAACACCTTAATTTCCATTGGCGCTTTTGTTTTACTTGCACTGATATGCTACTTTGTATTTGCCTCTGGAACAGAAACGGTCTTAAAAGACGGCTCAATTCTTACAGAAGGCCAATCTAAACTTGTAGGTGCTGGATTGTATTTGTTCTATGCTCTTGCTATCGTGGCAGCAGGGACAATGTTGGTCTTTGGGGTTAAAAAAACGCTTAAATAAGGAATTATGGCCAAACGATCTGCACCCGAGGTTAATGCCGGCTCTATGGCCGATATTGCCTTCTTACTGTTAATATTTTTCTTGGTGACCACCACCATTGAAAAAGATTCAGGCATCAACCGAAAACTTCCCCCTATGGAAGAAATTGATCCGCCTATCATCAAGCAGAAAAATATTTTTACCGTATTACTCAATGGAAAAGATCAATTGCTTGTTGAAGACGAACTCATGGAAATCGCCGATTTACGTGCTGAAGCTGTAAAGTTTTTGGACAACAATGGCGATAAAACTTGTGATTATTGCCAAGGCAAAAATGACCCATCATCGTCCGATAATCCAGACAAGGCAATTATCTCTTTAAAAAATGAACGTGAAACGTCCTATGCGGCCTATATTTCTGTACAAAATGAACTGGTGGCAGCATACAATGTGCTAAGAAATAGACGTGCACTTGAACTAGGTCCGAGTAAAGGATTCAGAGACATGAACTTTGTAGAAATGCAAAAAAATTACAAAGACGCACGCTTTGTTGGGAACAAAGAGAAACTCAAAGCAGTGATTGATCAAATCAAGTTAGAGTTTCCACAAAAACTCTCAGAAGTACAGTAGGTATCATTTAAAAAGAAAACAAAATGTCAAAATTTAAAAAGAAAAAAGACGGAGGACTTCCTGCTATATCCACGGCCTCTTTACCAGATATTGTATTTATGTTATTATTCTTTTTCATGGTGGCTACCGTCATGCGAGAAAATTCATTGAAAATACAAAACTCACTACCTGTGGCTAATCAAGTTGAAAAACTAGATAAGAAAAACCCTGTGAGCTATATTTATATGGGTAAGCCAAGTTCTGGTTATGAGAAATTCGGAAACGAAGCAAGAATTCAACTTAACGATCAATTCGCTTCACTTACAGATGTGAGTGCTTTTATCAGTTCAGAAAGAGCTGCACTGCGCGAGGAATTAATTCCTTACCTAACGGTTGCTTTAAAAGTTGACCGTGAGGCGAATATGGGAATTGTTGGCGACGTCAAACAAGAACTTAGAAAAGTTAATGCGTTGAAAATTAATTACACAACAGGTGTGGGCGATGTTTCAACAAATATGAAATGATAAACGACTATATTCTATAGCGAGAAAAGGTATTCAAAAATGAGTACCTTTTTTTGTACCTTTAATCTTTCGAATCTTTCACCATGAAAAAAATAGTCATTACGCTAGCTTTCTTGATGCCCTTTGGTATTTTAGCACAAATCAACTCTGGTGATCTCGATGCACTTTATAGAGAAGATCAGTTTTATTTTGGGTTCACTTATAATACACTAACCAATACCCCAGAAGATTTTAGTCAAACGGGATTTTCACCAGGATTTAAACTAGGGTTTATTCGCGACTTTCCCATCAACACCAAACGCACATTGGCACTTGGCTTGGGGCTTGGATATGCGTTTAATGCATATTCTGAAAACATTAAAATCACAGAATCTTTAGGCACCTATACTTACGAACTTGTGAGCAGTAGTACGTACCAAAAAAACAGATTTTCTCATCAAGCTATAGAAATTCCATTTGAATTTCGTTGGCGTACATCTACGTCTCAAGAGTATAGGTTTTGGAGAATTTATGCTGGATTCAAAGCCAGTTATGCTTTTGCGTCATCTTATGTTTATGAGGATAATGCTGTATCTACACGATTAAAAAACGTTAATCTCAACCAATGGCAATACGGTTTAACCCTAAGTGTTGGCTACAACAATTGGAATGGGTTTTTATATTATGGACTAAATCCCATTTTTGAAGATGCAGAAGTTGGCCAGGAAGCTTTGGAGGCAAAAAGCATCAAAATTGGGTTGATGTTTTACTTTTTATAAGTCTAATATCTCATGCTTAGCAGTTTATATGCAGTATAGAATTACTACTCTATTAAATTACACATTTTAACACATAGCAATTAGGCCAAAATTTAGTAATTTTGCGGACTAATTGTATAAGCATGAGCGCGATATTTCCAGAGCACAAAGGATTAGACCTTCCAAAGTTAGCAGAAGATTTGCTAGACTATTGGAAAGAGCATCAAGTTTTTGAGCAAAGTGTATCGTCAAGAGAAGGTCAGAAACCTTACGTTTTTTTTGAAGGTCCACCATCGGCCAATGGTTTGCCGGGTGTTCATCACGTTTTGGCTCGTGCCATAAAGGATATTTTCCCGCGATACAAAACCATGAAAGGTTTTCAGGTTAAGCGAAAAGCGGGATGGGATACACATGGACTCCCAATTGAGTTAGGTGTAGAAAAAGAACTTGGAATTACCAAAGAAGATATTGGAAAAACCATATCTGTTGAAGACTATAATGCTGCCTGCAGAACAGCAGTAATGCGTTATACAGACGTTTGGAACGACCTGACCGAAAAAATGGGCTATTGGGTCAATATGAATGACCCTTATGTTACCTATGACTCCAAATACATGGAAAGTGTGTGGTGGTTACTCAAACAGATTTATAACAAAAACTTATTATACAAAGGGTATACAATCCAACCGTATTCGCCAAAAGCAGGAACAGGACTGAGCTCGCACGAACTCAATCAACCTGGGACTTATCAAGATGTAACTGATACCACCGTTGTCGCGCAATTCAAAGCAATTCCAGAATCTTTACCTGAGTGTTTGCAAAATGTAGGTGAAGTTCATTTTTTGGCTTGGACTACAACGCCTTGGACATTGCCAAGCAATACTGCCCTTACCGTTGGCCCAAAAATTGAATATGTTCTTGTAAAAACATTCAACCAATATACATTTGAACCCATCAATGTTGTTTTGGCAAAGGCATTGCTAGAAAAACAATTTTCTGGAAAGTTCAAACAAGCAGAAATACCTCAAGAATTAGAAGCTTATTCAAGTAAAGATAAAACAATTCCTTATTTGATCGTAAAATCTTTTGTTGGTGCCGATTTAGTTGGAACAAGATACAACCAATTACTTCAATATGCTCTGCCCAATGATCATCCAGAACACGCATTCCGCATTATTTCTGGGGATTTTGTAACCACTGAAGACGGTACTGGGATTGTACATACAGCACCCACATTTGGTGCTGATGATGCCCTTGCCGCAAAACAAGCTACACCAGAAGTTCCTCCCTTGTTGGTTAAAGATGAAGATGATAATTTGGTGCCTTTGGTCGATTTACAAGGCCGTTTTCGAAAGGAAGTCACCGATTTTGCAGGACGCTATGTGAAGAACGAATATTATCCTAAAGGAGAAGCACCAGACAAATCTGTTGATGTAGAATTAGCCATCAAACTAAAGATTGAAAACAAAGCGTTCAAAGTAGAAAAATACAAACACAGCTACCCCAACTGCTGGCGTACCGATAAACCCATATTGTACTACCCATTGGACTCGTGGTTTATCAAAATAAGTGATGTAAAAGAGCGCATGTTTGAGCTCAACCAAACCATCAACTGGAAGCCAAAAAGTACAGGAGAGGGTCGTTTTGGCAATTGGCTTGCCAACGCCAATGATTGGAACCTTTCGCGATCGCGCTATTGGGGGATTCCATTACCCATATGGCGAACAGAAGATGGTAAAGAAGAAATTTGTATTGGTTCTGTTGAAGAATTAAAAGCAGAAATTCAAAAATCTATTGATGCAGGATTAATGACACAAGATATTTTTGAGGATTTTGTCGTTGGCGATTTTTCAGACGAAAATTATTTAAAAATAGATTTACATAAGAATATTGTTGATGACATCGTATTTGTATCTCCAACAGGAAAACCAATGCATCGTGAAAGCGATCTAATCGATGTATGGTTTGATTCTGGAAGTATGCCTTACGCTCAATGGCATTATCCATTCGAAAATAAAGAGTTAATTGACCAAAATAAAGCATTTCCAGCGGATTTTATTGCCGAAGGTGTAGATCAAACACGAGGATGGTTTTATACTCTTCACGCTATTGGGACTATGGTTTTTGATTCTGTAGCCTACAAAAACGTGGTATCCAATGGACTAGTTTTAGATAAAAATGGGCAAAAAATGTCCAAACGATTGGGCAATGCTACAGACCCTTTTGAAACCTTGGCAACCTATGGTCCAGATGCAACACGGTGGTACATGATTAGTAATGCCAATCCCTGGGACAATCTGAAGTTTGATTTAGAGGGCATTGAAGAAGTCAAACGTAAGTTTTTTGGAACATTATACAACACCTATTCGTTTTTTACGCTCTACGCAAATATTGATCAGTTCAAATTTACCGAGGCAGAAATTTCAATCGAAGAACGTCCAGAAATAGACCGTTGGATTTTATCGGAACTTAATACACTCATTACAAAAGTAGACGAATACTATGCTGATTATGAGCCCACCAAAGCCGCAAGAGTCATTTCAGAATTTACTCAAGAATACCTCAGTAATTGGTACGTTCGATTAAGCAGAAGACGTTTTTGGAAAGGCGATTATCAAAAGGATAAAATTTCGGCATACCAAACCTTATTTACATGTATGCTTACTTTATCAAAGCTTGGTGCACCGATAGCTCCATTCTTTATGGATCGTCTCTATTTAGATCTTATAAAGCATACTGGTAAAGAGAAATTTAAGAGTGTGCATTTATCAGAATTCCCAAAGTCTAATCCTGCATTAATTGACAAAACTCTTGAACGCAAAATGGCACAGGCACAATTGATTTCGTCATTAGTATTATCGCTCAGAGCTAAAGAAAAAATAAAGGTGCGCCAACCGTTACAGAAAATTATGATTCCTGTTGCATCTTCTGCTCAAAAGGAAGAAATTCTGGCCATATCTGACCTCGTCAAGCATGAGGTTAATATTAAAGAAATTGAACTTTTGGAAGACGCATCAGATATTTTAGTCAAACAAATCAAGCCTAATTTTAAGGTGTTAGGGCCAAGATTTGGCAAGGACATGCGATTTGTTGCAACAGCTATTCAAAACATGGATGCAGATGCGATAAAAGAAATTGAAAATCAAGGTCATTTAGAGGTTGAAATTAATGGAAAAATTAGTACATTGGAACGCAATGATGTAGAAATTACATCTCAAGATATTGAAGGGTGGCTTGTGGCCAATCAAGGAGCAATGACGGTAGCATTAGACGTTACCATCACAGAGTCTTTAAGAGAGGAAGGCATAGCTCGCGAACTTGTAAATCGGATTCAAAATTTGAGAAAAGATTCAGGGTTTGAAGTGACAGATAACATAGATGTATTTCTTTTGCACCACGAGCATATGCACAAAGCCATTCAAAATAATTTAGATTATATTAAATTAGAAACATTAACAGATACGTTACAAGAAGTAAATCAACTTGATGAAGGAATAGAAATAAATTTTGACAACATTTCTACCAAGTTATTTATTCAAAAACACAATTAAAAACGCTGACTATGGAAAAAACCAACCGATATTCAGATAAAGAGCTTGAGGAATTCAAAGTACTAATTCAAAAGAAAATTGAAAAGGCACAGCACGATT
Organism: Flavobacteriaceae bacterium; assembly: GCA_965658025.1. GTDB lineage: Bacteria > Bacteroidota > Bacteroidia > Flavobacteriales > Flavobacteriaceae > UBA3537. The sequence goes on along the minus strand of CBFHQL010000002.1, from coordinate 45,727 downwards.
TGGAGCTGATTAAAAGTGCCTATATGAATGATTTAAACAACGGAACTGAAGATACTTCCCCAACATTCAAGGCCTTTGATGAAGGAAGTCAGGTGATGAGTAAAGAATCCAATGCACAATTGGCCATCCGCCAAGAGAAATTTATTCGGGATCTTAAGAATGCACTCATCAGAATTCAAAATAAAACTTATGGAGTCTGCAGAGTTACGGGAAAGTTGATCAATAAAAAACGATTGGAACTCGTTCCTCACGCTACGTTGAGCATAGAAGCTAAGAATATGCAACGCTAGAGATGTCGTCAAAAAAGCATGTCTTTATTGTTGTTATCTCTGTTTTAATTTTAGACCAATTCTCCAAAATATACATCAAAACACATTTTGTGCTTGGTCAAGAATGGGTAGTATTCGATTGGTTTAAAATCTTATTTGTAGAAAATGAAGGTATGGCATGGGGGGCCAAACTCAGTGATTTTTCTTCTTTCATTTCTGATAAAACCGCAAAACTCGCTCTTACATTATTTAGATTAATTGCTGTGGTTGGGATTGGGTATTGGTTATATTCTACCATAAAAAAACAAACATCCACACATTTGATTTACGCCATTGCACTTATATTTTCGGGAGCGTTGGGCAATATTATTGATTCTGTTTTTTATGGGGTAGTTTTTGACGACAGTTTAGGTCAAAAAGCGACATTATTTGCCGAAAATAGTTATGGAACTTTTTTTCATGGTAAGGTAGTAGACATGTTGCATTTCCCTATATTCAAAGGGTATTTTCCTGAGTGGATACCTGTTTTTGGTGGCGACTACTTCACGTTTTTCAATCCTGTTTTTAATGTTGCAGACATCGCCATAAGCACTGGTGTTGGGCTCCTTTTGTTGTACAACAACAAGGCCTTTGGGTCAAAACAAAAAACTACTCAAAGTGATAAATCTGAGTTGGTGTGATGCAATAATCAAGGGGGATATCATACTCAGTTTTATCCTCAATTTCATCGACAGCATCAAAAAATGAAAGCCCTATTTTTATGGCATTTGGGCAAGATTTCAGAAATAAATCATAAAATCCTTTTCCATAGCCCACTCGATGTCCTTTTTTATCAAAAGCCAATAAAGGAACAAAAACAACTTGAATTTGTGAATCCTGAATTTGAACCCCATTTTGTGGTTCAGGAATACTCCAAATATTGGGTTTAATGACTGTATTGTCCGTCAACAAATAATGCGTCATTTCACAAGTCGAAATATCACTTTTAGGCACTACAACGTGTTTATCTTTTCCGAACAAAATACTCATAAGTGGTTCAGTTTCAATTTCTTTTAAGTGTTTGATGGTAAAAAAAAGATGATAGAATGAGGCCTCCCAAATAGGAAGTTTCAAGCTCTGATTAGCGATTTCCAAACTCAAAGAATCAATCGTAGATTGGTCTAATACTTTTCGCTTTTGTCTGTAGGCAGATCTTAGGTCTTTTTTGTTCATAAACTAAATTTTGTTGAATACCGAAACAAGGCATCCCCTTTATAGACAATAGGGTCTTGGTTAATATTGATGACATAGCCGTCACAGTCTGCTTTTATGGATTGGTTAAACTTACCATAAGCATCAGTTATGTATCCCAAAATAGTCCCTTTTTCTACTTTTGAATTGAGTTTTATTGTCGCGCGAAACATTCCAGAAGCTTTGGCCCTAATCCATTTGCTATCTTCGATAAAAATAATCTCTTTTTTTGGATCAGAAGCTTTAAATTTTGCCCCCAACATTCCTAGGTGATTCAAGATGCGTTTGACTCCATTTACACCTGTATTGGTAATTTGTGTATCTATGTGGTACGATTTACCACCTTCAAAAAGGAGAATAGGAATCTCAAGTTTATCGCAAGCACTTCGGAAAGATTTTGGGATTTTTTTAGAATATACTACAAAGGGTGCGCCGTACGCTTTGGCCAATTTTTTGAGTTTCGGAGTACCTGTTATAATCCTAATTTGCGGCGCATTGAATCGTCCTGCACCACCCGTATGGTGATCTACAATAAAATCAACTTGGGGGACAATTTCATTCATGAGTTTATAGGCCACTTGACTGGCGAGTGAACCGGTTTTTGACCCTGGGAAAACACGGTTTAAATCGCGTCCATCAGGAAGTTCACGTGTTTTGTTTAAAAAGCCAAAAATATTCAGAACAGGAATACAAATAATAGTTCCTTTTTTGGGTTTGTTGATCCCTTTTGCAATAATTTGACGAAGAATTTCTACGCCATTGACTTCATCGCCATGAATTCCCGCTGTAAATAAAACAACAGGCCCTGGTTTTTTGGAACGATTAATAATTACAGGAACATCTACTCTTGTACGCGTGTGAAGTTTTGCCACATGAAAATTGATTTCTCTTGATTCACCAGCAGCAATATCTTCGCCTAAGATATGCAATACAGAATTGTGTTGATTCATTAGCGTCTATTTCTTTCTATAAATGTAATGATAGCTTTTGCAATATTTTTCTGAGAAGCCCCTTCAATCCCTTCCAGCCCAGGGGTAGAATTGATTTCCATAATCAAAGGTCCTCGATTGGATTGTAAAAGGTCTACACCACAAATGGGTAGTTTGAGTTGTCGTGCCGATTTGATGGCAATTTTGAGCTCGGGTTCAGACATTCTGTAGTATTCAAAAGTTCCACCGCGATGCAAATTAGAACGAAATTCTCCAGGTTTTCCAATTCTTTTCATGGCTCCAATGACTTGTCCATCTACAATAAATGCACGGACATCTATGCCCTTGGCTTCAGCTATATATTCTTGAACCAAAGCTCTAGCTTGCAAGCCATTAAAGGCCTCCAATACAGACTCGGCAGCATTTTTACTTTCAGCCAAAACAACCCCAAGTCCTTGAGTTCCTTCCAATAATTTTATGACTACAGGCGTTCCTCCAACATGCTCAATGACTTCTTCAACATCCTTTGAATAGTTGGTAAATACTGTTTTTGGCATATCTATTCCCCCTTTTGAGAGCCGCTGAAAACTTCTGAGTTTGTCTCTTGAACGAATAATAGCATCTGAGGAGACGGTAGAAAAAACATTCATCATTTCGAATTGACGTACCACAGCACAACCATAAAAAGTAACCGACGCTCCAATTCTAGGAATTATTGCATCCACATAATCCAAATATTTGTCCTTGTAATAAATTGTGGGCTTTTCCTTTTCAATAATTAAATCACAATTTAGGGGATCGATAACTTCTACGTCGTGCCCTCTGTTTTCGGCTTCTTCCACAAGACGACGGGTAGAATATAAATTTTTATTTCTTGATAAAATGACAATATTCATGGTATAAATATCATTAATTTTTAGGCAAGATACTAAAAATGTGGAATCGATTTTTACTATATTTAGAATTAGTATACCTTTGGGATAATGACATCTTCAAGCATCGAAATACAAGTACAAACACTGCCAGATACGCCTGGGGTATATCAATTTTTTGATGCCAAAGACACCATAATTTATATTGGTAAAGCTAAAAACCTCAAAAAGCGCGTACGTTCTTATTTCAATAAACATCACGACTATGGGAAGACCAATGTATTGGTCAAAAAAATCCGAAACATCAAACATATTGTTGTGGATTCTGAAACAGATGCACTGTTGTTAGAAAATAATTTGATTAAAAAATATCAACCACGTTACAATGTGCTTTTAAAAGATGATAAATCTTATCCTTGGATTTGCATTAAAAAAGAACGTTTCCCAAGAGTGTTTTCAACGCGGCGCGTGATAAAGGATGGCTCTGAATATTTTGGACCATATACTAGCATCAAAACAGTATATACACTTTTGGATTTGATTAAAGGTCTTTTCCCACTAAGAACATGCGCTTATGATTTGGCAGAAGAAAAAATCATGAACCAAAAGTATAAAGTTTGCTTAGAATTTCATTTAGGGAATTGCAAAGGCGCTTGTGAAGCCAAAGAGTCGGAGTCCGACTATTTAAAAAATATTGCCTCTGTACGAGAAATCTTGAAGGGAAATTTTAAAAATTCACTCACAGTTTTTAAAACGCAAATGAAGGCGTTGGCGACCAATTTACAATTTGAAGATGCTCAAATTTTAAAAGAAAAAATAGCTATTTTGGAAAATTATCAAGCGAAGTCTACAATTGTAAATCCAAAAATTAGCGATGTTGAGGTGTATAGTATTATTAGCGACGAGACTTATGCTTATGTCAATTTTTTACAAGTCTCACATGGCTCTATTATTCGTGCTCATACCTTGGAGTTGAAAAAAAAGCTGAACGAATCAGACGCAGCATTACTGGCCTTGGCCATTACAGAGCTTCGGCAACGCTTTGCACTACAATCCAAAGAAATATATGTGCCTTTTAGTGTTGAATTGGGGTCAAATTTAAAAATAACCATGCCAAAACTTGGAGACAAAAAACACCTTTTGGATTTGTCTTTACGCAATGCAAAATACCATCGTTTAGAGCAACTAAAACAAGTTAAAATCACCGATCCAGACCGACATGTCAAGCGTATTATGGCACAAATGAAATCTGACCTTCGGCTCACGGAGGAACCAAAACACATTGAATGTTTTGATAATTCAAATATTCAGGGTACTCATCCGGTGGCGGCTTGTGTGGTATTTAAAAATGGAAAACCCAGCAAAAAGGACTATCGCCATTTCAATATAAAAACAGTTGAAGGCCCAGATGATTTTGCCTCAATGACAGAGGTAGTCTATCGAAGATATAAAAGGCTTTTGGACGAAAATCTGTCACTTCCGCAGCTCGTTATTATAGATGGCGGTAAAGGGCAGTTGTCTGCCGCTTTAAAAAGTTTAGACCGTTTAGGGCTAAGGGGCAAAATAGCAATTATTGGAATCGCTAAAAGATTGGAAGAATTATTTTATCCAAATGACCCAATTCCCTTATATTTAGACAAGAAAAGTGAGACTTTGAAAATCATTCAACAATTAAGAAACGAAGCCCATCGCTTTGGGATAGAACACCACCGTAATAGACGCAGTAAGTCTGCATTGCACTCGGAATTGGAATCTATCTCTGGTATTGGAGATAAAACACGTGTTCAATTGTTGAAAGCATTCAAATCCGCACAAAGAATTTCTTTTGCCAAATTGGATGAATTGGAACAAATTGTTGGAACGTCCAAAGCACATAAAATTTATAACTTTTACAACAAAAAAAATGAAGATTAACCCCAAATTTTATTTTCTCCTGTTTTGCTGTTTTATTGGCTTTACTCAAAATCCTATCAAAGTAAATCCCAAAGTTGGATTGGTTTTGAGTGGTGGTGGAGCCAAAGGGCTGGCGCATATTGGCGTACTCAAAGTGATTGACAGTCTTGGTATTCGTATCGATTACATTGGCGGAACAAGCATGGGTGCTGCTGTTGGTGGATTGTATGCCTCAGGGTATTCTGCACAGCAATTAGACTCTGTTTTTAGAGAAATTGATTTTGATGTTTTGTTGGGGGATAAAGTTCCTCGTGCTTCAAAGACTTTTCAGGAGCGTAAAAATGCAGAGAAATATGCAGCTTCTCTTCCACTAAATAATTTTAAAATCAAACTACCTTCATCTATATCTCGAGGTCAAAATGTTTTTAATTTGTTTACCAAATTAACCATGAATGTTCGAGAGATTTCGGACTTTAGCAAACTCCCTATTCCTTTTTATTGTATGGCCACCAATTTGGAAACTGGTACATCGGTACTTTTGGATCATGGAAATCTTGCCGAAGCAATTACAATAAGCAGTACGCTACCCACCCTTTTTCAGCCCGTAGAACATGAAGGATTGTTGCTCATGGATGGCGGTATTGCGAACAATTACCCCATAGAACACCTAAGAACCAAAGATTTGGATTACATTATTGGTGTCAATGTACAAGAAGATCTTTTGTCTAAAGACGAGATCAAATCTGTTTCTGAGATATTAACTCAAATTAGTAATTTCAGAACTGTTGAAGCCATGAAAAAAAAGATTAAATTAACAGATATTTACATTGAGCCTGATGTGGAGGGCTACTCCATTATCTCTTTTAACAAGGGCTCGGAAATCATTGAACGAGGAGAAGTTTCTGTTGTGCCATTTTTGGGTGAATTGAGCGCAATAGCAAAGACCCAAAATTTTCAAAAGCAACCATATAAAGCACCTGTATTGGACAGTTTAAAAATTAATAAAATAAACATCCTTGGTAATGAAAAATATACTAGTTCTTATGTTTTAGGAAAATTGCGTTTTCGACAAAACGAAACTTTGAGTTTTGAAGATTTTAAAAACGGTGTCAATAATTTATTAGCAACCAACAATTTTAAGAGTTTTCGATATGATTTCTCTCAGTCTGAAGTTGAAGGCTATGATCTTTACGGAAGAATAAAAGAAACTACAAATACAAGTTTTTTAAAATTAGGAATTCATTATGATCAGATTCTCAAAAGTTCAGTTCTTTTGAATTTCACTCAAAAGCAACTTTTACTCAAAAATGACGTGTTGTCTCTCGATTTTATTCTCGGGGATAATTCGCGCTTTAATTTTGATTATTATATCGATAAAGGGTTTTATTGGAGCATAGGGCTTAATGCAAAATTTACGCGCTTTAAGTACGATATAGATCCTTTGTATTTTGATGGAACACTACCAGAATCCATAAGCAGTAGAATACCAACAACATATACAGATTTTGCGACCAGTTTTTTTGTAGAAACACTCATCAAAAGAGATTTTTCATTTAAGCTTGGTGCAACATTTAAGCGCATAAATATAAATTCAACAAGCCCACTGCTAATTTCAACATTTCAAAACACCAGATACAAAATTGTGGAATCTGATTTTTCCTATATCAATGCGCTACTCAAATATGATACTATTGATGATGTTTTCTTTCCATCGAGTGGCTTTTTGTTTGAAGGAGGGATGGATTTGTATTTAACAGCATCAAGTTTTGATGAGTTCAGTCAATTTTCTGTTTTAAAAGCAAATATTGCAAAAGCATTTTCAATCACTGAAGACTTGTCCTTTCTAATGGGTTCTGAAGGAGGATTTATGATAGGAAATGACAAAATTCCGATATTCAATTTCGGATTGGGTGGCTACACACACCACAAGATTATCAACAATGGGACTTTCTTTGGTTATGACTTTTTTAGTCTGTCAGGGAATAGCTTTGTAAAGGCCTATCTAAGTGCTGATTATGAGGTTTACAAGCGTCACCACATCAATATTTCAGGGAACTTTTCTAATATTGGGAATGATATTTTTTTGAGCCAAGAATGGCTTACATTACCCACCTACAGTGGTTATGCAGTTGGTTATGGTTTAGAAACTATTTTTGGTCCAATCGAACTCAAATTCCATTGGTCTCCAGAGACGGATTACACGGGTGTGCTCGTAAATTTGGGGTATTGGTTCTAATGCATATCAATTTTTTTACTAAATTTGTGTATGACCCTATTTTGGAAAGATCTTTTATTGTTGCTTCACTTTCTTATTAAGAGAAACCCTGAATAAGCTTTTTCGTGCGCCCTGCATGAACAGTTCTCCTTTTTAGCTTATTCATTAACATAAAAACTTTTTATTATGCCATTTTATCACAAACTTGGAAAAATTCCTCCTAAGAGGCATACTCAATTCAAAAACCCAAATGGAGGGTTCTATTATGAACAACTATTCGGCACCATTGGATTTGATGGGATGTCCACCAATTCATATCATGAGCAACGCCCAACTCAAGTAAAGTCTATTGAGAAACAATACAGCGTAGCACCAAAAATAGCAAAGCCAAACAATATTCAATCCTACCGATTACGTGGATTTGAAATCGCCCCAAAAAGCGACTACTTAGAAAGCCGAACGATTGTACTTACAAACTCAGATTGTAACATTATTTTGGCTGCGCCAAAAGCATCACTCACCGAATATTTTTATAAAAACACTGATGCCGATGAGCTTATTTTTATTCATAAAGGGTCTGGAAAACTGCGCACGATGTTTGGAAATTTGGCCTTCAAATATGGAGATTATCTATTAGTTCCAAGAGGGATTATATATCAAATCCAATTTGATACAGAAGACAATAGGCTTTTTATTGTGGAATCTTACAGTCCAATATACACCCCAAAACGCTACCGCAATTGGTTTGGTCAACTGTTGGAACATTCTCCTTTTTGCGAACGCGATATCCGTCGCCCAGAAGAACTCGAAACGTACAATGAACGTGGAGATTTCAAAATCAAAATAAAGAAACAAAATGAGATGATAGAAATGATCTACGCATCTCACCCTTTTGATGTGGTGGGCTACGATGGATATAATTATCCCTATGCTTTTTCAATTCACGATTTTGAGCCCATTACTGGTAGAATACATCAGCCGCCACCAGTACATCAAACTTTTGAAACCAATGCTTTTGTGGTCTGTAGTTTTGTGCCTCGACTTTATGACTACCACCCAGATTCAATTCCGGCGCCATACAACCATAGTAACATCGACAGTGATGAGGTTTTGTATTATGTCGATGGGGATTTTATGAGTCGAAACGACGTAGAAGCAGGACATATTTCTTTGCATCCTGCAGGGATACCTCATGGGCCACACCCGGGGGCAATGGAACGCAGTATTGGCCAAAAGGACACTCAAGAATTGGCCGTGATGGTCGATACGTTTAAACCGCTTCAAATTACCGAAGAAGCCCTAAAAATCGCTGACGATGATTACTATAAATCATGGTTAGAAGAAGTGTAAACCTTAAATTTTAGTTATGAAAAAAACATTAAAACCTGTAGACTACGGTCTCGAAAAAATATTCGATGGTGCTCAAGACTTTTTACCACTTTTAGGAACCGATTATGTCGAGTTTTATGTGGGGAATGCCAAACAAGCAGCGCACTACTATAAAACTGCTTTTGGCTTCCAATCCCTTGCTTATAAGGGTCTGGAAACAGGATCAAAAGACGAGGTCAGTTATGTCCTTCAACAAGGTAAAATAAGACTAGTTCTTACCACTCCTCTCAACAGCAAATCGCCAATTAATGACCATTTAAGAAAGCATGGTGATGGAGTCAAAGTCATCGCTTTATGGGTAGATGATGCCCACAAAGCATATGAAGAAACCACCAAGCGCGGAGCAAAATCCTATTTTGAACCTAAAATTCATCGTGATGATTTTGGTGAAATTATTACTTCAGGGATATACACTTATGGCGAAACGGTTCATGTCTTTGTAGAACGAAAAAATTATAATGGCGTATTTTTTCCAGGTTATGTTGCTTGGGATTCTGATTACAATCCCCCTAGTGCTGGATTGAAATTTATAGACCACATGGTTGGCAATGTGGGCTGGGGAGAAATGGATACATGGGTAAAATGGTATGAAGAGGTGATGGGTTTTGTCAACTTTTTGTCTTTTGACGATAAGCAAATTCACACCGAATATTCCGCCCTAATGAGCAAAGTGATGAGCAATGGGAATGGGCGAATTAAATTCCCAATAAATGAACCTGCCGAAGCAGCAAAACGATCTCAAATTGAAGAGTATCTCGATTTTTATGAAGACTGTGGAGTACAACATTTGGCTGTTGCCACCGACGATATCATTTCAACAGTCAAACAACTACGTACCCATGGTGTCGGGTTTTTGCCACCACCACCACAGGCCTATTATGATGCTATTCCAAAGCGATTGGGCGACCATATGAAACTCATGAAAGAAGACATTTCAAAGCTTCAAGAGCTCTCCATTTTGGTAGATGCCGATGAAGAAGGGTATTTGTTACAGATTTTCACAAAACCTGTAGAGGATCGCCCAACCTTATTTTTTGAAATCATTCAACGGATGGGTGCCAAAGGTTTTGGAGCAGGAAATTTTAAAGCATTGTTCGAATCTATTGAACGCGAACAAGCCAATCGAGGTACACTCTAATAATTCATAAAATATTGATTTTTAATTGTTTTTAGTTTTGGAATAATAATTGCAAATTTGCATGTACATCAATAAATGATGTCAAAATGAAAACAGTTTTAGTTTACCTCTTATTTTTTGTTAGTTTATGCACTCCATCAGCACAAGCAGATTCTTCTTTTCAGGCAGGCGAATGGCTAAAGTTTAAACTTAGCTATAGTGGTTGGGTGAAAGCTGGATATGCCACCTTAAAAGTTAAGGATGCTAAGTACAAAGATCAATCCGTGTATCATGTTGTGGGTAAGGGCTGGACAACAGGTGCCATCAAATGGTTCTTTAAGGTCAAAGATCGTTACGAAAGCTATTTTGATAAAACCAATGGCAAACCATATAAATTTGTAAGAGATATTTATGAAGGTGGTTATACCAAAAACAGAATAGTAGAATTTGACTACAACAATAACTTAGCACACATAAACGACATTAAGAAGGGAACAAAAACTACTGAACCCATACAGCCAGATATTCAAGACATGCTCTCTGCATATTATTATTTGAGAGACCATTACGATACTGAAACGATTCGAGTAGGTGAAGTCGTTGAGTTGAAGATGTTTTTTGATGATGAAATCTTTACATTTAAATTAAAATTCTTAGGGCGTCAAACAATAAAAACGAAATTTGGAAAAGTAAAATGCTTAAAGTTTCGTCCTTATGTAATGGCAGGTCGTGTATTTCATGAAGAAGAAAGCGTAACACTATGGGTCAGTGCAGATAAAAATAAAATACCACTAAAAATTCAAGCTGATCTTCGCGTGGGCTCTTTACGATCTGATTTAGAGGCATTCAAGGGCTTAAAACACCCTTTTGAAATACAATTATAACGAACGCTTTATGAAAAATAAATCCACAGAACACTTAGTCCATGCACTCGATGAAAAATATAGTGCCATTAATCAGGACAAAAATGTGTATTTAGAAGGGCTTTTGCACAGCAAAACCATTAATTACTGGGATTATATCCATACCGATGCACTTTTGAATTTGCAAATTCAACGCACCAATCTTCCAGATGAAATGGTTTTTATTGGGTACCATCAAATCAATGAGCTCATTTTCAAAATGATTCTTTGGGAGCTTCAACAGGTTGCCAAACCAGAGGTTTTAGAAGTCGATTTCTTTACGGACAAACTCATGCGCGTGAGTAGGTATTTCGATATGTTGACGTCTTCTTTTACTATTATGCAAGAGGGGATGGATGTAGAGCAGTACAACAAATTTAGACATACACTAACTCCAGCAAGTGGATTCCAAAGTGCACAATACAGAAAAATTGAATTTGCATCAACAGAGCTTATCAATTTGATAGATCCTCGGTTCCGTGAGACGATAGATCGTGACACCCCGTTTGAACATGCTTTTGAGCACCTTTATTGGCAAGCAGCAGGGAAAGACTATAAAACTGGAAAGAAATCAATCTTACTCACAAATTTTGAAGATCGTTATAAGGAAGGGTTTATCACGTTTATGAAAGTATATAACACCAAAAATCTTTGGTCGCGCTACAAAGAATTATCTAAAGAAAATCAAAAGGACAAAGCCCTTATAAAAGCTATGCGTCACTACGATTATACCGTAAATATAACATGGGTTATGGCTCATTTTAATGCCGCCAAACACTACATATTAGCCAATTCGGGTGATGGCGAAGCAACGGGGGGAAGTAATTGGCAAAAATATATGCATCCAAAATACCAAAAAAGAATATTTTTTCCAGAACTTTGGAGTCCAGAAGAAGTTGAAAATTGGGGACAAAACCTAGACTAGTGAATTTTAAAAAAAACCGCCATCTTAATCTCATATCAAAACTTGCTTTTCTTGCTGCAATGACATTCATAGTCATGCGTTGTACAACAACAGAAAAAGAACTGCCTAAACTTCAAGAAGTCAAAGAAGACATGAAGTTTGGGTACAATATGAACAATTTTTTTGTGGTTCAAGACACCATTCAACGGGGGGAAAGCTTCGGAGAAATTCTTTCGCGCTATAATGTAGATTTTTCTCAGATTTATAAAATTGCAAACCAAGCCAAAGACACCTTCGACATTCGCCAACTACGTGCTGGTAAGCCCTATATGTTGCTATGCAGCAAGGACGAAAAACGCACGCCACAAAGTTTTATTTATCAGCCCAACAAAATTGAATATGTAGTGCTCGAATTTTGTGATTCTATCATCGCCTACAAACAGCGTAAACCCGTAAAAATTGTTGAAAAAGAAGCTTTTGGAGTCATTGAAAGCTCATTATCAGAAACGATGGAAGCACAAGGATTACCCATACAATTGATCTATGATATGTCGGATGATATTTATGCTTGGACGATTGATTTTTTTAGACTTCAAGAAGGAGATAATTTCAAAGTTATTTATAAACAACGTTTTGTGGAAGACTCGATTTATGCAGGTATAGAAAGCATAGATGCGGCCTATTTTGAGCATAAAGGCGAACCTATATATGCTTTTGATTACATTACTCCAGAGACCAAAAATAGTACTGATTACTACGACGAAACTGGCAAAAGTTTGCAAAAGGCCTTTTTAAAAAGCCCAATAAAATTTAGTCGAATTTCATCAAGATATAACCTCAATCGTCGTATTGCTTTGTATGGAAACAGAGTTCGTCCGCACAAAGGGACTGATTTTGCGGCAGCTGTTGGAACCCCTATTTTGGCCACAGCGAGTGGAACAGTTGTAGAATCTACACGCCGTGGAGGCAATGGTAAATATGTCAAAATTCGTCATAATGCTACTTATTCCACACAATATTTGCATATGAGCAAACGCATGGTAAATGTTGGTGATTTCGTAAAACAAGGCGATGTAATTGGTAAGGTTGGTATGACTGGGAATACCAGTGGCCCACATGTTTGTTATCGATTTTGGAAAAATGGACGACAAGTAGACCCTTTTCGTCAAAAATTACCCGACGCAAAAGCACTGCCAACACAATATAAAACCGATTATTTAGCATATATTTCACCGCTTAAACAACGACTAGATTCGATAAACTAACCATATTTAATAAATATTATGAGCTTAAAATCCATAAACCCCACACAAACTACCGCTTGGGAAAATTTACACCATCATTTTGAATCCATTAAGGACGAACATATGGTTTCTTGGTTTAATGATGATTCAGGCCGCGCATCCAAAATGAGTGTAAAATGGGAGGATTTTTTCCTTGATTTTTCTAAAAATAGAATCACTTCTGAAACACTAAAATTATTAAAGGACTTGGCAGAGGAAGTACAATTAGACGATGCGATTTCTAAATATTTTGGTGGTGAAAAAATCAACAAAACAGAAGGGCGAGCAGTATTGCACACTGCACTGCGTGCGCCAGAAGATGCAGAGGTTTTTTATGAGGGGAACAATGTTATTCCTGAAATTTACGAAGTAAAACACAAAATAAAACAATTCTCACAGGAAGTTATTGAAGGGGATAGAAAAGGGTTTACCAACAAGGCCTTTACAGACATTGTAAACATTGGGATTGGCGGTTCTGACCTTGGGCCAGCGATGGTTGTTGATGCTTTATCGTATTACAAAAACCACCTAAACGTACACTTTGTAAGTAATGTAGATGGCGACCACGTGCATGAAGTCCTCAAAAAATTAGACCCAGAAACTACCCTTTTCGTTATCGTTTCAAAAACATTTACAACACAAGAAACGTTATCAAATGCTACAACCATCAAGCAATGGTTTTTGCAGCATGCAACCCAAGACGATATTGCAAAACAATTTGTAGCCGTTTCTACCAATATCGAAAAAGTAAAAGCATTTGGTATTGATCCTCAAAATATATTCCCTATGTGGGATTGGGTAGGCGGTCGTTTTTCATTGTGGAGCGCAGTTGGGCTAAGTATAAGTTTGGCAGTAGGATTTGAACAGTTTAATGCGATGCTCAAGGGTGCACACAAAATGGATGTCCATTTTAAAGAAGAAAAGTTTGAACAAAATATCCCAACGCTATTAGCGTTCTTAAGTATTTGGTACAACAACTTTTTCAAAGCTGAAAGTGAAGCAATAATCCCCTATACACAATATTTAAATCAGTTTGCAACCTATTTGCAACAAGCCATTATGGAAAGTAATGGTAAAAGTATCGATAGAGCTGGTGACAAAGTGCGTTACCAAACAGGGAATCTTATATGGGGCGAACCAGGAACCAATTCCCAGCATGCATTTTTCCAATTGATTCATCAAGGCACAAAACTGATTCCTGCTGATTTTATTGGCTTTGCAAAATCGTTGCACGGTAATCAAGACCATCAAGACAAATTGATGTCCAACTTTTTTGCACAAACTGAAGCACTGCTCAATGGCAAAACAAAAGCCGAAGTACTAGACGAAGATACAGCTGAACCCATTGTTCCATATAAGGTTTTCGATGGGAATAGACCAACAAACACAATTTTTATCAATCAACTTACCCCAGAAAGTTTGGGTAAACTAATTGCTATGTACGAGCACAAAATTTTTGTTCAAGGTGTCGTTTGGAATGTATTTAGCTACGATCAATTTGGTGTAGAGTTGGGTAAACAATTGGCAGGAAAAATTCTCAAAGAATTTTCTGACGACAGCGTGGCACAACACGACACGTCTACGGCAAAGCTTATCGCCATGTATAAATCCATGCGTTGAGTCTATATTTTATAAGTGAAATCAAGATTTTTAAATTTAACCTCTACTTTTGTAGAGGTTTTTTTATGCCTAAAAATCTTGTACTTTTGTAAGAACTTATAAAAAGAAAACCATGATCAAAACCTTACATTCCTATTGGGCCTATTTAGTTTTAGCCGTTTTAATTCTAGCTGTTTTAAAAGCAATTTTTGGGGTAATATCCAAAAAAGAATACGACCCAAAGACATTTCGTGTAGCGTTGTTTACACTTATAGTTTCTCACATACAATTGCTTATAGGACTTGTGTTGTATTTCACTTCTAGTCGATTTTCTTTATGGGCAGATTTGGGTGTTGGAGAAGTAATGAAAACGGCTGTACATCGCTTGTATTTGGTGGAGCATCCTACCATCAATATTTTGGCGGTGGCCTTGATTACTATTGGCTATTCAAAGCATAAAAAGAAAAGACTTTCTGCACCAAAATTTAAAACCTTGGCCATTTTCTATACTATTGCATTGGTCTTGATTCTTTCCAGAATTCCTTGGGATGTGTGGCCTAACTAGAATTTATTTTATTTCTTTTATGACATGTACATAAACAGGGAAGTGATCGCTGTAGCCGCCTGTAAAACCACCCCAAGAAAAACTACGGAAAGGATATCCCTTAAATTGTCCTTTTTTAGTGATTAAAAACTGTGCATTAAAAATACCAGCTTTATAAAAACGGAATGAAGAATAATCGTCTTCGAGCAAAGGTTTGGTGATTAAAATTTGATCAAACAAACTCCATGCATCTCTATAAGCATTTGAACCAAGACCTTTTTTGAAAAATGACTCCATAGGGTTGTAAATTCCCTTAAAACCAACACGTTTTTTATCTCCTTTTGCCTTTAATACTTTTTTAAGACTTGTGTTGTTAGGATTATCATTGAGGTCACCCATACTGAATATTTTCGCATAAGGATCGGTGCTTTGCAGTGAGTCAATGAGGCGTTTGTTTAGTGCCGCTGCCGCTTCACGCTTGGAACGACTGCGCGCTTCACCACCACTACGTGACGGCCAATGATTTACAATCACATGAATCAAATCGCCCTCCAAATATCCACTGACCAAAAGCTGGTCTCTTGTATAATCTCTTTTGTCTGAACTGTTATCGGAAAGTTTTAATTCATGCGAGCTTGTACTCACAGGGCTAAACAACGCTTTTTGGTACATCAACGCAACATCAATTCCGCGTTCGTCTGGAGATTCGAAATGAACAATCCCATAATCTTTTTGTAAAAGTGCAGGGTCGTTGGCCAAATCCTCTATTACAGTTCTGTTTTCAACTTCTGATAGTCCAATGATAGCAGGCGTATTTTTTGAAGTTTTTGCGCCAATTTGTGCAATCACGCTAGCCATATTCTTCACCTTTTGCTTATAGACTTCAGAACGCGCTGTCTTGAGTTCCATCATTGGACTTGCCTCGTCGTATTTATTAGGATCGTTGATGGTGTCAAAAAGGTTTTCTACATTATAAAAAGCAACAGTATGAACCTTAAACTTTCGTTTATTTTGAGCTTCAACTTTTGAAATAAAAACAGCAAAAAACACAAAAAATACAACCTTGAAGTACTTGTCTAACATATGAAAAAATAGGTCTTTTAATAATGATTAAATAATACTTCAAAAGTATAAATTTTAAAATAAGAAACGTACATTTGTTTAATATATATATACTTCAACAAAATCAATTTATATGAAAAAACAATTTTTTAGTATTTTGTTTGTATGTTTTAATCTACTTTTTGCTTTTGCACAGCAAACCATTGTAAAAGGGGTAGTGAAAGATATGCTAACAGACCAACCCATAATGGGGGTTATTGTAAATCTTGAAGGTTCTCAACTTACTGCTTACACAGATGAATTGGGGGTATTTCAGTTTTCTTCAGCCCTGCCTTTTGGGGATCAAATTTTGTCATTAAGCAAAGTCGGCTACCTCAATGCACGCTATCCCATTGTTGTGACAGAAGGGCAAACGCTAAACATTCAAGACCTAATGATGTCACTGGATGACTCTGATGATGATTTATTTACCATCACACTCACGGACGATGAACTTAATGATGATACTAGCGGAGCAGATAATATCTCTGGATTACTATCAGCTTCTCAAGATATTTTCCAAAGAGCAGCAGCTTTTGAATTTAGTTCTTCATTTTTTCGTGTTCGAGGATTAAACTCCGAAAATGGGAATGTTTTGATGAATGGAATTGAAATGAATAAAATGTTTGACGGCAGACCCCAATGGAGTAACTGGGGAGGATTGAATGATGTTTTAAGAGGTCAAGAACTTAGTATGGGGTTAGCTCCATCTTCATATAATTTTGGAGGACTTTTAGGTTCAACCAATATTAATTTAAGAGCATCAAGTTACAGAGCCGGTGGTCGAATCACCTATTCTTCATCCAACAGAAGTTATACAAATCGTTTGATGGCGACTTATGCCTCTGGAATGGTTGATGGCGGATGGGCTTATGCTTTTTCTATCGGAAGACGCTGGGGTGATGAAGGTTTCCAAGATGGCACGTTTTACGATGCCAATTCCTTTTTTGCATCCGTCGAAAAGAAAATTAATGATAAACACAGTTTAAATTTTGTTGGTATATATACGCCCAATCGTCGTGGTAAATCTTCACCAAATACGCAAGAAGTATTTGATCTAAAAGGCACTACCTACAATGAGTATTGGGGATGGCATGATGGTGAAAAACGAAATTCTCGTATACGACGCATCGCAGAACCTGTGTTAATGTTAAATCATTATTGGGATATTTCGGACAAAACAACCCTAAACACAAACGTTGCTTATCAATTTGGAGAATTAGGGAATAGTCGTTTGGACTATGCAGGGGGTGCAAACCCAAGTCCAGCGTATTACCAAGGATTACCAAGTTACTTTTTGGCCGATGACGATGGCCCAGACTATGCAGGAGCATATGTAGCAGAACAATCTTTCCGTAATGGTGGTCAAGTCAACTGGAACCGCATTTATGATGCCAACCTCACCAACAATATCAATGGCGATTATGCTGCTTATGTTTTGTACGAAGACCGTAGTGATGATGAGCAATTTACAATCAATACCATTTTAGAGTCTGAACTTTCCGAACACGCAACTCTTAATGCAGCCATTAATTACAAACGTCTAAAGTCACATAATTTTGCTGAAATCATAGACATGTTGGGGAGCAACACAGGGTATCTTAATGTAGACTCTTTTGATCAAGTACAATTTGACTTACAAAATCCAAATCAAGTTGTTGGTGAGGGCGATACCTTCCGATACAACTACAATTTAGATGCTCAAGTTTTAAGTAGTTTCCTTCAGGCGCAGTTCAAATACAACAAAGTAGATTTCTTTGTTGCTGGAAGCTATACAGCTACCGAATACCAGCGTGAGGGACTGTACCAAACAGAAACCTATGCCGATAATTCTTTAGGTAAAGGACGTAAACTTTCATTTACAGGATTGGGTGCAAAAGGAGGATTTACTTATAAATTTTCAGGAAAGCATATTTTTAATGTTAATGCAGGCTATTTGACTAAAGCACCAACAATTCGAAATACTTTTACAAACTCTCGTGAAAACCATGCTATTGTAGGTGACCAATCTGGAATTGATATTACAGAAGAAAAAATCACTTCATTTGATGCCAATTATGTTTTTAGATCTTCAACTGTAAAAGCAAGATTGACAGGATACTACACGCTAATGCAAGATGCCAATGAAGTTTCATTTTATTTTGCAGACGGAATTAGTGGTGTAGATCAAGGAACTGCTTTTGTTCAAGAAATTCTACAAGGGATCGATAAGAGACACCTAGGGATGGAATTTGGGATAGAAGCGCAAGTGACACCAACCATCAAGCTGACTGGTGTTGCTTCCGTTGGTCAATTCACCTATGACAACAATCCGAATTTGGTGCTCACATCGAGTGATTTTGTAGATGGATTCAATTTTGGTGAAGCAAACCTTAAAGATTATAAGATTGCAGGAGGACCGCAACAAGCTGCTTCTATTGGTTTTGAATATCGAGATCCAAACTACTGGTGGTTTGGGACAACAGCCAATTTCTTTGCAAACACTTATGTTGATATTTCGCCATTGACCAGAACTGAGAACTTTTATCTAGACACAGACGGACTTCCTTTTTCAGATTATGATCCTAATTTGGCGAGAGAACTCTTACGTCAAGAACGATTTGAAGACTATATGGTGATCAATGCCGTGGGTGGAAAATCTTGGAAAATAGGCGATAAGTATATCAGTTTGTTTGTAAGCTTAAATAACATCCTTGACCAGAAATTTAAATCTGGAGGGTTCGAGCAAGGGCGAAGTGCCAATTACCAATCGCTCAAAGAAGATGCGGGTAATCCAAAACGTGTCTTTGGACCAAAATACTGGTACGGACGAGGCCCAACCTATTTCTTAAACCTAAATTTCAGATTCTAAAAAAAATAAAAAATGAACATTAATTTTAAACTAATGAAAACAATAAATTTAAAAACACTAGCAGCAACAATTTTTGCATCTGTTGCTTTGATTGCCTGTGTACAGGACGACGAGTTTGAAGTACCTTCTAGCGTTGGTACGGAAGAAAATGAAAACCTCAACGATTTGCTGTCAAGAATTGATTCTGGAGAGGTTCAATTAATTACCATAGAACAACTAAAAGCACAATTTGTTTCGGATAACGAAGCGACAGAAATCACATCAGATATTGCCGTTAAAGGATATGTGTCTTCGTCTGACGCAAGTGGAAATTTTTATAAAGAATTTTTTATTCAAAATGCAGCCGAAAACCCAACTGATGCCGTAAAAATATCTTTGAACCAAGTAGATTCTTACAACCAATTTAATATTGGTAGAGAAGTTTATGTGTCTTTAAAAAATCTATATTTAGGTGAAGCGAATAGCGGAGATGGAGTGTTCACTATTGGAAGTTCTATGAATGGAGATGGCGAAGTAGAGTCCTTAAATGCAAACGAAGTGCCTATGTATGTATTTCGTTCGGCCACAACCGAGACTATAATTCCAAAAACGATTTCCTCTCTATCAGCAAATGATATCGGGATTTTTGTAACTATAGAATCTGCAGAATTTCCAACGAGTAGTGTTGGGTTGCCTTATGTATCACCAACTGACGATTATGACACGCAAAGAACTGTTCAGCGCTGTTCAGGATTTGACTATTCGACGTTCAAATTAGAAACCAGTTCATTTGCTAGTTTTAAAAATGAAGTACTCCCCTCAGGAGGTGGGTCTATTTCTGGAATTGTTTCAAAAACATACAATGGAGATGAATTAGTACTTGCGCTAAACACCTCTGAAGATGTTCAAATGAGTGGAAGTCGTTGTGAACTTTTAGACATTACTGATTTTTCTCCAATATTTGAAGATGATTTTGAATCCTATCCAAATTACAGTTCATTAAACGGTAATGGATGGACGAATTACATTGAAGCTGGAAGTAGAGATTGGTTCATTAAAATAACAAATGACGATCAAAACGCTGGAAGTAAAATGGTTTCATTGGGATCCTACAACACAGGTGATGCGAGTACGATTGCTTGGTTAATTACCCCAGTGATTGATTTGGATGCTCAAGGTGCAGAATTTGTAAAGTTTATATCATCCAACAGTTTTGCTGATGGTAGCGAATTAGAATTGCTTATCTCTACGGATTGGGATGGTACCGAGGCCACAATTGAATCTTCAACATGGGATACTCTAAATGCCAATATTGTTTCAGATAGTGAGTACTATAAAAATTGGGTAGATTCTGGACTTGTAGATCTAAGTTCTTTTTCTGGTAATGCCTATGTTGCTTTTAAGTATATTGGAAGTGGACAGGCGTCTACAGACGGAACCTATGAAATTGACAATTTCCAAGTTTTAGTACAAAACTAAACACAATTCAATAAACGATAAAAAACCTGTGAGCATTCACAGGTTTTTTTATACATTTATTTGATGGATTTTTTTGATTCCTTATACCTTTCTGTTTTTCAACATATAAAACAACGTAAGCCAAAGCGTGCTGCGCGCTGGGCACGTTTGTATGTCTCTCTGGTTCAAATAGCTTTGTGCCTTGTTTTAGGGGTCTTTTTCATCAAGTTTGCAAAGCAAATGAAACTCAATGTTTTGGACGATACAAGTTTATGGATTGTATCCATAGGGGTTGTTGGTTTTATCTTATTTAAAAACTGGATGAGTTATAATGGGAAAAAGCGTGCGGTACTTGTATCAAAAAGTATAAAACGTTCCAAAGCACACGCTCTTTTGGTTTTGATTCTTATTCCGCTTGCTCTTTTTGCTTTAGCTTTTATATTATTTAAAGCAGCATAAAAAAACCCCCACCATTGTGGAGGTCTTTTCATCGTTATAATTTTAATACTATTCGTTATTTGGATTACCTTCTAGAATAATAAATTCTGAACGTCTATTCATTTGATGTTCGTCCTCGCTACATCCAGTTCCACAATCATTTACTGGGGTAGTTTCACCCATACCAACACCAGTAATTCTATCTTCGGCAATGCCTTTAGAGATTACATATTGTGCCGTAGTAAGTGCACGTCTTTCCGATAATTTTTGATTGTAGGTTGCACTACCTCTGGAGTCTGTGTGCGACTCTGCACGCAATACTATAGATTCATATTTATTCATGAGTTGCACTAATTTGTCCAGTTCAAAAGCGGCTTGAGCCGTAATGTTTGATTTGTCAAAATCAAAATAAATAGGATTAAGTACTACTTTGTTGGCAAGAATAATTTCATCTATTGGATCCAATACAATTTCTGTAGAAACTTCTTCTTCGCTTGTTCCAGCAATAAATCCAGTACCACTTTCATAGTCATCCATGGATGCACTTAAGCTCAAGTCTGAAGCACATTCAACAATATAATTCACTTCACCTTTGTTAGAGGTTGTTTTCGATCCAATACTGTTCCCTTCGCTGTCCAAAACATTAACTGTAGCACCAACAAGGATGTTACCAGTCTCACTGTCCTTAACTGTCACTGTTACAAGAACATCACAAATGGGTTGAAGAACTTTTACGGCATAGACGTCGTCGCTACCAGCACCACCTTCGCGGTTTGAAGACACAAATCCTTCTCCAGACTCATCATCAATACTAAACGCAAAATCATCAGCATTGCCATTTACAGGAATACCAACGTTTCGAATTGGGCCAACTTTTCCGTCAACCAATTTAGCAAAGAACACATCCATTCCTCCAAGACCTAAATGACCATCAGATGAAAAATAAAGGGTATTGTCTGCGCTTACAAAAGGGAACATTTCTTGCCCCTCAGTATTTAGTTTTTGCCCTAAATTGGTGGCTTCACCTATGCTACCATCGTCATTGATTGGTGCTGAATATATATCAAATTGTCCCATTCCTCCGGCCATGTCAGAAGCAAAAAACAATGTTTTTCCATCTGGGCTTACAGCTGGGTTTTTTACGGAGTAGTTTTCTGAATTTAAAGACAGCGCTTCACCTTCAGACCAACCCTCCAATTCTTTGATTGATTTATAAAGATTTAGTACACTGAATTTGTTTCTTGACAATGAATCTCGCTCAAATATTTTATCATAAAAACTTTCTCTTGAGAAGTACATTGTGTTTCCGTCTGGTGAGAAAGAAACAACACCTTCGTGGTATTTCGTATTCACTGCTTCTACTGCAGTAGGCGTTTGAAAAGAGCCATCGTCATTTTTACTAGCAACATAAATATCTAAAAATGGTTCTTCATTCCAACCATAGCTTTTTCCTATTTCATTTCTGGCTGTAGCAATATACAATTGACCTCCTTGAAGAGTGCCTCCAAAATCTGAATAAGCCGAGTTGATACCCGCGTCTTGAACATTGAATTTTTTTCCTTTCTCAAGAATTTTTGGCAAATAGTTTGGATTTTCAACAAAGGCAATTGCTCTATGATCTGCAGGGCGCATAGAAGCAAATTTTGCCATTTGTGTATTAGATTCTTCATATTTTCCATTGGCTTTTAGCATCTGCGCATATTTGTAAATTGTTTCAGGTGCTTCAAATGTTTTAAGTGTTTTTGCATACCATTTTTCGGCCTCAACGGAGTTGAATACATTGTAATAAGCTTCTGCAAGTTGTCCATAGACATAGGCATATGTATTTCCTTTTGCGATTAGATCTTCATAAGCTTTTGCTGCTTCCACAAATTCAAACTTGGAGAAGAGTTTATCGGCCTTTTTAGTGGCTTTCGATTGTGCATTGGCAAATAAGCCAGTGATTAGTATGATTATAAAAATTGAACTGTATTTTTTCATGATAATGTACTTAGCTTAGTTTTAGAAATAACGAGGTGATCTTGAGACTTTAGATGAAAATCTGAAATCAAAATTGATAAAAACTTCATGAGATGAGTTTGTAACGATGTCCAAATCGGATTGAATGGCATCATAGGCATACCCAATGCGCAAATTGTCCATCACTTGAAAATTAATCATTCCACTGAATGAATCTTCAAGACGGTAACCAACACCAACTTCAATCAAATCATACATAAATAAGTTAGCGTTGATATCGTAACTCATAGGCGCATCAAATGCATATTTAAGCATTGCATGTGGTTTGAGTTTAAAGTTTTCAGATAAATCAAAGACATAACCAGCTGCCGCAAACATGTGTTCTGATTCTGAGCCAATTTTTGTACCATTGGCATCTAAATGAACTCCATTTAAGATATTTGGAACAGAAACAGAAATATAATATTTGTTCGGTTTATAAAAATAAACCCCAGCACCTATATTAGGTGTAGTTTCATTAACATTTTGTAAAAAGTTGGGATCAAAATCATCAACTAACTCAAGACCGATAAGGCCAATATCATGAAACGTAAACCCTCCTTTGACGCCAAAGGCAAGTCGAGTTTCCATTCCCGTTGGAATGGTATATGAAACATCTACATAGGCGTTGGTTTCCTGTACAGGACCAATTTGGTCTGAAATTACAGAAAGTCCGAGTGCCAATTGTTTCCCTACAGGTGAATGAATATTGAATGTATAAGTTTCAGGCCCACCATCCAAGCCTACCCATTGACTGCGGTACAATGCCCCAATGGACAACCCCTCTGAAATACCTGCATAGGCCGGATTTACAATATTCATGTTGTACATATATTGCGTGTACTGAGGATCTTGTTGAGCAGACACATGATGCGCAATGAGTACGGCAAAAAATATTAGAATTAACTTTTTCATTGTTTTATTGTTAGTTGTATTGGTTAGTAATTAAGATAAATCCAGCTAATGGTTGGTTCGCGACCAGAAGCATATTGTATGACATAGAAATAGGTGCCTACTGGTAATAACTCATTCGATGAGTTGTTATTTCCATCTTGACCACACCAGTTATCCATATAGTCATTAAGCTCAAAGACTTTTACGCCATATCTATTATAGATTTCAGCTTTTATGATGTCTTCTTGCGCTTCCAAATGATCAAGAAGCAGACAATCGTTTAAACCATCGCCGTTGGGTGAGATTCCCTGTGGAATATCGACACAATTTTGGTTTTGGTAATAATTTACATCAATTACGGTCTCAGACGCACACATGGATGATAAGTCCGTTACAACGACAACAACAGGGCCATTAGTCATATCTTCATCATGAACAAAAGTTCCAGTTGTGTTCTCCTCCATTAGTTCATTGTCTATATACCACGCGTAGCCGTACGTTCCAGTCATATCTGGATCACTAGTAATGTTTACACTAAGTTCTACTTCTCCATTAGCACATTTGTCAAATGATGTTCCATCTTCCAAATCTGGGATAACCCCTTGTGATACAGTAATGGTTGTACTCGCAAAACACAACGTTACTTCGTTGTATGCGGTTACAAGGTATTCCCCAAATTGTTGAGAACCTTCTTCGAATACAAATGTATTTTCAGGTCCAAATTGAACATCAACATTGTTGTAGGTCCAATAATAAATCAAATCAGGGGATTCCTGAGACGGATCAACATTGACTTCCAGAACAACTTCTTCCCCTTCGCAGATAAACACATCGTTTTCAACAGCAACAGGAATTGGTGTTGGCGTGATTTCAACAAGTACAGTGTCGGTTACCGTTTGAGTCTCACCATTACATAAGTTATATGTCACGGCTGCAGTGTACGTTGTTGTTTCTTCTGGATAAACGGTAATGGTATCATCAGTACCAAGCAGCGTATCCCCATCGTACCAACCAAAGGTATAATTTGCATCACCCACAGATGGAGAAAAACGCCAGAATTCGTTGGTTGTTTCCCAAACTCCTGTGTTTCTGTCGGGTGGTGTAAATGCAATGGTGTCATCGATATTTTGAATTCCTACAACTGCTAAACCATCATTCCAATCTGTACAAAGAGGTTTGTCAAAGATATTGATATCTATTGTATTGGACGATTCGTAAAGTATAATTTGAGAAGTAGAAGTATATTGATTACAACTTGTTCCAAAATGCCATACTTCATTAAAATTAACGACAAATTGTCGTGAAGGTGCAGAACCAAGAATAACATAGTTTATTTCGCCACCTTCGGAGGGGTCAATATCATGGCCAACACCAAAAATATTGGCTTCATATATTGTGCTGTTCGACCCATTTGGAAGGGTATCGCCTGTATTTAATGAGTAGCCATTGCCTTCTCCAGCATTGTCCAATTCAAAAGATAAAACCCCATTTGAACCAATCAAGATTTGACTATACGTGTCCCCAAAAAAGCAAAATTCAAATCCTAAATCAATCGCTTCAGACCACTCATCATCAATATCCAGACTTGTAGGGATACCACCGACCAGTGAAGGCATTGGGCAGTTTTGTTGAACTGTAATTTCATAAGATGTTGTATCCTGCCCCGCAATATGATAGTATGCAGTTAGTTCCGTAGCAGGATCATTATCGCTACAAAATGTTGTGTCTTCTCCAGCATAAACTATAGAACATTCATTAGGGGGTGGAGGACATAAGAATGTGAGGGTGTCACTTTCCACAAGACAGCTTGTATCGTCTGTGTTTAACACAGAAATGACCACTTGAGTATCGGCAGCATATGGGCCAAAAGTCACTACACTTGCTGCTGTTGCTGTTTGAGCAGCACTTCCTTGATTATCAGTCAACTCAAGATTCATTGCACTCCCCATATCGGTGATGTTTGCTTCAATGTAAAATTCTTGACTGGGTTCGCAATTACCTACAATATCAAATTCAACGGTTTGCGTAATACAAGTTTTGCAAGTGACATCAAAATCCCATGGCGTGTACGTAGTCGAGGACGAACAACCTACAGATCCATCAGAATCAACTTCGATATAAATTGATGTAGAAGTGGATTCTACAACCACACCAGTTAAATCATCTAAGTTTGCATCATTGTTATTAAAGAGTAATGTTCCAGAGTTGTCAGTTCCATCATATATAGATATATCATCGAAACCTCCTTCAATAGTTCCAGCGTTAAACGTGATTTCTAAAGGAAATCCATCAGTTGATGTAAACACCCAGAATGTTGTGTCATTGTTGGTGTAACAATATTCAATATTTACGGGTTGGCCAGAGGCACAATCTACTGTATAATTAGTTTGTTGCGTCGTGGTAAAGGTTTCGGGTCCTGACCAAATAGAATAGCCATCATCAGTTCCACAATATGCACGAACATAGACATCATAAGTTGTTAGAAAATCTAAACCAGTAAACGTTGTGGAGTTGATTGCTGTAAAGACACCTGTATCTGTTGGTGCAGGGTCTCCAGTAGGGACAATGACATATTCCCATGATTCATTGCCATTTTGCGCTACCCAGTCAAAATCTGCTGTGGTTCCTGTAATATTTGAAATGTTTAGTCCTGATGGATAACCACAAGCTGGAATAGTTTCAACAATAAAATTATCAATGTATAACCTCCAACCATCTAGTCCACCGTCAGGAACATGGAAAGCAATATACGAGAGGCCAGAATACGCAGATAAATCAAATACATACTCAATATAGTCTGTGTTATCATAATCTGCCAATGGGGAAATAACATTTGTAAAATCAGCAGGAGCTATTCCTGTGGTTGACAATAAAACTTCAAAATCATTTGGTTCAAATGATGATTGTACGCGTTGGTGGAATTTTAACCGTTCATTGCCAGTGAGCACTAAGCCCGGGGATATAAGCCAATCGTCATTAGACCCAGAATTGAAATCTGTGTTTATCATAGCGACTTCATCACCTTCAAATTCATTAGTGGTGTAATCCATATTCCACTCATCTGAGTCTCCATTTTCGTTGAGCACGGTCCAACAATTTTGTGTTGTAGAATCTGAATTAAATCCTTCGTAATACGGTATTGTTGAAATGGCATCACATTGTGTAGTAAAGTAAAATGGGCCAGCCCATGTACTTGAGCCAGTAGTAGCGCCACAATCTGCAAGAACAAAAAACTCATAATCTGTATTAGGTGCTAACCCTGTAGCAACGTAAGAGTTTGAGCCTACAGCTACACCTGAGGAAGTTGGTGTCCCTGTACCTGCTTCTTGGACAACAACTTCGTATCCAATTGCCCCAGTATCACCTGTCCAACTCAGTGATGCTGTTGATGACGATGTAACAGTTGTTGTTAGATCAGATGGGGGTACACACGAAGGAGGTTCAGTAATATTGATTTTCATGTCGACAGTCACACCCCAGGACCCATTGTAACAGGGATTGGGAGTGAATTGTCCTGAATCTGCCGTTCCAATTCTTAGGTTGTAAATACCAAGTGGTGTGCCGTTTGGTACTGTAAATGACGCGTCTAATGTTGTTGGGTTGTCATTAGTTGACTCGCCGTCAAATACAAGTTCTGAAACATTGTCATAAACTAAATCTCCGTTAAAGTCAATCCAAACATTTGTATCATAATCGAAACCAGTGGCAAATGTAATTTGAAGGTTTGTTTCAATAGCTTGACTAACATCGACAATCGGGTCTGTAAAATCTTCATAAGTTACATCCCCTGCAGAAGTGAAAGTTGTTGAACCAAGGATTATTGATGTAATTCCGTCACCATCATTAGATGAAGGAACAGAATCACAATAACCCATATAAAATTCGTATGGTCCAACCCAAGAGCTTAAACCATTAGTTCCACAATCCGCTAAAACATAAAATTCATATGATGTATTTTCTTCAAGACCTGTAGCATTGTAAGAGTTTGAGCCTACAGCTACACCTGAGGAAGTTGGTGTCCCTGTACCTGCTTCTTGGACAACAACTTCATATCCAGTTGCACTTGAATGACCAGTCCAGCTGAGCGTTGCTTCTGAAAGTGAAGTAGCAGTAGCAGTTAAATCAGATGGATCAATACACGTTGGTGGTGCTTCTGATGTAATCGTTGGGGATGTGAGACACCAACCCCAAGCCCAACCATCTTGGTCGTCGTAACTTATACGGTACTTAAACCCAGATAATTGATTTGTGCTGAAACCTGAGATATCTAAAACTGGAGTTGTGTAAGCTAAAGTAGATGCACAGTTTTCATAGTCACTCGTAGAAGTGGAGTTTGCGACAAGAGTTTCTAAGGTCGACCATGTCATTGTATCCGCGTCATAAGTCTCGATTAAAAGAATATCCCCATAGTCATTATAAACGTATTCTCCGTTAATTGTAATCCAAGTTTCACCTCCAGCACTGGCTGAGGTGAGATCAATTATTGGTGATGTTACTTGAAGATCATCATCTGAAGTATTTCCCGCCCCGTCATCGTCCCAAGTCAATGTAGTGCCATCAGTTGTTGGATTAGAAAGAAGTCCTGCCGCATTGTAAGTGCCAGAAATTGTCCAATTGCCATTAGGCCATGATGCAGATTCATTGAGGATTTGTCCGAATGAATAAACTGAGAAGAATAAGAATAATGAGCAAAGAACTGCTGTAGTAATATTTTTCATCTTGTAAATTGGTTAATTTGAATTTTGAATTTAACAAAATCATAACACATTCTATAATAATGAAGGGTAATAATGGATAAAAAACATAAATCTTCGATAAAATACACTATTATTTCGATTTAAAATATCGTTATCGTCTCTTTTTTAATCCGTAATTTTGCAGTCATCATGATAGAGAAAAAAAATAGTGTTTTGGAAAAAACGGTACTCATTGGCGTCATTACCAAAGCACAAAACGAAGAGCAATCCAAAGAATATTTGGATGAGTTGGCGTTTTTGACCTACACTGCTGGAGGTGAAGTTGTCAAGCGCTTTACGCAAAAGATGGATATGCCCAATCCAAAAACATTTATCGGTTCTGGTAAAATGAAAGATTTAGAGGAATTCATTAAAGACAATGAAATAGGAACTGCTATTTTTGATGATGAACTTTCTGCAGCTCAAGAACGAAATATTAGTAAAATTCTAAACTGTAAAGTTTTAGACCGAACAAACCTTATACTGGATATTTTTGCCCAACGCGCACAAACCAGCTATGCTAGAACTCAGGTAGAACTGGCACAATGCCAATATTTACTACCACGACTCAAAGGCATGTGGACACACCTCGAGCGTCAAAAAGGGGGGATCGGAATGCGTGGACCAGGTGAAACCGAAATTGAAACTGATCGACGAATAGTAAGAGAGAAAATAGCGCTATTGAAAGCTAAGATCAAAAAAATTGATAAACAAATGTCCGTTCAGCGTGGCAATCGTGGGGCTTTGGTGCGTGTCGCTTTGGTGGGCTACACCAACGTTGGAAAATCTACGTTGATGAATGTCATCAGCAAATCGGATGTTTTTGCTGAGAATAAATTATTTGCAACCCTAGATACTACAGTGCGCAAAGTTGTGGTAAAAAACTTGCCCTTTTTGATGAGTGATACCGTGGGGTTTATTCGAAAACTGCCCACACAATTGGTCGATTCTTTTAAAAGTACTTTGGATGAGGTGCGCGAGTCTGATTTATTGTTACATGTCGTGGATATTTCTCATCCTAGTTTTGAAGAACACATAGAATCCGTAAATAAAATTTTGGAGGAAATTCATGCTTTGGACAAGCCAACCCTTATGGTATTCAATAAGATTGATGCTTATAATCCAGCACCTTTTGATGAAACCGACCTTATGAATCCACGCACCAAGGCACATTATTCACTTCAAGAATGGAAAGCTACATGGATGTCCAAAATTGGAGACCACTCTCTCTTTATCTCTGCATTGAACAAAGAAAACTTAGAAGAATTCCGAAAAAGAGTATACAACGAAGTACGTAAAATCCATGTTCAGCGTTTTCCTTACAATCATTTTTTATATCCTGACTACGAAGAACATCAATAAAAAAAGCACCAAAAGGTGCTTTTTTACTATTTGATTTGCTCTGTATTAAAAATTGTAATTGATACCAATTCCAAAAACTTGACGTGTTTGTAGTCCTCTAAACGCATTGTCGTCATAAATGGTTTGATAGGACAAATTAGCCGAGATAAAGTCATTAACGGACATGACTAAATTCATGGTGTAGTCCAAATCTACATTTTGTGGATCTTCAAGATAATTCGAATAAAGATTCAAGATGTTTTCCATTGAAATATTTTTCATCAAGTCCAATTTGTAATATGCCCCTACAGAACCTCCAAGTTCGTATCGTGTACTTTTGCCTTCTTCCACTCCAAAATAGGCCTTGTCGGGTTCAGTTAAATCTTTGTCTACGATGATAAGTCGGCTTGTAGCGGGTGCAATGTTAACTTTTAGATTATCACTTTTTTTCCACAACATTCCTGGACCAAATTGCAAATACCCAGGCGATAAAAATTTTGTCGGACCTTTGGTGTCTTTGTCAAGGTCATCGGCAAATTGGGTTTTAAAATTTAAAAATGCGGAATAATACCAGTAGCTCTTGGCTTTTTTCCCTACAACAGAATTCCATTCCAGAAGGTCACTTGATTTTTGGATGTCTTGATTTTTTATTTTAGTGAGTCCAAAATTGGCGATTAGTTTATTCTCCCAAGTCCAGTCGTTTTTTTGGTAGTTAAAGTCGTAATTAAGGCCCAATGCACCTGAAATATTACTGATGCCACCAGCAATCCAATTTTCAAAAGAAGACTGATTGACTAAGAAAGTTACAATGCCTTTTTTGGTCCAATTTGGTTGTGGTTCTTCGGTGTCTTGTGCAAAGCTAAAACTAAGCTGAACGCTCAGTATAATGAGTAGGATTTTTTTCATTTGTAATTAGATTTAAGTGTGTATTAATACAACAAAGTTATTATTATTTTAAAAATAATCTTTACTTGAAATTATATTTTTTTCTTCTTAAAAAGTGGGACTGACGAGCAAGCTTCACCATACATAATAGATTTGGCCAGTGGTTGTAATTTTTGAATAAGCATGAGGTAGGCATTTTGTGGGACAGGTTTGTTTGCGCATCCTTTGATGATAATGGGTTTGTTTTTGCAAAAATCTAAGTCTAAATCGTCAATAATAGATTTATAAATAAAGGACTCCAAATTGTCCAAAGACCCGACAACTACGGTTTTTGCAACGCCTTTAAGGTGGGTTTGAATAAGCATATAGGCCCATGTTGGAATGATGGCTTCTGTGCTGCAGTGCAGAGCGATATGATGATCTTTGAATTGTAACCAATCAAAGTTTTTGAGCGTAGCTCGAAATTCATTCTCCTTTAGAATTAATCCTTCAAACAGCCAATCTTTAACGTCCAAAAGTGTCCGTGGTTCAGCAGGGTAGTAGTCCTCCAAGTCAATTGTAATAAGACTGCTTTTGGCGACACGATTTACAATTTCCTCTTTCATTTTTAGAGCATTCCAAGTTCTAGTTTTGCTTCGTCGCTCATCAAGTCTTGCGACCATGGTGGGTCAAATGTGATTTCGACTTCTGCATCTTTAACTTCGTCCAAAGATTTTACTTTTTCTTCGACTTCCAGCGGTAATGTCTCTGCTACAGGACAATTGGGGGTTGTTAGCGTCATTAAGATTTTTACTTCGTAATCTTCATTGACGAAGACATCGTAAATCAAGCCTAATTCATAAATATCTACAGGTATTTCTGGATCGAATATGGTTTTGAGCACACGCACTATTTTTTCGCCTAATGCATTGACATCTATATTTGGTTCACTCATGATTGTTGTTGTGTTTGGTATGCGATAGCATACATTTTTATTTGTTTGATCATACTCACCAGTCCATTGGCTCGAGTTGGAGACAAATGCTCTTTGAGCCCAATAGCATCAATAAAATCGGTATTGGCCGCCAAAATTGCTTGAGGTGTCTGGTTTGTAAATACACGAATTAAAATGGCGACAATCCCTTTGGTAATGATGGCATCGCTGTCGGCTGTAAAGATGACTTTGTCTTGTTCAAAATCTGCATGAAGCCATACTTTACTTTGGCACCCTTTGATGATGTTGTCGTCTGTTTTGTAGTTCGAATCGATTAGTGGTAAAGATTTTCCTAGCTCAATCATGTATTCGTAACGTTCCATCCAGTCCTCAAACATGGAAAATTCATCGACAATTTCATTTTGTATGTTTTCTATACTCATGATACAAAAATACAATTCTTAATTTTGATTTTGACTGCCCTCGCTCATAGTCAATAATTGCGTGACGATTGATTTTATTTTTTCGGGAGGATTACCATGATCAAAATTACGCGATCTAAACGTTGTATTGTTAATTTTTATGGTCAATTCTCCATGTTGAACACGATCTGTATGACGTAAACTTGAGGGTGCCTCAAGATTCTCAAACGCTGTTAAATCAATTTTAGTAAGAAGATCTATGGCGTTTGCCCAATCCATTGGAATGACTTCTTTTTCTGTAAATTTAGTTTTAGCGTAGTCCAAAAAGGTTATAATTTTTTCTTGTCCCACATGATGTTCTTTATAAAACCCTCGGGTATAATATTTGTAAACAAAGACAACTTCTTTGCTGTCAGGATTAACTTGGTTGTCTAGTGCTTTTTTGGACACACATTCTGTAGATAATAGGGTTAAACAAACAAAGGTAAGTAGTGTTTTCATAAGATAGAGTTGAGCATTAGCTTAGCATCATTTTGGCCTTTTTTAGTGCTGCTACCAATAGATCTATTTCTTCTTTTGTATTGTAAAATGCAAACGAGGCGCGTGCGGTTCCTGAAATACCATAGAAATCCATAATGGGTTGAGCACAATGTTGCCCTGTTCGAATAGCAATCCCCAATTTGTCAATAATGGTACCTATGTCATAAGCGTGAATACCATCAATGTTGAATGAAATCACTGAGGTTTTGTTATTTGAAGTTCCATAAATCTTTAAGCCGTCAATGGCCTGAAGTTTTTCGGTAGCATAGTGTAAAAGTTCATTTTCATAAACTGCTATGTGTTCAAATCCAATACTGTTCATATAATCTATAGCAGCACCAAAAGCAATTCCACCACAAATATTAGGAGTACCCGCTTCAAATTTGTGCGGCAAATCGGCATAGGTAGTCTTTTCGAAAGTAACGTCAGAAATCATTTCTCCACCACCTTGATAGGGGGGTAATTTTTTGAGCCATTCTTCTTTGGCATATAACATCCCCACACCTGTTGGGCCACACATTTTGTGTGCTGAGGTGACATAGAAATCAACGTCCAACGCTTGTACATCAGATTTTATGTGTGGACAGGCTTGAGCACCATCAATAAGAACGGCGGCACCGACTTCGTGTGCTTTACTTATGATTTTTTCTATGGGGTTAATGGTTCCTAATGCATTGGAAATATGGTTGACAAATACTAGTTTTGGATTCAATTGGAGTAGGGTCTCAAACTCATCCATATTGAGTTCACCTTCTGGTGTCATAGGGATTACTCTCAGCAGAGCACCTGTTTTTTCACAGAGCATTTGCCAGGGTACAATGTTGCTGTGGTGTTCCAAAGCAGAAACTAAGACGACGTCATTTTTTTTTAGTAATTCTCCAAATCCATGTGCTACTAAATTGATGCTGTGCGTTGTCCCTGAAGTGAAAATAATTTCGTGCGCATGTTTGGCGTTGAAGTGTTTTTGGATTTTTTGTCTAGCTTCTTCATATTGGTCGGTTGCCTCTTGACTGAGCTGATGTACACCACGATGAATATTGGCGTTGTAATTGCTGTAGTAGTTGGCAATAACATCAATGACTTGTTGTGGTGTTTGAGAAGTTGCTGCATTATCAAAATAAACCAAAGGTTTTCCATTGATTTTGCGGTTCAAAATGGGAAAATCTTTTCGAATTTCTTGGACATTAAACACGGTATTTTGATGGCTGTTTTTCATTATAAATCAAATCCAATATTAACGCCTAATTTATTAGCAATCAGTTTATTGATTCGTTTTTTAAGTTGTGGAATTTTCACACTTTCCAGAACATTATTAGCAAAAGCATACATCAGTAGTGCTCTAGCTTCTTTTGCTGGAATCCCTCGAGCACGTAAATAAAACATGGCATTTTCATCCAATTGTCCAATGGTGCACCCATGTGAACATTTGACATCATCTGCAAAAATTTCGAGTTGAGGTTTTGTGTTTATGGTGGCTTTGTCATTAACCAATAGATTGTTATTGGCTTGAAAAGCGTTTGTTTTTTGGGCTTCTTTTTCAACCACAACTTTTCCATTAAACACTCCAACTGCACTATCACCAAAAATCCCTTTGTAGTCTTGATGGCTTTCACAATGGGGTTCTATATGATGCACAAGCGTGTTGTGGTCTACATGTTGTTTATTGCCTATAATGGTGACACCTTTTAGGGTAGAATCAATACGTTCCCCTTTTTGATAGAAATTTAGGTTATTTCTTGTCAACTTCCCGCCAAAACTAAACGTGTGTACGGCAACATTACTTTCTTGATGCTGTTCGATAAATGTGTTGTCAATCAGTGATGCTTCAGACTTATCATTTTGCACTTTGTAGTAGTCAATGATGGCGCGTTTGGCTGCAAAAATTTCTGTTACACTGTTGGTGAGGGTAGGATTTTCTGTTAAACTTTGATGGCGTTCGATAATTTGCACTTGTGCATTTTCGTCCACAACAATCAAGTTTCTGGGTTGCAATAGTAATGCTGGTTCTTTCCCTGTCGAAAAATGTATAATTTGAATGGGTCTTTCAGCCAGTTTATTTTTTTTGATATGGATGTATGCCCCTTCTTGACAAAAGGCAGTATTGAGTGCATTGAGACCACTCTTTGTCGCAATTTTATTAAAGTAATTTTCGATGACTGCTTGATATTTTGGTTTGCTCAATGCAGCGGACATAAGACACACATCGATACCCTCGTGGGTGGTTTGCGATAAATGTGAGGCATATTTCCCGTCTATAAAAATAATTTTATAGCTATCAATGTCATGGATAAAATAGGGTTGAACGTCTTTATATTCAATGGGGTTTTCGGTATTTGCAAAAACACTAAAATCTTCTTTGATGACTTTATTTAGGGCAGTGTATTTCCAGTCTTCATTTTTTTTGGTTGGAAATCCTTCGTCTTCAAAAATTTTAATAGCTTCTTCTCTCAAATTACTAAGTAGGGGGGTATCCATTGAAATTTGATTTTCAAAGGCAATAAAGGAAGATATGAGTTTTTCTTTTAGGTCCATAAAACCGTCAATTTTTAGTCTTGATGTACTTCTTTTTTAATCCAGTCGTATCCTTTTTCTTCAAGTTCAAAAGCAAGTTCTTTTCCGCCAGATTTTACAATCTTTCCATCGTACAAAACATGAACATAATCGGGCACAATATAATCTAGAAGGCGCTGATAGTGTGTAATGACCAACACAGCGTTGTCTTTTGTTTTTAATTTATTTACTCCATTGGCAACAATTCTTAGGGCATCAATATCTAAACCTGAGTCTGTTTCGTCCAAAATGGCGAGTTTGGGTTCAAGCATAGCCATCTGAAAAATTTCATTTCTTTTTTTCTCACCACCCGAAAAACCTTCGTTAAGTGATCGGGATAAAAACTTACGATCAATCTCTAAAAGCTCTGATTTTTCACGGATACGCTTGAGCATTTCACTAGCTGGCATATCTTCCAAACCTTTGGCTTTTCGTGTTTCGTTGAGTGCAGTTTTGATGAAATTGGTTACCGTTACGCCAGGAATTTCAACAGGGTATTGAAATGACAAAAACACTCCTTGATGTGCGCGCTCCTCGACACTAAGTTCGCTAATGTCTTCCCCATTGAAAAGGATAGAGCCCTTCTCAATTTCATATTCTTCTTTGCCTGCAATTACCGATGCAAGTGTACTTTTTCCAGAGCCATTAGGCCCCATGATGGCGTGTACTTCACCCGCTTTGATATCTAAGTTTATCCCTTTTAAAATGGATTTTTCGTCAATTTTTGCGTGTATGTTTTTTATTTCTAACATAGTTATTCTGTTCCTAGAATTAGCGTATTTCTTTCTTTTTTCGTTCTCGAAATCGATACAATTTCTTTGATGTCAAATTTCTTTTCCCACTTTATTTTATCGTCCTCTTCTGTGGAAACAATACCTTTTAGTTCTACATAAATTACATCTGTTGGTGTCGTTTTTTCTAGTTCGGCACGTTGGTTAAGTTCTAGTGCTTTTGCGTTCATAAATACACCATAAACTTCATTATTTGTTTGCAATACAGCGGCATCATCAAAGTAGATGTAACTTCCTTTGAGAAGTGTAAGATTCTCGGAAGAATTTTTACATCCAAAAATCAATGTGAGTAGTATTAATAAACCAATATTTTTCATGTGTTTTAGTTTATCCAACAGATCCTTCAAGACTTATTTCTAATAATTTTTGCGCCTCAACGGCAAATTCCATTGGAAGCTTATTCAAAACATCTTTACTGAAACCATT
Source organism: Flavobacteriaceae bacterium (assembly GCA_965658025.1). GTDB lineage: Bacteria > Bacteroidota > Bacteroidia > Flavobacteriales > Flavobacteriaceae > UBA3537. Next base: position 9,258 of record CBFHQL010000002.1, on the reverse strand, counting down.
GACTATCAGAGCGATGGCTTTTTCGGTATCAATACCCCTTTGATTGCAGTAAAAAATTTGGTCTTCACCAATTTTACTGGTGGTAGCTTCATGTTCTATTTGCGCAGTTTTGTTTTTTGCTTCAATGTAAGGGAAGGTGTGTGCACCACACTCATTACCCATCAATAGACTGTCGCATTGCGAGAAGTTTCTTGCGTTTGTTGCTCTTGAACTTACCTGTACCAATCCTCTGTAGCTGTTTTGTGACTTTCCTGCAGAAATTCCTTTGCTTATAATGGTTGACTTTGTGTTTTTGCCAAGATGAATCATTTTGGTACCAGTATCGGCTTGCTGATGATTATTCGTTACAGCGATGGAATAAAATTCGCCAACAGAATTGTCGCCTTTCAGTACACAAGAGGGGTATTTCCATGTTACTGCACTTCCAGTTTCTACTTGTGTCCATGATATTTTTGCGTTTTTTTCGCACAATCCTCGCTTGGTTACAAAATTGTATACCCCGCCTTTACCTTCTGCATTTCCTGGATACCAGTTCTGAACAGTTGAATATTTAATTTCTGCATTGTCTAATGCAATGAGTTCTACTACCGCGGCATGCAATTGGTTTTCATCTCTACTGGGTGCCGTACATCCTTCCAGATAACTTACATAACTTCCTTCGTCTGCAATGACCAAAGTGCGCTCAAATTGCCCGGTTCCAGCTTGGTTGATTCTGAAATATGTAGAAAGTTCCATCGGACAACGAACCCCTTTAGGGATATAACAAAAGCTACCATCACTAAATACAGCACTGTTTAGAGCGGCGTAGTAGTTGTCTTTTTGAGGAACAATAGTGCCAATGTATTTTCTGACCAATTCAGGATGTTCTTGAATAGCTTCAGAAATACTCATGAAAATAATGCCTTTTTCAGAGAGTGTTTCTTTGAATGTAGTCGCAACAGATACAGAATCGACCACAACGTCCATAGCAACTCCAGAAAGTTTTTTCTGTTCGTCTATGGATATGCCTAGTTTTTCAAAAGTAGCCAAAAGTTCTGGATCGACTTCGTCTAGAGAATTATATTTCGGTTTGCTATTCGGTGCCGAATAGTATGATATGGCCTGAAAATCTGGTTTTTCATAAGATACGTTTGCCCAATCGGGTTCTTCCATTTCCTTCCATATTTTGAAGGCCTCCAAACGCCAATCGGTCATCCATTCGGGCTCATTTTTTTTCTTAGAGATAGCGCGTACAATAGATTCGTCTAAACCAACAGGAAAGGTCTCAGATTCTATATCGGTATAAAACCCATATTCGTACTGTTTGGTTTTGAGCTCTTCTCTTAAATCATCTTCTGTGTACTTGTTCATACCAGTTTTTTTATTTTAGAGAGAAAACGATTCTCCGCAACCGCATGTGCGGTTGGCGTTGGGGTTATTAAAAACAAAACCACTACCATTAAGGCCACCAGAGTAGTCCAATGTTGTACCGATAAGATACAAAAAGCTTTTGGTGTCTACGACAATCTTGATGCCATTATCTTCGAAAAGTTTATCGTTTTTGTCCTGATTTTTATCAAATTTTAAATCATAGGACAACCCAGAGCAACCTCCACTTTTTACACCCACACGAACGAAATCAGTTTTTGGATTAAAACCATCTTCTTTCATGAGTGCTTCAACTTTAATTTTAGCTGTTTCACTTACATTTATCATAACTTCTTAAATAGAAAGTTTCTAAATTAGGGAACAAATATACAACATAACCCCTTTATAATGCTATTTCCTAACATTATATTAGCATATACAATTATAGGTTTTTGTTATGGGTGAGCGAATTCAGGATTGTTGATGAAACTAAAATCGGAGAGTGCCAATAAAAATGCTTTCAAATTTGCTTTCTCAACAGTGGTGAGTTGAACGCCACCTTGATCAACTTTTTTCATCAGGGGATCTATGGTCGGTGAATTTTGTAAACCTTCGCTGTAATGATCTATAACTTCATCTAGAGTGGAAAATCGGCCATCGTGCATGTAAGGTGCAGTGAATGCCAAATTGCGCAACGAAGGTGATCTAAATTTTGCATTGTCGTTGGGGTCACCAGTGGCTGCACCCAGTCCTAAATCGGTTGGGTTGGCATCTAAGCCATTGTTGTGGAATTTATTGTCGGTCCATAACGGGTTGTTTTCACTGCCGTGGCAATGGAAGCAATCTCCACGATTTTCATCCATAAAGATGTTGAATCCTTCGAGTTCTTGGGGCGTTAAGTTAGCTTCACCAAGCAGATAATGATCAAATTTTGAATTCCCAGAAATAAGAGTTCGTTCGAATTGTGCTATGGCTTTACTCACCAAAACAGAGTCTATGGTTGAGGTGCCAAATGCCCGTTCAAAAAGTGGGGGATATGAAGCGTCTAGTTGTAATTGTTCGACCACATTTTCAAGGGTGTTGTGCATTTCAATGGGGTTGGTAATGGGGTCAAAGACTTGGCGTTCTAAACCCAATTCTCGCCCATCCCAGAAAAATTTATCGTCATAATTCCAGGCCAAATTAAACAGGGGCATGCTATTTCTTGTGCCTTCAATGCCATCGATACCAATGCTGAATTGGCGTTCATCTGTGAAGGCCTTTTGAGGTGCATGACAACTAGCACAAGCTTGGGTGTTGTCTGCTGATAATTTTTTGTCAAAAAATAATCTTTTTCCCAAAGCAATACCTTCCTCTGTAAGGGGATTGTTTGATGGGATAACAGGGGGTAGAATTCGGCCTTGAAATACTTCAGGAATATTCAGGGTAGCAGGGGTGGGGATATAACCATCACTACCTGTTACCTCATCTTTTGAACATGAGAGACAGAGGATTAAAAGAAGAATAGTATGTTTAAAATAGTTATTCAACGGATTCTAAATTAAATACATTTTGGCCATTGTCATACATCAGTATTTGGGCCGCACTGTTGGGCATCAACATTTGGTCATATACATTTAAATCCCATAAATAAGGATTTTCAAACCATTGGTCAATATCCATTCTAATTGTGATTTGGGTATTTTCCGCAAGGGTTATTGCACCTAAATTTACTTCAAAAAAAGTATCTTGAGGGAAAGTAGGGTTTGGCCCTGGGTTGTCTGCAGCACGAATCGCATGATAGTTGTAGCCCGATTCAATTCCAGCGTTTTTTCGGTATTTTCCATCCAATTGCATGTAGTGGTAACCGCCACCAAGCATGGCAGGGACATCCCAAGACGCAGAATTTAAATCGCTGTAAGCGCCATCGGTGTTATCTTCGTTTGTAAATCCAAAAATAAAAGAAACCTTTGTATAAGCACCAATATTTACCCTTTTGTTTGAGGTAAAACTCAAAGTATTGGGGTCTTCCAAATCTACTAAGGTGTATTCATCTAAAGTGATTACTTCTCCAGTGCTTGAAGTTAATTTTATTTTAGAAATTAAATAACGCAAGCGCTCAATACTTAATTCATTACCGAAAGCATTGGTGAATTGAATTGTATTGAAATCCTCATTTGTGACCATTGTTTCGCCCCATTTGTGAACGAATGTAAAATTTATAGAAGTTGTTGCAATTTCGTTATCATCTTTATCGGATTCGCATCCAAAAAATGGGAGTAAAAATACCGCGAGGATTAGTCTAATTTTCATCATTTTGCTGTTATGATTAATAAATCTGTAAAGCCCTTATGCTCTAAAATATCAAAATCTGAACTGTTGGAATTTCCAACACCAACAATAGTTCCATCGTCAAGCTGTGTTACGTCCATCAAAAGATCCACATCACTACCCCCAACGGATGACTGAACTACAATGTTTCCTTGCTCGTTAATTTTTAGTAGCCAAGCATCATTTTGACCATTGTTTTTTGTAAGATTCCCATCTGCACTTCTTGAATTTCCTGCAATTATAAATCCCCCGTTTTGCGTTTTATGGATCGCTTGAACCCCATCAAAACTACTCCCGCCAAAAGTTTTTTCCCAAAGCAAATCTCCATTTGCATTTATTTTGATAGCCCAAATATCAGCTGCACCATTGTTTGCACTCACATCAACATTGCTACTTCTTGTATCTCCAACGATTAGATAGTTACCGTCGTTTGTAGCTGTGATGGCTCTAGCGTTATCAATTTCGCTACCACCAAAAGATTTTTCCCATATCAAATCCCCAGAACTTGAGAGTTTCAAAACCCAAAAATCATAGGTCCCTTTATTGTTGCTTATGTCTACGTCATTGCTATCTGACGACCCTACAATAATAAAATTACCATTTTGTGTTTCAACGGCATCATAGGCCGTATCTGTAAATGTGCCTCCAAAATAGCGACTCCATTGCAATTCTCCTAAGTTGTTGAGTTTAATGACCCAATAATCTCCACCAGCATGACGCTGCATATTTGTTCGGTTGTTGCCCGCACCATTGGATGCAGTAACATCCAAAACACCAGAAATAAGATACCCATCATCTTGTGTGTGGAGTACAGAAAATGCACTATCTGACCCAGCATACCCCAAAGATTTTTCCCACTGAATTTCGCCAGAAGTATTGAGTTTTGCCAACCAAAAATCATTGGAACCAGCATTGTTTGTAACATCGTTGTCGTTGCTTTTGCTCGTGCCTACAATGGCATAACCACTATCGTTGGTCCGGATAATATCTTGACCACGATCATCATTGGATCCGCCATATACCTTTTGCCATTCTTGTTCTCTAGCGGCATTGAATTTTAATAACCAATAATCATAAGAGACATCGGTTTTGTTTAAAATATCTTCATCCATGCTTTGGGTATAACCCAAAACGGCATAACCGCCGTCTGATGTGCTAACTACCGATTGTCCACTCTCATTTTTTGTTCCGCCTAAGGTTAATATTTCTTGAATTTCGATGGGATTAACAGCAGGAGTTGGTTGTTCATCATCAGTAGAGTCACATGATGAAACTACAAAAAGAGATGTTATAATAACACAAGTTGTTTTTATGTTTTGTAACAAACGCATCAGAATTTTCTTAATTACTTTTCTTAACAATAAATAGTCCTTTTTCTATGTCGCTCATGATGATATGTCCACTAGCAAAGTAAGGGTATACATTCCAAACGCCATTAAAGTTGGCATTATCATTTTCTGGATAGGTGTCAAAAAAACCAACTTCAGTCATGGATTGATTTTCAATATCAGTAATGCTGATTTCACGCATTCCAGCTCTGTAACTCGCCAAGAAATAACTATCGCCTAGAGTGTAGCCATTGTGATCAATGGAGGTGTTTTGCGCAAGGTATTCAAAACTAAAAGTTGGATTGTCTAAATCATTAAAATCAAAGATTAGAGTTCTAGTGTTATTACCAAAATTTATCTCATCAAGCTCATCGCCAACAATAAAATAGCGTAAGTCTTCAGTGAACCAGCCTTGATGCGTGTATTCAATGTTACTATATTCAATAGTAGAAATTGTCACAGGATTTGATTTGTCTGTAACGTCTGCAATAACAACTTCATCTTCATTACTTCCAATAAGAATTTCTTTTCCTGTATAATCTGTATCTGGACCATTATAAGTTACAACTTGCGCATCATGTGAGTAGCCCCCATTACCAAATCCGCCTTCTGAAACAGGTGCCGTTGGATTTTGAATATTAATAAACAATGGGCCTCCTTTGTATGGGCCATTTCTGTTAGTTCCTACGACATAAGCATAACCAGAATCTTCGTTAATTACGATATTGTGTGCCCTACCAAATTCTGTAAAATGGGTATCAGCATCAAACTCTACTGGGGGATTTTGAACATTCCGTAAGCGTGTTAAGTCAAAAACTTGCATGCCGTGGTTGTTGGCTTCGGAAACAATAAATGCGTAGTTTTGATATACTTTTATGTCACGCCACATGCTATTTGTTGTAGCGGTTGGTAAAACACCAATTAGTTTCATGTTGTCTGGGTCGCTTATATCAACAAATGCGGTATGTGTAGAAAGACCAACAAGGGCATATTCTTTGCCATCTTCGGGATCTGTCCAGCCCCAAGAATCATTACCAGAAAGTGATCCGCCAGCAGAGGGGGATATACAGAGGTCTTCTAAAGACAAATATCCAATTAAATCGTATCCGTTACAAGGGTAAACTCCTGCAAGTCCATTAATGCATGGCTCAGAAGTAAAAAATACATCATCGCAGGCATTACCAATGCCGTCGTTGTCATCGTCTTCTTGATCAGCATTAGCAACAGTGGGGCAATTATCAATCGAATCGAATAAACCATCCCCATCGGTGTCAGAATATATTAGTCCAATAGTTTCATTTTCACAACTAAATAAGAATCCAAAAAAGAAGACTAAAACGTATAAAATTGAAGGTTTTTCAAAATTCATAGCAGTAGGATGTGTTTGTGAGATTCACAATTTACACTAAATTCTATAATTAAATCTTAAAAAATCCATAATTGCTGTATTTTTGCATCATGATAGAAGACAAAAATCAAAAAAAAACAACACTTTCTGAGTTAGGAGAGTTTGGTTTAATTGAGCATTTAACGGCCAATTTTTCGATAAAAAACAAAACCACAATTTTAGGGATTGGTGATGATGCTGCCCTTCTTGATTTTAAAGAAAAAACGGTAGTTGTTTCAACAGATTTGCTTGTAGAAGGCGTTCATTTCGATTTGAGCTATATGCCGTTGAAACATCTGGGGTATAAAGCAGTTGTCGTAAATTTGTCTGACATCTATGCCATGAACGCTCGAGCTACACAGGTTACGGTTTCTATTGCTGTATCGAACCGTTTTGGGTTAGAAGCTTTGGAGGCCTTGTACGACGGAATCCGTACTGCTGCGGCCATTTATGAAGTTGACGTTGTAGGCGGAGATACAACATCTTCACAAAGTGGTTTGACTATTTCGATTACTGCGATTGGAGAAGTTGACCCCTCTAATGTCGTCAAGCGAAGTGGCGCAAAACCTAATGATTTGTTGGTGGTTACTGGCGATATTGGTGCAGCGTATTTAGGATTTCAGGTTTTGGAACGTGAAAAAGAAGTTTTTAAAGTTAACCCCAACAATCAACCCGATTTGGATGCTTATTCTTACATCATAGAGCGTCAACTCAAGCCAGAAGCCAGAAAAGATATTGTTCAATTGCTTCAAGATTTGGAAGTGAAACCCACTTCTATGATTGACATAAGCGATGGCTTATCCTCAGAAATCATTCATTTGTGTAAACAAAGCAATGTTGGTTGCGATTTGTATGAAGAAAAAATCCCATTGGATCCTCAAGTCATTTCAACTTGTGAAGAATTTAACATGGACAGCACAACAATTGCCCTTAGTGGTGGTGAGGATTATGAGCTACTTATGACCATTAGCCAAGAGGATTATCCGAAAATTAAAGCTAACCCAAATTTGACGGTAATTGGATATATGACTGATGTCCGTTCTGGAATGCATTTAGTGACTCGTGGCGATGAAAAAATTCCCCTAAAAGCTCAGGGGTGGAATAGTTTAGATAAAGATTAGTTTTTCCAGCGTAAACTTTCCATCAGCATTACAATATCTTTTTTGACATAATCTACTGCGGGTAATATGGAATCGTAATTTGGGCGCGTTTTGAAGTATAGCGCACCAGAGAGAAAGTGTTTTTCGCGATCTGAAACATGAAATTGAATTTGCGATGCTACAGGACCACGCAACTCGTATAATTTGCCATACACTTTGGTCTGCTCATTTTCAAAAGAACGTTCAGACACTTCACGAGCCATTTGCGCGTGTTTTTGCGTAATGGATCCTGCATCCGAGATGAATGTATTTAGGTTATTATCCACAGCACCATAGGTCAAATAGACAGTTGCATTCAATGTATTATAGTTGAGGTTTAAGCCCAGAGGGCTATTATTTTTTTTGATGGTTTCGACAGTAGAAAGTTTATTTTTTTTAAAACTAAAAGGCAGTGGAGTTTCTATAGTTTTGTAATTGGCTTTGGGGTATTCCAAACGCAAAAAGGCCTTGGGTTTTGGCACATCAACTTGTTGGCATGCAAAACAACAACAAACAATTACCATGATAATAAAACGGTTCATTATTTCTTAAGCGTAACTTTTAATTGTTTTATCCTTTTGTTATCAATTCCTTCAACCACAAAAGTGAAGGTTTTAAATTTTATTTTTGCTCGAATTTTTGGAAAACTTTTGGAAATTTCAAGCACAAAACCTGCCAGTGTTTCGGCCTCACCTTTATTATTTTCAAAAATGGATTCATCTTCAAGTTTAATGATTCTGTAGAAATCTTTCAGCGCTGTTTTGCCATCAAAAACATAGTTGTGATCGTCAATTTTAGAATAAATCAAATCATCATCATCAAACTCGTCACTAATATCACCAACGATTTCTTCTATTACATCTTCCAATGAAACTACTCCAGAAGTACCACCATATTCGTCCACAACAACAGCCAAATGAATCTTTTTTTCTTGAAATTCGACCATCAAATCATCCAATTTTTTGTTTTCAGGCACAAACAATGGTGCTCTAAGCAAGCTGTTCCAGTCAAATTCTTTTTTCTTAAGGTGTGGTAAAAGATCTTTGGCATATAATATTCCTGAAACAGAGTCAATAGAATTTTCATAAACAGGAATTCTTGAGTAGCCATGCGCTACAATTTCTGGAATAATATCTTTAAATTTCAATGAAGATTCAAGTGCAAAAATATCAATACGTGGACGCATGACTTGTTTGGTATCGGTGTTCCCAAAAGATACAATACCTTGAAGAATTTTTTGTTCTTCCTTAGTGGTGTCGTCTTCACTTGTTAGTTCCAACGCCTGAGAAAGATAATCCACGTTTAGGTTCGATTTTTGTTTTCCAAGACGTTTATGTATCAACAAAGTGACTTTGCGCATAGGCATACTGATGGGTGAAAAAAGTACATCTAAGACCTTGAGCGGTCTTGCCATAAATTTCGAGAACTTTAAATTATTTCGATTGGCATACACTTTTGGTAAAATCTCTCCAAAGAGTAAAATCAAAAAAGTGATGATGATGACTTCTATAAAAAAGACTAAATCAATTTCAAAAAAAACCAAGTTTAGTTTTGCGTCCGTTCCACGAAACATACGTTCACTTAGTGCTGCAAAAAGGATTACAATTCCAATATTTATAAAATTATTGGCGACTAAAATTGTAGCGAGTAATTTTTTTGGCCGACGTAAAAGTGTATTGATGATGTCTAATGCTTTTGAGCTATTGTCTTGTGGCTCTAAATCTGCTTTTGTCAGAGAAAAAAGAGC
>CBFHQL010000001.1:174053-206203 GCA_965658025.1 Flavobacteriaceae bacterium | reverse complement strand
GTGACAGCAAAGGTTGAAGGATCCTGAGCCCCTAAAATTGTAGCGGTCTGATTCTCTATATTAAAACTAAAATAACCACCAGAACCATCATCACAAACCACCATAGGACCGGGTGTTATAGCTGTAGCTTTGTTGGTCACTATCAAATTGAATAATGGATTGGGACTGACGCTATAACAATCTTCGTCATCTACACTATCTATTCTTACGAATATCGGTTGATTTGTTGCAGAACTGTAAAGTAATGGGAGTTCGTTTTGAGGTATATTTGCGTCTTCAAAAGTTGTAAAATAGGAGACGCTATAATTAGCAGGATTTAAAGTACCCAAAATATCACTATTTTGTTGCTCTAAGTTAAACTCCTCTACCCCATCATTGGACAGATCATCACATAAAACTATGTCAGAAACATTAGAAATTGGTGGTCCATCGGTTAGAATTAAATCGAATGCCCTTGTGACAAAACACGTTTCTGTCAATGCATCTTCAATGCGGACAAAAATTGTTTCTGGATTTGAAGCGGCAGTGTAGTTCGTTAGGTTTGTGGTAATAGGCGTATTGTCGTTCTCTGCTGCATCAAGAGTGTTATGATACGTAATATTGTAATCCTCTGGATTTTGAGTCCCTAATATAAGGAGATTGTTTTCTGTAAGGTCAAATGTTGGACTGCCAGCATTACAAAGTATTAGATTTGAAATCGCTTCAATAGTTGGTGAAAGCTTGTATTCAATTATAATTGAATCCGAGGCAACGCAATCTTCCCCAAAGGAAATATCAACTGTATAAGTTCCCGTAACACTAGTTTCAAGTGTTGAAGAAGATTCATTCTCAATAACATTACCATCTAAGTACCACGTGTGTTCAGCACCAGATAATTGCGAATCTAGGGTTATGGCATCACCCAAGCACAATGCTGTTCCTCCTTCGATAGTGACGTCCTCTCCAAGATCTCCACCTAAATCAAAACTCCCTCCTTCCAAAAACACAGCCGCATCATAAATGGTGTCATCAAAACCATTACCATCGTCTGCAATAACCAATTTAATGGTATAACTTGTGCCGGGGACTACTACAGATTGAGCAAGCATACTTACGGTATGGCCAATAAAATCAATGGGGCTGTCAATTGCTGGAAGTCCGCCGTTACCGTAATATGCTTCGAAAAACTCTTCATTTACAGAAGAGCATGATGAATTGTATGCACCATCACGTACACTCAAAACAGAAATCGGATCGTTTGTTTCTGGCACCAATGCTAAATTTGTGGTTTGTCCTGTTGCATTATTCGTTAAAAGAAAAGCAAAAGCATCTGTATATTCACATTGATAGAAACCGTATTCTTCAGATGCAAAAACAAAATTAAAGCTGATTGAATTGGCTAGTGGAATAAAATCAAATTGAATGAAGGTAGCATTAGTCGTTTGACCTGGATTAAGATTAGGTATAGCATTTTCTAAATCTAAATCCCCTGGCCACGCAGTTGTCCCAGAACCCAATGCACCCCCTGTTTCTGGTCCTTCAGCTTCTGAAGCATCTCCTGTTGTTAGTAAAATTCCTTCAGTAAATGGAAAAGAAACACCATTGCCCGAAAAATACCCGATACCATTTGGTTCACTTGTGCTAAAATTAGTTCCTGTAGATGAAACTATATTTGAGATTTCAACACATGAACTATTCACTAATATATCTTCAACCAACTGCTCTACAGAATAGGTCGTTTGATCTACTAACAAATAAGGCCCAAGTACCTGAACCACAATAGTAGTAGAATCTAAACATCCTGTTGGATTTGCATCCGTTACGGTAAGCGTTACCGTAAATGTTCCAATGTTATTAAACGTATGACTGACAACTGTATCTCCAGAGTCTGTTGTTGCAGTGTCTTCTCCTCCAAAATCCCAATCATAAGTTGCACCAGTCCCATCCAAAGAAAAATTTGCCCCTCCTGTAAAATCAACAGTATCCCCTTGATTAATAACGATATTCCCTCCTAAGCCTGGCGGTGGATTTGTGGTTGCAACAAATGCCTCGATGTCTTGGCATGGCGTTGCGCAACTGATACTCGCCTCAAAACCCTGTCTAGAAATTGATGGACTACTTTCAAAAGTTAGTGTAAGACATCCTGATGAGTTTGTAGCAAGTATAACTCCTGGACTTGTATTCCCATCGAATACTCCTAAAACTGTTGCTGTTGTGTCGTTACCGTCATAAATGGTAAGGTAATCTGCACTAGCTTGCGTGTCAAAAAATGTAAAATCGAGCTGAACAGCATCTCCTGCATTTTCAGGACAAATGGTAAATGTGGAGTTTTCGTTGTTAGTGTAATTACCAGCACCTCCAGAATCAAAAAGTGTCCCGCTGCATTGATTTACGGCTCCATTTTGCATATTAACATCTTGAGCATGAGCATAAAATCCGCATGCTAACATTAGTGCAAAAATGTAATTTAAAATCTTCAAGTTAAATCGGATATTGCTCAAATATATCGATTTGTTTTAAATTGCGCCCTCTTCATGCTCCATATTTCCCCTATATGATGCGCTATTTTGGAGTGCAGCAAGAGATTTCTTTAGTATCTTTGCAAAAAAATAAATATGCGTTCTATTCACATTACTCCTCAAGAAACAAGCAATCCGAAAATCTTAAAATTTGAAGCCAATTCATTTCTTGTTCAATATGAAAGTTTTGAATATGCTAATATTGATGAAGCCAAAAATTCACCTTTGGCGCAACAATTGTTTTATTTACCGTTCGTTAAAAAAGTTTACATTTCAGGAAATTTTGTGGCTATTGAGCGCTATGATATTGTGGCATGGAGCGATGTTCAAAATGAGGTTGCTACACAGATTCAAGATTACCTCAACAACGACGGGGTGGTTGTAATTGCAGAACAATCCAAAAAAAGCGCCATCACTATTTATGCAGAAAGTACACCAAATCCAGCAGTGTTGAAATTTGTCGCCAATAAAAACTTAGTGAATTCGTCTTTTGAATTTGGCTCAATTGAAGAAGCAAAACCATCTCCCTTTGCAACGGCTTTGTTTCAATTTCCCTTTGTTAAATCTGTTTTTTTAGACAAAAACTATGTTTCTATAACAAAATATGATGTGATTGAATGGGAGGGTATTACCCTTGAAGTTCGAACATTTATCAAAACATATATAGAACAGGGAAAACAAATGATGCTGAGTACTGCCACTGAAGAACTCGAAAAAACAACTGAGCAATTGGATAAAGCTTACGAAGAATTAGATGACGTTTCAAAAGAAATCATAAACATTCTTGAGCAACACGTAAAGCCCGCAGTGGCAAGTGATGGCGGAAACATTATGTTTGATTCTTATGATGCCGAAAGCAAAACGGTACAGGTAATTCTTCAAGGGGCTTGTAGTGGGTGCCCCTCATCTACGTTCACCCTAAAAAATGGTATTGAAGCTATTCTAAAGGACATGATGGGGGATAAAATAAATTCAGTGAAAGCCCTTAACGGGTAAATTCTGAATTATTTTTATATATTTATACTTTAAATTTTTATAAACCTTAAATCTATCTATCATGGGAGTACTCAAAGTTATCGAGGTGCTGTCTAATTCCAATAAAAGTTGGGAAGACGCTACTCAAAAAGCCATTAAACATGCATCAAAAACTGTAAAAAACATTCGGTCTGTATACGTGCAAGATCAAAGTGCAACAGTGAATGGAGATCGTGTTGATGAATTTCGAGTGAATTTAAAAATCACATTTGAAGTTAATTGATTTTTATACAAATCACTTAAAAGCTGCTGCTTCGGCAGCTTTTTTTATGGAATTAAATCTACAATCTTTTTAGCCACACCAGCACCAAGAGCCACGCCCATACCGCCCATACGTACTCCCGCAAAAACACAATCTGAGTATTGCCTAATTAGTGGCAATTTTTGTTGGCCTACGCCCATTATCCCAGACCATCTTTGATCAATATCAACGTTTTTGTTGGGAAGAATTACATTGTGTAAAAGCGATTCTAACTCGTTTTGGATTTTGGTTGTTGTAGTCATTTCGGTTGTTGTTTCCCCCACAAAATCCAAATTTCGTCCTCCCCCTAAAAGAATTCTATTATCAATATTTCTAAAGTAATAGTACCCACAATCTAAATGGAACGTGCCCTTAATCTTAAGATTTGTTATGGGTTTTGTAATGAGTACTTGAGCTCGAGCAGGTTTTAAGTCCTGTTGAATTAACTTGTTTGTAAATCCATTTGTTGTAATTATTAATTTTGAAGAATTAAACTCAAAATGATTCGTTTTTACTAGAACGGAACTTGTGTTTTCCACAAACGAATCAACAGTCGTTGAATTCAAAATAGTGATGCCTAGGTTTTGAGTTTTTTGGATTAACGCATGCATCATTTTGCCTGTATCTATTTGCCCCTCAAATTGATTATATAGATATTGAGGTTGAACCCCTTTGAAATGAAACTTATTTGAAACGACAGAGAAAATATCAGCTTTAAAAACCGGCGAAAGCATCGCGTTGATGTCTTTAACTTTTTCAAGGCAAGTGTTGAAAAATTCTTGATCCTTCTCTAAGAATAATTCATATCCGCCATAAGGCTTATAATCCAATGCCTCATCACCAAGCATTTGACGTAGTAATTGCAGTCCATCGACTCTATTTTTGAGTAATGATAAAACCTCATCTACAGAATGTGATTTCAAATCCTCCAGAAGTTCACTCAAACTACCAAAGCATGCAAACCCAGCATTTTTGGTACTTGCCCCCTGTGGTAAAACTCCTTTTTCTAAAACTAAAATTTTAGCTTTCGGAAACCGTTTTTTGAGAAATACAGCTGTGCTCAGCCCTACAATGCCGCTGCCAACAATAGTAAAATCAATGTTGCTTAACCATTCTTTTTGTTCCCAATAGGATAAATTCATACCCTAAAGTTAATGGTTTTCAAAAAAAAACTCCGAAAATATTCGGAGTTTCTTTGGTCTTTTAATTTGGAGATTCCATGACAAAATCTTCCATAAATTTCGTGGTATAATTCCCAGAAATGTAATCGGGATGTTCCATGAGTTGTCTATGAAAAGGGATGGTTGTTTTGATGCCTTCAATAACAAATTCATCAAGCGCTCTTTTCATTTTAAAAATTGCTTCCTCACGGGTTTGAGCAGTAGTGATAAGTTTTGCAATCATAGAATCATAATTTGGTGGAATCACATAACCTGCATAAACATGAGTATCCAAACGAACTCCATGACCTCCAGGGGAATGTAGCGTTGTGATCTTTCCTGGTGACGGTCTAAAATCATTAAACGGATCTTCCGCATTAATTCTACACTCAATAGAATGAAGGTTTGGAAAATAGTTTTTACCTGATATAGCGACTCCAGAAGCGACTAAAATTTGCTCTCGAATCAAATCAAAATCAATAACTTGTTCTGTAATTGGATGCTCTACTTGTATTCTAGTGTTCATCTCCATAAAGTAGAAATTTCGGTGTTTATCGACCAAGAATTCTACCGTTCCTGCGCCTTCGTACTTGATGAATTCAGCGGCTTTTACAGCAGCTTCACCCATTTTCTTACGCAGAGCGTCCGTCATGAATGGCGACGGAACTTCTTCTGTAAGCTTTTGGTGACGTCTTTGGACAGAACAATCTCTTTCAGATAAATGACATGCTTTGCCATTGGAGTCTCCAATGATTTGGATTTCAATATGTCTTGGTTCTTCAATGAGTTTTTCCATGTACATATCGTCATTTCCAAATGCTGCTTTAGATTCTTGTCGAGCAGAATCCCACGCATCTTTAAGATCTTCTTCTTTCCAAACGGCACGCATTCCTTTTCCACCGCCTCCGGCAGAGGCTTTTAGCATCACCGGATATCCTGTTTTTTTAGCTGTTTTTTTACATTCGCTGAATGATTCTATCACACCGTCGCTGCCAGGGACACACGGAACTCCAGCCGCTTTCATAGTTGCTTTTGCGTTGGCTTTGTCGCCCATGCGATCGATCATTTCTGGAGATGCGCCAATGAATTTTATTCCATGTTCTTCACATATTTTTGAAAAACGAGCGTTTTCAGACAAAAATCCATATCCAGGATGAATGGCATCGGCATTTGTAATTTCTGCTGCAGCAATAATATTGGCAACTTTCAAATACGATTCGCTACTCAACGCTGGACCGATACACACGGCCTCATCGGCAAATTTTACATGTAGACTTTCTGCATCTGCTGTAGAATAAACGGCCACGGTTTGAATGCCCATTTCTTTACAGGTTCTGATGACCCTTAGTGCAATTTCTCCACGATTTGCGACTAATATTTTTTTAAACATAACTGTTAATTTTAAAACGTTAATTTCTTCTTTTAAAGTGCCTTTTTGGTACTTTTAGAATTCAAATTAAGATGGGTCAACCAAGAATAAAGGTTGATCAAATTCTACAGGAGAAGCATCATCGACTAAGATTTTGACAATTTTTCCTGAAACTTCAGATTCAATTTCATTAAAAAGCTTCATGGCTTCAATGATACATAAAACATCACCTTCTGCAATGGATTGTCCAACTTCTGCAAAAATTGGTTTGTCTGGTGAAGGTCTTCTGTAGAATGTCCCAATAATCGGAGATTTGACAGTAATATACTTAGAATCTTCTGCTGCGGCTTCTGCTTTTGGTGCCTCAGCTGGTGCCGGTGCAGCAACTGGTACTGGTGCTGCTGGTGCTGTAGGCATTGGAACAGGTACTGTTAGTTGTTGAACTTGTTTTGCATCTGATTCTTTGCCTGTACGGATGGTGATTTTTACATCATCCATTTCAAGCTTTACTTCGCTTGCGCCTGATTTAGCAACAAATTTGATTAAATTTTGAATTTCTTTTAAATCCATAATTAAAGTATTTAATATTAGTTAGTTTTATTTTTTGTGTATGCCCACTTTAGGTAAATAGCCCCCCAACTGAACCCACCGCCAAAAGCAGCAAAAACGACGTTGTCTCCTTTTTTGAGTTTTGTTTCATAATCATTTATGAGTAGCGGAAGTGTAGCGGAAGTTGTATTTCCATATTTTTCAATATTCAGCATTACTTTCTCGTCTTCCAAGCCCATTCGCTGTGCTGTGGCATCGATGATGCGCTTATTGGCTTGATGGGCTGCTAACCACTGAACGTCATTTTTTGTGAGGGTATTGCGTTCCAATATTTTTACTGCAGCATCGGCCATATTAAATACGGCATTTTTGAACACTGTTCTCCCTTCTTGAAAAGCATAATGACCCCCATTATCCAACACCTCGTGTGTGATTGGGTGAGAAGAACCTCCATATGTCGCTTGAAGAAACGTTCTTCCTGTACCATCCGTTCTTAGGTATTCGTCTTGTAGACCAAGTCCATCCTCGTTAGGTTCGAATAAAACAGCTCCAGCACCATCCCCAAAAATTATGCATGTTGCTCGATCTTTGTAATTGATGATTGAAGACATTTTGTCTGCGCCAATAAGGAGTATTTTCTTATAACGCCCAGATTCTATATAACTTGCTGCTGTAGACATACCAAAAAGAAAGCTTGAACAAGCAGAATCCATATCGTATGAAAAAGCATTTGTAGCCCCTATTTGTGTTGCGGTGTATGAAGCCGTAGAGGCGGCTTTCATGTCTGGAGTTGCTGTAGCAACAATAACTAAATCTATAGTTTTGGGATCCAGTTGTTGTTTTTGAATTAAATCCTGAGCAGCTTTGATGGCAAGAAATGAGGTTCCTTTGCCTTCGGCTTTAAGTATTCTTCGCTCTTTGATTCCCGTTCTTGTGGTGATCCACTCGTCATTTGTATCCACCATATTTTCTAACATGGTATTTGTAAGTACAAATTCTGGAACGTATGCGCCTACAGCCGTTATTGCTGCTGAGATTTTACTCATATGTATTTTATTAAAGTCATAGATTTTGATGATTTTTCACCAAAAAACATTAAAAAACGCACCAAAAATACTGTTTTTTGTTCAAAAATGGGCAAAAATTGTAATTTTTAAATTAAAAAAAAACGCTCAAAGAGCGTTTTATTTAATAGAATCCGTTTGTCGTTTAGGCTACATTTTCTTCTGCAGCTGTATTGTCAATAAGGACTTGACCTCTGTAGTACAACTTCCCTTCGTGCCAATGGGCTCTGTGGTACAAATGTGCTTCACCTGTTGTTGGGCAAGTGGCAATTTGCGGGGTAGTTGCTTTGTAATGGGTACGCCTTTTATCTCTTCTTGTTTTCGAGATTTTTCTTTTAGGATGTGCCATTTTTTATGTTATTTATCCGTTAATAATTTTTTTAATGAATCCCAACGCGGATCTGTTTCCTTGTCAGAATTTTTATTGTCTAAGCTTTTTGGGCTTAAGTCTTCTAATGTTTCGAGTATTTCGGAGTTTAGTGTCCCGTCTTTAATGCCAGGGTGTAGTCGTTTTTGTGGAACAGACAACACAATAAGTTCATAAATATAGTGTGCAACGTTTATTTTAAATTCTCCATGTGGAACAATTAATATTTCATCGTTGTCGTCATTATATTCGGAACCAAATTTTACAATCAAACCAAAATTAGATTTGATGGGCTGGTCAAACGGTTCATTTGTAAGGTCACAATTAAGATTTACAGTACCATCAACTTCAAAATCCAACTCCAAAAGGGTTGTTTTTTTTTGAAGTTTAAGCGTTGTTTTTAATTGAACGTCATTTAACTCGTCATATTCAAAATGTTCAAAGAACGTATGATCTATATCATACTCAAAAATATGCTCGCCAAGCTTAAGTCCTACAAATTGTACATCAAATGCTTTTAAAGGCTTCATTATACTGCATATTCGAGCGTGCAAATATATACATTTTTTTTAGGTTTTGCGTAAACTCAAGTTTTTTATTTTCTCTTGTGGGGTTGGTGTTCAAGCGGATTTTCGTTCAATATGATATCCATATTTCTATTTTTAAAAATCTGCATCCCCATAAAAATTGATTCTTTAAATGAATCATTGTTCGCAATCCCTTTCCCAGCAATATCGTAAGCCGTTCCATGATCTGGTGAAGTGCGAACTTTATTTAACCCTGCGGTGTAGTTTACGCCATTGCCAAAAGTCAATGTTTTAAAAGGAATAAGCCCTTGATCGTGATAAGTGGCAACAATGGCATCAAAATTTTGGTAATTGTTAGATCCAAAAAAACTATCGGCAGCATATGGGCCAAATACCAGTTTACCCGTTGCTTTTATTTTTTCCAATACAGGACGTAAAAGTGTGTCGTCTTCTGTTCCTATAACGCCATTATCTCCAGTATGAGGATTGATGCCTAAAACTGCAATTTTTGGCGCTCTTATGGCAAAATCCGTTTTTAGAGAATGATGTATGCATTCTATTTTATTTAGAATAAGGGATTCATTGAGGTAGTGAGGCACCTCACCGACTGGAACATGATCTGTGAGCAGTCCTACCCTCAACGATTCTGACACCATAAACATCAAACTATCGCCTTCTAGCTGTTGATTCAAAAAATCGGTGTGTCCTGGAAATTGAAATGCTTCAGATTGAATGTTGTGTTTATTAATGGGTGCGGTAACCAAAACGTCAATTGCATTATTTTTCAAATCTTCCACCCCTGCTTTGAGTGATGAAAGTGCATATTGTCCAGCTTCGGGCGTTTCTTTACCAAACTCAATAGCCACATCTTCACTCCACACATTCACCACATTAAGTTTGCTGTCGATGGCCTGATTTGATTTTTGTATGCTATTAAATACTATTGAACTTTGAAAATGTTTCTTCAAAAAAGACATGGTCTTGGTTGATGCATAGACAATTGGGGTGCAAAAATCCAGTAGTCTTTTGTCCTCAAATGTTTTTATGATGAGTTCGCCGCCAACACCGTTTAAATCCCCTATGGTGATTCCAATTTTTATTTTTTTTTCTTTTCTCATCAATAATGATGTCTTTTGTTTGTAATTTTGACATTGCAAATTTAACGAATAAAAAGCATGTTTACTGGCATAATTGAAGATTTAGGCGTAGTTGAATCACTAAAACAAGAGAATACAAATTTACATTTGACGATAAAGAGCACATTGGCCTCCGAGCTAAAAATAGATCAAAGTGTTTCGCATAATGGTGTTTGTCTTACTGTGGTTGACCTTACCCCGACAAGCTACACGGTAACAGCAATCAAAGAAACGCTAGACAAAACCACCCTCAACAGCTTAAAAATTGGTGCT
Organism: Flavobacteriaceae bacterium; assembly: GCA_965658025.1. Lineage (GTDB taxonomy): Bacteria > Bacteroidota > Bacteroidia > Flavobacteriales > Flavobacteriaceae > UBA3537. The sequence goes on along the minus strand of CBFHQL010000001.1, from coordinate 195,984 downwards.
ATTGTAAACTTGGAACGCGGACTAAAGCTTGGTGCACGATTGGATGGTCATATGGTGCAAGGGCATGTCGATCAGGTGGGAAAGTGTACTGGTGTTGAAGCACAAAATGGAAGTTGGGTATACAATTTTGAATACGACTCTCGCTTAGGCAATGTGACCATTGAAAAGGGCTCAATTACGGTCAACGGTGTGAGCTTGACGGTGGTGAATTCTAAAGACAATGGCTTTAGTGTTGCCATCATTCCTTATACTTACGAGCACACCAATTTTCATACCTTCGAGGTGGGTACTGTAGTAAATTTGGAATTTGATGTCATTGGAAAATATGTTGCAAGATTGTATGCTAAATCCTCTATTTCTTAGTTAATGTCTTGTTCTGCTCCTCGAGCAAATCCTTGATTTTTGATAATAATTCGATATCAACTGGCGTTGGAACCGTCTGATCTTCTATATCATTGGCCTGATTTTTTAGCTTATTTATAAATTTTACCACAATAAAAATGGTAAAGCCAACAATCAAAAAATCCAAAACAGTTTCAATCAGTAAACCATAATCAATAGATACTTGTGCAGCCTCGCTGCTGGCTTCTCTTAAAATGATTTTCTTTTCCTCAAAACTAATTCCATCTGAAAGTAAAGATATTGGAGGTAGGATAATATTTTTCACCAATACATTGACAATCGCATTGAAGGAAGCGCCAATAATGATTCCAATCGCCATATCCATCATGTTTCCTTTGACGGCAAAGTCTTTAAATTCTTTTAATAATTTCATGTGTTTTGCTTTTTGTCCAAAAATAAAAAATCTCACAAAGGTTCGAAATTTTTATTTTAATTTAGAAGATATTGTTATGGTTAAATTTGAAATAAAATTCAATTTATTTTAAATGTTTTATATTTCAACAATGAAAGACTTAAAATATTTATTTGCATACACCGTGCCGCTTTCGGCTTATCTTTCTTTTGAGTCTGAAGGGATTTTGACCTACACAGCAGTTTTTTATGCCTTTGTTATTCTCCCTTTTTTGGACATCATTACTGGACAAAACAGCGATAATCTTTCTAAAGAAGAAGTGTTAAATAAAAAAAAGAAATGGATTTTTGATTTGATGTTGTATATCAATCTTCCTCTTGTTTTTGGGCTTTTGTTTTTTGTGTTTTCGAAAATTCAAACCGAAGTTTATGCCCCCTACGAATTGATAGGGTTAAGTCTCTCGGCAGGAATCCTTTTGGCTACTAATGGCATCAATGTTGCCCATGAATTGGGGCATCGTACGACTTATTTTGAACGGTTTATGAGCAAATGTTTGTATATGCCTTGTTTGTATATGCATTTTTATATCGAGCATAATTTTGGGCATCACCTCAACGTAGCTACGCCAGAGGACGGTGCTACAGCCAAATACAACCAAACGGTATATTCTTTTTGGTGGACATCCGTGACCAAACAATATGGCGACGCATGGAAACAACAAATGCAGCTTTTAAAGCGCCAAAACCAAGGTTTTTTATCTTTTAAAAATGATATGTTGTGGTATCATTTGATTCAGCCGGCTTATATTTTTGGTGTATATTTTTTCTTTGATTCAGGAACGATGCTGTTTGCTATCGCTAGCGGAGTGATTTCTTTTCTGTTTTTGGAAAGCATCAATTATATAGAACACTATGGTTTAAGGAGATTCAAAACGCCTTCGGGACGATACGAACGTGTTCAGCCTCACCATTCTTGGAATTCTAATTTTAATATTGGTCGAATTGTGCTGTACGAGCTTACCCGTCATAGTGACCATCATTACAAATCTTCCAAAAAGTATCAGCTTTTAAACAGCTATGACGAAAGTCCAACTTTACCTTTGGGCTATCCGGCCTCTATTTTGTTGAGTTTTGTACCCCCTTTATGGTTTAAAATCATCAATCCTTTGGTGCCGAAAGGCATGAAATAATATCCTTTTTTTTAATTATTATTGAGACTTTAGAAAACAAACGTTGCGTTCTCAAAATTGTCTGGGAATAAAAATCGTAAACTAAGATCGTTGTTGATTTTAACGAATAAGCTGTTCCCAGAAAGAGCATCTGTATTACTAAAAGTTAATGTTGCTCGGTCAGTATCTGATGTTTTAACAAGTTCAATAGTGTTATTATTTTGTTTAATATTTCCGTTTTTTATTTGAGCAAAATTCTCTGAAATGATATGTTCAAACACCAAAGTGATCTTAGTACTGTTTTTAAAAAATATAAAATCGAAGAAATCTTGAGAATTTACATGGATTTGAGTTGAATAATCTGAAACCGAAAGCTGAAGTAATTGTTCGATTTTTTTTATGGACGTTTCTCTGTCGCTTTGGCTCGTTAGGGTTTTTAACGTTTTGTTATTCTCGATTTTTGATTTGATTTTATTCAATTTAGTCGATAAACTTTTGGTGTTTTCCAACTTGACGATGCCATTTCCACAAGGCGTTTGATCGGACATTATGGCTTCAAATTTTTCATTAATCGATTTAGAATTCAGCTTGGTTTTGAAAATAATTTTACATAAATCGTCGTATGAAATGGAACTCAATCTTGTGTACACCACTTGGCTTTCTTCGATTTCGAATCGCTTTTCTCCATCGGATTGACTTATGTCAATTAAGCTAAATGTCTCTGTGTCCCCTTTTATATCAGAAACAGAATAACCAGAAAGACTGTTTTGATCCAATTTAAGATAATACGGAAAACTCAAAGAATCTTGAATAATCAGGGCGCCAGAGTAGCTTTGCGCGCTTAAATTTTTGGAACAAAAAAAAGCCAGAAAACTATACAATAGTAGTTCTGGCTTAAAGTATGCTAGAATTTTTACCACCCTGGTCCTAAATCACCTGTACAGAGCATGATAAAATCAATAAGGGTCCAAATTCCAAGGACACCAAAGGTCAATAACTGAACAATCCCTTGCCAAGTATCTCCAAGATAAAATCTGTGAATTCCTAATCCACCTAAGAAGAAGCATAGTAATAGTGCCGCAACTTGAGAATTACCACCAGATGCTAATGGAGTAACTGGAGTGATGGTTGCAGTTTCTACAGTTGATACATTTTCAGTAACGGTTTGTTTGGTCACCGGAAAATGTGCAAATGATGATGTGGAAAATAATAAAAGGAATGTGAGTAATAAAAATTTATTCATAATGTTTAATTTTGGTTTAACCAAATATAAAATAAATTAAACAAAATGAAAAAAATAATTATAATTCTGTTGTTGGTGCCTTTTTTTGGCTTTGCTCAATATTCTAAAAACAGCTCCGAAAAATAAAAAAATCGGAACTTAAGGTCGTCAATAAAGGATTGGACTTGAAAGAAACGTTTGTGGTTTATCATAAAACTTTTTCGTCTTATGAAAATGATTGGGAGTCTGCATTGTTTTCTGCTGGACTGGATGTTGGGGACTATTTTGATAAAAAGAATGTAAAAGACACCAATAACCGAGAAATGATTCTTTACGACGAGGTGATTTTTATAGGTAGATATGTTTTTGACATATAACCATATACAAGAATTACGATCAAAGATTTAAAAAATGACAATAAAATTGTCGCTTTGATTGAAAGTAATTAGCTTAAATATTATTTGATTCCTTTTGAAGTGCCTTTCGAAACGTGGTTAGAGAAGGTGAGCGCCACTAATGTAGCCAAATATTGCAATTTTTTGCTTTATTTATTCCCTTTAAATAAAGTCCTCCAATCATTCCAACTCATAGCAACAGCCGCAAAAATAAACCCTGAACCAATTAAAAACTCACTATTGATTAATTCATAAATTCCCCATCCTATGGCACCTAAAGAAACAACTATAGAAGCTATAACTAACGATTTTGCATATTTTACTTTATTCTTCATTTTTTCTTTTTCTTTAGATAGTATTCATATGCATTAGCAAAACATAGAATTGAAATACCTAACATATTTATAGGTCCGGCATATGCCCACATTTCTTTGTAAATCCCAAAATAACCATTAACAAGCATAGCAATTAATAGTGTAATATAGAAGATATACCACTTTTTCATTCGTTTATTTTTTGTTATCTATATAAATAAATCAATGCACCAATTGCTGCAAATCCTCCTATTGATACTGTGTATATCCACCACTTATTAGGTTTTTCTTTATTTATCTCGCTACTAATAGTCATCGTACTAATCCAAAAGAAGAAAGAAATTTCACCAAGTGGTTTAACATCAGTTCCTTTCCATTCACAAATAATTGTAGTAATAATTCCAACCAATGACAATAAAAAGCCAACTATTCCCAAATATTTTTTAATCATTTTTTATTTTTTCAAATATCTTTCCCTAATCACATTTTGGATTCTATCACGCTCCAAATATAGCTTTTATTTTAAAAGTAATACTGCTATTATACGTTTAACCTTCTAAAAAATATTAGAAATAATAGAATTGAAGGAAGAAGATATACCTATGGTTTAGTTACAGTCAGAATTTAACCTCCAAAGTTGACTAAACACTTCGTCCATAAGAAGTTTACCACCATCACATTCAAATGTAATCTGTGTCACTAATTCATTACCAAAATGCAAATCAACTCTTATGTGTCATTTTCAAATGTATACGGATTAGTACCTGGAATATGATTTCCATCGTTTGCTTGAAACGATTCAAAGAGAGATTGGCAATCATTAGAAATTTCAGAAGTACAATAATAGGTATACCTTATCCCATTCTCAAATATGTACATTGTATTAGCATCAGACCTATTTTCAGTTGGTGACCATATCCATTTACCTTCAACTGTGTAAGCTGGTAATGGAATATCTTCAGAATCATTATCACTACTACAACCGAAGATGAATAAAGCAGAGAGTAAGAGTGGTTTTTTCATTTAGTTAGCGTTATAAGTTATTTCATTGCAATTTTGGTAGTTGTATCCCTCTTTTTGAAAATACTCTAATTCGCTATATGCTCCACCAAAATCATAAATAAGAATATTATTTGAACACAAAAAAGTAAGTGTGTCAAATAACTCGTCTTGACCTTCTGTGAATTTATAAATATTATCACCAACATTAGTCCAAGTTCCCATATTTTCCTCTAAAAAACCTCCATCAATTATATCGTAGCTGCCATCAGAATTGAATATCCAAGTAAAATCGCCAATAGGGGTTTCAAAACCTCCTTGCCAATTATTTGAGGCGTCAGTAGCTTCTGAGTAAAATATTTTCCAAGTCCCTACAATTGGGTCGTTGGAATTATTATCATTTGAATTATCATTATCATCACTACTACAAGCGGTGATGAATAAAGCGGAGAGTAAGAGTAGTTTTTTCATATTATTAAATTGGTTTAGTCAAATATATAGAATTTTATTTCAATTTTTGATACATAAAGAGTACATACGTAGCGCAGTAGCTTTGGAACAAAGCGTGTTGAGAAAACAACTAAAAGCAAATTTCGAAACGTGGTTAGAGAAGGTAAGCGCCCATAAAAAAAGCCCTACATCGCTGTAAAGCTTTTGCTCCTCCTCTTGGGCTCGAACCAAGGACCCTCTGATTAACAGTCAGATGCTCTAACCAACTGAGCTAAGGAGGAATTTTCGTTTAGGTGGGCAAATATATAGCATTTTTTAGTTTACACAAATAGAAAACTAAAAATAATTACCCAAAAACCGCTTTAAAAATATCGTTCCCATTGGCAAACAATACCAAGGCAATCAAGATAAAAAACCCAACCGTCTGCGCATATTCCATAAACTTGTCCCCTGGCTTACGCCCTGAAACCATTTCGTATAACAAAAACATGACATGTCCGCCATCCAATGCAGGGATAGGTAACAAATTTAGAACCCCCAACATAATCGATAAAAAGGCCGTAATGCCCCAAAACGATTCCCAGCTCCATGAATCTGGGAAAATATCAAAAATCGCTTTAAAGCCCCCAACCCCTTTGTAGGCGCCTGTACTTGGCGAAAAAATGAGTTTCAACTGCATCCAATAGGCCGACATTTGCGACACAAAACGATCCAAACCAACGCCTATACTTTCTCCAAAATCATATTCTTTTTGAATGATGTCAAAATAGCCAGCATCTTGATAGTCATTCATCGATTGGGAAACAAAAAGCTCAAAAGTGCCTTCTGAAGTAATTTGTAGCTCACGAGAAATTAAAGCTCCATCACGCTCAAGTGTGGCCGTAGCGGTCTGATTTTTTAACGTCTGAAGTATTGAAGCAACCTCATCAAAAAATTCTGCTTGTTGTCCATTTATAGCTTTAAAAACATCGCCTTTTTGTAAATCCACCGAAGAATTAATAGAATTGTCCCGATAAGAATCGAAAATAAAAGGTTGCCTTAAGTTTATAAGCCCTCTTTTCTTACTGGCACTCAATTGCCCCAAAAAGTCTATAGGAAAATCAATGGTTTGTTGCTGCCCCTCACGTTCAATCGTCATCGTTTGGGCCTCTAAAATATGTTTACGGATATCCGAAAAATACTCAATTTTATGATCATTTATGGCCAAAACTTTGTCCCCATCTTTTAGTCCAATCTCTTGCAAAACAGGGTTGTAAATTTCATAACCCCCCTTGACAGTATTGGCATCCACATCAGAAGTACCATAAACAAACGCCATAAATATGTATATAATTGCGGCCAAAATAAAATTGACTGTAACACCGCCCAACATAATAATCAAACGTTGCCACGACGGTTTGGAGCGGAACTCCCAAGGTTGAGGTTCTTGCTGCATTTGTTCGGTATCCATGCTTTCATCAATCATCCCAGAAATTTTGACATAACCTCCCAAAGGCAACCAGCCGATGCCATAGACCGTTTCGCCAATTTTCTTTTTGAATAATGAATATTTTACATCAAAGAACAGGTAAAACTTTTCGACACGTGTTTTGAACAGCTTGGCAGGAATAAAATGACCCAGTTCGTGCAGTACAATTAAAAGTGAAAGACTCAGTAAAAATTGGCTTATTTTAATAAAAAATTCCATAGTGGATAGCATAATTTGGTCAACAAATGTAGCGGTTTTAGACTTAGGAACAAAACCAATGTAAAAACAGATTTCTTCACTAATTTCATTCGCTTTTTGAGCTTTGTATTGTACCTTTGTAGTGCACAATTGATTCATGCTGAAAACATTTAAAAAATACAAACTATTTATTACCACTATGGTGGTGCTTTCGGCGATAATTATCATTTCGTTTTATAACATTTTGACCCCAACAAAAGTCCTCCCCATATATCAACCTGCACAAGTGAATTTCGAATTGGTAGATAGCACAATTCAGCACAAAAAGAAATACCATAAAATTGCCGATTTCAAACTCGTCAATCAAAATGGCGATACCATAACACAAGCATTTTACAAAGACAAAATTTATGTCGCCGATTTCTTTTTTACAACCTGTCAGACCATTTGCCCGATCATGACCGATCATATGTATGAAATTCAAAAACAAACCATTTCTGATCCAGAAATTTTGCTGTTATCACATACGGTTACTCCAGAAATTGATAGCGTTGCACAATTAAAGCGCTATGCCAAAAAGAAATTAGTGAATTCGAGCAAATGGAATTTGGTTACTGGGGATAAAAAGCAAATTTATGACCTTGCAAGAACGTCATATTTAGCTGTAAAAACCAGTGGTGATGGGGGGCCTTATGACATGATCCACACCGAAAATTTTATGCTTATCGACAAAAAGAAGCAAATTCGAGGATTTTATGATGGCACCGACCCCAAAGCCATTGAAAAACTACTGGATGATATAAAAGTGTTAAAAGCAAGCTACAATAACTAATCTTTTTATTACTTTTGCTTCTTTAAAACGAATCTAAATAAGCATGAATATAACCATTGCCGATCTTAAAAAAGGAGAGCAAGGCATTATTACCGATAGTTCTTCAAAAGATATTCCTCTAAAACTATTGGAAATGGGATGCTTACCCGGCAATAAAGTCAAACTGCTTCAGCTTGCGCCTTTTTCTGATCCTATGTACCTCAATGTAAATGACAGTTATTTGGCCATTCGTAAAGAAACTGCTGCGCTAATAATTATAGATAAAACCGATGAGTAAACAATTAAATGTTGCGCTTATTGGAAATCCTAATACGGGAAAAACCTCCGTATTTAATGCCCTTACTGGACTGAATCAAAAAGTGGGTAATTACCCTGGTATTACGGTAGATAAAAAACAAGGCGTTTGCCGATTATCTAGAGGCGTAAAAGCGCATATTTTGGACCTTCCTGGCACCTATAGCTTGAACGCTTCTTCGCTAGACGAAAACGTAGTCATTGAGTTGTTGCTCAACAAAAATGACAAAGACCATCCCGATGTTGCTGTTATTGTGAGCGATGTTGAAAACCTAAAACGAAACCTTCTGCTCTTTACACAAGTAAAAGATTTAAAAATTCCTACCATATTGGTCATCAATATGAGTGATGTGATGAATCGAAAAGGAATTTCTTTAGAAATTGAAGTTTTAGAAAAACGATTGCACACCAAAATTGCATTGGTCAGTACTCGAAAAAATAGTGGCATTCAAGAGCTTAAATCCCTTATTGAAAATTATAAAACCCTACCTACGCAGCAATGTTTGGATGCATCCACTATTGACCCTGTTTATTTTGATCGCTTACAAAAAGCATTTCCCAATCAAGATCTTTACAAGCTTTGGTTAGTTATTACCCAAGACGTAAATTTTGGGAAAATCACACGGCAAGAACTTGATGTTTCAAAGTTTAAAACAAAATCCGCCTCAGAACTCAAACGGCTTCAGCAAAAAGAAGCGATAAAGCGCTATCAGTTTATCAATAATGTGCTCAAAGAAGGGCAAAATATTGACCGTTCAAAAGCTCGTGATTTAAGAAGTAAACTCGACAGAGTATTGACACATAAAGTTTGGGGATACGTCATTTTCTTCATCATATTACTCACCATTTTTCAGGCCATTTACGATTGGGCCACCTTTCCTATGGATTTGATTGATACCACTTTTGCAGGATTGGCAGAATGGGTCAAAAACACCTACCCTGGTGGAGGGAAAGTTACCGATTTAGTTGCTGAAGGTATTGTTTCTGGAATTGGTGGAATTGTGATTTTTATCCCTCAAATTGCTTTTTTGTTTCTATTCATTTCCATTTTAGAAGAAAGTGGCTATATGAGTCGAGTCGTCTTTTTGATGGACCGCATTATGCGGCGTTTTGGACTCAGCGGAAAGAGTTTAGTTCCCCTCATTTCGGGTACGGCTTGTGCCATTCCCGCTGTAATGGCTACTCGAAATATTGAAAATTGGAAAGAACGCCTCATTACCATTTTGGTTACACCATTTACAACCTGTTCGGCACGCTTGCCTGTTTATTTGATTATCATTGCTTTGGTCATTCCTGAAGGCTATATTTTTGGCTTAAGTTACCAGGCACTCACCCTAATGTTGCTCTACCTTATTGGATTTGGTATGGCTGTGTTTTCGGCTTATGTATTAGATCGTGTCATGAAAACAAATAGGAAAACATTTTTTGTGGTCGAAATGCCTAACTACAAACTGCCTTTACTAAAAAATGTACTCATCACCGTATTTGAAAAAACGAAAACTTTTGTTCTTGAAGCTGGAAAAATCATTTTAGCCATTTCTATCATATTATGGGTTTTGGCTTCTTATGGCCCAGGAGAAAAGTTTAATAATGCTGAAACCTTTGTAACAAAAGCGTATGCCGATAGCTCAGAAGCTGAGTTGGAAGATAGGGTTGCTGCATACCGTTTAGAACACTCTTACATCGGTATCATTGGGAAAACCATTGAGCCCGTTATTAAACCTTTGGGGTACGATTGGAAAATTGGAATTGGGTTGGTAGCTTCTTTTGCAGCAAGAGAAGTTTTTGTAGGGACTTTAGCAACCATTTACAGTGTGGGAAGTGCCTCGGAAAATGAAAGTATTGATACCATTAAAACAAAAATGTCTAAAGAAACTTATGCCGATGGGCGTAAAGTGTTCACCTTTGCTTCAGGAATTTCTCTACTGCTTTTTTATGCCTTTGCTATGCAGTGCATGAGTACGCTTGCTGTGGTAAAAAGAGAAACAAAAAGTTGGAAATGGCCATTAATTCAACTCGTTGGGATGACTACTATTGCTTATATTTTTGCATTAATTGCTTTTCAAATTTTAAACTAACATTTTGAACTCATCAGTTGAAACTTTCATCTTAAGCATCTTAGCAATTGGCGCTGTTTTATTTCTACTTAGAAAAAAAATAAGGTCAAAAAAAGACAATAAAAATTGTGGTGGAAACAATTGTGGTTGTTAACCCAAAGCCACATCTAAAGTCATCATTACAATAAATCCTCCAATAAATCCAAGCGTAGCAATATCGGTATATTTATCTCTTTGTGTTTCAGGGATAACTTCTTCAACCACCACAAAAATCATTGCGCCTGCAGCAAAAGCCAATGCATAAGGCAAAATTGGTGTAAAAAAAGTGACAGCCAATGCCCCTAAAACAGCAGCTATGGGCTCCACAATAGCCGATAATTGTCCATACCAAAAACTTTTAAAACGGCTTACGCCCTGACGCCTAAGCGGCATAGACACTGCGATTCCTTCTGGAAAATTTTGAATCCCAATACCCAAAGCCAATGCTACGGCACCACCAATAGTAGCTTCTGGAATTCCAGCAGCAACACCGCCAAACAAAACACCTACAGCCAAACCCTCCGGAATATTGTGCATGGTAATGGCTAAAACTAATAAAGTTGTTCGATGCCACGGAGATTTGACTCCTTCTTTTTCGGTTTCTTTAAAATTGATATGCAAATGAGGAAGAATTTTGTCTAAACCAAATAAAAATAAAGCTCCTAAACCAAAACCAACAGCTGCAGGAATCACTTTGACAAAGCCCTCGCCAGGACTCATTTCTATTCCTGGTGCGAGCAAACTCCAAAAACTTGCAGCTACCATAACACCCCCTGTGAACCCAAGCATACCATCAAGCAGACCCCTGTTCATCCCTTTGAAGAAAAATACTAATGCGGCGCCAAGTGCCGTTAGAATCCAAGTAAATAACGATGCATAAAGCGCCGCCAATATCGGATCGATGGATTCAAAATAATTGATGATTTGATCTAACATACTTAATTGATTTTTACAAATAAATTGTGGGCAACCTCTTTAGAAATCGCCAATTCAGTTTTATTAATTTTTAGGGTCATTGATTCATCAAAAGATTCTTTTGAAATGACTTTGATTTTTGTGCCTAATGCAATATTGTGCTTGTCTAAATATTGCAGAAAATCTGTTGTAGAGTCTTTGACGCCAACACAAATACAGCTTTGATTTTTACCAATCTGTGCTAACAAGATTTTTTTGGTTGGGTAGAAATTTCCATCAGCATCAGGTATCGAATCGCCATGTGGATCTTCCTTCGGGTACTCCAAAAAAGCGTCCAATTGTTGGGTTAATTTGTCGGATTTGATATGCTCTAATTGTTCGGCTACTTCGTGGACCTCATCCCAAGAAAAATTAAGTTTCTTTACCAAAAAAACTTCCCAAAGTCTGTGTTTTCTAATGACTGAAACGGCCGCTAACCTTCCTTTTTCTGTCAATTTAACCCCTTTATATTTCTGATATTCTACATGACCTTTTTCGGAAAGTTTTTTAATCATGTCCGTCGCCGATGATGCTTTAGTTTGCATTTTTTGTGCAATAGCATTAGTACTCACCGAAGCATTATCTTGCTTCGCCAAATGGTAAATAGCTTTTAAATAATTTTCTTCTGATAATGTAACCACAATTATTAATTATTTATACAAATATAAATAAATTTTTAGTCTTGTCTAAAATTTAAATTACCTTTGTAAAAAATAAATGACAACAATATGCCCATATAAACAATGGGGCCTTGTTTTTTAAAACTAAAGTCGTGAAAAAATTAACCTTTTTACTATTTTTTATATGCACGATATCAAATGCCTCAAATACATTTACCATTTCTGGTGAGGTAACCACCCAAAATGGAGAGGCAATCCCCTATGCAAGCATTTATTTAAAGGGAACTTCAAAAGGCGTCATGAGTACTATTAATGGCACTTTTGTAATCGAAAGTGTCGAGAAGGGAAGCTACACACTGATTGCTTCTTTTACAGGGTATAAAGCTGTAAAAAAGCAACTCCTAGTTGACCAAAATATCATCATAAATATTTCACTTGAAGAGATAGAGCTTTTGAACGAAGTGGTCATAACAGGAACTCAGAAACCTGTAAAACGATTAGAAAGCCCTATCCCTGTGGAGGTTTACTCCGCCACATTTTTGAAAAAAAATCCAGCGCCAAACATCTTTGAAGCACTTCAAAATGTGAATGGCGTTCGCCCTCAAATCAATTGTAGTGTATGCAATACGGGTGATATTCACATCAATGGTTTGGAAGGCCCATACACACTAGTGCTTATCGATGGTATGCCCATCGTAAGTGGTTTGTCTACTGTTTATGGATTGTCGGGCATCCCAAGTTCTTTAATCGATCAAGTCGAAATTATCAAAGGCCCAGCATCCTCTTTATATGGAAGCGAAGCCGTAGGCGGACTCATCAATGTGGTAACAAAACATCCTGACAACGCTCCGTTGTTGTTTTTTGATTCTTTTGGAACAAGTTGGGAAGAATACAATTTGGACTTGGGTCTAAAGGCAAAAGTTAATGACAAAACCAGCATGTTGTTAGGCGTTAATTATTACAACTATAGCAACCCCATTGATAACAACAACGACAACTTTACGGACGTTACCCTACAGGATCGGATATCGGTATTTCAAAAATGGGATTTTAAGAGGAGTCAAAATCGCGTCTTTTCTTTGGCTGGACGGTACTTTTATGAAGACCGTTGGGGCGGAGAATTGCAATGGACACCAAAAAATAGGGGGGGCGATGAAGTGTATGGAGAAAGTATTTATACCTCTCGTTTTGAAATTATTGGAAACTATCAACTTCCTATTAATAAAAAAATGTTTGTTCAATTCTCCTATTCAGATCACGACCAAAATTCTGTCTATGGAGATACCTATTATCTTGCCCAACAGCGTATTGGCTTTGGGCAACTCACATGGGATTATTCTACGCAAAAAAGTGATTGGCTTTTTGGCCTCAGTGGAAGATATAATTTCTATGACGATAATACACCAGCCACAAAGACTACCGATGAAGTATTTATTCCATCGCTATTCATTCAAAATGAAATCACTTTAAGCAGAAAACAAAAACTTCTTTTGGGTGGGCGATATGATTATGACAACAGACATGGATCTATTTTCACTCCGCGTTTGGCCTACAAATACACCCCTACAGAAGACGATGTGTTTAGAATAAATATGGGTACAGGGTTTAGGGTTGTCAATCTCTTTACAGAAGAACACGCAGCGCTCAATGGCGCTCGAGAGGTGGTTATTCAAAATGAATTGAATCCAGAGCAATCCTATAATGTCAATGTCAATTATTTAAAGAAAATGTATACCAAAAAAGGGCGTATTTTAGGATTAGATATCTCTGCTTGGTATACCTATTTTACAAACGCTATCCTCCCCGATTATGACACCAACCCTAACCAAATTATTTACGATAATTTAAATGGCTTGGCGACAACTTTTGGTGCAAGTGTGAATTTTGATGCAGTGCTTTCACAAAATCTTAAAGGAGGTATTGGACTTACTTTTCAAGAAGTTTCTAAAAATGAAAATGGTGTAACAGAACAACAAATACTAACCGAGAAATTTTCTGGAACATGGTCTATTTCATATTCGAATATAAAAAACAGTTTTAGCATTGACTACACTGGAAATTTAATTGGTCCTATGAGATTGCCTGTGCTGAATGAGCTTGACCCCAGAAAAGATAAATCGCCGTTATGGAGTATTCAAAACATACAATTTACGTTCAAAGGGCTACAAGATATTGAGCTATATGCAGGCGTAAAGAATGTTTTGAATTGGACACCAAATAGAGGAAATCCTTTTATTATCGCAAGAGCCAATGATCCATTTGACGAAGATGTCGTTTTTGATAATAATGGAAATGCTGTGGCAACACCAGACAATCCCTACGGACTAACGTTTGATCCTACATATATTTTTGCGCCTAATCAAGGACGACGAATGTTTTTTGGATTAAGATATAAAATGAAATAATCTTCAAAAATATTGAGGTTAAAAGCCCAATTCTTTTTGAAGTTGCTCATACGCTTCTTGAACTTTTCTAAACTTTTCTTCAGCTCCTTTTTGATGTTCTTCCCCTAAGTGTTGCACTTTATCTGGATGATATTTTTTGGCCATTCGGCGATACGCTTTTTTAATATCTTGAGGTGTAGCGCCCTTTTGAAGTTCTAATATTTTATAGGCATTATCGGTACTGTCATAAAACATGGCTTTGATGCTTTCAAAATCTCTAGGATTGATCCCTAAATAACGTGCCATCTGCTCTATAATAGAAACCTCGCTTGCGGCTACATGCCCATCCGATTTTGCAATACCAAATAAGAAATGTAACAATTGTAAACGCGATGCATGGTCCATCATCTGTTGAATTTGCAAACATACTTGACGCAGTGAAATATTCGTTTGTTTATTGATTTCTTTAAATAGTCTAAACGCATGATTGGCACGCTCTTTACCATACATTTGTACAAATTGACGGCGTACAAAATCCAATTCTCGTTGGTCTTGTTTGCCATCCGCTTTGATAACCAATGAAGCTAAAATGAGTAAACTCACTTCAAAATCTCCGGATTGTGTTTGGGTTCTTGCCCTAGTATAGCTCTTGTTGGGTGTGGTTGATTTATCAAACAAACTCCCCAAAGCCAATCCAATAATTGCTCCAATTGGTCCTCCAAAAGACCAACCCACAGAAGCTCCAATCCATTTTGCAAAACTCATGTTATATATTCAATATTAAAGCATCAAACCTACGGAAATAAGTTTATTATTTTAAATTGAATTTAACATTTATAACGTTCAATAGCCCCACAATTTGAAACACAATTGTTTATCTTTGTGCCTAATTATTAAAATAAACCTATGTACCCAGCTGAATTAGTAAAACCAATGCGTGAACACCTTACGCAAGTAGGATTTGAAGAATTATATAGTGCTGAAGCTGTTGATGCTGCTTTGGCAAAACCAGGCACAACACTTGTTGTGGTCAACTCTGTTTGTGGTTGTGCGGCCGCCAATGCACGCCCAGGCGCTATACAAAGTTTGCAAAACGAAAAACGCCCAACACAAACCGTTACTGTTTTTGCAGGGGTTGATAAAGAAGCGGTCGATAAAGCCCGTGAACATATGATTCCCTTTCCGCCAAGCTCGCCTTGTATGGCATTGTTTAAAGATGGCGAATTGGTTCATATGCTCGAACGCCACCACATTGAGGGCCGACCTGCAGAACTCATCGCAGAAAATCTAATTAACGCCTATAACGAATATTGCTAAAAAAATAAAAGCCCTGAACTTTAGGGCTTTTTTTTCATCGTTTTTTTCCTTAAATAAAATTCAATAAATCCTCTATTTTGGAAAGTAGGTGAATTTTAATTTTAGAAGGCGTCAAGCTAAATTTGTTATGTTTAGCAATAAAAATAGCTTCAAAACCAAGTTTTTCGGCCTCCATAATGCGTTGTTCTACACGCTGTACAGGACGGATTTCTCCAGAAAGCCCGACCTCTCCAGCAAAGCAAAAATTGTCGCTAAGCGCATCATCATTATTTGAGGATAAAATAGCGGCAACAACAGCCAAATCAATAGCAGGATCGTCCACTGTAATTCCCCCTGTTATATTCAAGAATACATCTTTTGCGCCCAAACGAAATCCTGCACGTTTTTCGAGTACCGCCAACAACATATTGAGTCTTTTGGCATTAAATCCTGTGGCGCTCCGCTGTGGCGTACCATAAACCGCAGAACTCACTAGTGCCTGAACCTCCACTAATAACGGACGCATCCCTTCAAGAGTTACCGCAATGGCGTTACCAGAAAGTGCAACGTCTTTTTTTGAAATCAAAATCTCTGATGGATTTTTGACTTCTCTCAAGCCAGTGCCTTGCATTTCATAAATCCCCAACTCGTGTGTGGAACCAAATCGGTTTTTGTGTGCACGTAAAATTCTAAATACATGGTTGCGATCGCCCTCAAATTGCAATACAGTATCCACCATATGCTCCAAAATTTTGGGCCCGGCAATACTACCATCCTTGGTAATATGCCCTATTAAAATGACTGGAGTAGCCGTTTCTTTAGCAAATTTCATCAATTCAGTAGTACACTGCTTAATTTGCGAAACACTTCCGGCAGAAGCTTCTAAAAAATCGCTCTGAAGGGTTTGAATGGAATCAATGACAAGAATATCGGGGGCTAAAGCTTCAATTTGTCTAAAGATATGTTGTGTTTTGGTCTCTGTTAAAATATAGCATTGTTCGCTACTGGGATGAATCCGCTCCGCACGAAGTTTGATTTGTTTTTGACTTTCTTCGCCTGAGACATATAATGTTTTGTAGGGTAGTTTTAAAGACAATTGCAGCATAAGTGTGCTTTTGCCTATGCCCGGTTCGCCCCCCAAAAGAATGAGCGATCCCGGAACAATACCTCCGCCCAAAACTCTATTCAATTCATCGTCTGTGGTGTTCAATCTTGGGGTTTTTGTGGTGTCTATTTCAGCGATTTTCAAAGGTTTAGAGACGCGTTCTTTTGCTGAAGAATTGGTAGTTTTCCAGGTACTTTTTTCAGGTTTTTGGACGAGTTCTTCAACAATCGTATTCCACGATTTGCATGAGGTGCATTGCCCTTGCCATTTGGAAAATTGAGCGCCACAACTTTGACAAAAAAATGTTGTTTTTAGTTTCGCCATCAGTATCCAAATTCTGCTTTTAGACGGTCGGCTCGATCCAGTAAATCGTCTTTTGTGATACCGTCAATTTCTTGATAAATGTAGGCCTCTTGATATGTTTTTATTGCTTTCTTGGGGTTGCCTGTGGCTTCATAAAAACGACCCATATAATAATTGTTTAGCAGCGCATCAGGATATTCGTTCCGTGCTAATTTTGCTAAGTCTTTAAAATATTCGTACGTTTTGTTCTTTTCAATCGCAGTTGCAATCGCCCGAAAATCATTTAGTAAAATTTGCTTTTCTACGTCAAACAGTTGTTCAATCTTTTCATACTTTTCAGTCAAATAACTGACTGGTGATGTTTCTAAAGTTAAAATGTGTTTTTTATATTCTGCACGAGAAATGGGTTGATAAATCAAAAAAATGTGATGTAGGGCTTTTGGAATAGAGCGATTGGCTAAGGCATAATGATTTGCCCCTTCAAAATTGTCAAAAGCATAAAATAAATGTTCTGATTCTATTGCTTCTATTTTAGAGTTGAGTTCTAAGATTTCTTTACGGTTATCTCGGAAATCTTCTGTTGCTGTGGAGAGGTACAGAAATAATGGAGTTTTGATTTCGCTCAAAAATGCCGTAAGATTATCTGTCATATAGGGCGATAAGCTAGGGCTCATTACTACATAGGCCTGGAAAACGGATTTATTTTTAAAGGTAAAAAACTGAATGTAATTGGCTGAATCTCCATGTCCTACGGCAACTCTGAAATCACTGACCCTGTAATTGTCTTCTAAAAATGGGATGAGTTCGTCACTAATAAATTCATAGAATTGGGCACCTGAATTGATGGGGAAAAATGTGTTATCGGAAATGAATAAATCTTCCGCTCTTGTATCACTTTGATTTATACCAACAATAATCGCTTCCGGCATATCGTCCCAATAGGCCACATAATCGGTATTCCCAGCCACAACTTCAAACAGATAGTCGCCATCAAAAGTTAGGATAAGTGGGTAGTAATTTTCAGCGTTTTCGTCGTAATTTCTAGGCAGTTGTATCTTTAATTCTCGCTCCCCTAAAGTTTCGGTTTCGAGCAACTCGTATTGTGTTTGGGCCCATAAAGTTGTTGTGCAAAACATTGCAAATAGAGTTAGACGTTTCATTAAATTGGTTATTGGTTTGAAACCCACAAGTTAAGTAAATAACTAAAAAAAAGAAAGAAATCTGTAGATTGTTTGGCCTATGACTTTGGGTAAATTTTGTTATAAATAGGCAAGGAAATAAGCGATAATCCCCCTAAAATGATAATCATTAGTGTTTGTGATGTCCACATAATCCAACCAAAGGCAAGACTGGGGGCTTGCGCTACATTGAATATTGAAAATGCAGCATAAACAGCCAAAGGATATGATCCTATTCCGCCATTGGTAGCAGCGATGCTAAAACTAGCCGCAATAAATCCAATTAAAATAGCAGAAAACGGGAGTTCTGAGGTGGCATCTATAGAAAATGAAGTGACGTAAAACATCAAAACATACATACCCCAAATAAAAACTGTGTGTGCAATAAATGTCCACTTTTTTTTCATTTTAAAAATACTCAAAATTCCTTCCAAAAATCCCTTAAACAGAGTCCTTAGTTTGTTAATGATTGGATGTGTTGATTTTTTAAACACCAAAACTAAAAGATAGCCCACAATAACAAAACCAGCCAACACCCACCATTGTCTTTTAAAATTTAAATCGGCAAAGAAAAAATCATATATAACATCGAACTCCATAAGAAAAGTAATACCTATGATGATGAGCATAACCAAAGTGTCTGCAATGCGCTCGGCGACAATTGTTCCAAATCCTTTTTCGAAAGGGACTCCCTCATAATTTGTAAGAATTGTAGCTCTTGATACTTCTCCTGCCCTAGGAATGGTATAATTGATCAAGTAGGCCGCAAAAACAGCCATGACACTGTTTGGAAAACGCAATGTATACCCCATAGGTTCAATCATAAATTTCCAACGGTATGCTCTAGAAATATGGCTCAAAAAGCCAAAAAAAACACCAAGTCCAATCCAAAGGTAATTGGCATTTTTGAAATAATCTGCAAGTGTACTGAGCGGAACTTTTTGTAATGAATACCATACCAAAACACCCCCTAATAATAGTGGTAAAACAATTTTTAGGGTTGCTTTCAGCGCGTTGTTCAATACAATTATTTTAAAAGGTTTGTCGCTTCATCCGGAAACACCAAAGCGGGTTTAAATACCTTGGCGTCCTCTAAACTCATTGTGGCATAGGTGATTAAAATCAAAACATCGCCAATGTTAACTTTATGAGCCGCAGCACCATTGAGCGTGATTTCGCCTGAATTCCTTGGTCCTGGAATAACGTAAGTTTCCAAACGTTCGCCATTATTATTATTGACCACTTGAATTTTTTCACCTTGAATAATATTGGCGGCATCCATCAAGTCTTCATCGATAGTGATACTACCAATATAATTTAAATCTGCGCCAGTAACTTTGACGCGGTGGATTTTTGATTTAACAACGTGTATTTGCATGGTGCAAAGGTAATTAATTTAGTGCGATATTATCAATCAATCGAACATCGCGAATATAGGCCGCAATAAAAGCACGATACTTTGTATTGGGTTTTATTGTACAAGCAGAAATGAGTGTTTCTGCATCTGAAATTTCAAAATACTCTAAGGACAATTGAGGGTCATTTTTAAATTGATGATTTACCCATTCATTTATTTGCATGGCATTTTCTGTACCAAACTTCTCTTTTACCGATTGTAAAACGCTGTAGATTTTTGCAGCACCATTTTGCTCTTCATTAGTCAACCGTGCATTTCTGGAGCTTAACGCTAAACCATTTTGCCCTCTTGCAATGGGACAACCGACAATTTGAACTGGAGATTTTATGAGTTGCACCAATTTCTTTACAATAGCTAACTGCTGAAAATCTTTTTCTCCAAAATATGCAAAATGGGGTTGAACAATTTCAAATAAACGCTGAACTACTGTACCCACACCATCAAAATGGCCTGATCTGAATTTGCCTTCCATTTGATGGGCTAATGCGCCAAAATCAAATACTTTTTTTGAAACAGAATCTTCGTAAATGTCATCAACTTCTGGTGTATAAACTAAAATTTTAGATGTATTTAACGCTTTTAAGGCGTCCAAATCTTGCGCCAAAACTCTTGGGTATTTTACCAAATCTGAAGCGTTATTGAATTGGGTTGGATTTACAAAAACACTTACCACTACCACATCGTTTTCATACAAAGCCTTTTGAATTAAAGACAAATGCCCCTCATGCAAAGCCCCCATTGTAGGTACAAATCCTAAAGTAGAATTAGCTACACGTAGTGGTGCTAGTGCTTTTTGTAGTGCTTGATGCGTTGTGAAAACTTCCATGCTTTAAAAATTAACCGCCTGCAAACTTAAGCTATTAACACTAATCTGCATAAAATTTTGTATTTTTGCATGATTTTTGTTGATAACCGACTAAGTAGCTGAATTTATGAAAGACAAGAGAATATTGTACGTATCATCCGAAGTAATCCCCTATTTACCCCAAACTGAGATTTCTTCGATGTCCTTTGAGGCCCCAAAGATGGTTAATAAACAAGGGGGACAAATACGTATATTTATGCCACGCTATGGCAATATCAACGAACGGCGTCACCAACTGCATGAGGTAATTCGCCTTTCTGGAATCAATCTGGTTGTTAACGATTTGGATATGCCACTTATCATCAAGGTTGCATCTATACCAAAGGAAAGAATTCAAGTTTATTTTATTGATAACGAAGATTATTTCAAAAGAAAAGCAACACTCACAGACGAAGATGGAAAATTGTTTGAAGATAACGATGAGCGTGCGATTTTCTTTGCTAAAGGGGTAATCGAAACCGTAAAAAAACTCAATTGGGCACCAGATATTATTCATGTCCATGGATGGATGGCGTCATTATTACCATTATATCTAAAGGAGTATTACAAAGACGAACCGCTTTTTAATGAAAGTAAAATAGTAACCTCGGTTTATGAGCAAAGCTTCGACGAACAACTGAATAGTCAGTTAATTGATAAGGTCAAATTTGATGAAATCGAAGAGGGCCATCTTCAAAACTTAACGACACCAAATTATGTCAACCTCATGAAAACAGCCATTGATTTTTCGGATGGATTGATAAAAGGTTCAAAAGAGCTTCCTGATGAATTAGAAAACTACATCAATGATTTTGAAAAACCTGTTTTAGACTATCAATATCCCGAAGAATTTGCTGAAGCGTACACTGAATTTTACACCACTCAAATTTTAAGTTAGCCCCCACATATTTTCTTATGAAACATAATTTATCAAAATTATTTGCCCTTGGTTTAATTTTTTCTCTTTTCAACGCTTGTGAAAAAGAGTTTTCTGAAATTGGAACTGGGATTATTGGTAACCCAAATATTGAAATAAAATTTCAAAGTTACCCTGTAAAAACGTACAACAAACGCATCACCCCTTTTGAATCTAATGGGCTATCTAAAAACTTATTGGGCTACTACAACGACCCAGTTTTTGGGAATTCAACAGCTAATTTTTTGGCACAACTTACACCCAAAAGCTACACTGCCGATTTTGGTGATAGCCCTGAATTAGATTCTGTCGTCTTAACCATCCCCTACAAGGTTAGAAAAATAGATGAAGAATATACCATCGATTCATTGTATGGTGAAGATGCCGTGAAGCTGTCTATATTTAAAAATAATTTTTTTCTGCGTGACTTTGACCCCAACAGTGATTTAGATCAAAATCAAAGTTACTATTCAGACGGAAGTCTTTCCAGTTCTGAACAACTCAATACAGCCGAACTTGAAGGACAACTGCTGTACACAACCTCTTATTTTCTGCCCAGCAATAAAGAAATTACACTTACCGCTTTGAATAGTGAAGGCGAGAGTGAAACCACCGAAACTTTAACGCCAAGTCTGCGCGTAAAACTTGAAGACATAAGTTTGCCAGCAAATTTTTGGGAAGATTTAATTATAGCAAAAGAAGATAGCGAAGAACTCTCCAACAG
>CBFHQL010000001.1:141962-173594 GCA_965658025.1 Flavobacteriaceae bacterium | reverse complement strand
TACAGGAGCAGATGCCGATCATCCCAATCGTGTGTTTGTTTATGATTTAAACAACAACATTCCGCTTTATGATTATTTTTTAGACTCCTCTGTCAATACAGCAACATCTGATTCAAAATTTTCTCATCTTGTCCCCATAAGTACCGAAACAGATGATCAAGGAATTGAACATAAAAAATACAAAGTTCGTCTTACGGGACACCTAAATAACATCGTCACAAAAGACTCTACAAATGTAAAAATTGGTCTTTTGGTCTCCTCAAATGTAGGTGCTGTAGACATGAAAAAACTGCTGCAATATGATGACAATGTAGAAGTCATCCCTTCTGGAACGATCCTCTCCCCAAAAAGTGTTATTGTACACGGTAGCAATTCCAGTGATGAATTGAAAAAAGTAAGACTAAAAGTGTATTACACCGAACCAAACAACTAAAGACGCATGTGCGGAATTGTAGGATATATTGGTCATCGAGACGCCCACTCCATTATTACAAAAGGACTTCAACGCCTAGAATATAGAGGATACGATAGTGCTGGAATTGCCCTTTTTGATGGAAAAAATGTCAAGGTTACAAAAACCAAAGGGAAAGTAAGCGACCTCCAAGAAAAAATTAATTCCGAACAAAATACTTTAGGTAACATTGGCATCGGTCATACCCGATGGGCTACGCACGGTGTACCAAGCGATCTCAACTCTCACCCACATTATTCAAACTCTGGAGATTTAGTGATCATCCACAATGGAATCATTGAAAACTATGCGTCTATAAAAAAGGAATTGATAAATAGAGGATATACATTTCAATCCGAAACGGATACAGAAGTTTTAGTCAACCTTATCGAAGACGTTCAAAAAAACGGAAACTACAAATTAGGGAAAGCAGTTCAAATTGCACTAAATCAGGTTGTTGGCGCCTATGCCATTGCTGTTTTTGATGTGAAAAAACCCAATGAAATTATTGCTGCACGACTTGGTAGTCCCTTGGCTGTAGGGGTTGGCGATGGAGAGTTTTTTATTGCGAGTGACGCTTCACCATTCATTGAATATACCAACAATGCTATTTATTTGGAAGACGAAGAAATGGCCATTATTCGGTTACATAAAGAGACTAAAGTTCGAAACATAAAAAACGATCGACTTGTAAGTCCCTATGTTCAAGAGCTAAAATTGAATATAGAACAAATTGAAAAAGGAGGGTACGAGCATTTTATGCTCAAAGAAATTTTTGAGCAGCCCAATGCCATCAAAGACACTTACAGAGGACGATTGATTGTCAATAAAGGCATCATTAAAATGTCGGGGGTTGAAGATAATTTAGAAAAATTCCTCAATGCTCAAAAAATAACGATTGTTGCTTGTGGCACTTCTTGGCATGCAGGATTGGTTGCAGAATATATTTTTGAAGATTTGGCGCGTATCCCTGTTGAGGTAGAATATGCTTCTGAATTCAGATACAGAAATCCTGTAATTTCCAACAAAGATGTTGTCATCGCTATTTCCCAATCCGGAGAAACTGCAGATACATTGGCAGCCATCAAATTGGGTAAGGAAAAGGGAGCGTTTGTTTTTGGAATTTGCAATGTAGTGGGCTCTTCAATTTCTAGAGAAACCCATGCAGGTGCGTACACGCACGCAGGTCCAGAAATTGGTGTAGCATCCACCAAAGCATTCACTACGCAAATTACCCTATTAACACTTATTGCGCTTAGATTGGCAAAAGCCAAAGGATCTGTTTCAAATTCAGATTACAAACGTTATTTGGTAGAATTAGAAACCATTCCCACCAAAGTTGAAGAAGTGCTAAAGTCTGATGAATTAAGTAAACAAATAGCAGAAATTTATAAAGATGTCCCTAACTTTTTGTATTTAGGAAGAGGGTTTAACTTTCCTGTTGCTCTTGAGGGGGCACTCAAGCTAAAAGAAATTTCGTACATCCATGCTGAAGGGTATCCAGCTGCAGAAATGAAACATGGACCTATTGCGCTCATTGACGAAAATATGCCTATTGTGGTCATCGCTACAAAATATGGCCATTACGAAAAAATTGTAAGCAACATACAAGAAATAAAATCAAGAAAAGGGAAAATAATAGGTATTGTAACCAAAGGCGATACGCAAGTAAAAATACTTGCAGACCACATCATTGAAATTCCTGAAACTTCGGAGCTTTTATCGCCACTACTTACAACTATTCCGCTACAATTACTCTCTTATTATATAGCCGTCTTATTGGACAAAAACGTCGATCAACCAAGAAATTTGGCAAAGTCCGTTACCGTGGAGTAATTTACTCTAATCCGCTTAAAATCAACAGACTACATGGTCTCAAAATTATAATTTTAGCATTTTATTGTGTTATTTATTGGTAATTTGTTAATTTTCATCAATAATTTTAATATCTTTATTAATTAAATAACAAGCAAACCAAAATTTATAACTAATGAAAACTATTTTAAAGATTTTTATTTTACTCTTTGGTGTAGTTTCTTTTGCACAAACAACTGTAACAGGAACCATCAATGATGAAAGCGGATTACCACTGCCTGGAGCAAATATTATTGTCGTAGGCACATCATCTGGAGCCATTTCAGATTTTGACGGAAAATTCTCACTAACAGTTAACCAAAACCCACCTTTTACAATTCAAGTAAGTAGTGTAGGTTTTGAAACTTCAACTCAAGACATTACAACAAACAACCAAGACATTACAGTGGTCTTAAGCGAAGGAAGTGTGTTAGACGAAGTCGTTATTTCTGCGTCGAGAACACCTGAACGTATTTTTGAATCGCCTGTAACTGTAGAACGTTTTGGAATTAAAGAAATTAAAAACACAGCTTCTGCTGACTTTTACGGTGGACTTGAAAACTTAAAAGGTGTTGATGTCAACACCAACAGTTTGACCTTCCAATCCATCAATACAAGAGGTTTTGCCACATTTGCAAATACGCGTTTTATGCAACTTGTGGACGGAATGGACAACTCAACGCCGGCACTTAACTTCCCTATTGGAAACTTAGTCGGTATGATAGAGCCAGACGTACAAAGCGTGGAACTTCTCCCAGGAGCATCATCGGCACTTTATGGAGCAAATGCCTTTAATGGTATTTTGTTTATGCGCAGTAAAAATCCTTTTGACCACGAAGGTATAGGAGTGAGCATAAAACGTGGGGTGACTACACAAGATGCTGCAGGGGCTAATCCCTACACAGATTTTAGCATTAGAATGGCGCATAAATTCAATGATAAGTTTGCCGCTAAAGTTAATTTTGGTTACTTAAAAGGAACGGATTGGGCCGCTACAAGCGAAGTCGATAGTGACATGGTTGGAGGAACCAGAGCCACAAACCCTAACTACAACGGAATCAACGTGTATGGGGATGAGGTAGCTACCAACATCAAACAAGTTGGTGTAGCTCTAGAAGGTTTGGGGTTACTCCCATCCGGAGCAAGTACACTACTTCCTGACGTAAGCGTCAGTAGAACAGGGTACAATGAAAGACACCTTACAAACTACAATGCAGAAAGCATCAAAGCGGATTGGGGATTACACTACCGCCCATTTGAAAATGATTTTGAAATTTCATATGTAGGAAAAGTTGGAACTGGTAACACGATCTATCAAGGTACCAACCGCTACAACATCAAAAACTTCTTTCAGCAACAACACAAACTAGAAGTCCGCAACGACAACTTCTTTGCGCGTGGGTATGTTGTAGCTGATTCCGCAGGAGACTCCTATGATATGGTCTTTACTGCAATAAATATCAACAGAATATGGAAAGATGATAATACGTGGTTTGGCGAGTATGCAGGTGCATATGTCCTGCAAACCTTAGGAGGCGCCACAAACGACCAAGCGCATGCCGCAGCAAGAGCTGCTGCAGATACTGGGATGTATATGCCTGGAACTACAGAGTATGAGGCTGCTTTTAAAAGAGTTACAAATGATCCTGATTTAGAACAAGACGCAGATGGTGTTGGTGGTTCTAAATTCCAGGATGCTTCAAAATATTATCATGGTGATTTTAACTACAACTTTAGTCATCTCATAGATTTTGCAGAAATACAAATTGGAGGGTCAGCTAGACAATACAGCTTAAATTCACAAGGGACCATTTATACAGACCCTAAAGGCGATGGCACCATTGACTACTCAGAATATGGGGTATACACTCAAGTTCAAAAAGAATTGGAGCTTTCGTCAGAGTTAGAGTTAAAATTGACAGGGTCTGTTCGTTATGACAAGTCCGAATTTTTTGATGGCTTCTTTTCGCCACGTTTATCTGCTGGTTTGACCATTAACAAAGATCATAACATTAGAGCATCTGTTCAGACTGGGTTTAGAAATCCAACCACACAAGATTTATTTATTGGATTAGATGCTGGACGTGCTATTTTGGTAGGTTCTGCACCATCAAACCTAGACCGTTGGACTAGAAATTATGATGTTTCTCCAACGGGACAAGCACTCGGACAAGGTGCATCAATCACACAAACTGGTGCTGCAGCGTATAATAACTCATATACCCTTTCATCGGTTGAAGCCTTTGGAGCAACTAGTAATCCTAATGCGTTACAAATAGGAAACCCAAATGTGGTAAAGCCAGAGCAAGTGACTTCAATTGAAGTGGGGTACCGTGGTAAATTTGGAAAAACTATCATCGATTTTAGTGCTTATCACAACACTTATGATGACTTTATTTCTCAAGAAGTTGTTTTGGCTCCATTTTATGGAGATGTTTCTGATAACACTGTAGCTCTTAATGGACTTACTCTTTCTCAATTAGCAATTGCTAGTGGTGATTATCAAGCTTACAGCACCTACACCAATTCTAAAGCACCAGTTAAATCATATGGTGCATCTTTGGGCGTTTCAACAAAAGTATTTGGCGACTTTGATTTAAGCGGTAGTTATACTTATGCTAAACTCGACTTTGATCGTGATACCTATCCTGATTTTACAACAAACTTTAATACGCCAGAGCATAAGTTTAAAGCATCCTTTGGAAATACTGAAGTATTCGAAAACTTTGGATTTAATATCGCTTACCGCTACAGTGATGACTACTACTGGGAAGCCACCTTTGGAAACGGTGTCGTACCAGAATTCCATGTGCTTGATGCGCAAATTAACTTGAAAGTTCCTAGCTTTAAATCAACATTCAAAGCTGGAGCAACTAACTTGTTAGGTGATGAGTACTTTACGGCCTTTGGTACTGGATTTATAGGTTCTATGTATTACTTAGGATGGACAATTAATAACTAAAAAATTAACACAATGAAAAACTTAAAATATATATTTTTCTCGTTTTTACTTCTAGGGCTTTGGTCTTGTAATGAGGTAGAAGATGTTTTAGAGGATAACGGTGTATCAACACCAGAAGACCTCCCAGCGCTTTCTATTGAAGGGACTGGATTAGACTTTTCAAATTATGTTGCCATAGGGGCTTCTTTTACTGCAGGTTTTACAGATAATTCATTATTTATTGCAGCCCAGGAGACTTCTTTCCCTAATACTATGGCTAGTAAATTTGGACTAGTTGGTGGTGGAAACTTTACACAACCATTGATGACTGACAATATTGGCGGATTTATTGGACAATCTCCACGTCTTTATTTTTATAATGATGTCGACCCAAATGATGCATATGGCTCAGGACCATATCCCCTTGGTGTTGTCCCTCATGAATTAGATTTTACCCCTGAAATGCCAACAACTAACCCTACAGTTTCATTGAGCGGCCCATTTAATAATTATGGTATCCCTGGAGCAAAAAGTTTTCATTTAGTAACACCTGGTTATGGTGCTTTCAATCCTTATTTTGGTAGAATGGCATCTAATCCCAGTGCAACGGTATTAGATGATGCAGTGGCTCAAAATCCAACATTCTTTACAATATCTGAAGTAGGTGGAAATGATGTGTTAGGTTACGCATTATCTGGTGGAACTGGGGTTTATCAAGCTGGTAATCCAGATCCAAGTACTTATGCTGGTAATGATATTACCGATCCTGGTGTTTTTGCAGTATCACTCAATGATATGGTATCAGATTTAACTTCTAATGGTGCTGATGGTGTCATTGCTACTGTACCTAACATTACTAATTTATCATTCTTTACAACCATCCCTAATAACGCTTTAGAACTTGATGCTGCAACTGCTGCAAATTTAACTGGGTTTTTTCAAGCTGTTTCAGGAATCTTTGCACAAGGTTTAATCTTGCAAGGCGTTCCTACAGCAGATGCCTTAGCATTAGCCGCACAATATGCAATCGTATTTAATGAGGGCCCAAATAGATTCTTAATTGATGTTGATCCTTCTCCATCAAATCCTCTTGGATTCCGACAAATGATGGAAGAAGAATTGCTATTATTAACAATTGATAGTAGTGCCTTAGTACAAGGATATGGTTCCGCCGTTGTTAGCGATGAAGTACTTCAAGTGTTAGGGCTTTTACAGGGCGGTGGTACTCCAACGCCACAGCAAGCACAACTTGTCCTTGATGCCGTCAGTGGAATTGATGACCAGGATGCTCTAGATTCTGAAGAATTAGGCTTTTTAGCTGAAGCTGTATCTTCTTATAACGCTACAATTACTCAGGTAGCAAGCGATAATGATCTTGCGCTTGTTGATTTAGACGCAATTCTGGAGCAAGCGTCAAGCACAGATGGCATTACCTTTGATGATTATACATTGAATACATCTCTTGTGTTTGGTGGCCTAGTGAGCTTAGATGGTGTACATTTAAACGCCAGAGGATACGCTTTAATGGCGAATAGCTTTTTACAAGCAATTGATAACAAATATGGCTCAAACTTTGAAGCTTCTGGCAACCTTGCTAATGCAGGAGATTTCCCGACCAATTTCTCTTCTGATTTAGAGTAAGGGAGTCGAAAAATATATCTGAAAACACCTTCATTTTAAGTTCCTAAATGAAGGTGTTTTTTTATGCTTAAAAAAGCCTGTATTTATGCTTTAACTTTAAATTAAAAGATATATCTTTGCAGCGCAAAAACCACAGGTTTTAAACATAATTTTAGCTAAAAATAAAACGCATAGAAGTAATGTCAAAAGTTACAGGTAAAGTTTCTCAAATTGTAGGCCCAGTTATCGATGTAGAATTTGATTCTGGAGCAGACCTTCCAAAAATTTATGATTCCTTAGAAATCAGTCGTCCAGACGGTTCAACACTCGTACTCGAAGTGCAATCACACATTGGTGAAAACGCTGTACGAACCATTGCCATGGACTCATCCGATGGATTAAGTCGTGGTACTGAAGTCAATGCTACTGGAGCACCGATTCAAGTGCCGATTGGAGATGACGTATATGGTAGATTGTTTAATGTGATTGGAGATGCTATCGATGGTCTAGGAAACTTACCAAAAGCTGGAAAAGACGGATTACCAATCCACAGAGAAGCGCCAAAATTTGAAGACCTTTCAACGTCTACTGAAGTTCTTTTTACAGGAATAAAAGTTATTGATCTTATTGAACCTTATGCTAAAGGAGGAAAAATTGGACTCTTTGGAGGTGCAGGTGTAGGTAAAACCGTTTTGATTCAAGAACTGATAAACAATATTGCCAAAGGACACGGTGGACTATCAGTATTTGCTGGTGTTGGAGAACGTACGCGTGAAGGAAACGATTTGCTTCGTGAAATGTTGGAATCAGGCATTATTAAATACGGCGATGACTTTATGCACTCTATGGAAGACGGTGGATGGGATTTGAAAAAAGTCGACAAAGCCGCCATGAAAGAATCCAAAGCAACTTTTGTATTTGGTCAAATGAATGAGCCACCAGGAGCTCGTGCACGTGTTGCACTTTCTGGACTTACTATTGCAGAATATTTCCGTGATGGCGCAGGCGATGGACAAGGAAAAGATGTATTATTTTTCGTTGATAACATTTTCCGATTTACACAAGCAGGTTCTGAGGTATCAGCACTTCTTGGACGTATGCCTTCTGCGGTGGGATATCAACCAACACTTGCCACAGAAATGGGGGCGATGCAAGAACGTATTACCTCAACAAAGAAAGGATCTATTACTTCGGTTCAAGCGGTTTATGTACCTGCGGATGACCTTACAGATCCAGCGCCAGCAACAACATTTGCCCACTTGGACGCTACAACAGTACTATCGCGTAAAATTGCAGAGCTTGGTATCTATCCAGCCGTGGATCCTCTAGATTCAACATCAAGAATTTTGACTGCAGACATCCTAGGCGATGAACACTACGATTGTGCACAACGCGTAAAAGAGCTGTTACAACGCTACAAAGAACTACAAGATATTATTGCCATTCTTGGAATGGAAGAGCTTTCTGAAGAAGATAAACTTGCTGTAGGACGTGCACGTCGTGTACAACGTTTCTTGTCTCAACCCTTCCATGTTGCAGAGCAGTTTACAGGAATTCCAGGGGTTTTGGTAGACATCAAAGAAACCATCAAAGGGTTCAACATGATTATGGATGGTGAATTGGATCACTTACCAGAAGCAGCGTTCAACCTTAAAGGAACGATTGAAGAAGCAATTGAATCAGGTGAAAAAATGTTGGCTGAAGCGTAAAACTAGTGGAGGGTTATGACGACCTCAAGGTTAAAACTTTGAAAAGCTCAATACTCACTACTCATTACTAATTAAATATGTATTTAGAAATTGTATCTCCAGAAACAACCCTTTTTAAAGGTGAGGTCGATAGCGTATCTGTCCCAGGAGTTAATGGGGATTTTGAAATGCTGAATAATCACGCCCCAATTGTTTCTATACTGAAAGAGGGGTTTGTAAAAATAAGGGGCAACATTAGTATTGATGAAGAAAATGCTTCTAAATTTGAGCAAAAAGATAAAGGATTTTGGCTCGCCATCAACTCAGGAACGATTGAAATGAATGCCAATAAAATTATTGTCTTAGCAGATTAATAAAAATCCAAAAAAAACACAACCCTAAAGCATTTGTTTTAGGGTTTTTTTATACCGAAAAATTACTGCCCTGTAAATTTTGCTTTCCGCTTCTCTAAAAATGCAGATGTCCCCTCTTTGAAATCCTCAGTGCCAAAACACTTTGCAAACTCTGAAATTTCTACATCATATCCACAAATGCCTTTTTCAAAATTAGCATTAACAGCTTTTATGGCCGCCGAGATAGCAAGCGGGCCATTATGTTTTATTTTTTCAGCCAATGAAAAACAATACGGCAATAACTCTTCTTGAGTTTTTACAGCATTAACGAGCCCCCATTGTTCTGCTTTGGATGCATCAATCATTTGAGCCGTCATAATCATTTCTAATGCACGCCCCTTACCTGTCAGTTGTGCCAAACGCTGAGTTCCACCATATCCTGGAATGACACCCAAACTCACTTCGGGTAAACCCATACGTGCATTGTCGCTAGCAACTCTAAAATGTGTGGCCATAGCCAATTCCAATCCGCCACCAAGAGCAAAACCGTTGATTGCTGCAATGACTGGAGTTGACAAATGTTCAATAAAATCAAATAGCATCTCCTGGCCTTCGCGAGATAATTGGGCCGCTTGTTGCACATCAAAATCAGAAAACTCACTAATGTCTGCACCCGCAACAAAAGCTTTGTCTCCACTCCCCGTAATGATGACGACTCTTATGTCATTGTCTGCATCTAAGTTTTTTATGGAATGGTGGAGTTCCAATATGGTGTCTTTATTTAAGGCATTTAGTTTTTTAGGGCGATTGATGGTGATGACCCCTATTCCATTTTCAATCTGTACAATAAGGTTGTTGAACTGCATATGTTTATTGTTTTTTTGGAAAAGAAACACTAAAAATAGTTCCTTTGCCCAAAGTAGTTTTATAGGTAATTTCTCCTTTGTAAGCTTCAATGATGTTTTTTATCATTGGTAATCCAAGCCCCATTCCACTGGATTTGGTTGTAAATTTTGGCTCAAAGATTTTTTCTCCAATGGCGTCCTCTATCCCACTCCCATTGTCTTTGACATTAATATAAATATGTTGCGCTTGCTCTGATAATTCGACCTCAATATTAGGGGTTCTATCCTCTGGTATAGCTTGAATGGCATTTTTGACCAAATTGGTCACGATACGGTTCAGCTGATCTCTATCAAAGTCTGCCTCTATGTGTGTTGCATTGCTCGAAAATTTTATAGCCGAATCAGGGAATATATCAAGAGCATGTTCGACAACCTCAACAATGTTTAAACGTTCTATATGTTGAGTAGGCATTTTTGCAAAACTCGAAAAGGCCTCTGCAATTTTGCTCATGGTATCTATTTGTTGTATCAACGTTTTACTGTATTCATCAACTTTTTTGAGAATATCTTTGTCATTTGGGTCGAATTTACGCTGAAAACTTTGTACGCTCAGCCGCATAGGCGTCAAAGGGTTTTTCACTTCATGAGCAACCTGTTTTGCCATTTCTCTCCACGCTTGTTCACGTTCGGTTGATGCTAATTTTTGAGCACTTTCTTCCAAAGCATCAATCATGTTGTTGTAAGACTCTACAAGTGATTTTATTTCTGTTGTAGCACCTTCTAAAGCAATTTTTTTGTTTCGCTTTTCAAAACGAGTTTGATACATCTTATCACTAATTGCTTTTAACGATTTAGTAATGAGTTTAGACATAAAATACGCAAAAGCAATAGCGACTAACATCATGATGATGTACGCATAACCAAGGCGAATTAGAAATTCTTTTAACTCTCCTGAATTCAATGAATCATCATCAAAATAAGGTACATTTAAGATCCCTAATGGTTTTGAAAATGAGTCATTTAAAATCAAATATGAAGATCTATAGTTACCGTCTAAAAGTTTGTTTCTCTCCACAAACCGTTTTGAAGACATTTGATTCAGTGTATCTAGGATGTACACTGGAAGTTTTTCCGGAACAGGATCATTTTCTAAACTTGGTTTAGACGATTTTATCAACTGCCCCTTTAAATCATATAGATTGAATGCGACATTGTGGATATTAGCAATTTCATATATTTTATCTTTGAAGATGAGTTGCAAATTTTCGGTTTTGATCTCCCAACTAGATTCTTTTAAAACATAGTCTATACTCGAAATGAGTTGTGCCTCTTTTCGTTCCAATCGCTTGCGGTGATAATCCTGAGATTGCTCATTGTATTGATATACGGTTACAGCAGCAATCAAAATCGAAGCCAAGACCACCAAAAGGATCATGTAGAAGAAAATTCTTGAGCTTAATGACAGACTACGTTTTGCCATGCGAAATAACTTTTTTTATAAATATATGAAAAATGAAGGATTCCTAGGGCTACTTAGCACGCGTCCTTTTATAAAGACGAATCCCTAACATCAAAACCACGGCAAGACCAATTAGCCCCAACAAACCATAAACCATATCTAGCGTGTTTTTTAAAATAACTAAAAAAACGATGGCAAATAAAAGCAATGTTGCGCCTTCGTTCCATATGCGCATAAAATTTGAAGAATACTTAATTTCATCGCGTTGAAATGCTTTAAAGATCATGTGGGTTTTGAGGTGATATACAATAAGTAATACTACAAAAGCAAGTTTGGCATGCATCCATGGTTGTTCTATCCAATAGGGTGCCAAATGCAAAAGCCAAAGTGCAAAAAAAGTTGCCAAAATCGCCGATGGCCAAGTGATAATATACCATAACCTTTTGGCCATAAGTTTCAACTGTTCAGATAGAATTTTTTGTTCTGAAGCCGTTTTTTGAGTCGCTTCTATATGATAAATAAACAGACGTGGAATGTAAAATAACCCTGCAAACCAAGTGATTACAAAAATCAAATGCAGTGCTTTAATATAGTTGTAATATTCCATTAGGATGATTTTAAATTTTGTTTGATTTCATTCCTTAAAAAATAAGCTGTCATGAGCGTCGATAATACATCGGACACGGGAAATGCCATCCATACACCTAGTTCTCCATACCATAAAGGTAATATAAAAATTAAAGGTATAAAGAAAAACGCTTGACGTGAAAGCGTGAGCAATAACGCTGGGGTGGCTTTCCCAACCGCTTGAAAGTAAGCCGCACCTATAAGCTGAATGGCAATAATTGGCGTTGCTGCAAATACCCAACGCATGACACTTGGTGTTTTTTGTAAGACTAAACTATCTGTTGTAAACATCTTTGTGATAAGCTCAGGAAATCCAATCAAAGCCAAAAAAACTAAAGTTGCCAAAATCATAGAATAACGAATAGCAATATTGATGGTTTGCCGAACACGTTCATAATTTTTAGCCCCATAATTATACCCTGCTATGGGAATAAATCCTTGTGTAATCCCAAATATGGGGAACAATGCAAACATGAGCATTCTTGATACAATAGCATAAGCTGTAACTGAAGTTTCCCCACCAAAATCAAAGAGAATATTATTCATCAATAGGTAAGTCACACTCACTACAGCTTGACGCGATAAGGTCACTAATCCTAAACTGCTGATTTCAGAAACGATTACTTTTTGGAGTCTAAAATGAGTCCATCCAATTTTCATTTCAGAATTTTTTGAAAAGAAAAACCAAAGAATAAACAAAAAGCAAAAAGCATAGGACCCTGTGGTCGCCCAAGCAGCACCCATCATCCCTAAATCCAAAAATTTTATAAAAACAACATCGAGCACCAAATTTGTTACCGATGGAATCATCATGGCATACATGGCAAATTTTGGCTTCCCCTCTGCACGAATCACCGTGTTGCCCATCATGGAAAGCGCCAACAATGGTACTCCATAAAGTACTATTCTGTAGTAGATTTTAGCCGGGGCGAAAATGGTCCCTTTCCCTCCAAATGTGGGAATAATGTCGTCAATAAAATACAGCCCAAAGGCAATTAGAGTAAGCGTAAGAATGAGCGTAAGTGCAATTTGATTTCCAAAAGTTGTCAACGCTTTCGGCTTTGATTTTGCGCCTAATGCTCGCGATATAATTGAGGAGCCCCCGATCCCAATAGACATTCCTAATGCGGCAATGAAAAAAGAAACAGGCAAAACGACATTAATCGCAGCAATAGCTTGAGCGCCAATCCAATGCCCCACAAAAATAGTGTCAATAAGAATATTAAGCGACATGACTAAGATCCCGATAGACGCTGGAACCGCTTGGCGTACAAGTAATTTACCTATGGGTTCTGTTCCAAAATCTGAAACTATTGGTTTGGTCATCTAACTTGTAGTTATTGTTTTTGATTCCCATTCACGAATCCATTTTACGAGCAACGAAACCCATTTTGGATCGTCATTTAAACAGGGAATTGTGGTAAAATTCTTTCCGCCAGCTTCATGAAAAATTTCTTCACCTTCCATCGCAATTTCCTCGAGAGTTTCTAAACAATCGCTTACAAATGCCGGGGTAACAATCGCCATGTTTTTGGTGCCTTCTTTACCCAAACGCTCAATCGTTCGGTCTGTGTATGGGCGCAACCACGGATCAAAACCAAGGCGCGACTGAAAAGAGGTAGAATATGTGTCTGGCGCCAATTGTAAATATTCCCCTACCAAACGCGTTACCTCAACGCACTGGTGTTTGTAACAATAAGCATGGGCTTCTGACGGTGTACTGCAACACGATTTGTCTATTTTACAATGCTTTTTTGTAACATCACTTTTGCGGATGTGACGTTCTGGAATTCCATGATATGAGAACAACAAATGTTCGTAGTCTTTGCCTTTAAGATAAGTCTTTATAGACTCCGAAAGCACTTTGATATAATCAGGGTTGTTGTAAAAAGGGGGCAAATGTTCCAAAGTCATTTTTGGAAAAAATTCTTTTTGTAATTCATTAGCCAGAACTAAAATTGTTTCTGTTGTGGCCATTGCAAATTGAGGGTAAAGTGGAATGATCAAAACATCTGTAACCCCTTTGTTTTCCAGTTCTTGAAGTCCTTTTTTGATAGACATACTCCCATAGCGCATAGCCAAAGCGACGGGTAAATCTAGGTGTTTTTGTACGTTGTCTTTCAGGCGTTCAGATAAAACAATCAGTGGAGACCCTTCTTCCCACCATATTTTTTTGTAGGCCTTTGCAGAAGCTTTGGGTCTAGTGTTCAAAATAATGCCTTTGACAAGCAGTGTTCTAGCCCAATTGGGAACGTCGATAACGCGTTCGTCCATGAGAAATTCTCCTAAATATTTTTTTACATCTTTTGGGTTTGGGCTATCGGGTGAGCCTAAATTGACTAATAAAATCCCTTTCATTTTTTAGTATTGATTAATTTATGGATTGAATGTATTTTTTTGGGGTAGTCCCATATTGTTTTTTAAAGGCGGATATAAAATGACTGGCTGTACTGTAGCCCACTTTTAGACCAACTTCATTAACGTTGTGTGTTCCTGATTCTAATAATTTTCGAGCAAATTCCATTTTGTAATCAAATAAAAAGCCATAGACTGTGGTGCCATAAATTTGTTTGAATCCTTCTTTAAGTTTTTTCAAACTGAGTTCTATTTCATTGGACAATTCTACAAGCGTTGGTGGTTCAGACATGCGCTGAATAACAATATCTTTGGCCTTTTTAATTTTTAAAACATTAGACTCATCCACCAAAAAAGGGCATTGTTCTATGTTGGCGTCTTCGCCGCGGTTGAAATACAAACTCAACAATTCATATACTTTGGCTTTGCAGTACAACTCACGAAGATTGGAATTCAAATTATAATTCATGATTTGATTCAAAACAATAGCCATCGATGGCGAAATATATCCATCCTTGTAATATTTTTTAAGCTTGTTATCGTCCTTCAAAAAAGTAATGTAATTCGCTTCATGAGAAAACAATCCGTGAAATTTTTTGATAGAAATTAAAACAGATACAACCCATGTATTTGGTTGTGCAATCATATGGATAGGTAAATCGCGCTGTGGATTGTACAACAACAACGAGTTTTCTTCTGGAATGTCTAATGCATAGGTATTGTTATTGAAACAAAATTGAGTCGATCCTTTAAGGCAAAAATGAAACTGAATAAAGGAGTTATCTATGGCTTTTTCCAAAACCTTCAAATCGTCTGTTTCATTTTGAAATGTTAGGACTATAAACCCAGATTCAATAGAAGTTTCTAAAAAAGCACCTGTAGCGACACTTTTTGAAGGAGGATTTAACGAAGATGAATGTTCTTTATTTAGATTCATTATAAATAAAATTTGTGTTATTTATCAATTTAAACCTGTTATTTTAAATTGAATTGCAAAAATAAGGAATTATTACAGACTAAACCCTAAACGACAAATAAAGTTCCTGTAGCGTTATTTTTTATTTGCTATAGACACTATTTTTGCGCACAAACGCAATCATTGCCCAAATAAATGAAACAGCTTAACAGCACACAAACAACTTCTTTTTATGTTATTGGCATAAGCCATAAAAAGGCAGATGCAAAATTGCGTGGAGACTTTAGCTTAAGCCCAACCAAGAAAGCGAGCTTACTCAATCAAGCAAAAGATTTGGGAATCCAAAGCATTGTGGCGACCTCTACCTGCAACAGAACTGAAATTTATGGCTTTGTACACCACCCCTCCCAACTTGTCGAACTTTTGTGTAACAATACTGTTGGAACAATTGACACTTTCAATCCGGTGTCTTACACACTAAAAGATGATGATGCCATTGAACATATGTTTCGTGTAGGTGCTGGACTAGACAGTCAAATTCTCGGTGACTTCGAAATCATTAGCCAACTAAAATCGAGCGCAAGAGTTTCAAAAAAATACAATCTTCTTGACGCCTATCTTGAACGGCTTATCAATTCTGTTATTCAGGCCAGTAAGCGCATCAAGACAGAAACAAAACTCTCGACTGGAGCGACGTCGGTATCCTTTGCCTCAGTACAGTATATTTTAAAATCTGTCAAAGACGTTAGTTCCAAAAATATTCTTCTTTTTGGAACAGGTAAAATAGGGCGAAATACTTGCGAAAACCTCATCAAACATACCAAAAATGAGCACATTACTTTGATCAATAGAACAAGAGATCGTGCCGAAAAAATTGCTGGAAAATTTAAAGTTCTTGTGAAAGATTATACCCAACTTCACGAAGAAATAAAAAATACAGACATCCTCATTGTAGCTACAGGTGCGCAACATCCCACCATTGACAAACAAGTCATTCAAAACAAAAAACCTCTTCTTATTTTGGATTTGTCTATTCCGAAAAATGTGGATGAAAACGTCAAAGAATTAAAAAACATCACCCTAACACATTTGGATGAGCTGTCAGACATTACCGACGAAAATTTAAATAAAAGAAAAGAATTTATCCCTGTTGCTGAGGCCATAATTGACGAGATTAAAAATGATTTTCTAGCGTGGTTGGACTACCGAAAATTTGCACCCACCATCAAAGCGTTGAAAGAAAAACTCAATGTATTTGCAGAAGCAGAAATTGACACGCAACGTAAAAAACTAGACAATTTCAACAAAAGACAAGCAGACTTGATCAGTGCACAGATTGTCCAAAAAATCACTAATCATTTTGCACATCACCTCAAACAAGAGGCCAATTCGAGCAACAACAGCTTAGAATTAATTCAAAAAATATTTCAACTCGACTCATAACTATGCCAAAAACTATTCGCATTGGAACTCGTGATAGCCAACTTGCGCTTTGGCAAGCAAAATCTGTTCAAGAACAACTTGAGCACTTGGGTCATAAAACAGAAATTGTCTCTGTAAAATCGACAGGAGATTTAGTATTAAATCAACCCATATACGAGCTTGGTATTACCGGTGTTTTCACACGAACATTGGACATTGCCTTGCTTAATGAGGAGATTGATATTGCCGTGCACTCCCTCAAAGATGTGCCCACAATACTCCCAAAAGGGATTGTTCAAGCGGCTGTTCTCAAACGTGGAAATGTAAGAGACACCCTCGTATTTAAAAATAATGAAGAATTTTTAGCGCAAAAAGAAGCCGTTGTTGCTACTGGCAGCTTGAGACGAAAAGCGCAATGGCTCAACCGCTACCCAACACACACCATTGTTGGCCTAAGAGGCAATGTAAACACAAGACTACAAAAGCTTGAAAACAACAAAAACTGGAACGGTGCCATTTTTGCTGCTGCTGGTCTTGGACGGATTGGCCTCACGCCACAGAATGCTGTAAATCTTGAATGGATGGTGCCCGCACCAGCACAAGGTGCCATTATGATCGCCTGTTTAGAATCAGAGCAAGAAACTTTGGAAATTTGTTCCGCATTAAATCATAAAGAAACTGAAATTTGCACCCATATAGAGCGTACTTTCCTAAATAAATTAGAAGGCGGTTGTAGCGCACCCATTGGTGCTTTGGCTTTTATAAAAGATGAAGAAGTTCATTTTCATGGCATCGTTTTGAGTGAAGACGGCACAAAAAAAGTAGAAGCAAAACGCAGTGCGCCATTAGGGAAACACACATCGCTAGTAGATGAATGTGTGGAATTTATTGTTGACCGAGGTGGAAAAAACTTGGTGAGTAAAAACAGCTTAAAACCACAAAAAACCAATGTCTTTTCTTCAAAAACATTAAGCGCAGGGCAAAAAGATTTGTTTGCTGATACCGTTAAGGTTGAAAGTTCAGATTTTATAAA
Organism: Flavobacteriaceae bacterium; assembly: GCA_965658025.1. Lineage (GTDB taxonomy): Bacteria > Bacteroidota > Bacteroidia > Flavobacteriales > Flavobacteriaceae > UBA3537. The sequence continues at coordinate 156,030 of CBFHQL010000001.1, read as the reverse complement.
AACCACGCCCAACAGGATTAAAACTTCGTTGCTGAAAAGACCGCATGAAAACGTCATCATCACGAGTAAAAATGGCGTTGAAGCGCTTTTGAATAATTGTGCTGCTGAAGATCTAAACTTTAAAACTATCTATTGTGTAGGACGGCGTACTAAAAAATTGATTGAGCAAAAAATTGGCCCTGTTAAGCATAGCGCTAAAAATGCAAAACTACTTGCTGAGCATCTGGTGGAGTTCTTAGACGGAACGGAAGTTTCCTATTTCTGTAGTGCTATCAGAATGGACGACCTCCCAACAATTTTAACAAAAAACAATATCACAGTACATGAAATTGCGGCCTACAGCACAAAACTCGAAGCGCCAAAACTCCCCGAATCGGTTGAAGGCGTAATGTTCTATAGCCCGTCGACTGTGCAGAGTTTTTTGAAAAACAACACCCCAAATTGTGTGGCTTATTGCATTGGCGAAACCACAGCCAAAGAAGCTACAAAACACTTTAAGGATGTACGCATTGCAAAAATCCCAACCATAGAAAGCGTTATTGAATTGGTGAATGAACACTACATTGCTAAAGACAAAAAACAATGATTAAAAACGATTTATTTTTACGTGCATTAAAGGGTGAAACCGTACAACGTCCTCCTGTTTGGATGATGCGCCAAGCTGGGCGCTACTTGCCTGAATTTATGGCCATTAGAGAAAAATATGATTTTTTTACCCGTTGCCGAACTCCAGAGCTCGCCAGTGAAATTACCGTTCAGCCCATCCGACGTTTTGGAATGGATGCAGCGATTTTATTTTGTGACATCCTCGTCATTCCACAAGCGATGAATATTGAGGTTCAAATGAAGCCAAATTTTGGCCCATACCTCCCTAATCCTATCCGCACCCAAAACGATGTGGACAAGGTGGTTGTGCCAGACGTAAAAACCGAATTGGATTATGTGTACAAAGCCATAAAGGCCACCAAAGAATTGCTCAATGATGAAATTCCACTGATTGGTTTTGCTGGATCACCTTGGACGATTTTGTGTTATTGTGTACAAGGTCAAGGGAGCAAAAATTTTGATAAAGCAAAGGCCTTTTGTTTTTCAAATCCTGTTGCTGCCCATAAGCTATTGCAAAAAATTACAGATACAACCATTGCTTATCTAAAAGAAAAAGTAAAGGCAGGTGTCAATGCAGTTCAAGTTTTTGACTCTTGGGGTGGTATGCTTTCCCCCACAGATTATCAAGAATTTTCTTGGCCATACATCAATCAAATTATTGAAGCCCTAAAAGACGATGCCCCTGTGATTGCCTTTGGAAAAGGGTGTTGGTTTGCATTGGGGGAAATGGCAAAATCCAATGCCTCTGCTTTAGGCGTAGATTGGACATGTTCAGCTCGAAATGCACGCTATTTGACCGGAGGAAACATCACACTACAAGGGAATTTTGACCCTTCAAGACTGCTTTCCCCTCCTGATAAAATCAAAACAATGGTGCATCAAATGATTGATGCTTTTGGTAAAGATAAATACATCGTAAATCTTGGCCACGGTATATTACCCAATATTCCTGTGGATCATGCCAAAGCATTTATTGATGCCGTAAAATCCTATAATTCATAAACCCAAAAATCTACCTATGATGAAAAATCAATTTTATAATTACATTGAACATTTGCAAGACCAAATCACGTCTAAGCTCGAAGAGATTGATGGTAAGGCAAAATTTAAAGAAGACCTTTGGCAACGAAAAGAAGGCGGCGGAGGCCGTACACGAGTGATTCAAAACGGAACTGTTTTTGAAAAAGGTGGTGTCAATATTTCTAAAGTCCATGGCTCACTCCCCCCAGCCATGCAAAGCTATTTTAATGTTGGTGAGGTCGATTTTTATGCTTGTGGTTTGAGTTTAGTGATTCACCCAAAAAGCCCTATGGTACCCACCGTGCATGCCAATTGGCGCTATTTTGAAATGTATGATAAAGAAGGAACTATTGTAGATCAGTGGTTTGGCGGTGGTCAAGATTTAACCCCATATTATTTGTTTGAAGAAGATGCTAAGCATTTCCACAGCGTCTGTAAATCCGCTTGTGATAAGCACGACAAAAGCTTTTATAAAGACTACAAAAAACGTTGTGACGAATATTTCTACAACAGCCACAGAAATGAAGGTCGAGGCATTGGTGGTTTGTTTTTTGATTATTGTAAAGCCAAAGACACTATGGATATGGAACAATGGTACGCTTTTGTAACAGAAGTTGGCGATAGTTTCTTGGAAGCTTATACCCCTATTGTCGAAAAAAGAAAAACCCTAACGTATACGGATGCCCAACGCGATTGGCAAGAAATCAGACGAGGGCGTTATGTAGAATTTAATTTGGTGCATGACAAAGGCACCTTGTTTGGACTAAAAACAAACGGTAGAATTGAAAGTATTTTGATGAGTCTTCCCGCACATGTGCAGTGGGTGTATGATCATCACCCTGAAGAAGGAAGTGAAGAAGAAAAATTAATTGAAGTCTTAAAAAGCCCTGTTGAATGGGTTGATTCAGTTTAAAGTTAAAAGCTTAAAGCTATAAGTTAAAAGTTATAAGTCTAAAGCTATAAGTTAAAAGTTTAAAGTTATAAGTTTAAAGCTAAAAGTTTAAAGTTATGGTCGATTATAAAAATTACAAAGTATGGCAAAGGGCTCATGAACTTGTGCTTGATATATATCAGATCACTTCAACTTTCCCAAAGTCTGAGCAATTCAATCTTGTTTCACAAATTAATCGTGCAAGCTTGTCTGTACCCACCAATATTGTAGAAGGTTGTGGTAGAGAAACTCAGAAAGAATTAATAAGATTCCTCTATATTTCATCAGGTTCTGCTCATGAGTTAGAGTACTTGATTTTGGTGTCCAGTGAATTAAAATTTATCTCTACAAAAGACTCTAAAACACTTTTGAAAAAAATAGATGAAATTAAAAAAATGTTATTTTCATTAATCAAAACCATTAAAAAATCACTTTAAGCTTTTGGCTTAAAGCTTAAAACTAATATTATGTATCCATTAAGAAGAAACAGACGTTTACGTGCCAACGCATCCATTCGAAGTTTAGTGCGTGAAAACAGCATTACGCCAAATGACTTTTTAGTCCCTCTTTTTGTTGTTGAAGGTAAAGGCATTAAAGACGAAATTCCATCGATGCCCAATTACTACCGCTTTAGTTTGGATACGCTGCAAGCGGAGGTAAAACTTTTGTGGTCTTTGGGACTTAAAGCCGTTTTGTTGTTTGTCAAAGTTGAGGATAAACTAAAGGACAACCGTGGAACCGAGGCCTTAAACCCGAATGGACTGATGCAACGCGCCATTAAAACCATCAAAAACACCTGTCCAGAAATGTTGATCATGACCGACGTGGCCTTGGACCCCTATTCCATATATGGGCATGATGGCATTATCGAAAACGGTAAAATCGTTAACGACCCTACCGTTGATGTTTTAGCACAAATGAGTTTGTCTCATGCCGAAGCTGGGGCCGATTTTGTTGCGCCTAGCGATATGATGGATGGCCGCATTTTAAGCATAAGAGAAGCGCTGGAAGACGATGGATTTATAGACACTGGCATTATGAGTTATAGCGCCAAATATGCCTCCTCATTTTATGGCCCTTTTAGGGATGCATTGGATTCTGCACCAGCAGAACAAGACCACATTCCAAAAGACAAAACAACCTACCAAATGGACTATGCCAACCGCTTTGAAGCCCTCCGCGAAACGGAAATGGATATTGATGAAGGCGCCGATATTGTGATGGTCAAACCTGGATTGGCCTATTTGGATATCATTAGAGAGGTGAAAAATGAATTTGATGTGCCAGTAGCGGCCTATCAAGTGAGTGGCGAATATGCCATGATTAAAGCCGCAAGTGAAAAAGGATGGTTGGACCACGACCAAGCGGTACTAGAAACCACCATGGCGTTTAAACGTGCTGGTGCAGACCTTATGGCGAGTTATTTTGCAAAAGAGGTGGTAAAGCTTTTGGGGTAAAGCTTATAAAGCATATTTTTTAATTATCTTTAGACCAAATTACAAACAACATGAACATACTAAAGCGTACGCTAAAATGGGGTTTATTGACCGTTATTGGTCTTGTCGCTATTTTATATATCACCGATACAGACTACCTGCTTAAAGCCCTAAGGACCGTTTATGCCAAGGGCTATACCACCGCGTTTTTAGAGGATTATAAAGAATTTGACAATGCTGAAATTTTGAATGGCACCCCTCAGCCCTGGCCCATTCATAAAGACTATAACAGTGTTTCTGAAACAGAACGCCTTCAAAAATACAATGATGCTTATGGCACCATCGCCTATGTTATCATAAAAAATGACAGCGTTTGGTTTGAAAATTATTATGATGGTTTTGATAAGGACGCCAAAACCAACTCTTTTTCAATGGCCAAAAGTTATGTGTCTGGGCTAATGGGCAAAGCCATTGAAGAGGGGTATATAAAAAGTTTGGATCAGCCCGTAAGTGATTTTTTTCCTGAATTTAGCGAAGGTCTTGCGGCAAAAATGACCGTTGGCGATTTGTCCTCTATGGCTTCGGGGACCAATTGGGATGAAAAATATTACTCGCCATTATCGATTACCACAAGAGCGTATTTTGATGATGATTTGGAGAAAGTTATCCTAGGTCTTAAAGTGGTCGATGAACCCGGTCAAGTGTATAAATATTCCAGTGGCGACACGCAACTCTTGGCGATGGTCATTGAAAAGGCAACAGGCAAAAAACTTTATGATTACCTTACTGAACATTTCTGGCAACCCTTGGGTAGTGAAAACTCAGCGCTTTGGCAAGTTGATAGCGAGGACCATGATTTGGTCAAGGCCTATTGCTGTATTGCCAGTAATGCCAAAGATTTTGCGCGCTTTGGAAAACTCTACAAAGACCATGGGAAATGGAACGGCAAACAACTGTTGGATTCTGCGTTCGTTGCAAAATCAATTACCCCACGCTTTGCCGAAAGCCCACAATACGGCTATGGGTTTTGGATGCAAAAACGCGATGGTAAATCCTTTTTTATGATGCGTGGTCATCTTGGACAGTATGTTATTGTAGAACCAGAAGATAATATCATCATAGTACGTCTTGGCCATCAAAAATCGCCAGGTGCCGCTAGCCAAATCTTTTCGGATGACATCTCAATCTATATTGAAGAGGCCTATAAAATGTTAAACCATGCACTCCAAACTCAACCTTGAACACATTCTATTTTTAGATATTGAAACGGTTCCTGAAGTTCAAAATTTTTCGGATTTACCCCCTGAAAAACAAGCGCTTTGGGCCCAAAAATCAGAGTACCAACGCAAAGACGAATTTAGTGCGGAGGACTATTATCCTCGTGCGGGAATCTGGGCCGAATTTGGAAAAATTATCTGTATTTCTGTGGGTTATTTTGCGTCTGGCGAAGATGCTAGAGCATTTAGAATCACGACCTTTTCTGGAAAGGAAGTCGATATTTTAAAGCAATTTAAAACATTGCTCGAAACGCATTTCAATCACTCAAAACACTTGCTTTGTGCACATAACGGCAAAGAATTTGACTTCCCGTACATTGCCCGAAGGATGCTGATTCACAACATAAAACTTCCTTCAAAACTTAATCTTTTTGGAAAAAAACCGTGGGAAGTGCCCCATTTGGACACCCTAGAATTGTGGAAGTTTGGCGATTACAAACACTATACTTCCCTTAAATTAATGACCAATGTGTTGGGCATCCCCTCGCCCAAAGACGATATTGATGGTAGTGAAATTTACCGTGTGTTTTACGAAGAAAATAACATCGAACGTATTATAACGTATTGCGAGAAAGACACCTTGGCTGTGGCGCAAATTTTACTTCGCCTTCGTGGTGCGCTATTGCTTGAAAAAAACGAAATTGCTTATATTTAAGCAATGAAAATCAACCCTTTACTTAGCGTAAAAGATTTATCCATTGCTTTCAAAAAAAAGGATAACTACAGACAGGTTCTGCATAGTGTTAGTTTTGATGTTCAAAAAAACGAAATTTTAGGCGTCGTTGGAGAGTCTGGAAGTGGAAAATCCATCACAGCACTAGCAGTGATGCAATTGCTTAAAAATGCAAAAGTAGAAGGTGAAATTGTCTTCAAAGATGTAGATTTAAATACGCTCCAAACGAAAAAAATAGAGGCCATAAGAGGTAAGAAAATCAGTATGATTTTTCAAGAACCTATGAGCGCGTTGAATCCTTCAATGAAGTGTGGCAGACAAGTCAGCGAAGTACTGTTACAGCACGAAACTATAAGCGAAGCAGAGGCCGATAGTGAAGTGATCCATTTGTTTGAACGTGTGAAAATTCCTATGCCAAAACAGGCCTTTGAAAAATATCCTCACGAGCTTTCTGGCGGACAACAGCAACGCGTTATGATTGCCATGGCTATTGCTTGTAAACCCGATTTACTCATCGCTGACGAGCCCACTACGGCTTTGGATGTAACCGTTCAAAATGACATCATTTCTTTGATAAAAGAGCTACAAAAAGAGACGCAAATGAGTGTCCTATTCATTAGTCATGACTTGGCATTAGTTTCTGAAATTGCACACAAAACGCTGGTGATGTACAAAGGTGAGGTTGTAGAGTACGGTCCAACACAACAAATTTTTAAACGCCCAAAAAATCAATATACAAAAGCGTTAATTGCAGCACGGCCTTCACTAAAAGTACGTTTAAAACAACTGCCCACAGTGGAAACCATCTTGTCAAAAACAAACAAAACACATAAAATATCTAAACATGAACGTGCTGAAAAACACAAACAGATATACAGCGCTAAGCCCCTTTTGGAGGTTATCAATTTAGAAAAAACATACTTCAGTAGTGTTGGGCTCTTTAAAAAACAACACGCCTTCAAGGCGGTTGATGATGTGGGTTTTAAACTTTATGAAGGAGAAACTTTAGGACTGGTTGGCGAATCTGGATGTGGAAAATCAACCCTGGGGAAAGCCATTTTACAACTCGATAAAGCCACTGCAGGGTCGGTTTTTTATAGAGGAAATGACTTACAAAAAATGGCCAAAAAAGATATTCGAAAACTGCGCAAAGAAATCCAAATCATTTTCCAAGATCCCTTTGCATCACTCAACCCAAGGATGACAGTTGGTGCGGCCATTATGGAACCCATGACGGTACACAAACTTTATAAAAACAAATCGGAACGAAAGTTAAAGGCACTTGAGTTGCTTGAAAAAGTAGGGTTAGATCCCTCCTTTTTTAATCGTTACCCGCATGAATTTTCGGGGGGTCAACGGCAACGTATTGGGATTGCACGTACTATTGCGGTGGAGCCAAAATTGATTCTCTGTGACGAATCTGTATCTGCATTAGATATTTCCGTTCAAGCCCAAGTGTTGAATTTACTCAATAGCCTAAAAGAAGATTTTGGATTTACTTACATCTTTATTTCTCATGATCTAGCTGTTGTAAAATACATGGCCGATCAACTTTTAATTATGAATAAAGGAAAAATTGTGGAACGCGGTGAAGCGGATGATATTTACAGAGCACCAAAAAATGCGTATACAAAACGTTTAATTGATGCTATTCCCAAAGGGCTATAGTGCCATTTCTGGAATATCCCCCTCGACAATAAGATGGCCTTCGGTTGCTTCTATAATGGTGTCAACAGAAACACCTGGTGCGCGTTCGAGCAATTTAAACCCTTCATTAGTGACTTCCAAAACGGCTAAATTCGTGACTATTTTTTTGACACAATTGACGCCAGTTAGGGGTAAGCTACAGCGTTTCAAAAGTTTAGACGCTCCTTTTTTGTTGGTGTGCATCATGGCGACAATAATGTTGTCCGCACTAGCTACCAAATCCATTGCGCCACCCATACCCTTAACCAATCGCCCTGGTATTTTCCAATTGGCAATGTCTCCATTTTCGGCGACTTCCATAGCCCCCAAAATAGTTAAATCGACATGTTGCCCTCTTATCATTGAAAAACTCATGGCCGAGTCAAAAAAACTAGCGCCATCCAAGGCGGTAATGGTTTGTTTTCCTGCATTAATCAAATCGGCATCTTCCTCGCCTTCAAAAGGAAAAGGACCCATGCCTAAAATTCCATTTTCACTCTGAAATTCTACTTCTATATCCTCGCGAACAAAGTTGGCAACAAGTGTTGGAATGCCTATGCCTAGATTGACATAGTATCCGTTTTTCACTTCTTTGGCGATACGTTTTGCAATTCCATTTTTATCTAACATAGCATTTTGTTTTTAGTTTTTCGGGGTAATGGTTCTTTGTTCAATGCGCTTTTCGTAGTCTTTCCCTTGAAATATGCGTTGAACAAAAATTCCAGGGATATGAATTTGATTGGGATCTAAGGTGCCAACAGGCACCAACTCCTCAACCTCAGCAACAGTAATTTTGGCGGCCCCACACATATTGGGGTTAAAGTTTCTTGCCGTTCCTTTAAAAATTAAATTTCCAGCAGCATCACCTTTCCATGCCTTTACAAAAGAAAAATCGGCCTTAAAAGCATGTTCTAAGACATACATTTTACCATCAAATTCACGCGTTTCTTTCCCTTCTGCAACTTCTGTTCCATAGCCCGCAGGGGTGTAAATGGCTGGAAAGCCTGCTTGGGCAGCTCTACAACGTTCGGCCAAAGTCCCTTGAGGGATGAGCTCTACATCCAACTCCCCAGAAAGCATTTGACGTTCAAATTCATCATTTTCGCCAACGTAGGAAGAGATCATTTTTTTAATTTGATGTTTTTGTAATAAAAGTCCAAGTCCAAAATCATCTACTCCTGCATTGTTCGAAATACAAGTCAAATTATTCACATTCAAAGCGACCAATTCTGAAATGGCATTTTCGGGAATTCCACACAGTCCAAAGCCCCCTAAAAGCATCGTCATTCCGCTTTTTACGCCTTGCAAGGCGTCTTGTACATTGTCTACTTTTTTATTAATCATAAGCGTGTGTTTTTGATTAAATCTTATTTAGAAGTCAATATCTGGTATCATTGTTTCTTGTATCATGACCTCATCCACATCTGATTCCAGGGCATCACATTCTGTTTTTATAGATAACTGTTCTGGTTTTTCAAATTCCTCTTTCGAGATTTCAAGTTCTTCTACAGCATAACACCCTTTCATGTAATTGGCCCAAATAGGTAAAGCCATTGAAGCGCCTTGCCCATAAGTAATGGTCTTGAAATGAGTGGCTCGATCTTCGCCGCCAACCCAAACGCCTGTTACTAAATTTGGAACCATCCCCATAAACCAACCATCACTATGGTTTTGTGTCGTCCCCGTTTTCCCTGCAATAGGATTGTCAAATTCATAAGGGTACCCTGTTATAATTTCTTTGTAGACAGCTTGATTCTTGGCAAAACTATGGCGCAAACGCTGTCCAGAACCAAATTTTGTTACGCCTTCCATTAAATTAACAACCACATAGGCAATTTCTTCGCTTAAAACATCTTTTGTTTCTGGAGAAAATTGATACAGCAATGTTCCATTTTTGTCTTCAATATGAGTCACCATAACAGGGGTTGTGTACACGCCCTTATTGGCGAATGTCGAATAAGCAGCGACCATTTCATAAACACTCAAATCAGGAGTTCCTAAAGCAATAGAAGGGACGGCGGGCATATTCTGTTCTACGCCTAAACTCTTGGCTAAATCAATGACGGGTTGAGGGCCAATTTCGTTCATCAATCTTGCTGTGATGGTGTTTCTAGAATTTGCTAAAGCTGATTTTAAGGTTTCAAACCCAGAATAATTTTTGCTCGAATTTTTTGGCGCCCAAGGTTTCATATTCCCATATTTAAGGGCTGGTATCGTGATTTGTGCTTTGGGGAACGTATCGCATGGAGAAAGTTGCAATTGGTCAATGGCAGCCGCATAAACAAATGGCTTGAACGTCGATCCTACTTGCCGTTTCCCTTGCTTTACCATATCGTATTGAAAATGCTTGTAATTAAATCCCCCTACCCATGCTTTTACAAATCCGGTTTGAGGCGCCATAGACATCATTCCAGCTCTTAGAAAAGATTTGTAATAACGCATGGAGTCCAAAGGGGTCAGTACAGTGTCGATTTCATTGTTGGGGGCCGTCCAAGAAAAAATTTTCATTGGCGTTGGTTTATTGAATGATGCAACTATTTCATCTACAGGTTTTTTTAGATCATACCGCATTTTACGCCAACGCTCGGAGCGTTTCATGCCAAGATTAAGCAGCTTTTTTATCTCTTCTTTTTCTAAATCCAAAAAGGGTGTTGTTGGATTGCGGCGGCGGGTGTTTTGTACAAAAAATTCGGCTTGAAGGGCTTTCATATGTGCCGTCACAGATTCCTCAGCAATAGATTGCATTCGAGAATCAATTGTGGTATAAATTTTTAGACCATCTTTGTAAATATTATACTTTTCACCATTAGGTTTTAGATTTTCTTTTTTATTAACCCACTCTTTCAAAAACGTTTTTAAATAGGCTCTGAAATAAGTCGCAATTCCTTCACGGTGCGATTCTGGAGTATAATTCAAATCCAATGGGGTTTGTTGTAATGAATCCTTGACTTCTTCTGTAATAAAATCATATTTTTCCATTTGGGAAAGGACAACGTTACGGCGATTTCTCGTTCCTACAGGATTTCGTTTTGGTCGGGGATTGTACAAGGATGAATTTTTGAACATTCCAACAAGCATTGCTGATTCTTTAATGTTAAGTTCAAAAGGTTCTTTTCCAAAATAAATTCGAGCAGCACTTCGGATGCCATCAGCATTGTTGCCAAAATCATAAATATTGAAATATTGTGCAATTATTTCTTCTTTGGTGTATTGCTTTTCAAGACGAGTAGCAATGACCCATTCTTTTATTTTTTGAGTAATTCGCCCAAAAGTGTTTCTCGAACCCTCACCATGAAAAAGTTGTTTGGCCAATTGTTGAGAGATGGTACTTGCTCCTCCGCCTTTACCGAACTTGAATAGCGCTCTAAGTGTCCCACGCGCATCTATTCCGGCATGGTCAAAATAGCGTATGTCTTCTGTAGCTATTAGTGCGTCGACTAAATGTTTTGGGAGTTCGTCAAACCCTACAGGAGTTCGGTTGTCTTCATAATAAAATTTTCCAAGGGTTACGCCATCGGAAGAAATAATTTCTGTTGCTAAATTTGTTCTCGGATTTTCTAAGGCCGTATGATCGGGCATAAAGCCAAAAACACCAAAAGAGGCCAAAATAAATACTAAGGGAACAATACAAATCCCACTTAAAAATAAGATCCAAAACCAACGCTTTGGCGTTGATAAATCAGTCTTTTGGGCTGTTTTTTTCTTTGTCATGATTATATTACTATTCCAAATTCTCGATACAAAAGCCAACGTCTAAGACCCCTTCCAGGGAAGTAATCCCTGACACTTCGCCAAGTGTGCGCATGGCGTGGTTGATGCTGATCTTATAATCTCCTTGTTCAGAGAATAAAAAAGGCATTTCGTGTCCTTTATACCAGAGCTTATGCTCTTTTATGGACATTAACCCTTCACCCATCATAGCGCCATCTGGTCTAGCCATTTGGTATTCAAGTGTATCCTTTTCGACTTTACCGTTAGGATACTTTAAGTCGACTATGAGGTACAAATTGCTGTATTCGTATTGCTCAGATGTTCTTAGTTTAATATACAAATTTTGTTTTTGAAGGGTGTCATTTATGGTAAAATCATATGAAACAATCTCATGTTTATCCCACCCATCATCAATTGAAGTATAGCGCTCAAAAGTATTATTTTGACGACAAGAAGTCGTCAAAAAAACAACTAAAATGCTAAACGTTACCCTAATTTGCATTGTTTTTAGGTTTCGGTCTTTTGTTTCTTTGGTTTTTTCCATTTTGGGGCTTTCGATTATTGTTGCGTCTTCTCTTTTTTTGCTTTTGATTTCTTTTTGGGCGATCAAAACGAGTTAAGCTATCTTGTCCAACAACGTTCTCAAAATCAATTTTAGTGTCTGTTGTCGTAGAAAGTTCAGCTGCATATTCTTCCAAACTTGATACTTTTTTTCCAGATTTATTGGAAGCAATAATTGAGTTGGCTTGTTCTGTAGTTAGTTTGAACCAATTCATCCATTCACCCTCATAGGCGTACCACATAATCCCTTTAAAAATATCTGTTTTTTGGCATACAGCGGTTCCTTTTTCTGTTTTAAGTTTGATGCTGGTTTTTGGGAAGGATTTTAGTGCATCCAAATAAGCGTCTAATTCGTAGTTCAAGCAGCATTTCAATTTTCCACACTGTCCTGCCAATTTTAATGGATTTAAAGAGAGTTGCTGGTAGCGTGCTGCGGAGGTGCTCACCGATCTGAAATCTGTTAGCCAAGTTGAACAGCACAATTCTCGCCCACAAGAGCCGATCCCTCCGAGACGTGCAGCTTCTTGCCGAAGTCCTACTTGCCTCATCTCTATACGAATTCTGAATTCTCGAGCATAAATTTTAATGAGTTCTCTAAAATCGACACGGGCATCGGCTGTATAATAAAACGTGGCTTTACTTCCATCACCTTGAAACTCAATGTCTGATATTTTCATATCGAGCCGCAAATCTATAGCAAACTGCCTGGCTTTCACCTGCATGGCTTCCTCTTTGTCTCTACACGCAATCCAAATATCGATGTCTTTCTGTGTGGCTTTGCGGTAGATTTTAAGACTTTTTTCTGGTGTTTCAGCTATTTTTTTGCGTTTCATCTGAACTTTTACCAATTCTCCCGTAAGGGTTACCATCCCTACATCGTGCCCAGACTCGGCTTGTGTTGCGACAACATCGCCAATGCTTAGCGTAAGGTTTTCTGTATTCTCATAATAGTGTTTACGTCCATTTTTAAAACGCACTTCCACCCACTTAAACGGTTGAGCATCGTTGGGTAGACTCATATTCGAGAGCCAATCAAAAACGGTGAGTTTGTTGCAAGAATCAGTGCCACAAGTTCCATTGTTTTTGCACCCTTTAGGTTGACCATTTTTGTTTGTTGCACAACTTGCACACCCCATACGCTATCTGTTATATATTGTATTTGCCCACCATTGAAGATAAGCACGTATTTTTTTAATTCAATTGATAGGTAAATATAAGCTTATTTAAGAACTTAAAAAAGATTGATTTCTTAACCCACCGAATCCGTCTCAGTTTTGGACTTCTTAAGGGTTTCAAAAATATTTCTAAGATCTTTTTTATAGGGTAAATGGTCTGCCCGGCCTTTTTTGAAAATATCATTACTGTTGCCTTGTCCTTTACGTAGTGCTTTTTGCTCTTCATAGGGCAATCGATTAATTTCCATACAAGTTGACGAGCAGCAATTTTCCATTTTTTCTTTACACGAATCGCATTGTATAAATAATAGATGACAGGCCTCATTGGCGCAATTGACATGAATATCTGCTGGTGCGCCGCATTGGTGACATTGCGCAATGATTTCGTCGGATATTTTTTCGGCACGCCGCTGATCGAACACAAAGTTCTTGCCTAAAAATTTGTTTTCCAGCCCTAAAGCACTCACTTGTCGAGCATAATTTATGATACCGCCTTCAAGCTGGTACACATTTTTAAATCCTTTGTGCTTGTAATAGGCACTGGCTTTTTCACAACGAATCCCGCCTGTACAATACATCACAAGCTTCTTATTTTCCTTGTGCTCTTTAAGTTGATCTTCGATCAAATCTAGAGAATCTCTAAACGTATCGACATCTGGAGTAACTGCATTTTTGAAATGCCCAATTTCGCTTTCATAATGGTTGCGCATATCAACCAAAACAGCGTTTTCATCTTCGATGAGTTCGTTAAATTTCAACGCATCAACATGAGTTCCTATATCTGTAACGTCGAAAGTATCGTCATTGAGTCCATCGGCTACAATTTTGTCTCTAACTTTTACTTTTAATTTGAGAAAAGAGAACATATCTTGTTCGACAGCAATATTTAGGCGGACATTTTCTAAAAAAGAAATCGTGTCCAAATGAGTTTTAAATACCGCAAAATTATCTGCAGGAACAGATAACTGTGCATTTATGCCTTCATGCGCGAC
>CBFHQL010000001.1:138207-141946 GCA_965658025.1 Flavobacteriaceae bacterium | reverse complement strand
ACATCAATATCGTTCCAGAATAAAAATAAATGATTCCGTAGAAGTTCGGGATTGCCGATTTTGGCGTACTTGTAGAAAGAGATGGTGAGGCGATCTTTGCCTGCCTTTTTTATAAGTTCTGCTCTTTCATTATTGCTTAAGTTGTTGTACAGTTGCATGCTATACTAATGTTTAAGTTAATGAATATATCTGCTACAAATGTACTACTTTTTAAAATTGTGGAGGGCTAGACAGTGCCTTTGGCTGAGGATTGTTCAAAAAAAATGGAGTATCATGCGTTAAAATTATATAAAAAGCGATTTTGAATACAGTAAATTTTACAAAGAAATAGTATTTTAGCATGACTAAAGCAACCCTCTAAAACATATAACATGAGCAACGAAAAAGAAGCAAAACTTAAAGCATTAAAATTAACCTTAGATAAACTTGATAAAGCTTACGGTAAAGGCACTGTAATGAAAATGAGTGATGCTCCAGTGGTCGACGTAGATGTTATCTCATCTGGCTCTTTAGGATTGGATCTTGCCTTGGGTGTTGGAGGATATCCAAAAGGACGAGTTGTAGAAATTTATGGTCCAGAATCTTCAGGAAAAACGACCCTTACACTTCATGCTATTGCAGAAGCTCAAAAAGCAGGTGGAATTGCTGCATTTATTGATGCCGAACACGCTTTTGATCGCTTTTATGCCCAAAATTTAGGCGTAGATATTGACAACCTCATCATTTCTCAACCAGACAATGGAGAGCAAGCTTTAGAAATTGCAGACAATCTTGTTCGTTCTGGTGCAATTGACATGATTGTTATTGACTCCGTAGCAGCATTGACCCCAAAAAGTGAAATTGAAGGGGAAATGGGTGATTCAAAAATGGGTCTTCATGCACGTCTTATGTCACAAGCATTGAGAAAACTTACTGGGTCTATCAGCAAAACAAACTGCACCATGATCTTCATCAATCAATTGCGCGAAAAAATTGGTGTGATGTTCGGAAATCCTGAAACTACAACAGGCGGAAATGCCCTTAAATTTTATGCCTCTGTACGTTTAGACATCAGACGTTCAACACAAATAAAAGACACTGACGGAACAGTACGCGGTAACAAGACCCGTGTAAAAGTTGTCAAAAATAAAGTAGCTCCTCCATTCAAACTTGTCGAATTTGACATTATGTACGGAGAAGGTGTTTCTAAGGTTGGCGAAATTCTTGATCTTGCTGTAGATTTTGAAATTATAAAGAAAAGTGGATCGTGGTTTAGTTATGATGAAACAAAACTTGGGCAAGGCCGCGATGCGGTCAAACAAATGATAAAAGACAATCCAGATCTTATGGATGAACTTGAGGAAAAAATCAAAGCAGCCATTAAAGGTGGTGTGGAATAAATTATTGTATTAATGAAATCCCTTTTTTAAGGAATTGAGCAGTAGGTCATAAACCTCACTGCTCATTTTTTTTGCAGCATTTTTTTCATAATCCTCTGGGTATAAAAAAGGATGCCCAAGGGCTCTCATCTTTCCTGGGCTTCCACTAAAAAAAGTGTAGGAAAGCCGCTTTTTATTGTCAAAAAAAGTGATGGGCACCAAAGGAAGTTTATGTTCTAATGCCAATCGAAATGCGCCCATTTTAAAGCGGTCCAGGACAACCTTTTCTGGTGGTACGCCGCCTTCTGGAAAAATACATATACTGAGCCCACTTTCAATACGTTGTTGCGCCCTTCTAAAAACAGCTTGCCGACTCATTGCATTGCCACGGTCTACCAAAATACATGTGCGTTTATAAAAATACCCAAACAGTGGAATACGTGCCAATTCTTTTTTCCCAACAAAAACAAAAGGATGGTTTTTAATGATAACCAACATCAACATGATATCGGTCATGGACGTGTGGTTGGCTACAAAAATATAACTCTGCCCCTTTTCTAATTTTTGTGTCCATTTTACACGCCAATAAAAACCCATTCCAATGAGAATGCATTTGGACCATACACGAGCCAATCTGAAGAAAAAAGGATACCAAGAAGATTTTAAAATAGAAACAAACAACAAAGGAAATAAAACCACAATGGTTAACCCTACCAAAACATAGAACCAAACTCTATAAATTATCCAAAGTGGGTACTTTATCAACTTCATTGCCACCAAAACTACTAAAAAAATTGAGCGATTTGGTCAAAAAAAGTACCTTTGTAGGAAAATCAAAGCAACAACTGCCACATGGCCAGAATTTTAACAGGAGTACAAAGTACAGGCACACCACATTTAGGAAATATTTTAGGGGCAATCCTCCCCGCAATTCAAATGAGCAATGAAAGTGCTAATGATTCTTTTTTGTTTATTGCCGATTTACATTCATTGACACAAATCAAAAACGCAGAACTGCTGCGTCAAAATACATTGTCCACTGCTGCTGCATGGCTTGCCTTTGGGTTAGATATCGAAAAAACCGTTTTCTACAAACAAAGTGATGTGCCTCAAGCCACAGAACTAGCATGGTATTTGAGCTGTTTTTTCCCATTTTCTAGATTGGAATTGGCTCATAGCTTCAAAGACAAAGCAAGTCGCTTAGAAGATGTCAATGGCGGATTATTTAGTTATCCCATGTTGATGGCTGCAGATATTTTGTTGTATGATGCTCATGTAATCCCTGTCGGAAAAGATCAACTACAACACATTGAAATGACTCGAGACGTTGCGTCGCGTTTTCATGCAAAAATGGGAGAAACTTTCGTTATGCCTGAAGCAAAAATTCAGGAACAAACTAAATTAGTCCCTGGAATTGATGGTCAAAAAATGAGCAAAAGCAAAAACAACGTTATTGATATCTTTCAAAATGATAAAGCTTTACGCAAACAAATCATGTCCATCAAAACCGATAGCACACCCTTGGAGGCCCCCAAAGATTGGAGGTCCTGTAATTGTTTTGCCCTTTATGAACTTCTTGCATCAGAACAAGAAATTCAAGTCATGAAAAAAAACTACGAAGCAGGGGGTTATGGCTATGGCCATGCTAAACAAGCGCTGTTTGAGCTCATCTGTTCTAAATTTAGTCAAGAACGTGAACGCTACAATCATTATATGGCACACCCCGAGAATGTTGAAAAGGTATTGGCAATCGGAGCAAAAAAAGCAAGCAATGTAGCCCATGAAGTTTTGGATCGCGTTCGTGAAAAATTAGGGTACTAAATCAATTCAAATTCTTTTCCAGGTAAAGGCCGTACAGCCCCTTTCAATTCTAAATTTAAAAGTAAATATGCCGCCTTGGATATTGGTATATTGCAGTTCAACGCAATTAAATCCAAAAGTGTTTTCCCCTCTTTTTTTAAATAATTATAAATGGCTTGCTCATCAGGTTCTAGATGTACAAATAATTTCTTTTGAATAGGTTTTACTTTGGTTTCTAAATCCCAATTAAGGATATAAGGAACATCCGCTGGAGTGGATAGTATGTGTGCGCTTTTTGTTTTAATTAAATTATGACAGCCCACACTCTGAGAATCCGTATTGCGCCCCGGAATTGCGAACACTTCGCGGTTGTAGCCAAAAGCCAATCGAGCGGTTACTAGACTTCCTCCTTTTGCACCAGATTCTATAACAATTGTTGCGGCGCTAAGCCCAGCAATCAATCGGTTACGGCGCAAAAAATTGGAAGGGTCAAATTTTGAAGTACTCCAAAAATCAGTCACAAACCCCCCATTGGCCTCTATTGAAGAGCGGTATTTTTTATGGGCAGACGGATAAGTGTT
>CBFHQL010000001.1:135975-138120 GCA_965658025.1 Flavobacteriaceae bacterium | reverse complement strand
ACCCGAAACAATGATGGGGTCAAAAACAGAAAGCTTATCTACCAAATGTTCACATTGTTGTTTGCCATAGTTTGTCAATTTTCGTGTCCCTACAATACTAATGATTGGAGAACTCTCCCAACGAATATTCCCTTTTTGAAACAACACAATTGGGCCATCTATGCAGTGCTTTAGCCGAAAAGGATAGTCGTCATCTTCAAAATATTGGGCTTTGATATTGTGCTTTTGAATAAACTCTAGTTCTTGTTCTGCTGCTTTTAATGTTTTTGAGTGTTGCAATGCACTCGTAACCACACTGCCTATTCCGTCGATGGATTGAAGTACTCTGCTGGAAGCTTTAAAAACAGCTTCAGGACTTCCGCAATGTTGAATGAGTTTTTTGGCCGTAATGTCGCCAATATTTGGAACGGCTTGCAAGGCCAAAGCGTACTGCAATTGTGTAGGTTTCATTTAGGAGAATTTGTCTATAAATATATAAAAATCAACGGTAGAAATTTCTTATTTAGTACTTTATGGAAATTCAAAAAAAAATTATACATTTGAGTTTATGCAATTAAGTAAGTACATAAGTGATCTTCTCTTCCGCTACGAGTGTGTTGTAGTCCCTGATTTTGGGGCGTTCTTGGCACACAAAGTTTCGGCAGAAATTGACCTTCATACCAACGCATTTTACCCCCCTAAAAAGCGCTTATCATTTAATGCGCAATTGCAATCCAATGATGGTGTTTTGGCCAATCATATCGCAGTATCCGAACGTATTTCGTATGAAAATGCCTTAGCAAAAATTGACAAACAAGTCACTGCGCTTAAAACACAATTGGGGAAAAATGAAACGCTTTTGTTGGAACACATTGGAACGTTACAACAGACAAAAACAGGTCAGCTTGTTTTTGAACCTTCTTATCACTTAAACTATTTGACGGAGTCTTTTGGTTTATCTCAATTTGTTTCGCCTACAGTTTCGAGAACGACACATCTAAAAGTAGTCGAAGCAATAGAGCAAAAAGCACCAATTGCATTGTCTTCCAGAAAGCGAAAAACACAGTCTGTTTTTAAGTATGCTGCTGTTGCTGTTGTGATGCTTGGACTGGGTGGTTTTCTAGGGTCGAATACCTACCTCCAACACATTGAACAGCAAAATATTCTTGCACAAGAACAGGCTAACATGGCTTTGGATAACAAAATACAAGAAGCCACTTTTGTGATGAGTAATCCACTACCCGCAGTGACCTTAGAGGTCGCAAAAACTTCTGGAAATTTTCATATTGTTGCTGGTGCGTTTAGAGTAAAATCTAACTGCGACCGAAAGTTACGCCAATTGAAACGCTTAGGATTTAACGCCAGAAATATTGGGCAAAATCGTTTTGGATTACATCAAGTTATTTACGACAGCTACCAAACACGTCAACAGGCACAGCGTGCGCTTTACCAAATTAAACGAACTCAAGACTCAAGCGCTTGGCTACTCATTAAGGCGTTGCCTTAAGCTTTATTTTATAATTTATATAAACCAATTAAACTGATGATTTTCAATGCATTAGAAAATGCATTGCTGTTTTTGTGTGTTTAAGCTTAAGTTATTTAAATTATTTTTAAGATATTACAGTTGATTTTCCCCATAAAATCTACAACATGAAATCTAATATTATTAAGGCCGTACTATTACTTTTGTCAAGTATCTATTTATGTGTTTACTTTTATCTAAATGGTTTCTTGTTGAAAAGTATTGGAATTCTATTACTAGGAATTTCGATTTCAATTATTGTGTTTCTGAAAAATAAAAACTAATAATTGTACCTTTGTATCATAGATTAAAGTCTTATGAACGCAAAACACCCTTCCGATTCCAAAACTACGGTTACAGATTTAGTTTTACCTAGCGAAACTAATGCCATAAACACCCTTTTTGGGGGAGAGCTTTTAGCGCGTATGGACCGTGCGGCAAGCATCACCGCTCAGCGCCATTCCGAACAAATAGTAGTGACGGCTTCTGTAAATCATGTGGCGTTTAATCATGCTATTCCGTTAGGAAGTATTGTCACTATTGAAGCTAAAGTTTCTCGCGCTTTCAATAGTTCTATGGAAGTGTATTTGGACGTGTGGTACACCGACAATAATTTTAATGCACCAAAAAAAGCTAATGAA
>CBFHQL010000001.1:133375-135958 GCA_965658025.1 Flavobacteriaceae bacterium | reverse complement strand
GGCCGTAGATGAAAATAGAAAACCAGTATGTATCCCAGAGCTCGTTCCCGAAAGCGAACAAGAACAACAACGCTTTGAAGGAGCACTAAGACGGCGACAGTTGAGTTTAGTTCTGGCTGGAAAAATTAAAGCGAAAGACGCTACTGAACTCAAAGCCCTTTTTGAGAATAAATAACATTTAAAGTTTATAAATCCAGTGCGAAGGATTTTGAATTGAACTGTCCTTGTAAATTCCAAAACTCAAAATCGATTCCCCAGAAGTCTTGTTAGTTATAACCTCCCCAATCACTTGTTTGGTACTTACTTTTTCACCTTTATTTACATAAAACTTAGACAAGTTTTTATAGACTGTAATGTAATTTCCATGACGAATCATGATGGCATTATTGCCATTTTTTGGTGTCATGATCCCTTGAACGGTGCCTTCAAAAACAGCACGAACTTGCTCGCCTTTGTTGGTAGCAATACGCACACCGTTACTCTTAATTTTAATCGTCGGGTCGATAGGTGATGGATTGGTTCCAAAGCGCATTTTGACCACACCACTGGCCACTGGCCAAGGTAATTTTCCTTTGTTAGTCGTAAAATTAGCAGCTAATATTTTCTGTTCGGGTGTTAATGAAAAGGTGGCTAATTTGGTGGATTTACCCGCTTTTTTATTGGACGCTGCAATCGCTTCTCGAATCAGTTTCCGGATTTCTCGATCCAACTTATCAGACTCTTTTTGTTTGGACTTGATTTGCGCTGTAAATTTTGAAAGGTTTTTTTGAATGGAACTGATCAATACTTGTTGCGCTTTTAGTTCTTTATCCAAAATGGCTTTAGCCGCTTTATTTTCGGCCACCAATTTTTGTTTTTCCTTTTTTTGACGTAACAAATCTTGATTTAAACGCTTTAAATTTTCGGTCTCTTGCTTTATAATAATCGCCTGTTGTTTTTGATAATCTGCGTATTGTTTGATGTATTGTAAGCGCCTGTAGGCCTGCTGAAAATTTGAAGAGGACAACAAAAACATAAGCTTGTTTTCAGCAGCTCTATTTTTGTACGATTTAACAATCATGTTGCCATAATCATCCTTCAAAATTTTCAGTTTATCGCGGCGCTTGGAAATTTCATTTTGATTACTGTTGATTTCTCTGGTAAGTAAATTCGCTTGTTGATTCGTGATGCGCATCAGATTTTTACGAACACTGATTTTATAATTCAAATCTTCAACTACACTAACCACCGATTTTTTTTCTTTTTTACCGGCAAACAACAAATTGGTAATTTGTCTGATTTCCTGTTGCAGCTCGCGACGTCGCTCTTCCAATTCCAATTGCCTTTTACTTTGTGCATATCCGTCCAAGTGGCTGAATACCAATAAAATAAAAAATAAAAAAGATAAATATTTAAATCTGATTTGCATTAGAGTTCAATCGCTTTAAATCCCGAAGGAATGGAAAATGGAAACCGTATAGGTTGATTCAAATTTAAAGATTTTAAATTCAAATTTAGCGTTGTTTTTTGCTGATTTTCAATAACTTTAATGGTCATTTTTTTAGGGAAAATTTGCTGATCTAATTCTTGAAATGAAAGGTAGCGAACTTTTAGTGACCTATTCCTTTGCAATTGCCTTAATTCTTGGCCGTCCATTTTGAAATACCCTGGGTTAATTAAATATAAAACTTCAAATAACGCATTTTGTTGTTTGGGCGATAAAGCGTAAGATTTAGGGTGCAATTGCTTTTCCAAAGCGTTTGCTCTATAATTGAACATCGCATCTCCAAGCAGCAAATTTTCGAGATTAGAAAAACTCAATTCTGCACCTAAAAAATCTCTTAATTAAAGTAAAATCGCCATCAAAATAAGTACGATCGAGTTTGTTGTACATCTGTACTTTTTGGGGTGTGATTTTTAGTCGAACCATGTTCAAAAAAGCATTTACCCAAATGACTTTGTCGCGCTCCATGCGTAGCGTTACAGTATGCGTCTGCGCTTTTTCTCCCTCTATTAATTCAATTTTCAATCGTGATTGCAGGGTCAAAAAATCGGCTTTTTGTTTGTTATGCGCTTTAATGATTTGTTTTGCCTTAAGTTTGGGGTTGAGCCCAGATTTTGAACTCAATGTTTGGGTACTTTTACACCCAAAAACAAGACAGACGATAAGACAGACTAAAAAATTTCTCATTGTTCTAATTGAATTGCGTTAGCGCTATTGATAAACGCTTCAGCTTTTTTAATATTGTTTTTTCTTTTGTAAAGATCAGCCATTAAGCGGTAATAGTGTACGGCAATTTCGTTTTCTTCAAAAATATAATCCACCCCCATTTCTAGGGTTTCTAAAGCTTCGTCTATTTGTTCTAAAGCGAGTTGTGCTCGACTACGTGCCAAATACAGTTCAAGTTGAGTGGGAAATAATTCCAATTGCGTGGCGGTGAACAACACTACACGGTCATATTGTTTGGCAACCAAACAAAGTTTAACAAATGCTTTAATGGCATCTAAATTTTCGGGGGATTCGCTTAACGCTTTTTCATAAAACTCAAGGGCCTTGTCTATTTGATTTTGTTGTTCATAATAATGCGCCCATTCCAAGCTTGA
>CBFHQL010000001.1:0-133146 GCA_965658025.1 Flavobacteriaceae bacterium | reverse complement strand
TGCGTATTTAAAAACATTTTTGCTGTTGAAAATGCTTCTTCTTTTAAATTATATTGACTTAAAGTGTAAATAAGCGTCAAGAAATTTTGTGCATTTTTGGGCGCTTCTTCAAGACGGTTTTTTAAAAACTTAATGTGGCCTTTTTGATTTGCTGTTTGTTTGTAAATTTCTATGCGTGTTTGGTCACGATTGGTGCTGTAACCAAGGCGTTGGTCAAGTTTATCAATCTGTGACAAGGCCTCGTCAAAACGTCCAGCACTAGCATATAAATTGACTAAGTCTTGCTCATAATCTTGATTTTTGTACAACAACGGTTGTACTGCTTGAATGGCTTTTTCATAGTCGTTTTGATCCACATAAAGGTGATATAATTTTTCTTTGTACCAAAAATTATCAGGGTCTAAGTCAATGGCTTTCTGAAGATTACTTTCGGCCCGGCCATATTTTTTTGTCATGAAATAAAGATCGCCTAGTTCATAAAAAATAACTGCTCGTTGTGGAAATAAATCGCCACACTTGAGTAAAGCATCTATTGCTTTGCTGTAGTTTTCAATGCCTTTTTGCATCAACGCATCATAAAAATAATGCTGAAATTGATCTTCTGGAGTGGGTTGTTCAGATCTTGGAAGACTGTCGTTTTTAGTTTGTGCAACGCTATTTGGGGAGCAAAGCAAAAATATAAAACAGATGACTATGTAGATGTTTTGAATCATTGACGCCCCGTGCTTCCAAAGCCGCCTTCGCCACGACTTGTTTCCGATAGTTGTTGAACCTCTTCCCAATCGGCACGTTCATGCTTGGCAATCACCATTTGTGCTACGCGTTCACCATTTTTTATGGTAAATGCTGTTTGCGAAAGGTTGACAAGAATCACGCCTACTTCTCCTCTATAATCCGCATCAATTGTGCCTGGGCTATTGAGGACTGTTAGGCCGTGTTTGGCCGCCAATCCACTTCGTGGACGTACTTGCGCTTCATAACCCACAGGAAGTTCCATAAAAAGCCCTGTTGGTATGATGCTGCGCTCCATGGGGTTGAGTACAATATCGTGATCTAAATTCGCCCGAAGGTCCATCCCTGCCGAGGCAATGGTCTCATAGTGCGGTAAGGCGTGTGCAGATTTGTTGATGATGTTGATCTTCATTATTAAGATTTAATAAGTTGTTTTAATACTGTTTTTTCTTTGTGCCAAATAACACCCATCAAAATTATAATGAGGCCAATCCCAATGGCATAATCTTCTCGGAACTTATAAAATGAAAGTGCTGAAAATCCGATTGACAAAATCAAATAAAGCCCCATTTTTTTCAGATTATAAGGAATTGCATAATGTTTTTGCCCTAAAATATAGGATATACTTGCCATTGTAGCATAGGCAAAAAGTGTTGCGGTGGCTGAAGCCATATACCCAAATTTTGGAATGAAAATAATATTTATGCCCAAAGTTACTAGAGCACCAAATATGGAAATGTATGCGCCAAATTTTGTACGGTCCGTAATTTTGTACCACACCGAAAGGTTGTGGTAAACCCCCAAAAACAAATAGGCCAACAACAAAACAGGTACTACCGACATGGCTTCCCAATAGGCCTCATTTGGAATGAGCAATAGTTTTAAAATATCCACAAAAACCACTACAGATAATAAAATCAAGGCACCAAAAATGACAAAAAATTCAAGGATTTTGGCATAGTTTGCTTTGGCATTTTTGTCTTTGGCATTACTAAAAAAGAAGGGCTCGATTCCCAAACGGTAGGCCGTTGCAAAAAGCATCATAAACAGGGCGAGTTTGTAGCAAGCAGAATAGGTCCCAATAGCTTCTTTGGATAGATTTTCTGGAAGAAGCCGCTCCAGTAAAATGCGATCAAAGGTTTCGTTTATGGAAAAGGCAATTCCTGCAACGAGTACTGGAAATGCATAACGCAACATTTGTTTCCAAAGTTTTGTGTCGAAGCTATAATTTAATTTAAAGTAAAAAGAAATTAGCATCAAAAATGTAACTGCACTGGCCACAAGATTGGCAATAAAAATATAGTGTACTTCGAAATTAGGACGATAGAATATAGCCAAAAATGTAGACGATTCAGCCCAAGATTTTAAGAATAAAAGCAACACGATGTTTAATCCCAAATTGAGAACGACATTGAGCAGTTTGACTGCTGTATATTTAATGGGCTTGCCCAACGCTCTTAAATACGCAAAGGGAATAATTACAAGAGCATCAAAAAATAAAATCCAAAGTACCAATACAATATAAGCACTGTCAATGTGTGTAAGGTTTGCTATATGATGTCTTAAAAAATACCCAAATACGAGTACCAACGTCGAGGTCAGAATTAGTGAAATAGTTGAAGTACTGAGTACTGTTTTTTTATTTCCATCACTACTAAAAAAGCGGAAGAAAGCCGTTTCCATGCCATAGGCCAAAAGGACATTAAACAAAACAAAATAGGCGTAAATCAGCGAAACGTCGCCGTAGTCAGCCACATTTTCGAGTACAGTTTTGTCGGTATGCAAACGCACCAAAAGAAAACTGAGCATTTTGGGCACTACGGTTGCAAGCCCATAAATAAAAGTTTGTTTGTAAAGCGTTTTAAGGATACTCAAATTGTTGCTTTTATGGGCTTAAAAATACACTTTTTATACCAGATACAATAATAATTAATCTGGTGGTGGTGGAGACGAAGGGTAAGGAATGGAGGGGCGCTGAGCTAAATCTGTAATTTTATGATAGTAGCGTTTATTTTCGAGGATATAACTCAAAACACAAGCATTGGGCTCCAATTCAAATGCTGAATGATCTGCTTTGGGGAGTAACTGGTTATTGGCCTCTGCAAAAGGTTCGTTGCTCAAAATTACGTCTTTAGGTTGATTTTGTGGTGAAGAAAAATGCCCAACAATCATTTGGTTTTTATAAACGGTTTTGGCGCGCTGTCCTCTAAAATGTATGCTGTCAGGGGTTATGTTATTTAGATCTTTTACAGGTAAAAACACATCGACACCACGACCTCCGCCTTGAACACCAGCAACCCAAGATTGGAAGTAAGGGGCTTCTATTGAAATTGGAATCTTGGAGTCGAAAAGCGTAGGTTTTGTTGTTTTACAGCTCATCAAAAAAGACAAACAAAAAAGTGAAATTTTATAGGTAATTTTCAAACGCATATTTAATTATTATCAAATTTCATTCCACAAAAAACCTTTCTTAATTAAAAGAAAGGCCTAAATATTAATAAACAAAATCGAATGAATTAAAATTGATAGGATAGTCCTCCATTGATAATGCCCTTGTACCCAACCCCTAATTCTGCAAAAGCTGCTAATTTTTTTCCAACTCTAAATCCAAGAGCTGTCACATGAAACGTTAAATAATCAATTTTTGAAGTGTCTTCGTTGTTGTTCTTAAACTCTAATTTGTCGCCTAAGGTAAATGTTGTTTCTCCAAATGCATAACCCACACCTAAACCTGAATACATTTGAAATTTTGGTTTTGAAATGTAACGATAATTTGATTCAACTCCCAGAGAATAAACTGCACTAGAACTTTTGCCAGATTTTACTCCGTCAACCAATAAATTTCCTTTAATGTTTTGGTAGGCCAATGAAGCGCCAAGCATCCATTGATCTTTTATGGCGTAACTATAATGCGCTGTAAAGGCCATCTGGCTACTGCCGTCTTCATGGGTTAATTTCTCACCCGTTATAGCTGATGTTACTAAAGACGTTGCTGCATTTTCTACTGCTGTTCTGAAATCTTCAAATGTCGCTACACCTAAACTAATATTAAGTTCTGAAGTGCCTTGAGATTGAGAAAAAGAGAATGTGGTTAATAGTGTAAATACACCAACGAAACATTGTTTGTATAAATTCATGATAAAATAATTTGGGTTAATAGAATAGCACAAATGTATTAAAAAAAATTCCTTGCAATTAGATTGTAAGGAATTTAAAGTTTTCTAAAATATACTTTAGTTGTTCAATGCTTCAGCACCACCAACAATTTCAAGAATTTCGTTGGTAATGGCGGCTTGTCGTGCTTTGTTGTAGGTCAATTTTAATTGATCTCTAAGCTCAGTAGCATTGTCGGTTGCTTTGTGCATGGCGGTCATACGTGCACCATGTTCACTGGCAAAACTATCGCGAATGGCTTTAAACAATTGTGTTTTTAAAGACTTTGGAATCAAGGTTTCTACAATCTCCACTTTTGAAGGTTCAAAAATATAGTCTTGGTTGGCATTAGTCCCCTCAGCACTTGGGACAATTGGCAAAAATTGTTCCGTGGTTACAATTTGCGTGGCCGCATTTTTAAACTTGTTGTAGACCAATTCAATTTTATCAACGCTTCCCTCCTCAAATTTTTCCATCAATAATTCGGCAATTTGTGCTACATTATCGAAAGTAAGATCATCAAAAACACTACTTTGATTCGATATAACATCAAAATCTTTTGAAAGAGCATCATTGGCTTTTTTACCGATGGCTACTATAGAAACGTTTTTGCCAGCATAGCTGTTTGCTAAATGATTGGCTTGTTTGATAATATTAGAATTAAAAGCACCACACAATCCTCTGTTAGAAGTAATGGCAACAATAAGAACGTTTTTGACTTCACGCTGATCTGCAAATTTACTTCCGCTATCGGCATCCAAAGTTGCGCTTAGGTTTTGTAAAAGTTCCGTCAGTTTGTCGGCATAAGGACGCATCGCTGTGATGGCGTCTTGTGCTTTTTTGAGCTTCGCAGCAGATACCATTTTCATGGCGCTGGTAATCTGCATCGTTGAAGATACGGACGAAATTCTGTTTCTTATTTCTTTTAAGTTTGCCATGCTTTAAATTAGTTCTTTAATTTAAAATTAATTGTATTTGGCCGATAAATCTTGTGCAACTTTTGTTAACGTATCCGTCACCTCATCAGTCAGTTTGCCAGATTTCAGTGTTGCCAAAGCGTCACTGTGTTTTGCTTTCAAGAATTCGATAAACTCAGTTTCAAATTCTTTGACTTTATTGACGGGTACATCACGCAACAAGTTTTTCGATCCTGCATAAATAATCGCAATTTGATCTTCTACTGTATAAGGATCGTTTTGTGCTTGTTTAAGGATTTCAACGTTTCGTTTACCTTTTTCAATGACATTAAGTGTCACCGCATCTAAGTCAGAACCAAACTTTGCAAAGGCCTCTAATTCACGGAATTGAGCTTGATCTAGCTTAAGCGTTCCAGATACTTTCTTCATGGATTTAATTTGTGCACTACCCCCCACACGAGATACCGAAATACCTACGTTAATTGCTGGACGTACACCAGAGTTAAATAAATCTCCATCCAAGAAAATCTGACCATCTGTAATCGAAATTACGTTTGTTGGAATGTAAGCTGATACGTCTCCTGCTTGAGTTTCAATGATTGGAAGTGCTGTTAAAGACCCTCCTCCTTTTACCAAAGGTTGAAGAGAGTCTGGCAAATCGTTCATGTCTTTTGCAATCGTACCGTCGTTAATAACTTTCGCAGAACGCTCTAACAAACGTGAGTGTAAGTAGAATACATCTCCTGGGTAGGCCTCACGCCCTGGTGGACGACGAAGCAAAAGTGATACTTCTCTATAAGCTACCGCTTGCTTTGATAAATCATCATAAATGATAAGTGCTGGACGACCAGTATCTCTAAAATACTCCCCAATCGCAGCACCTGCAAATGGTGCATATACTTGCATTGGTGCAGGGTCTGAAGCATTGGCTGCTACAATTGTAGTATAGGCCAAAGCCCCTCTATCTTCTAATGTTTTTGCAATGTTGGCTACTGTAGACGCTTTTTGTCCAACAGCAACATAAATACAATACACGGGCTCACCTGCATCGTAAAATTCTTTTTGGTTTAGAATGGTATCGATACAAACAGTGGTTTTTCCTGTTTGACGGTCACCAATCACGAGCTCTCTTTGTCCTCGTCCTACGGGGATCATGGCATCAATAGATTTAATCCCTGTTTGAAGTGGCTCAGTTACGGGCTCACGAAATACAACACCTGGTGCTTTTCTTTCTAAAGGCATTTCATAAACATCACCTTCAATTGGGCCTTTTCCATCAATTGGTGCACCAAGCGTATCTACAACACGCCCTACGATACCTTCACCAACATTGATGGAGGCAATACGTCCTGTACGTTTTACTGTAGATCCTTCTTTTACAACTTTGGAAGCGCCTAAAAGTACAATCCCCACGTTGTCTTCTTCAAGGTTTAGAACGATACCTTCAAGACCTCCTTCAAATTGAACTAATTCTCCATATTGCGCATTGGAAAGTCCGTATGCACGAACAATACCATCACCAACAGTGAGTACAGTTCCTACTTCATCCAAAGAAGCGGTGGCTTCAAATCCTGAAAGTTGTTGCTTTAAAATTGCTGAAATTTCAGCTGCTTTTACATCTGCCATTTTAATCTATTTTTAACTCATTGAACTCGTAATGAGTTCGCTTTAATTTGTTATAAACTTATTTTTAATTTCATTTAATTGGTTGGAAACACTTGCATTGTATTGTTTGTCTCCAACGCGCAAGATGAATCCACCAAGGATGGTTTCATCTACAATTTTGGTCAAGGTTACTTCTTTGCTTGACAATGTTTTCAGCTTTGCCATTACCTTTTTTTCTAAAGCTTCAGTCATTGGAACTGCGGTGGTTACCGTGGCTTGTTCTTTATTGTTGAGCTCATCATACAAACGCTTATATTGTAATGCGATATGCTCTAATAAATCAACACGCTTGTTTTGTGCTAAGGTGGTGAACAAAGACTTTACTTCTGTTCCAGACTTTGAAAAAACATGATCCAAAACGGCTGTTTTTTCTGAAAGTTTAACCACTGGTGATTTTAGTACTTCGTTCAGTTCAGGATTTGAAGCAATCGCACGAGCGATTTGATTCATTTCTTCATGAATTTTCGCTGATGTATTGTTGTCCTCTGCCACACTTAAGATGGCCTTAGCATATCGAATGGCTGCTCTTGTCCCTGACATATATTTTTAGTTTAAACTAGTGTCGTCCAACATCGACTCGACTAATTTTTCTTGCTTTCCTTTGTTTGATAATTCTTCTCCCAACACTTTTTCTGCAATAGAAATAGAAAGGTCTGCTACTTGTGCTTTCAAATCTGCAATAGCTGCTTTTTTCTCTGTTTCGATGGCAGCTTGTGCTTGCGCTACAAGTTTGTTGGCTTCTTCTTTGGCTTCTTCTTTAGCGTCGTCAATCATTTTGTTTTTGAGTTCGCGCGCTTCTTTAAGCATCGCTTCACGCTCTGCACGAGCTTCTTTCAAAAGTTTTTGATTGTCTGCTTGAAGATTTTCCATCTCTTTTTTGGCGTTATCTGCAGCACTAAGCGCATTTTTGATGCCTTCTTCACGCTCATTAACAGCATTCAATATTGGCCCCCATGCATATTTTTTCAACAACAATAAAAGCCCAAGGAAAAGTAAGGTTTGCCAAACAAACAGTCCAAGTGAGAATTCTTCTAATAATTTTTCCATAATAATTTTATTATGATGATGTTTTAAGTTTAATTAAAACAACCTTGCAACCAACCGTTGCAAGATTGTTTTTTTGGATTAAGATTATACTGCAAATAATGCTGCAAATCCAATACCTTCAATCAAGGCTGCTGCAATAAGCATCGCTGTTTGAATCTTTCCGTAAGCTTCTGGCTGGCGAGCGATAGCTTCCATTGCGGAACCACCGATTTTACCAATACCTAAACCTACTCCGATGACAACTAAACCTGCACCTACCATTACTGGAATTTCCATATATATGTATTTAAAAATTAAACATTCAATTTTTATTGCTCAAAATTACTAATGAGCGTGTGCTTCATCATGATGCTCGTGCTCTTCTGAAGCAAAACCAAAATATAAAGCCGATAACATTGTAAAAATATATGCTTGTAACAATGCCACAAGTACTTCAATTAGTGAGATGGCAAAGGCCAATCCAAAGGATAACGGGCTTCCCAACCAACTTTTGAATAAAAACATTAGACCAATCAAACTCATCAATACAATGTGTCCAGCTTGCATATTGGCATACAAACGGATTAATAATGAGAATGGCTTAATGAATATCCCTAGTACTTCAATAGGGATTAATATAATGTACAAAGGAACTTTCCCATACCATGGCATGGAATCTCCTAGTGGATCAAAAATATGTTTCCAATAGTCTTTTGTCCCTGTTAAATTTGTGATTAAAAAGGTCAATAAGGCCAATGCAAAAGTGATTGCAATGTTACCAGTGACATTTACTCCTAATGGCGTTAACCCAAAAATATTTAAAAACCATATAAAGAAAAACACAGTAAGTAAAAAGGGCATGTAGCGCATGTATTTCTTTTCACCAATGTTTGGAATGGCAATATCATCACGTATATAAAGCACAATAGGTTCGAAAAAACGCCCAGCTCCTGTAGCGATGCCTTTATTTGCACCATAAGATTTTCCAAGCCCTTTGAAAAGGAAAAACATGAGTAACGCCGTGATCATTATCATGACTACACTTTTTGTGATAGAAAAATCTAAGGGTTTAACATTTGTAGGGTGATTGTGCTCATCATAATTAATCGTCCCTTCAGCATCCGTTTTGTATATTTTATTGTGATATAATTTGTAATAATTACCATCAACCTCAGCTAAAGTCTCGCCATGATGAAATTTTGAGGAAGCAAAGATTTTAAGGCCTTCATCCCACAAAATTACAGGTAGAGGAGCACCTATATATTTGTGTTCTCCTTGATCTGTTGTATATGAAAATAAACTAAAGTCGTATGAGTCTTGAAGGTGGTGTTGAATGTAAGCTTTAATTTCAGCTTTTTTATCAGTTTTTGGGGCGTCTCCTCCTGCCATTACCAAGAATGGCATTAAAAAGAAAATTAGTGTTGTCGCTTTCAAAGTTAATTTGCTTCGCATTGCAGATTTTTATCGTTGTATAAAATCGGTGCAAAGTTATGGTTTTCTATCAAAAACAAAAACAATTTTAAGGACTTTATTTTTAGTCAAAAAACCTGTCCTCAGTGGGTGTTCAAGTTCTACATTTGGTTGAGTTGTTTGCTGAGATAAAAAGTTTCTAAAATAAGACAAATTGTATAGGGAATAAAAAACGATACAAATTCCAAAAAAACAATTTTTCCATCAGCTTTGTATGGGCCATAAAACACCATAAAAAACACAAAAAATTTGACAAAACTACTGGCTAAAAACAAAAACCCAATTTGATTATTATACTTGGTTTTTAGTGCAGTTAAACCCCAAAAGATTCCAATAGCCATCAAGGCATTGATAGTATAAGCTTCAACGATTTGGTGTTGAAGTTTTGGCAAAGCCAAAAATGTATTCGTAAGGATGTGCATTGCAAATGCAATACTCAAAAAAACAAATATCTTTTTGGAGAACTTTTTTGTAGTTAAGTTCATTTGCTTTGAAGTTTTTTGAGTTGCTTCAGCACCACATACAGCCCAATGGCTACCCCAAGTATGGCGCCAACGGCTACAAAGATTTTTTTAGAATGATTGAAATATACATCAAGCCACTTCCCAAAACGGACAAAAACAAAAACAATCACCCCCATCTGAATTCCTAATCCGGAAAGTGCAGCAAGATGTCTAAGCGGTTTGTCCTGGTTTGGCACTTGATTGTAGGGTTGGTTTAGATTCTGTTTTAAGCTCTTTGACAGAGTCTTTCATTTGACAATGGGCATTAAAAGAAGCCCCTGGCTCAACAGCTAATTTCCCTGTTTCGACTTCGCCTTCTATGCGCGCTGTGGCACGCAGACTTAGTGTTTCTTGAACGGTCAGTTTGCCTTTAAAACCACCTTCAATATCTGCATTTTTACAGGACAAACTACCGTCAATTTTGCCTGTGTTCCCAATCACTACTTTACCTTTGGTTATTAATGTCCCTTGGATCACGCCCTCAATTCTGAAGTCACCTTCACTTTTTAGGTCGCCTTCAAAAATAGTGCCTTGTGCAATGGTGTTTTGTTGTGACAATAATCCTTGTTGGGGTCTTGTTTTTTTAGCATCTGTAAACATGACTTTTTGTTTTAATTCTTATTCTTTTTTAAATAGTTTTCCAAGTTTTTATGGATTTGAAGTTTCTTGTAGTTTTTAGAAGAAATTGCAAAATAGGGTCGTGCCAATATTTCATTGGACTTCACATCTAACAGCTCTGCAAATCCTTGAGCGCCTTGGATACTCTTTAATCCATGAACCACTACAAATGTAGTATTTTTATTGAATACGTCTTGTGAAACACTCAATTGCAATATGTCTTCATCTTCAACAACTTTTGTCAATTCTTCCTTAAATGCTTTTATAAGGTCTTGTTCTTTAATGTCAAACTGATAAATCGTCTTAAAGTGTTGCCCCTCTTGAAGTTCTTCAAAAGTGTCGTCTTCTAAGCTGGATAAAACATTGTCTATAAGATCTTGGGCTTGCTTCCCTTCTGGTGCATTTGGGTAGTTTAGTGCAATATAATTTAACCCCTCTTTATAGTCTTTGAATCCATACAAACGCCCTTTTGCACTGGTTTTTAATAGCTCTAACTTAGGAACAATTTCATCGCCCTCAAACCTAATAATTTCTTCAGCGCATGAATCTATAACGTCTTGATATTGGCTTGCTTCAAATTTTTCAAAAAGAACTTTGTATCTCGCTTCTGGACCTTGAGCATCATTGCCCAAAACAGCTGCAGGATTTTTTAATATTTGTGCATATCTTGATGTTGGGTAATCGCGAATAATGCTTTCTTTCATGGCTGTTGCCGATGACGTCTCAGAAAGCAGGTTGTAAATTTTATATAAATTATATTTTGCTGGAAGTACCAATCGTTCTTCTGGATTTTGAGCTAAAAGTGCTTCTAATTTATCTTTTGAACGCTGGTAGTCTTTAAATTTATTTTTATAAATCAATCCCAATTGATAATAAGAAAAATTGCGTTCCTTGGCTATGCTGTCTATATCTTTTGGGTCTGTCGGAATTTGCTTCATATAATAACCCACATCGCGAATCCCTTGTGAAGATTCTTCCCCCTTCTCTGAAGCAATAGATTTTGAAGTTGTGTCAGAAACTGTTTGTTTAGACCAGCGCCAATTGTCTGCCAAAGGACGTTTGCCCCATCTATTGGCAAACTCATTTTTACCATACGCTACGGTTGCCGTTTCATAAAAATAAAATGTGCCTGCTTTTTTGGCTTTTGACGAATTGAAACTTGAAGTTGGATTTACAAATGTCTTTTGTTTGGCCGCCTTTTTTTCTTGCTCTTCTTTTAGGTTGGCGATGAGCTGTTCAAAGTATTGTTCCTGTTCTTCTTTGGGTAGGGCAACAAGACCCAAAATACTATCATTAGTACTTGCAATAGATTCATAGTATATGACATCTTGAAGATTGTCCAATCGTTTTTTTACCGCTCGGAAAGGTTTAGAGTTTGGCTTATAATTTAAAAGTGTGCTATCGTAATATTTGCCTGCATCAGTGTATCTGGAATCATCGAAATAAAGATCGGCAATGGTATGGTAATTCAACGCATTTAAATAGTTGTCTTCAGACTTTGTTCTCAAAGATTTGTTGAAATACACAATGGCGAGCGAATCGTTGTCTTGCTTCAAATAATGCTTTGCTATGGTGTGGTGTATCCGATCTAAATAAGGCCGATGTTCTCTGTTTTCTTCAATGTCAGATAATAATTCACTTAACGCTTCACGATCACCATTGGAATAATCAAAATTATGAGTCTGTTCTAGAAAAGCGTTGACCCGATAGGCCATTGGGACGTTTCTTTTAAGTTCTATGACTTCTTGAAAAGCCATATTAGCACTGTCTTTTTTGCCAAGTTTGTTATAGAGTTGTCCTTCAATAAAATGCAATCGTCCCTTAAAAAACTTATTTCTTGTAAGCGCATTTGCGTTTTTTAAATACATAAGCGCAGAGTCAATTTTATTGGTATTTAAATATACTTGAGCCAAGGTTGATTGTGCTTCAACTTGGTCTGTTTTTGATAATTCGTTTTTCTCAATCAGCGCTTTTAAATTTTCTAAAGCTATAGTTTCATTTTCGAGACGCAAATTTGTTTTAGCACGCCATATTTTGGCCAAATTAATATTACTGCTTCCAGGATATTTAAACAGTATATAATTGAATGCTTCTAATGCGGGTATAAAACGGCCACTGTAGTAACGCGCTTTCCCAAGAAGAATATAGGCGTCATCAATTTGTGGGTTTTTTTCTTTTCCTTTGATGTTCATGCCGTGCTTCTGGACGGCTTTTACTGCTTTTTCTTCGGCGCGTTCAAAATTTGAATTTTGCGCTTGTTCATCAGAAAAAAGATCTTCAGAAATACTTATGCGTTCTACAGGTAAAATTGCCCAATAATTGTCTTTGTAGTCGTCTTCTATATCTTTTAATCCCGCATCAAGGGCCAAGTTTCCATTATACAAAATATTGTATTTCGTATTTAAAGAGTGCCAATTACGATTGATAAATTTATCTTTTTTGCGCGAACAACTAGACAAAGTCATGGCGAGAAGAATAAAGCTCAGGATATATTTAAATGTGCATCTCAACTGTGGGACGTTTTTGTTATTTATAACTAATAATATTCTATAAACTGTATACAAAGTTTGTAAAAATACTCATCTTTTTGAATAAATCTAATTATTTATCTGGATTTAGTAGAATTTTACTGTTGAAATTTTTTTAAAAAATATAAAAATTGGCGGTATATTAACTAAAGTTCAGCTTCAAACTTTATTATTTTTGTTCTAAATTTTTAGTTCATGGCGGCATTCAACTTCCTTAAGATAAAAAACATTCATCGTGAAACTTCCAAAGCGGTAAGCATTAGCTTTGATGTACCCGAAGCTTTAAAAAACACTTATCGTTTTGAAGCAGGACAATACCTTACGTTAAAAACAAAAATTAATGGTCAAGAAGTCCGTCGCGATTATTCGATTAGTGCAAGCCCTGGCAGTAAAGATTTAACCGTTACCGTCAAAGAAATTGAAAACGGTTTGTTTTCTTCTTTTGCCAATCAGCAACTAAATGTCGGAGATGCGATAGAGGTGGCGCCTCCCAAAGGCCGATTTACTTTTATCCCAAACACAACCAACAATACCATTGTTGCTTTTGCTGCTGGTAGTGGCATAACCCCCATTATGAGTATTCTGAAAACAGTGTTGGAAACCAATGAAGAGCAAAAATTTATACTTATCTATGGAAATAAATCTCCAGAGGAGACTATTTTTTACCAACCCCTATCAACGTTAGAAGCGCAATACCCAAACAGATTTCAACTTCAATATGTGTATAGTCAAGCACAAGTTGATGGAACTCTTTTTGGTAGAATTGATGTAGGAAATACAAATTATGTCATCAAGAACTTAATGACCCTTGAGGAAGCTTCAACATTCTATTTGTGTGGCCCAGAAGGAATGATCAATACGGTCAAAGATGTATTGCTAGACAAAAAAGTGCAAGAAGACACTATTTTATTTGAACTTTTTACCGCCTCTACGGCTTCAAATGAAATAGAAAATGCAGCATCAAGCGATGAATTTGTCGAAGCAACAATTTTGGTAGATGACGAAACGGAAGTATTTTCAATGTCTCCTGGACACACTATTTTAGAAGCCGCATTAAAGCAAGACATCGATGTTCCTTATTCGTGTCAAGGTGGTGTTTGTAGCAGTTGTATTTGTAGACTCACCAAAGGAACCGCCGAAATGCGTCAAAACAGCGTGCTTACCGATAGTGAAGTTGCAGAAGGTTTGGTGCTTAGTTGTCAAGCGGTGCCAACGTCTTCGGAAATTCATGTAGATTTTGATGACGTTTAAAGCAGTTTGTGAATGGCGGCTATGATGGCCTCTTCAGAGATGGTTTCAATTGCTTTTTCGTAGCCCTTTGGATAACGATTCCCATATACTGAAGTAGGGATTTTTGGGAATTTTTCTCGATCTGAAACCAAACAATATTCCATAGGTTGATTATAGGGTTTAAATCCTAAGTATGGGTGTGTTACGCCCCACAATGTGAGCACTTTTACGCCCATTAAGGCAGCCATATGTGCGTTACCTGAGTCCATGGCCAACATCAATGTTAATTGTTGCATTAATGTTAACTCCTCTTGCAAAGAGAATTGCCCCGCTACAGAAATTACATTGGGGTACAATGTTGCTATATAGGTGAGTTTTTTTACTTCCTCTTTTCCGCCGCCAAATAAAATAATAGTACATTTTGTTTTTGAAAGGTGCGCAACAACACGCTTCATTTTTTCTAAAGGATAAGTCTTTGACGTATAAGCTGCAAAAGGGGCAATCCCAATGTAAGGTTTGCTTTTTTCTTTCAATAGTGATTCCATTCCTTTTGAAAGTGATTGAGGTCTTGGGGGTTGAAAATCTCCCAAAGAAAAATCAAATCCAAGACTACGAAATACATCAGCGTAACGTTCGACCATTGGGCGTAATGGTTCAAATTTTTGGCCAGAAATTAGCAGTCTTTTTTCGGAGCGTGCTTTATCTAAAATAGCCCATTGGTGTTTGGGTAATAAAACATTTAATATTTTGGTGCGCAAAACATTATGCAAATCGACAACTGTATCTACTTTGAGTGTTTTTATTTTTTTGGCTAACCGCAATAGTCCAAAAAATCCTTTGAACTCATTTTTTAAATCCACGCCAATAACCTCAACAGTACTAATGTGCGCAAAAAGAGGTGCAAATTGTTGTCTCGTAAGAACAGAAATTTTGACTTGTGGATGAGCTTCTGAAAAAGCGGCAACAACAGGCACTGTCATTGCAACATCTCCGAGAGATGAAAATCTAATGACCAATATGTGTTTTGCAGCGCTATGCAAGAAGTGTTGATTATTTCGTTCCTCGTAGAACAGGATTTAGCTCATCGTCGTTGTACATCTTCATTTGTTTGTACACTTTCATGTATTTATCGCCATTGGCAATAGCGTCTAAAAGATCGTCAATAGCAATAGAAAGGTCTTCGCGTTGTTCAAGCAAGGTGTCCAATTTATTCTGACATGATGCTTTGTGCGCATCCGTAGCATCGGTACGCACCGTTTCTAAATGCATATGGTATATTTTCAACGCCAAAATTGAAAGGCGATCTATAGCCCATGCAGGGCTTTCAGAATTTATTTTAGCGTCGCTTTTAGGATGTACATTTTTGTAGAGCTCCAAAAAATAGCTGTCTATAAACTCAACCGTATCGGTTCGGTCTTGGTTTGAAGCGTCAATCATGCGTTTTAATTTGAGTGCTTCGACTGGGTTTATGTTGGGGTCACGAATGATATCTTCATAGGCCCACTGCACGGTATCAATCCAGCATTTTCTGTACAATAAATGACCTATAAGATCTTGATCTTTATCAAATTTGTTGTGAAAGGGTTGATCTACTGTGTTTTGCAACTTATAGGTTGCAATCACGTCTTGAAAAATTGTATTGGCTTTTTTAGAAAACATAGCATAATTTTTATGGTGCAAATATAGTGCAATTCTTTAGTTAAATTTCGAGGAGTTGTTCAATATTAAATGCTAATTTGGTAAGTGCAAGTAAAAAAATGAGTACTATAAACACATTGGGCATCCATTGAACTGTGGCGCGTTCTGTATAATTGGCCATAACAATAGACAATGGAAACACTAGAAAAAGAAAGTCGGCTATTGATTTGTTTTGGGATAACAAAGGAATGAAAATTCCAATAGCAATAGCAAAAAATAACATGAAAAATGTAAATCGAGATTTACTCACCTTAATGACCATTTCGCTAAAAACACTTGACATACCCCACACAGATAAACTAACCAACAATGCTATGGCCAACACTATAAAAAGGTCGTTATAAATTGAAAAATCTAAACTTATCTGCGGAGAAAAACTAAGCCAAACCATAGGGTCTTTGTTCAGTACTAAACAATATAATACTGCCAATAAACCAACCGATATGATTCCAAAAATAACCGCACATATATGCTTAATATAATCTGAGGGTAATAAAAAAATTGCAAAAGCTAAAGGCGCAAAATACAACACAGCCCAAGGTTGAAAAAAACACGCTAAGGCTATCCAAAACCCAGAGTCAAAAAGCTTTTTTTTGATGTTCGTATTGGTCTTTAAGCTAAAGATGCGTCTAAAACTCAAAAGCACAAAAAGATTCGAAAGGATAATAAAATAACTGGAAAGAACCTGAGGTAATAAAAAGATAAACAAACAAAGATAGAGTGCTGCAAAACTATTCTTTTGTGTCAAATCATTTTTTGTGATGACAAAAACAAACACAAATAAAGACATCAGAAACGCACAAAATATGCCTAATTCTTTAAGGTAATTGACTGGTGTCCGATCAAACGCATAAGTGTCTATGCCTCTAAAAATAAAAAGCCCCAACAATACCGCAATAAAAATTAAATAGTGTAACGGTTTAGATGTTTTAAAAAAGCTTGTAATCATTTGTTGTGTTGCTTATATTTGCAACGTAAATATAAGCTTATTCTGTGCGATTGCACAAAATGACAACTTTATAAAACCACATGATGAAAGATTTTTTTAATGGAATTCAGGAATTTTTTGAAACTGTTTTGTTTGTTCCTTTTAATGTTTTAAGAGAAGTAGAATTGGAAAATTGGTGGGTTGCCAATCTAGTTACATGGATTTTCTTGGTAATACTTGTGGTTAGTTTTACGTATTGGATGCTTCAACTCAAATCATTCAATGACAATAACGAAGAGGACAAAAGTATTTCTTCACACTCTTATCTATAAATCGAACCCAAGGTCTTTCCTGTAGTTCATGCCTTCGAATGTTATTTTTGAAACTTCGTTGTAGGCCTGTTCAAGAGCTTTTTTATAATCGGTTCCAAAAGCTGTAACGGCCATCACACGTCCCCCAGAC
The DNA here is from genome assembly GCA_965658025.1 of Flavobacteriaceae bacterium. Lineage (GTDB taxonomy): Bacteria > Bacteroidota > Bacteroidia > Flavobacteriales > Flavobacteriaceae > UBA3537. Next base: position 116,216 of record CBFHQL010000001.1, on the reverse strand, counting down.
GTTACCACATTATCACCGCTTTGTTTTGCGCCGGCATGAAAAACTAGTGCGTCACGCACATTTTCAAACCCAGATATTGTTTTCCCTTTTTCATAGGCTTCAGGATATCCTCCAGAGACAAGCATAACCGTAGTTGCTGTTTGGGGATTGATTTCTAAATCGATTTGATTCAGGTTTTGCTCTTTTATGGCCACAAAAATTTCCATCAAATCCGTATTGATTCGTGGTAATACGGCTTCTGTTTCTGGATCGCCCATCCGCACATTATATTCTATAACTAAGGGCTCGTTGTTGACCACAATTAGCCCTATAAAAATAAATCCTTTGTACGGTATTTGGTCTTTTTTAAGCCCCTCAACAGTAGGTTTTACAACACGCTTTTCAATCTTGTTTAAAAGCACCTCATCTGCAAAGGGTACTGGCGAAATAGCGCCCATGCCTCCAGTATTTAAACCCGTGTCGCCCTCGCCAATTCGCTTATAATCTTTGGCTGTGGGTAAAATTTTGTAATGCGTTCCATCGGTGAGTACAAAACAACTTAGTTCGATGCCGTCCAAAAATTCTTCGATAACAACTTTGGTGCTTGCCGCTCCAAATTTTGAATCAACCAACATGTTTTTGAGCTCGGTTTTTGCCTCATCAATATTTTCTATAATAAGCACCCCTTTACCTGCAGCAAGACCATCGGCTTTTAAAACATATGGGGATGAAAGTGTTTCTAAAAACGCATATCCTTGCTCAAGTTCATGGGCTGTAAAACTTTGATATGCTGCTGTAGGAATGTTATGGCGAAACAAAAATTCTTTGGCAAATTCTTTACTGCCTTCAAGAGTAGCAGCGGTCTTTTGTGGGCCAATAACGGCTATGTTTTTAAGCTCATTGTCATTCAAAAAGTAGTCGTGAATACCATTAACCAAAGGATCCTCTGGGCCTACAACAACCATTTCTATGTTGTGTTCTAAAACTGCTGTTTTAATCCCTTCAAAATCAGAGACGGAAATATCTAAGTTCGTAGCTACAGAGGCAGTTCCTGAATTTCCTGGTGCTACAAACAAATGATCACATAATGGACTTTGCGCAATTTTCCATGCAAATGTGTGTTCTCTTCCTCCAGATCCTAATACTAATACGTTCATTGTTTAATATGCTTTTTCGTCGCCTTTGATGGCTTTTATAATGGTTTGAATAATGATTTTGATGTCCAAAAATATGGACCAGTTTTCTATATAAAATATGTCATAGCGGACGCGGCCAATAATATCTTTGTCGGTCTCTACCTCTCCTCTATATCCACTGACTTGTGCAAGTCCTGTAATCCCTGGTTTTACAAAGTGGCGCACCATAAATTTATCAACCTTGTTGGCATACATTTCTGTATGGCTCAACATATGAGGCCGTGGCCCAACGACAGACATATCACCAATAAATACATTGAAAAATTGAGGGAGTTCATCTATACTTGTTTGCCGCATGATTTTACCAATTTTTGTAACGCGTTGGTCTTCCTTTGAAACTTGAATAATATCCGCTTTTTTGTTAGGAATCATCGATCTAAATTTAAAGCAATTGAAGGCCCTATAATTATACCCATTACGTTTTTGAGTGAAAAATACGGGGCCTTTGGACTCTAACTTAATAAGTAGAGCAATGATTGGTGTGAGCCACGACATGACAAATACGATGATAACGAGAGAAAAAACGACATCAAAAATTCGTTTTAAGGCCAAATTAAAAGAGTCGTCTAAAGGGATGTTTCTAAACTCTAAAATGGGAACAATCCCATAAAAATCACGTTTTAAGTCTTTATTTAAAACGGTGTTTTGTTCCGGGATAAATTTGACTATAATCAAATTATTGTCTGCAAATTGTGTAATGGCCTTGACATCCGAGGGTTTAATTTCTGAAAGTGAACAGTAAATTTCATCAACCTTTTCCTCTTTGATGTAGCTAAAAAGTGTATCAAGATTGAGCCGTTTAGCATCCTTTAAAGATACTATTTTTGTGTTAACAAAACCAGATTGAGGATTGTTGCCAAAAAATTCATCGAGTGCTTTTGCTTGTTTGCTTTCACCTAAAATAATTGTTCTGCGCAAATTCCCTTTTAAGTATAATCTGTATTTCTTTAGCAAGAAAAAAAGTGAATATTTTAGCGCCGAAATAATAAAAATACAAACTAAAACGAATTTAAGTATTTGGCGTGGATTGCTATTCTCTTGTGGGAAAAATCCTGCATAAGCAAAGATAAGTAAAGCGAAGAATAGCCCCTGACGTACCAATAAATTGAGTATCCTTACGACGTTGGAATAGCGGTGAACTTCATAAAATTTTGAAATTAAGGCCATCGTAATCCACCCTATTGAAATCACAACAATAAACCTTAAAGGAAAGGATTGAGGCAACAACCAAAGGAATGCAACGCAATGTATTACAAGCAGGTCAACTGTGTAAGAAATGGGCTTGATGAGCCATGAATAACGTCCTTGTCTAAAATTACTCATTAAGGTTTAATGTGTTTTGAAAAGTCTTTGTGTTCGGCTTTAAATAGTTTTGATTCTGGTAAGTTTTTGAAGAAATCAAATGTTATTTTCATGCCTTCCGTTCGATTAACTTTGGGTGACCAATTTAATATTTTTTTTGCCAAAGCAATGTCTGGTTGACGCCTTAATGGATCCCCTTGGGGAAGAGGCAAGTATTTTATTTTTTGGTCAGTACTGGTAAGTCCCAAAATTTCTTGCGCAAAATCCAGTATGGTAATTTCTTCTGGATTACCAAGATTTACAGGCAATGTATAGTCGCTAAACAACAAGCGGTATATGCCTTCTATCATATCATCAACATAACAGAACGATCGTGTTTGGCTGCCATCACCAAAAACGGTTAGGGCTTCTCCTCTGAGGGCTTGTCCCATAAACGCTGGAATCACACGCCCGTCGTTGAGACGCATACGGGGGCCATAAGTGTTAAAAATTCGTGCAATGCGGGTATCAAGCCCATGAAAACGATGATACGCCATAGTAAGGGCCTCTTGAAAGCGTTTGGCTTCATCATAAACGCCACGTGGCCCAATGGAACTCACATTTCCAAAGTAGTCTTCACTTTGCGGATGTACCAAAGGATCTCCATAAACTTCTGAAGTGGAAGCGATTAAGATTCTGGCCTTTTTGGCTTTGGCGAGTCCTAATAAGTTATGTGTGCCTAACGACCCTACTTTGAGGGTTTGAATAGGTATTTTTAAATAATCTATAGGACTTGCTGGGGAGGCAAAATGGAGAATATAATCAACCTGTTGGTTAATCTCTATATAATTGGTGACATCGTGCTCTATAAACTCAAAATTGGGATGACTAGAAATGTGTTGGAGGTTGTCCTTATCTCCAGTGATAAAATTGTCCATCCCAATGACCTGAAACCCTTCATCAATAAAACGATCGCAAAGGTGTGAGCCTAAAAAGCCAGCGGCGCCTGTGATAAGAACGGTTTTGGACATAACAATTTATTTGTCATGCCAAATATAATTAGATTGTTTGGTTTGGGGTAATTTGAGGGGTTAATTTATTTGGTTTAAACATTTTAACAGAGTTACTTTTCAAGACATTTTTTAATTCTTCGCACTTGTTTTTTGACTGTTAAATCAATGAGGGATCTATCTTATCTAAATTCTTTCACTCAGTGTGTTAAAGGTCTTGTCTGTAATGTTTTTAAGGAAACTAATAGCATAAGGCAGTTTATTGGGTTATAAAGAAAATTACCCGCAATTAAAACAAATAACAAAATTAAAAAAAAGAAAAAAATACTTAAGTTTTCTTTCACAAAACCAATGTACAATTGTCTGAATAGGTAATAATACACAATGCACCCCAAAAGGCCAAAATACATTAAAATATCAATAATTTCAATCTCTACTCTGTTTTTTGTTAAATTAACTCCTCCAGTAATTATATTAAAGTTTGTTGTCGGTAAATTGTTAAAAAAAGAAATTAATGAATCACTTCTGGTTGATGTAAGGACATACATTAACCCCTTGGTATCTAAAGCATTAGAAAAAGTCTTTTGTTGTAGAAAAGCAAAAAAAGTAAATACAGTAACTATAATAAGGGCTATTATTAATTTAGTATGTTTACTTTTAGCAATTATGAAATAAAGCGACAATAAAAACAGAAACCCTAGCAAAGCTTTAGTTCCGGCGAGAAGTGCTGAAATCAAACCTAATATGAGAAAGGTTTTTTGTTTTGATTTAATAGCTACAATAATTGAACTAATATAAAAATAAGTGGTTTGCATTGGTGTAATTAGTAGACCATTGTAGCCAAATCGACTAAAGTATGTTTTAAACAACTGAACGTCTGTTAACAAGCCAATTACTACAAAGAAAAAATTAATGTAAAGTAAATATTTTAAAGTATTCACTACCTCTCTTTCCCAACTGACATCATTAATTTTAATAAAAAAGAGTGGTGCAATAAAAAAAAAGTAGCTATACTTTACAAAGTATTCAAATGTTAAGTCAAAGAAAATGTAATTAAATATAGTGTTTAATAAAAGTATTAAAAGAAGAGTGTAAATTTTTATTACTCGTTGATGATAACTCTTAAAATATCTTACAATAATCACTAATGTGCTAATAATCATTAAAATTTTAAGAATTCTATTGGGTAAAATAAAAAGGTCATGGTTGATATATCTTAAAATAAATTTAGTCAAAGCATCTGTAAAAAAAATTGCTATTAGACTAATTTTAATTATTGTAAGTATCGCTTTTTCATGCTTCATTTTTCTTAAAATTAAATGTTGAAAAAATTACAAAAAAGAAGACAAATGATATAATTCCCCACTGTCTATTTAACATAGATTCTGTAATAAACCCAACCACAAAAGTATTTGTTATCAATAGTATGTACATTTTATTTCTAGCCCACTTATAGGAATAATAAAATATCATAAACAATGTTAACAAACCTCCTAAACCAATGTACAGTAAACTATCAAGATATTGATTATGAGAATTGTATTTATTGAAATAAGCTAAATAAAATTTATCTCTTTTAAATTGATTAAGCAGGGCCTCTTTACCATCTCCTGCCCCATATCCAATAAATGGACTTTTTAAAACACATTTAATTGCACTCGACCATTTTTTTATACGAATTGAAGTGCTACCAAATTGATCTTCATAAAAAGCTTCCTTAAAATTTAAAGCTTCTTTTAATCTTGTTTTTGTGACAGGATTTAAAAGAGTTACAACGGTAATAAGTGCTCCAAGTAAAAATAAAATAATTACTTTTTTATGATATTTTGATTTGTGAAAAAAAACAACATACAAAAAATAATTTAGCATGAAGATTAATGTCTGCCACCTTGAACCACAAAACAAAACTAATAAACTTAAAATAATGAATTGAGGAAAAAAGTATTTTACCTTTTTGTATGTGTTTAGGAACAGTAAAAGTATAACACCAATATTGGTAAATAAACCTAAATATATGGGCTGAATATTAATTGGTTCGACAAATTTATCATATACAAAATACCAATAATTAAAGTATTTAAATTTCTCAACATTGGGCTCTGAGTTAAATAGCGCATTTAGAAAATATATAAATGAATAACCCTCTTCGTAATTCCTATAAACTGCTATAATAAATAGGATTAAAAAAATTAAACATAAAAAATTAATGTAATACTTTGATATAAATCCAAGATCTACTTCGTCTTTTGAAATGAATAATGAAATCAAGGGAATTATAAAAAATGGAATATGTGAAAAAGCGACCTTAATTCCATAATTGAAATTTTCTGAGTATAATAGTGATATTAAAATTAACGTAAAATAAGCCAAAAAAAGGACGTGAATTTTAGAAAAATTCTGCTTGTAAATCTTTGGATTAAAAAAGAAATACCTAAGAGTTACAAACAAAAATAGGACTGCAATGAAAATTGGATTTAATAACTTTGGGGTAATAAACAAAGTAATTGCTATTATGGCAAGTGTTATATTCGCAAATCCAATTTTCTTTAATTTTGACATTTATTTTTATGCATTTTGGAAATTAAATATTGCTCATATTTATTATTTATATATTCCCAACTAAAATTTGTCTTAATTTCTTTAATATTATTTATTGAAAACTTTTTTTTATTATTTTCAAACAAAGAATTATTTTGAAAAATATCTGCAATATCTTTAGCATTTTTAAAATATAGAGCATTCTTTTTTAAAATACTTCTATTGAATATATTATCATTAGCGACAATTAGTGTCCCAGATGCCATGGCCTCCAATAAAGATGGATTTGTTCCGCCAACAGAATGTCCATGAAAATAGAACTTAGAAAAATATCTTAGGTTATTTAAATGATTTAAATCGTAGATGCCTCCAATAAATTTTATGTGTCCAAAATTTTTGTACTTATTTTTTAAAAAAGAACCAAACTTATTTACATCATGTTTTCCAATAACAAGGAATTTCTCCTTAGTTTTTGACAAAATTATACCGTCTAAGATTGATTCAATATTGTTTTCTGGCTCTAGCCTTGCAATCAACATATTGTAGCTGTAAGGCACTAAACCGTATTCCTTTAGTAAAGTAATATCTGGTCTATTAAATATTTTGGCGCCATAGGGTATATATTCTGAGTTTCTTTTGTGTTTATTTTTGATATAGTCCTGAATCCCTATGGAATCTGAAATTAAAAAATGACTGTTATTTACCGCTAGTTTTTCGGCATACTTCAAAAATTTTTGAATCCCCTTGTTGTACTTAGATCTTTTCCACTCCAAACCATCCATATTGGTTATAATTAATGGTTTTTTGGGGAATAAAAACGACCAAATAGAGCTACTGGTATAACCAAGTTGCAAAATGATATCATATTCTCTTTTTCTTGAATCAATAATGCAGTTAAAGTCATAAATAAATTGACCTACAGTGCCAATTATTTGCTCTGGATCATTACAATGAATGATGTTGACGTTTTTGAACTTCGCTTTTTTGTAAGGGTGACTATGTGAATTATATACATAAACTTCATGCCCTTTATCAGCCATAAAAACTGAAAAAAATTCTGAAAATTGCTCAAAACCTCCATGAAAATTTGGGATTCCTCTGGTGCCTAAGATTGCTATCTTCAAAACTATTGATTTTTAGCAGTACCACTCCCAAAAAACTTATTTTTTATTTTAACAGCCTTGTCATAATGTTTAGCGATAAATCTTTTTGTTGGTGAAGCATTTTTATTAGGAAACCAGTCTGTGGTTCTTGGCTTTTCCATTAATACATCGTGTTTAGTGTATGCATAAGTGGCTATTGAGGTTCTATAATTGCCTTCAGGAAAAGAAGTCATGTCATATCCATGAAGAGAATAGGGTCCACATTCTTGAATAATTAATCTGTTAAAAGGCACGTCTAACTTTGCTTTTTTTCCCGACCTTAGATCTTCTATTTTCAAGTGCCCTCCGTATTCTTGCTTCCACTCTTTATTTAAATACAAAAGCAAGTTCATCTGTCTATACCATTTATGCTGTAGGGGGTGATAGTTAAAATCCAAATGCATATCAAGGAAACTATTCTTCTTACCTTGATGTAGTCCACCGCCATGATTTTTTGGGTCAACAAATACTTCTTTTGAAGAAATAAAGCTTAGGAAGGAGTTGAATCGATCAGACTTAATATCGTTGTAATACTCTTCAAATAATGGCCCCAATTCTTTGTAATTTGATTTTTCAAACTTGTTCCCTGCAAACATATAATCTCTGCTTTTATTACCCAATTCAGGCACAGAATCCCTCAGATTTATTAATTTACTTTCTTCGCAAAAATCATCAATAATAAGATGTGGAAATGGCCTATTTGTTAAATACTTGACCCTTAATTCATCCTTGTTTTTTTCTAAAAAGTTCCAATTTATCATTTATATTTTTTTCAAAGTTACTTTATTTTTTCTTCAACACTTAAAATTTTGTAAAAAATGTAAAGTGGAAACATCACATAATACAAATAAAAACCGTTAAAAAATGCTAACAATATAATTGTAAAAAAAAGAGTTCTTATAATTGTATTATTCATACACAATTTATTAACCCTATAAATATTCATGTAGAAAAATATATACAATATAAAACTTATCATTCCGAAGCTATAAAAGATGTTTAAAAAATCATTGTGAAACCATATTTTTCCAAGTCCTTTAGCTTCATTTATTAGCATGGCGTTATTCGTTCCTCTTCCAAAAATATAATCAAAAAAGTTAAATTTAGCTAACTCCTCGAAAAATGATGCCCATATCAAAACTCGTGAGAGTCTACCAAAGTTTGATATGAATGTTTTAAATATTGAAAAGTATTGAAAAACTATAGTTCCTTTTGTTAACTCAAGAATTATATCAATGTTTAATATTATTAAAATGATCAAAAAAATTAGTAGCATTACATACTTAATATATTTTAATCTTAAACTTGCTAAGCCAAAACCCAATAGTACTGCAAAAATAGGTGCTCTTGAACCAACCATAACTACAGATAAAAACATACCGCATAAAAGTGTGAAATGTTTTATTTTCTTGAATTTATTGTATAAGTATAAATAATAAAACCCTAAAAAAGTAAAAAAATAAGCGGCTATATGAGCTATTCTAAACAACCCTTGTTTGTATGCTCTTAAATATTCTATGTCATGTGAGCCTGAATTTAAGGTGTTCCCCCACCTTGTGTTGTCAACCCCTAAGAACGTAATATAAAACATTATCAAACATACAACAGAAAACCAATCAATGTATTTACTCTTGATATGATTTTTATTATTGTTATATAGCGTTATGGTTGTCGCAAAAATTAAAATGAATATTAAATCTGATATGTTTTTTATAGAAAAACTGAATCTAAAAATATTGACCCCTGTACTAATTAAAAGAAATACAACGAAAAGTATATATAAATTAGTTTCATTGTTGGGCTTAGGTTTAATAACCAATATTGATAATGGGATAAATAACATTGAAAAGCTTACGAAAACAGGAATTTTCGTGTAATAATTTATCACGCTATCAAAAACGAAAATTATCAAATAGCTTATAAAAAAAAGGGAGGTGAAATTTATTTTAATCTTCTCCAAAGTTTATCCGGTCTTAATATTATACTAATGAATAAATAAATAACTCTAATTGCCTGTCTTTCATACTTATATTTTCGATAAAAATAGTTACAGTAATAAGTTGAATTAAGTTTGAGCCAAGAGGTGTTTTTATTAAAAACTGTATCTCTTATTAAAAACATTTTAATATAGGTGCTTTTGGGTAAAAAATTTGAAACGCTATTTTCATGAATTCTGACCTTTGTTAATCTCTCTTCTAAATTTGCAAACTTTACTCCATCATTTATCATTTTTGCAAAAATTTCGTAATCCTCTGCTGGAACATTTTCTTGAACATACTCAAACTTTTTAAAAAGTGTTGTTTTACCCATAACAGTTCCATGCAAGACTCCGTGTTCGCCAAAAATATACCTACTTTTAATTTCATAAAAGGATAAAGGAAATTTTGAACTTCCTATGGTCTTCATGTTTTCACCATGAAAATATAGTGCATTAGATCCAACTATTCCAACATCTTTATTCTCTTCAAGGAAAAAAAATTGTTTTCCAATTCTTGTTTTTTCAATGAGGTCGTCTGGGTCAACTCTTAAAACGTATTTTGAAGTAGCCTCTGAAATCCCTACGTTGAGTGCATTTGCAAAACCTTGATTGGTTTTTAATGCTATAACTTTCAAATATGGCAATGTGTATGTTGATAAAATCTCTATTGAGTTGTCCGTTGATCCATCATCAACAATTATCAACTCTTTTGGCAAAGCGCTAGATTGCTCAATGCTAAAAATAAATTGATCTAAATATCGCCCATTATTATAATTGGCACATACTATGGACACATCGCAATAATGTTCTTTATTCATAACTTAAATACTCTTTTATTTGAATTTCATCCATAATATGATTAATGTATTTATTTACACTTGGAATTTTTGAAGTGGTTCGTATACTTGACAATACATGGTGTCCAAACCTTTTAGCATAATGCAAAAGTGACGTATGCATTCCAATCACTATTAGGTTTGATGAATTTATAAACTCAAATTCAAGTAAGCAACTATCCTCCAAACAAATAATATGTTCGAATTCAAAATTTTCTTCAATATAATTCAGTGTTTCATTTCTAATATAGCTTTCTTGTGCTGGATGGAATTTGATATTTAATGGTTTATGTTTATATTTTTTTGCAAGATTTAATGTTTGCTTAATTATAGTAAAATACTCTTTTTCAGTTATATTTGTTTGTTCTTTAAATGAATCCATAACAAACACTAAACTATCAGGAACAATTGTGTTTTTATAATTTGAAAATGTGTTCTCTTTAATTTGCAATACCTTTTTGTCTTCAATATATGGAAAACAGGATTTGTCAATGCAAATGGCTTTCTTGAACTTTTCTTTTGGGTAAGGTGTGTAGTGGCTATTTTTTAAAAGAAAACGATCTGTAAAAGTGCTAAATAATAGATGAAATAATAATTGTCGGGGCTGCTTGTAAAAATTTTGATCTTTCTTATATGCTGTTATACCCTCCTCAATCAAAACCAAATCTTTACACAACTTGTGTGAACCCAAAATTTGAAACAAAGAATGATTAAATTGAGGTAAGAAAATACAAAAAGGAGTGTTGTTAGAAAGCTTATTGATTTCTACATCTAAACTCTTTATTTTGGTTTTTATTCTAAATACCTTTTTGATTTTTGATGTTGTTTCTAAGTAATCAAAAAACGGAGTTATATCACATGTTTTTATCGAGTTTTGATTTATTTTGTAATTTCTAGCTGTGATGTATCTTATGTTTTCGTATGCTATATTGTATTCGTTAACAATTAACTGAGAAACAACATAAGTGATGTGGCTGTGAACATAAAAAATATACATGATTATTTTCTGATTACGATATCTCTAAACTTAAAAATAGTAAAAATTGAATTTAGCACCTTAATTACGCAAATGTAGTAAATAAGTGACGACAACACTACTGACCAATCTTTATCAATGTATCTATTTAATAGATAAAACGGAGTATAAATCATAAATGATATTAGGATAATTTTGATGTAGCTGACTATGGGAAAGTAATCAACAATTTTTACCATCAATCTTTTCTTAATGAAATAAAGAGAAATTACAATTGTTGATAAGCTGGCTATGACAGTTGCCACTGAGGCCCCCTTAATACCATACATTGGTATTAAAATTATGTTCAAAAATAATCCTATCAATGCGCTTAAAAATATGACTAGATTGGCTTTCTTTTCAAGGCCTATACTACCCATAAAAACAGAAAAAGCCATAACACTCAAAGAGTATCTAAGAACATATATTTTAAATACTTCTCCAGAAATCTCAAATTCATCACCATATAAAAACTTAATTAAGGGAATTGCTTCAAAAAAACAATAAACCAAAATAGGCATTAGTAAAAGTGAGCATTTAAGTATGGTGGTCCTCACTTTTAAAACCAATTCAGCGTTCTTTTTCTTAGTGTATAGCTCTGCAAATGTTGGAATTAAGGCAATAAACAACGAGCTAGTAATAATGTTCACAAACGGAAGATTTATTGCCCCATTTTGGTAATAAACAAATTCTGTTGGATTTAAAAGTGTAGCTATTAAGTATTTATCTACATACAAGCCAAATGCGCCTGCAACAACACCAACTGTAATTGTAAGTATGTATATCATCTCTTGGCTATTAAAGTCTTTTAAACTTAATCTTAATTCTCTCTTATTGATTATTAAAACATTAAAAACAAACCTAATAAGCTCAATGAAAAGGAGTTGTGTAAGAACAATTTTGGCATTTAAGGCGCCAATTGCATTGTCATAAAAAAAACATGCTACTAAGATTGCAAAAGTAAAAACATATAGCTGTAAGTATTTAAAAAGTCTGTCTTTTAAATAGTGGTAATTAGGAAAGATTGTATTTGTTGACCTAAAAAAATAATACAGTATTATTAAGTAAATATATTTTAAGAACAACTCGTTTTGAAAGTTAAAGCTAATATAAGATTTTGAAATTAAAAGCAAAAAGCAAAAAGCTAAAGACGCTATAATTAATAATAAAAAAAAGTTTATAAACAGCGATTGCTTTTGCTTAAGTTCATTATACTTACCATGAAAGAAGTTTAAAGAAAGAGGTATTCCTGACAAAAGCGTTATGATTATCGATGCTATAAATAGTATTTGTAAAAGCTGTCCTAACTCATTCTTGTCATAATAAAATCGAGATAGTAAAACTGAAATCAACAAGACTTCAAAGGTTTTTACCATATTCGACACTGAAAAAAGTAACTTACTGTTTATAAGCATTTTGTGTTTTCAAGCTTTTGACTTTAAATTTAAAACTATCCGTCTAGTAAAGAAAATATAATTTCCTCCAAGTTTATTGAACTGAAATTTGGATCATATTTCCCATCGATTGGCTGAGTGGTTATAGTTTTGTTTTTTTTTCTGTAATTAGTAAACTTATTCGGTCTAAAAAGCTGTATAAACATCTCCTCATTAAAATAGAACTCTTTTCTATCATATCTAATTTTAAGAGAGTTAAGTATTATTGGTGCTTGTGAGTAATTCATGCCGACGTCGATTCTCAATCCTGTAGGAATAACACCCTCTGGAATTGAAAAAATCACCTTTTGAGTGTTTTCTTTACCTTTAATCATTTGCTCTAAAACTCTGGTCGAGGAATATCCACTATCGTTAAAATCTTTGTAAAATAAATGAAATTTGTCATTCTTTTTTACAACAACATCCATTTCTACTTCAAAAAAATAATAGCTAGGAACTTCATGATTTACCACTATAGCGATTTGTGGTTCAGACGCTTTTATTTTTTTAGTCTTTTTAGTTTTAACACACGATAATATACACAATGTACAAGCTGTCAAAAAAAATATTCTTATTCTCATTTGTTTATAAAATTTTAGATAAAGTAATATCCCTAACTATTGTTCTTAAATTGTTTAAAATGCTCTATATAGTCCTTGCCTATTTCTTTCAGCTTTTCATTATTATACCCATAAAAAGAAATATTATTTGCTGTAGCGGCTTCATAGTCATTAATAGAATCTCCTATTAAGCAAGTGTTTTCCTTTTTATAATCGTATTGTTTTAATAAATTGTTCACTAGTTCGGTTTTGGGTGTTGGTGAACCATGAATTGAAATGAAGTAGCTATCGATTTCCAGTGCTTTACACAAAAAACGTAATTCGTTTTCATCAGACCCAGACACAATGTGAAAGTTATAGTTTTTAAAGTTTTCCTTAATGAAAATTACAGCATCATTAATCAAGTTTTTTGGATGAATTAGCTCTTGTTTCATCAAAACAGAAAAAGCTTGTGCATATTTCAAAACCTTATCTTCAGTAATTGATTTGCCAAGAAGCTCTTCATAAAAATATCTGATTTTAACGTATCTAGATAACCCTCCGTTTGTTCGATGGTAAGCTATAAGTTGTGATACCTGTTCTTCTGCATAATGTATAAAAATCTGTCTAAACCCACAGTCTCTAACACTCATAGAATCAAGAATAACACCGTCAAAATCCCATAATATTGTTTTTGTCTCTTGTTTCATATATAGTGGTTTTTTTCGTAAATCATCTCTGCTAATTGAAAATCATCGGGCCAATCAATGTCAATAGACTCATAGCCCTTTGTCAAAAACAACTGTGGTTTTACTCCTATTCTATCGTTGTATTTTAAGTAATTTTCTCTTGAGTTTATGAAAAATCCGCTATTTATTTCATAAAGCTCTGGTAATGTCTGTGTGCGAGGCCATTTTTCTAAAGTCCTATCATAATTTATTGGTTTTTTCTTGCTCCACAAAAATGTTTGAATCTTATTAACGGTCATGAGACTGTCATAGTCGTCCACACTAAGGTATTGTTCTATGGCTTTGTCAAATGTTGAAACTGATAAAAATGGAGATGTCACATGTGTCCATAAAATATGTTTGTCATTAATAATTTTAGGAACATAATTGATAAGTGCGTCTGTACTAGTCGAGGATAAGGCTAAGTGATCTGGGCGTATATCAATAATTATTTTTCTCTTGTTGAACGATTTGGCCACATCAATTACCTTGGGGTCATTAGTAGAAACTATGATAGAGTCTACTTTTGAAATTTTTAAAAGAGTATTAAGCTTAATCGCAAGTAGTCCGCCTTTTACTCCAGCAAAATCTTTGGTGTTTTTATTGGGAATACGCTCGCTTCCTGATCGACATGGAAGAAATATTGTCATGTTATAAAAGACTATATATAGATGAAACTTGTATGTTTTTATACTTTGTTGGAGTAAACGTTCTCACCTCAACATCCGGGATAATAACAGCGTCATTTATTACTTCTTGATTTTCTCGAGCCAGGACAAACTGGTTATGATTGATACTAGTGTCATAGCCGTCAAAACCGACTAAGAAAATCTCCGTCGCACCTAGATCTAGAGCTGTTTGAATTGCCAATGCCATTGGAGAATCTGTGGATACTTCGGTAAACGAAATCGCTTCCAGTTCTTTTACAAGTTCTAAAACTTCAGGTGGAAGCGTGGTGCCCATAGGCCTTGGATAAGGCGGATAAACGAGTGTTCGTTTGGTTTTTGAAAGATTTCCTAAATGATGTAACAGGTTGTTATTTTCAAAACCTACCAAAGCATAATACTGATCACAATCTACATCTAAAAACTGTGAAATATTTCGGGCTCCAGCATGCACTAAGCAAACTTGGTTTTTATTATGCTCAAAAAATTTCTGAATTGCTATTTTATGGGCTCTTGAAGATTGTCCACCCCCTAAAATTATTGCTTTTTTATACTTAGAGATTTTCTCCAAAACAGGAAGCTTAATATTATCCTCAACTTCTTGTTTTTGATTATTCAAAGCATTTAAAATCGTACTTAAAGGATAGCGATTCATTCCTACCCATTCCATTACTTGCTTTTGTGGTAAGGATTTTGCACCCGAAAACATATACGGTAAACTTGTGCCCCATTGGTGAATTTTTCGTAGCTCTTCAAATTCACTAACCACCTTACTCAATTGTCTATATTTTACAGGGAGCTCTTTGGCATTCTCTAAATAAGTAAGCAGTAATTCCATCTTTAAATTTCCTGCGCCTCTACCCATCCCTGTAATCGTAGCATCAACAATATCACAACCTGAATTTATGGCCGTGATGGTGTTTATTAATGCCATTTCCAAATTATCATGCCCATGAAATCCTAGAGAGACATTCGTTTTTGATTTAACTAATTTAATGGTTTCTTTTACATCCTCAGGCATCACTCCTCCATATGAATCTACCATATAAAAATAATCAATAACACCCTCTATTCCTTCAAGGTAGTTCAAAAATGATGAATTGTCTTTCCAATTAGACATGTACATCACGTTAAAAGCAACCTTAAACCCTGCTTTTTTTACCTGAGTTGCCAATTCAATGGCTCGTTTCATATGCTTAGGGTCAACTGCAATTCGAACCAATGATATGTAAGGCTGGCAAGGATCCAATAATCCTTGTTGTATGTGGAAAGAACGAATATCTTTTTCATTTAATATAATCGACAATTTTTTGGTTGGTATTAGCTCTTTTAGCTTTTTTAAAACATATTCTGGACAATAAAAATATTGGCCTAAATACCCTTTTTGAGGAGTGCTTCTGTATCCTACCTCAACATAATCAATTGGCAAGGCCTCCATTGTTTGAGCGTAAACCTCAACCAAAGTATCATCAAAATTCCAGTTGGTGTAATACCCTCCGTCTCTTAAAGTACAATCTAAAAGTTTTGTTGTATTCAAAATCTTTTTATTTTATCTAAACTTCCCTGCCAATCTTTTATTGTGCAATTAAAGTTGTTTTCAATTTTTGTAGTCTCCAACACACTATACTCTGGTCGTTTCGCTGCAGTTGGATAATCTTTTGTTTTGATGGGTTTAACCTCAATAGTCTTGCCAAAATGTTTAAAAATTCCGATAGCAAAATCATACCACGAAACAGCTCCAAAGTTACTGAAATGATACAGTCCATATGCCTTGGACGAAGATAAAACAATTTTTATCAAAACCTCCGCCAAATCGCCTGCGTATGTTGGTGATCCTATTTGATCGGAAACCACATTGATTTCCTCTCGCGTCTCAGAAAGTTTCAACATCGTTTTCATAAAGTTATTCCCATATTCTGAGTACAGCCATGACGTACGTACAATAAAATAGGCTTCTATGGCCTCCTGTATGTTGCGTTCACCTTGCAGTTTGCTGGCGCCATAGACACCTAGGGGGTTGGGTGCATCTGTTTCTAAATAGGGTGTTCGCTTTTGTCCGTCAAACACAAAATCGGTGGAAATATGAATCAGTGTGGTATGGTATTTCTTACAAACCTCAGCCAAATTTTTAGGACCCTCTGCGTTTACAGCATAAGCTAAACTGTTTTGTTCTTCGGCTAAGTCTACAGCGGTATAGGCCGCACAGTTGATGCAGTAATCAAACTCATTTTTTAAAAAAAAAGATTCTAATTGTGATGGATTTGTAATATCCAAATCTGGTAAATCTTGAAAATCTACTGCTAAGTTCTTATGGTGTTTTACCACATCCTTCAAGCATTGTGCTAATTGGCCATTTCCGCCTGTTACTAAAACCTTAATCATATGGCCGTAAATTTTGGAAGTAGTAAATCTTTTTCTGATAGCTGCAATTGTTCAGAAGGTAATATCCAATCAATGTTAAGCGTAGGGTCGTTGTAGATAATTCCACGTTCAGATTCTTTGTTGTAATAATTATCACATTTGTAGGAAAATACTGCGGTGTCGCTTAAAACCACAAACCCATGTGCAAAGCCACGGGGAACAAAAAGTTGTTTTTTGTTGTCAGCAGAAAGTTCTATAGAAAAATGCTGCCCATAAGTTGTTGAATCTGGTCTTAAATCAACCGCAACGTCCAAAACGGAGCCATGGACAACACGAACTAATTTGGCTTGTGCAAATGCTCCTTTTTGAAAATGTAACCCCCGCAAAACTCCCTTTGAGGAAAAAGACTCATTGTCTTGGACGAAATTAACTTCTTGTCCTAATGCTTCATTGAATGTTTCTTTTTTATAGGATTCAAAAAAACTACCACGACCATCGGAGAACACTGTTGGCGTCAAAACAACACAACCTTTTAGAGAAGTTTGAACTATCTTCATGCAAAATTTATTAACTCACAATAAGCCCTATTGCTCAGGTTTGTATTTGTCCAAAAATTTTAAAAACTCAATGCCCAGAAGGACAACAAAACTTAAAATGGTAAGTATAACTAAATAAAAATATCTTGGACTTAGTTTTAAACCATAAAAATTTCTGGAATTATCTACGTATCCGCTTTCCTGTTTGCTAGAAATTGTATCTATGATATTTTCTTTGTCACTCAACTTTCGATTGATGTCCACAAGCTCTTTTCTGAGTTCTATATCGTTTTTATATAAATCAAACTCGCGTGTTTTTTCCTTGTCATTATCGCCCTCAAACGTGATGCCTATTTCAGAACTTGTTTTTGTGGTCATTTGCTGCTCCAATACCCGCTTGTAGGTGCGCTGAAGTGAGTCGGATTGGGCTAACGCTTGTTCTAAAGCTGCTTTGCTTTGTTTCAATTCTGAAATATCTTTAGTTTGCTCATTTTTAAAAAACGGATTGCTGTTGATGTTTTCAACAATATTCGAAAATACCGCCTTAAAATTCGCTCTTGTTCTAGATTTGATACTAATTTGCTGATTGCTGTGTTTGTGATCCTCAATGTTTTTGATAAACACCTCGTACTCAACCTTAGATGCTGCCAAAGAATCTAACCCCGTAATATATCGATCAAACATGATAACTCGGTCATTGTCCGTGATTACAGGTTCTACCTCAAATCCAATAATGTCTTTAGAAACATCCTCACTAACACCTAATACACGGCCTAAAACATCATAATCAGCATCACTTATAAGGCCATTGTAATAACTAATAGATCCATATAAATTTTCACCCGTCGGATAATTTTGTTTTACCATAATTGACGACTTATATGTTGGCGGTGAGGTCTTATCTAAAAACAAGCCAATAACCAATCCTACAACGGCTACAGCCAAGAAAATTAAAGCACGTTTTTTTAGAAAAAAGACAACCCAAACGAAGGCCAAAAACAGTTGATGGAAAATTGATCCAATAAATTGAAATAAGCGGCTAAAGGCATTGCCAATCATTTTAAAAAGCTGACCCAAATCAACTTCTTCATTGGGCTGTGTGTTGTTGGTAGTACTCATTTTTTTGTTAATTTAATATTTGTTTTAAAATTTGATGCGTGATAACATACGTTGGTCGAACTCCTGTAAGTCCTAACCCTCCTGAAGCCAAAGTGCTTCCAGTTTCCAAAGGATTATCGCTCGCATAATAGGCATAACGCACCTTGACATCTGGCGAAATGCTATTACGTATTTTGGATGCCGACTGAATCGCTTTTTGATAATGAACCCCTTCCATTTCTAAGCCAATGACATCCCAAGTTGATTCATGAAAAAATCGTAAAAGTTCCTTGTTTTGTAATGAGGTCCCCAATACAGTTACCATTGCGCCTTCATAAATAACAACGTCTTGGCCTTTGAAATCTTGTTGTGTTAATTCGTTTTTAAACGGATAATTATCTGCCGTACCCTCAAAGATATGTGCCGAAGGAATCATGATATCGCCCTTAGAACCGTCTAAAATTCCCGCTTTCCCCATCACAGAAATGGAATCAACATTTAAAAAATAAGATTTCGTGTCTGTTTTAAAGGCTTTGAGCAGTTCATCTATGGTTTCATACGCCTGTTCTCCAAAAGCATAGTCCATAACTATAATTACTGGGGCATTTATCGAATCTTTGTCCTTTGAAAGAAACGAATTGTGTTTAAAATCAATCTTAGCAGTGTCAATCACTTGAACGTCTATGTTGGTTCCCGAACTATCTTCAATGTAAATCATCCCCTCTTTCAACGCTAACTGCTTGATTTTATTGCGCATAGCTGTATTTTCATCTGCGCTCAATTGTTCGTAAACAGAAAAAATATTTGGATCTTTTTTAATTTGTTTTTGGAGTGCTTTAGGCGCATATAATGCATTCATAACACTGTGCAGATTTGCAGAAATGATGTGGATTGGGCGGTCGATAAGCTTCTGATCCAACAAAACGCTCTTTATGGCGTTGGCCCACTGCTCACCATGAATATGATGCCCTAAGCGTTCCCTAAGAACAGGGCTAAAAGTAATGATTCTTTTGTCTTGGTCAAGAAGTTCACTAATCGCGCGTTTCCCAAGCCAATAAATCAAATGAAGAAAATGATTCGGTTGATTTTTTGTTGCAAAAGCGTCGTAAACAGACATGATTTCTTCAAATGTGCGGCCTAAAATGTTGGCTGTGTGTGAGACCGCAATTTCACGATCTTTCTTAGTCAGACTTTTCTTACTATTTATTGCAGCTTCAAGCTTTTGCCAATCTCTTGTTGTTTTTCCTTTTTCGCCAATAAGTACTTGATGAGCAATTTTGTGGGACTCAATATATAGGAATGTAAGGTGTGTTAGAATATCATAAATCTCAGAACGGCCTCTAGTGATTTCGATATTCATCTGCTCAAAATCAATGCGGTAACAATTTCGGCGCCTTTTGGCGGGTACAATGACTTCAAAGTGTGATCCTCCAAAGCCCTCAGCGCTTGTGAGGTTTATATGAGCACATTGTTCAATCCCAATCGGTAAACGATCAACAACATACAGCAATCCTTCTAATTCTGTTTTTTCTTCAGCAATAGTGCCATAAATTTCAGGACGTAAAGACAATAGTGCTTGGCGTAGTGTAGACCCCGAAATACCCATGGGTTTGTAAAACCCACGACTGAACAAATGACGCATGGTGATATACATACGTTCTATAGCGTGTGAACTTTCTTGCGCACGAGTGCGGTTGAGGCTATTTTTGGTCTTTGTAATCATCTAGGGCAAAGATACATTAATTGATGAGATTATGTTTTTCAAGACTGTCGGCAATCTTCCGGTCGTTAGACAGGCGTGGTGTTTTGTTTTGCCCTCCTAATTTTCCTATGGTTTTCATGTAGGCCTTAAATCCGTCCTTCTTAACTTTTGTAATTTGAAGTTGTTGTAAAACTTTGCCTTTGATAAGGTCTTTATAATAGCTGTTTTGTTCTTGAAGAGATGTATCGATGTGCTGAATAAATTTAACCAAATCTTTTGGTTCTTTTTCAAACTCAATAAACCATTCATGATAGGGTAGTCCCTGTTTTGGTGTGATTTGTGGTGCAACGGTATACTCCGATACTTGTGCGTCGGATGCCTTTACTGCTTCAATAAGCGCTTGGTCGACTTCTTTGGCAATAACATGTTCTCCAAAAGCAGAAATGAAATGTTTGATGCGTCCACTTACAATAATTCTGTACGGAAATAGTGATGTAAATTGTACCGTATCACCAATATTATAAGCCCAAAGACCTGCGTTTGTAGAAATGATGATGACATAATTTACTCCTGTTTTTACATCTTTCAGGGTTATCCTTTGGGGATTGTCTTCAAAAAAAGTATCCGCTTCAATGAATTCATAAAAAATGCCAGAATCTAATTGCAACAACATCCCCTTTTCATTTTGACGGTCTTGAAAAGCAAAAAACCCTTCACTAGCAGGATAAAGTTCTACACTGTCTACCTTTCTGCCAATTAAGTTTTCAAATTTTGATCGGTACGGCTCAAAGTTTACGCCACCAAAAATAAAAAGACTAAAATTCTTAAAAATATCCCCTACTTTTTCTTGCTTTTTATCAATTAGCTTTTCAAAATACATTTGAACCCAAGAAGGAATTCCAGCAATGGCTGTCATATTTTCTTGAAGTGTTTCTTCAACGATCGCATCAACTTTGGTTTCCCAATCGTCAATACAATTAGTTTCCCAACTTGGCATTCTGTTTTTGAGTAAATAGGACGGAACGTAATGTGCCGAAATGCCTGAAAGTCGTCCAAGTTTAATCCCATTTTTTTCATTCAGTACTGGACTCCCTTGAAGAAAAATCCACTTACCGTCTACAAATCCTGAATTCCCTGTTTCGTTGATGTACACCAAAATTGCATTCCGCGATGCTTCAACTTGTGCTTTAATGGACGGTGCTGTGATGGGAATGTATTTAGCGCCTGAAGTTGTGCCAGAGGTTTTAGCAAAATAAAGAGGTTTGCCTGGCCACAAAATATTTGGTTTTCCGTCTACAACTTGATCAACATAAAATTTAAGATTTTCATAATCGCGCACAGGAACATTTTTTACAAAATCTTCATGGTCTTTTATCGTACTAAAGTGGTGGTCTCGCCCAAATGTGGTGTCTTTAGCTGAGTCTATCAAATGCTTAAAAACTTTGTGTTGAGTTTTAATGGGGTTGGAGGCCCACTGGTTAATTTTCTTGCTCATGTGTGCCGCAAATATCTTGGCAAAAAAGGATTTAATTGATGTCATTTTTTTAATGCTAAAAATCTATAAATGCTGTAGGATCTATTGGGTCACCATCGTTCCATAATTCAAAATGCAAATGAGGCCCTGTACTCAATGCCCCCGAAGATCCTGATATTGCTATGACTTCTCTTGCTTTTACAAAATCTCCTTGTTCTTTTGTGAGTGAAGAATTGTGTTTGTATACCGAAATTAATTGATTGCCATGGTCAATGACAATGACATACCCCGAATCTGATGTCCAAGAAGCTAAAATGATTCGTCCGTCCGCTGCAGCTTTGATGGGCGTATTTTTGGGAACAACAACATCTACAGCATAATGTTGTGCTTCTAGGTTAAACTCAGCGCTTACAGTCCCTTTTACAGGTGGGAAAAACACAAAATTTTTGACCGATCGAGCGGATTCAAATAAATTGTATTTATCTTCATTGTCTACTTTTTCTCTAAGTATTGAATCTGCGCGAGACGGATTGAGTGTCTGTGGGTCAACCTCTGCCGCCAATTCAGCATAAATAGAATCCTTATTTATCTCCTCTAAAGGCGCCTCACCACTCAAGACATCTTTGATGGATTTCATGTAGCGTTCATTCATTTTTGTTACGCTAAGTAAAGAATCCGTTTTTCGTTCCAACGCAATGGCTTGTTTTTGTAGTGTTGGCGAAGTGTATCCCGGAATATACTCGCGTATTGGAGTAAATGCTATAAAAATCGTGGTAAATCCTATGAGTAAGAGCGCAAATATAGAACCAAAAACAAAGACATTGAGTCGTGTTAGCTTCATAGCAAAACGCTCTTCAAAAGTATCTTCATTAAGAACAACCAGTCTATATTTGTGTAATAACTTTTTGGCTAGTTTCTTTTTGCGTGATTTTTCTGATGTTTTTGAATATTTCATCGAAACAAAATTAAATAAAAATTGTGCGACTGTTACAGAACTCGTTGACTAATATTTTGATTTCGTGTTTTTATTAATGGATAATTCTTAACTTTGCCTATATAAACACAATAATTATGGATCTGTATACACTACCCTTGGCTTTTGGCCCAATGCAAATAGTTCTTGTCGTTCTTGCTGTGCTTTTACTTTTCGGTGGGAAAAAAATCCCTGAACTTATGAGAGGTTTAGGCGGTGGAATTAAGGAATTTAAAAAAGCAAGCCAAGAGGACGAAGACGATAAAAAAGACGAAGAAAAAAAATAAGCATATCCCAGAAATTTTCTGGGATTTTTTTTATTGAATTGTTATTGATTTGATGATGGATTCCAATTCAAAAATGTAGTCCCTTTTCGCTTCCGAAGGTGCATAAACAAAGCCTTCTACCACAAGTATTCTTTTGTTCTTTTGATCCAAAAAAGAATAATTAATAAAAGGTCCAGACATAAATGCGCCCTCTACTTTCCACAAACTTCTCGTTTCTAAAACCTTAGTTTCGGCTATTTCGGTGCGCATTGAAAATGGCGTATAAGCCATTTCAGTGGTCATAAAATCTCCCTCTGTAGGACCTGGAATGTGTCGTTTAGCAACCGAATCCCTCAACTGAATAACACGCTGCGAAAACACATCAAGCGCCTCAAAATCTTGCCAAGGAACACTATAGGCCAACAAGCTTATGATGCCTGTTTTTGTGTCGCGACGAAGCCAAAAAAAATCGTCTTCTTTTTTGGCAATTCTGTATGCAGACGAAAGGTTAAGGTTGATGCCTAAAGTAGACTTTAATGCGCTTGTATTGAACAACGATTTCTTTATTCGTCGTTGTTTTTCTTTTAATTCAACTTTTTTTAGTGCTTGTATAATTTTAGGGGCATTTTGTTCTATCAGTTCCTTTAAGATTTGTTGTGTAGGCCCACTTACTAAAACCATTTTTTGAGGAGTTGCATAAGGATCAGTGTAAAACTTTACGCCGCTTTCTTCAGCGCGTTGGATTTTGAGTACTGTTCTGTTCATTCGAACAAAATCCGAAAAGACAATAGGGGGCACTTGACGTAAGTCAAACTGTGGTTCCACTTGTGGTAGTCCATAAACTTCTGCGCCAATATGGGTTCTAATGGCATCTCCTACGGTAGTGTTCCATAAATCATTATCTACAACCACCAAAAGGTTGTTTATGTTGCCAGAAGAATCCGGTTTGTAGACTTTTTTAGTTGCACCCTCTTTGCACGAAAAAAAAATCGTGATTGTGATAATTAACGTTATAAATGGCTTCATATTACGGATTGTTTTGTTTGGAAACAATTAACTTCATTCCTGGTTTTAAATCATCACCACTAATACCGTTCCATTTTTGTAAATTCTCAACAGAAACACCAGAATATTTTTTTGAAATGCTCCAAAGAGAATCGCCTTGACGTACCTCATACACAACTTCATTGCCTGATTTTTTGCTGGGCTTTGAAGGGTTTTGAGGTGATTGAGGCTGAGGGTTTCTGGTAAAAATTGTAAGTCGGCTTCCTGCTTTGAGTTGATCTGAGCGCATTCCATTCCATTGTTTGATTTGGCTGACACGCACACCAAATTTATTGGCAATTTTCCCCAAATAATCCCCTGGCTTTACTTTGTATCTAATCTTAGTGTCTAAATTAAAAAACTTTGGAAGGGGTTTTTCGCGTTGATCAAATACTTCTTTTGCATAAGCATATATAGCATCTTCATTACTCACAAATAGGCCAACCGCTTCCAAAGGTAGTCTCAAGGAGTAATGTTTATCTTTTACATATGGTACTATTCCTAGTTTATATGAGGGGTTTAAAGATGTTAACGTATTCAAATCCACATCTATAACTTCGCTTACTTGTTTTAAACTAATCGTATTCTTTACATGTACGGTATCCGTTTTGGTAATTGGATGATGGTGATTAGGCACGTCAAAGCCGTGTTGCTCCGCATATTCAAAAAGATACATGGTAGCCAAAAAGGCGGGCAAATATCCTGCTGTTTCACGCGGTAAAAAAGGACGAATGTTCCAATAATTTGTATACCCACCAGAGCGTCGTATGGCTTTTGTTACATTGCCAGGGCCAGAATTATAGGCGGCTAATGCTAAATCCCAATCTTTGAAAATGTTGTACAATGACTTAAGATACTGCGCCGCTGCAATAGTTGAGCGAACAGGGTCTGAGCGCTCGTCTACATAACTACTTACTTCCAAATTGTAATATTTGCCCGTAGTGAACATAAATTGCCAAAGACCTGTTGCGCCAACTCTTGA
This sequence comes from Flavobacteriaceae bacterium, assembly GCA_965658025.1. Classification (GTDB taxonomy): domain Bacteria; phylum Bacteroidota; class Bacteroidia; order Flavobacteriales; family Flavobacteriaceae; genus UBA3537. The sequence continues at coordinate 91,440 of CBFHQL010000001.1, read as the reverse complement.
CTTAGCTTTGGGTTTTAATCCTGATTCTACGATGGCTAAATATTTGATTTCCAATGGAATACCTTCTCTATCGAAAACTTCTTCAAAAAGCGGAAAATAGTATTGGCTTAATTTCATCAGCCGCTCATAAAGTTCCTTTCGTTGTTTGAGATTTTTTCTAATTATAGTCTCAAGGGCGGGATTATAACTGATATGAAAAGGGGTTTTGGTATCAAGGTGCTCAAGACGTGATTTTAATGTGTCTGTATTTAGTTCGGGAAAATCACCCGTATTTACCAAGCCCTCGTTGACGCTGTTTTTAATGGAATCATTAGGTGCGTCTTCGAAAAACTCTGCTTGAAACGCAGCATCAAAAAGCACTGCGGCGTTATAATCCTTTAGTTCAATTGCTGTGGTGTCAATACTTATTTTCTGATTGGCTTTTTCAGAATTTTGAGCTCTAGTAAAAGAACTGTTTACTAAAAACAATAAGAAAAAAGCCGTAAATCTGGTCATTTTTTAGCGTTGTTTAACCATTAATTGCAGCAATCCCTGGAAGTATTTTTCCTTCCAAACTTTCCAACATTGCGCCACCGCCTGTGCTTACATAGCTTACTTTATTTTCAAAACCAAATTGTTTTACTGCCGCCACAGAATCTCCACCACCTACTAAAGAAAAAGCTCCTTTTTTTGTGGCCTCAGCAATTGAATCTCCTAAGGCTTTAGTTCCTGTAGAAAATGTCTCTAACTCGAAAACACCGAGCGGTCCGTTCCATAAAATTGTTTTGCACTGCTGTACAACATCATGAAAAATGGCTTTAGTTTTTGGCCCACAATCCAGTCCTTGCCAATTGGCTGGAATACGTTTAATATCGACTACTTGTGTGTTGGCTGAATTGCTAAAATCGTCTGCTGCTAAAACATCGACAGGAAGATGAACTTGAACATTTTTTTCTTTGGCAGATTTTAAGATCTTCAATGCCAAATTCATTTTATCATCTTCACAAATGGAATCACCAATAGAGCCGCCTTGTGCCTTTATGAATGTAAATGACATACCGCCACCAATAATAAGATGATCAACTTTGTTTAAAATATTATCAATGATTGTAATTTTTGAAGACACTTTGGCGCCGCCTAATATGGCCAAAACTGGTTTTTCTCCAGAAGTCATGACTTTATCTATGCTTATAATCTCTTGTTCTAACAAGTAACCAAAACATTTTTTTTGTGGAAAAAATTGAGCAATAACACTCGTAGATGCATGAGCTCTATGCGCCGTCCCAAAGGCGTCATTGATATAAATATCTCCAAGTTCTGAAAGTGCTTTGGCAAAGGATATGTTTCCTTCTTTCTCTTCTTTATGGTAGCGTAGATTTTCTAGTAGCAAAACTTGTCCTGGTTTCAATTCTTTAGCCATTTGAGCAGCTTGTACGCCAATACAATCTGTTGAGAATAGAACATTTACTCCCAAAATATCCTCAAGTTTTGATACAATGTTTTTTAATGAAAATTCAGACTCCTTTGCTTTTGGTCGGCCCAAATGCGACATTAAAATACAGCTGCCGCCGTCTTCTAAAACCTTAAGAATTGTCTTTTTTGCGGATTGAATCCTTGTGTCGTCAGTAACATTTAAATTGTCATCTAAAGGAACATTAAAGTCAACGCGAATAAGTGCTTTTTGGTTTTTAAAATTGAACGCTTTCAATGTACTCATCAATAGTAATCTTTTGGTTGGTTATATAAATTTTTTAAAGCCCAAAGGTACATATTTCTTTAGAGTAGGTAAAATGCGATTTCTTAAAAATTAATGAGAAATTTTTTTTGATGAAAATATGTTAAACCTCGTTCTTTGGTTTAAATAAATTATATTTGTAAGATGACTTTTGAGGATATCATTGGACAAGAACATCTAAAATCATTTCTACAACAAAACATCAAGTCTGGTCGTGCTCCTCATGCACAACTCTTTGTTGGAAAAGATGGTTTGGGTGCGTTGCCTTTAGCAATCGCCTATGCTTCATATTTGATTGAATCTGAAAACCCTGGTCAAAAAATCAATCCATTAGAAAATCCTGACATCCATTTTTTCTTTCCTGTTGTAAAAAAGGAAAAGTCAAGTAGCGCCTTTATTTCTAAAGACTATATGAAAGAATGGAGAGAATTTATAACATCCAAACCATATGGAACACTAAATGACTGGTATGCTGCCATAAATGCAGGAAATAAACAAGGAGTGATTACGGTGGAAGAGGCACATGCCATCATTAAAACTTTGGGATTAAAATCATTTGGTGGCGGAAGTAAAGTGTTGATTATTTGGCATGCCGAAAAAATGAATACTGCTTGTGCTAATAAACTCTTAAAATGGTTTGAAGAACCCAATGAAAAGACGTGTATTATTCTTATTACTGAACAGGAAGATATGCTTTTGAAGACCATCCAATCTAGATGTCAGTCTGTACATTTACATCCGCTTTCGGAACCACAAATCGCAAATGCACTTATGCGTTTTCATAACCTAGATGAAACGTCTGCAAAACAAATCGCTCGTCGGGCAGAAGGAAACCTTAGCACGGCTTTAAAGCTTATTGATCAAGAAGATGATAAAGTTGAATTTGAAAAACTTTTTATTGAATGGGTAAGAACCGCATTTCAAGCAAAGTCTAATAAGAAAGCAATAAACAAGCTTATGTCGTGGAGTGAAGTAGTAGCAAAGCTAGGGCGTGAAAGAGAAAAACAATTTTTGAGCTACAGTCTGGATTTTTTTAGACAAGCGCTCATGGTAAATTATGGTGCTTTGGATTTGGTTCATTTTGAAATCTCGGACAAAACTTTTTCTTTAGAAAAATTTGCCAATTTTATCGATGCACAAAATATTGAAAGCATTTGTGCTGAAATTGAACGTGCTATTTATCACATTGAGCGAAATGCAAATGGAAAAATTGTACTTACTGATTTATCCATCAAACTTACGAGACTGCTTCATCAAAAAGCAAAACAAGACCGGTAATAAGATAAATCTATTGTTTTTCTTTTTAAAATCTACTAAAACTATTGTTTTTCGTGCTTTAAAAACCGTTTTAAGGGCAGTAAAGATTTAGTGTTACAAGAAATATTTAGTAGGGTCAAAAAATGCGCCAGAGAGGCTTAAATTAAGTTTTACGCCTTTTTAAAACGTAAATCAAAGACGAATAGTGTCCTGAACGTTTTGCGCGTAGGTTTGATTGAAAACCAACCCACAAAGCTTTAATAATGTTCATCTTTCCATATTTATATTTTGTAGATAATAGACTGACATAGTAGGCATCAAAAGGCATGGGGTGGGTCGATTCTAATTCAAATCCAAATTCAGAAAACAAACGAACAATTGATTGTGGAGTAAAATGCCACAAATGTCTGGGGACGTCATAAGCAGCCCAGAACATTTCAAAATATTGTGCATCATAGCTTTTAAAATTTGGCACAGCAATAATTAATCGCCCATCTTCAGAAAGTAGTCGTTCAAACTCATTAATGCTTTGTTTGAGATCTGGAAGATGTTCTAAGACATGCCAAAGAGAAATAATAGATTGGGTTTTGGGTTTTAATTTTTTTGTGTGGTTTTCATCAAAAATAGAATTTTCAAGAAGCGAATTGCCTGCCCGCCGCGCCTCAGAAGAAGGTTCTACTCCGATGCTTTCCCATCCAGCGGTTCGGGCTGTTCGAACAAAATAACCAACACCTGCTCCATAATCTAAAAGCGTTTGATTTTCAAAAGAAAACCTAGAAATTAATTTTATCTTTTTCTTAAGTGTAAGTGTCCGCACCAAAAAATACACCCAATCAAACAAGTTACGTTTTTTTGTTAAATGAGACACATACTGGTCGCTATTGTAATAAGAGGGTAAGCTTTCTTTTGATGGCCTTGGTGAAGTTTCCAAAAAGTCACACAGGTCATTTTGATGCAACTCAAAAGCTTTTCCACTAACAGAAAAGTCCTTTGTTTTTAGATATAAAGTATTGTTTTTAGCCATGTGTTCCACGTGGAACAAAAATAGAAAATATACTGATTAACGCCCTAAGAAAACAAGTAAAACAGAAATGTCATTAGGGGAAACCCCACTAATGCGCGACGCCTGTGCTACTGTGGTTGGCTGAACCGTATTTAATTTCTCACGCGCCTCATAACTCATCGATTTAACTCTTGAGTAATCGAAATTTTTTGGGATTTTTACATATTCCAAACGCGTGAGTTTGTCTGCATTGTTTTTTTCTTTTTCAATGTATCCTGAATACTTAATCTGAATCTCTGCTTGTTCAATAACTTCGTTGTCAAGATTCTGAGCAGTAATATAAGACTCAACAGCCTCAAACTTACGCATGTCGTTAATGCTAATATTAGGCCTAGAAAATATCTTAAACATCTTGTCAGACTGTTTGATCGGCGATGAATTCTTAGCCTCTAAAACAGGATTGGCTTCATTGGGTTTAACGCTTTGCTTTCTAAAAAAAGACACGAATTCTTTTGATTGCTCTAATTTACGCTCCATAAGTTTTAAACGGTGTTCGTCTACAATTCCTAATTCAAACCCCTTTGGAGTAAGGCGTAAGTCAGCATTGTCTTGACGTAGAAGTGTTCGATATTCTGCACGTGACGTAAACATTCTATAAGGCTCCTCAGTGCCTTTAGTGATTAAATCGTCAATCAAAACACCTATGTAGGCCTCATCTCGTCTTAAAATAAATGGAGGTTTGTTTTGAACCTGTAAACTCGCATTAATACCCGCCATAAGCCCCTGTGAGGCAGCTTCTTCATAGCCAGTTGTCCCGTTGATTTGGCCGGCAAAGAATAACCCATTTATAAGCTTTGTTTCTAAAGAATATGTGAGTTGAGTAGGGGGGAAGTAGTCGTATTCTATTGCATAACCAGGGCGAAAGAACCGCACATGTTCAAAACCTTTAACCGCTTTAAGCGCTTTGTATTGTATGTCCTCTGGAAGAGAGGTGGAGAATCCATTAATGTAATACTCAACAGTGTTCCACCCCTCTGGCTCAACAAAGATTTGGTGGCAATCTTTTTCTGAAAAACGATTAATTTTGTCTTCGATAGATGGGCAATATCTTGGGCCAATGCTTTGGATTCTTCCGTTAAACATGGGTGATCTATCAAATCCTTCTCTTAGCAAGTCATGAACCTCTATACTTGTGTGGGTCATGTGGCATGACCGCTGATTTTTGAGCGGTGAAGTAGTGTTTAAATAGGAAAACTTCTGTGGGTTACTATCTCCTGGCTGTTCGATCATTTTTGAAAAATCCAATGAACGACCATCAACCCTTGGAGGTGTTCCGGTTTTCATTCGACCAGAATCAAATCCTAGGTCGATAAGCTGTTCGGTGATCCCTGTTGCCGCTTTCTCACCTGCTCTCCCTCCGCCAAAATTTTTATCTCCTATATGAATAAGTCCGTTTAGAAAAGTACCATTAGTGAGCACTACGGTTTTGCCCTTAATTTCTAGACCTAAGGATGTCTTTACTCCTACAACACGCTCACCTTTAACCAATAAGCCGACTACCATTTCTTGATAAAAATCTAAATTCTGGGTCTGCTCCAAAAGCATTCGCCAATCTTCTGCAAAACGCATGCGGTCGCTTTGTACTCTTGGGCTCCACATGGCAGGGCCTTTAGACTTATTAAGCATTTTAAACTGTATTGCTGATGTGTCACTTACAATCCCGCTGTAGCCGCCAAGGGCATCAATTTCACGGACAATTTGTCCTTTGGCAATACCACCCATAGCAGGATTACAAGACATTTGGGCAATATTTTGCAAATTCATCGTAACCAACAAGGTTTTGCTTCCCATGTTGGCAGCAGCAGCAGCGGCTTCGCTTCCAGCATGACCACCACCAACAACTATTACGTCATAAATATTTTCAAACATCTTAGATAATTATGTTCCACGTGGAACAATTTCCTGCAAATATAAGCTTATCTGCTGAATTCGAGCTGAGAAAGATACTCATCCTCTTTTTTGCGCATTTGTTTTTTTTCGTCGTTAGTGCCATCTTTGTAACCACAAAGATGAAGTACTCCGTGAGCCATCACACGATGCAACTCGTTTAAAACTGTGGTTTGGTGTTCGGCCGCGTTGTCTTGAATTCGATCAATAGAAATACAAATATCAGCAAACACCTGTGTGTCTACATTATAGTCAAAAGTTAAAATATCCGTTAATGTGTCGTGCGCTAAAAATTCAACATTCAATTGATGTAAATGACCATCATCACAAAACAAAAAATTAAGCTCGCCCTCAACGTGCCTTTCTTGGGTAATAATTGAACTAAGCCATTTCTTCAACGCTTTTTTGTTGGGAATATTAAACGCTGTTGTGTTGTTAAAATTGATCATTCTTTTTGCTGAAATAATGTTCTACCTTTTTCTTAATATTTTGATGCAAAGGTAGTGGCTTTCTGTTTAAGACCTCCTCTGTGCTAAAAAGAAGCTTAATTTCTTTGTTTGTTAAAGGATTTTGAGACCTATAACTTTTCTTGTTTGATTGTGATTGTCTTTTAGAAGACTTCCCTTGTTTTAATATAGCTTGCTCAAGCTTTAAAAATTCATACTTAAGTGCTTTCATTTTTTTAAGTAATTGGGGGCTAACTCCTTGATTTACAATAATTTGCTCTATATCTTCCATAGATTCAAGTGTGTTTTTACCTTGACTGGAAAGCCCTTCTCTTTTGAGAATATTTTCAAGTTGTTGGCGCAACTGTTGTTGCTGTTTATACAGCTGAAACAAAGACGCTGGTGATTCGTCTGGGTCACTATATTGGTTCGCGTCTGAGGGTTTTCCGTTTTTTGAAGAATTACCAGATTTACTGCCTTTGCCATTAGCTTTTTCTGTGGATTTACTTTGGTTTTCTTTACCCGGATTTTGTTGCCCCTCTTTTTTGCCGTTCATCATTTGCTCAGCTTGCTTTTCAAGCTCCTCCTGGCTCATTATAATGTCTGGCAATTGCATGTCACCATCGCCTTGTCCAGGATTGGGCTGCATCTGCATTTCGAGGTTACTCAAAATATCGCTAAGCATACTTGCAAGGTTGTTTGTTGCGGTAATGGTATATTGTTGACCAGTCATAGCCTTGTAGTCTTCGTTTTCAGAAAGGGCGTTTAGGGTTTTATCAATGTTAAAATAAACTTCTGAAATCTGCTCAGTAATATTTTCTGATATCATTGGTTGGCGCAAAGAAACAACAAATAAACTGTCATCGATATGTTCAAAATGTGTTTTTAAATTCATCTGTTTCTTAATGCGGCTAGCGAACGATTTTTGTTGTGAATTAGTTGAATTTAGTTGATTCATTAAATCTTCTTGTTCAAAAGAAAAAATGAGAAGGTTGTCCAAAATTTGGCGCAACATTTCGATGTCTTCAGTAAGCTGCTGAGATGACCCTCCAGACATGCTTTGGGTCATAAGTTGAGCCAATTGCATCATTTTTTGAGCAGATTTGTTTTGGGCTTTTTTAGCTTTACTTAGCGCGTTTACATCTTGTGAAGTGTCTTTGTTTTGCTCATGCTGCTCTAGGCGGGTTTTTGCCTCCTCCAAATTATCTGTTATAGATTCTTCTTCTTTTCGTGTTTCTGGCACAGTCAAAGGTTTGTTTAAGGTTTTGTTTTGAGCGCGTAGTTCTTCCAGTGCATCCTTGATCTTGGCAAACTTATCATTCAATTTGCTTTGATCTTTACTCAACTCTTTTTTACCATCATCAACCAACTCTTGTTGTTGATTTGATAGTGTTTCAAGACGATTTTTTAATTGCTCCATTTTTTTAGAAAGGTAATATCGTTTTGTTAGTTCGAGCATTTGTTGAAGACTTTTTTGCTTGTTTTTTGCCTGCTGACCTAGTTTTTGAAGTTTTTCTAAAAGCCCCTCTTCTTGAATGTTTTTTGCTAATTCTTCAAGTTCTTTAAGTGTGCTCTCGTCATCCTTAAGGCGCTGATTTTGCTCCTCTAACCTTTTGGTTAAACTCTCTTTTAATGGGTCGGGAGACTCTTCTGGAAACTGCTCCAATGTTTCTCGCATTTGTTCGTTAAACTGTTTTAAAATTTCATCCTGCTGCCGTTGACGCTTTAAAATATTTTTGATTTTTTCTTGATCATTAAATGTTAATCCATTTTTCTGGATCTGTTCGTTGGTAAGCTCTTCAACAAGGGTGTTTTGGTCATCAATTGATTTCATTGTCTTTTCTAAAGATTGAACTGCATCTTTTTGAGCACTGAGTTGCTCTTGCTGAATCAGGTTTTCACTTTTAAACAAATATTTGAATGTTTTGGATGTGGTACGGTTTGGCTTTGGAAAAGGGTCATTGTCTAAGACCTCAAAAAAAAGCTCATATGCAGTGTCGGGTATAAGTTCTAATTGGCCTGGAAACTGAAAAACAAATTCCAATTTCTGGTCAAAAGTAACTTCTTTTGTTTTCTTTAGCTCAACATTATTTTTGGGGTAATAATGTATTTTTAGGGATGAAATTCCATAATCGTCTCCGAGTTGGCCATAAAAAAACAAGGCCTCGTTTATTGCGTTGTTGCTACGTTGGCGCACATTTATTGTAGGCGAAAGATCCTTTATCACACGAACACCAAACGATAAGGTTTCATAGCTTTTAAGTTTTATATTATTCGTTTCAAAACTGTACTCTAAATCAGAGAAAAGCTGCTTTGAAGCTGTAAATTTATTGTCCTCCCTACTAAAATCAAAAGCTGTTTGATCGTGTAAAAAAACAACGCGATCGGTTGCTTGTGTCGTAAGCGACCATGTAAGTTTAGTGCCTTCTGGAACAGAAATATCGCCGAAATTAGAAATGCTTTTGTTGCTGATTTTTGTGTACGAAGGGTAATTTAGGTCTAGGGTTGACGACAATATTTTAGGTGCTTTCAATACTATCAAATCAAATATTTCTGAACGAACACTTCCTGAGCTTAATTGAAACTGTAAGCTTTTGATTGGGTTTGTAAATTTATATTGAAATAAATTGGGTTTTATTTTTTTTAAATAATAAACTTGGTCTTCAAATTTAATTTCTACCTGCTGTGGAGCCACATCACCATCCGTTTTTATGTTTAAAACAAATGGTGTTTTTTCAATGGTTTGTAGTGCATTGTTGAGAATGGTGAACCGAAAAGGAGGGGGTGGACTAAACGAGGTTTTGTAGTCAATCACACGGTTAAAACTCTGCTTAAAGCTAGACTGGCCGCCAGAAGTATAGACCCCCACAATCACAAAAACTGGTAATATGGCATACTTTAAATATTTGAGATTTTCCTTAAATCGAACCGCTTTTTTAAATGACACAAATTTGAAATCGGCTGTCTTTTGCTGAATGCTGGCAATTATAAGTTCGGTTTGTGGTTGATTATTTAACTGTATAGCATTTAACAGTTTGTCTTTAATTTCTGGAAAAAAGTCTCCAATAATCTTAGATGCGTCTTGGTGGTTTATTCCCGAACGAATTCTTAAATAACTCAAAAAAGGAGCCAACAAAAATTTTAAAAATAAGGCCGTTTCAAAAGAAATTAAAGACCAAAAGACAAAAGTTCGGGCTGTTGATGAAAACCAAAAAAAAGATTCAACAATAATCCAGAAAAAAGCATACAAAAGACCAAACCCGAAAAAGAGCATAGCCCCTTTTATCAAAGCACTTATATAATAGCGCCTGATGAATTGTTCTAATTTAAATTGTATTTCCTCAAAATGATTCAAATTGTGTTTTTTAAGCCATAAATCTACAACAATAATCGACATCTTTGAAACTCACTTGTAATCCGAAAAAAGCAAATTCGTTTTTGTTTGCCCATTCGCTTTTGGGCGCATATCTTTGCAACAACACTAAATTCAATGAAAAAACCTGTTCGTGTTCGTTTTGCACCTAGCCCAACTGGCCCACTACATATTGGGGGGGTGCGTACCGCACTCTTTAATTATCTTTTTGCAAAGAAACACAACGGCACCTTTATCTTACGTATTGAAGATACGGACCAAAATAGATATGTTCCTGAAGCCGAAAAATACATTATTGATGCGCTTAACTGGTGCAATATTCCTTTTGATGAGGGGCCCGGAAAAAACGGAGATTACGGTCCATACAGGCAAAGTGAACGAAAAAATATCTACAAAAAACATATAAATACTTTGCTTGAAAACGGTAAGGCGTACTATGCCTTTGATAGCGCTGATGATTTAGCCCTTGAGCGAAAAAAGCACGAAGAAAAAGGAAAAACCTTTATTTATAACTGGCACAATAGAACCAAAGGGCGTCTTGTAAACTCCTTAATTTTATCAAAGGAAGAGACTAGAAAAAGGATTGAAAGCGGTGCACCTTATGTTGTTCGCTTTTTGATGCCCGAAGGACAAAGCATTGCGCTAAACGATATGGTTAGAGGTAAAATATCAATTGATAGCAACATTCTTGATGATAAAATTTTATTTAAGTCTGATGGGATGCCAACATATCATTTAGCCAATATAGTAGACGACCACCTCATGGAAATCTCACATGTTATTAGAGGCGAAGAATGGTTGCCTTCTTTAGCGCTGCATCAAATGTTGTACGAAGCTTTTGGTTGGGACGCTCCTCAGTTTGCACACTTACCTCTAATATTAAAACCAACTGGGAAAGGTAAATTAAGTAAACGTGATGGAGACAAATTAGGTTTTCCTGTGTTTCCTCTAGAATGGAAAGACGAAAACACAATAGCTCAGGGCTATAAAGAAAGTGGTTATCTTCCTAATGCTATTATCAATTTTCTTGCCTTTTTAGGGTGGAATCCCGGAACAGAACAAGAGCTATTCTCACTTGATGAACTTGTTCGATTCTTTAACATAAATCAAGTAAATAAATCTGGGGCGCGTTTCGACCCTGAAAAAATAAAATGGTATAACCATCACTACATTCAACAAACCACAAACGCAGAACTTGCCGAAAAATTAATCAATGAAAAGAGTGAATTGGCGGCTTTGGATCGAGGATATGTAGAGCTTGTTGTTGGACTTATAAAAGAGCGCGCAGAACTTGTACCAGAACTTTGGGCGTTAGGAAAATATTTCTTTGAAGCGCCAAACAGTTATGATGAAAAATCACTTAAAAAAGCGTGGAAAGAAGACACTAAATCTCTCTTAGATGAACTAGTGGTTGTTTTAAAAAACACAAACGACGAAAGTGCAATAACGATAAAAGCATCCGTTTCTGAATGGATTAAAAGTAAAAATGTTGGCTTTGGAAAAGTGATGATGCCGCTTAGGGTCGCACTCGTTGGGTCCTTGCAAGGGGTCGATGTCTTTGATATTGTCTTTTGTGTTGGGAAAGAGGAGACTATACGGCGCATCAATGCACTTATTCAGTATCACTAGGACCAAAAACAGTATTGTCTTATAAATTTACTTACTTTTGTGCTCTTAAAAGCAGGCACTCAACTTAATGAAAAACATAAGAAACTTTTGTATTATCGCCCATATTGACCACGGTAAAAGCACCTTGGCAGATCGCCTATTGGACTTTACTGGAGCAGTAACAGAGCGCGAAAAGCAAAATCAACTCTTAGACAACATGGATCTTGAGCGCGAGCGTGGAATCACCATTAAATCTCATGCCATACAAATGGATTATGAGCATAATGGAGAACAATATACCTTGAATCTTATCGACACACCTGGCCATGTAGATTTCAGTTACGAAGTTTCTCGTTCGATTGCGGCTTGCGAAGGTGCCCTATTGGTTGTAGATGCGGCCCAAAGTATTCAAGCACAAACCATTTCTAACTTATATCTTGCATTGGAAAATGATCTAGAAATTATTCCGGTGCTCAACAAAGTAGATTTACCGAGCGCAAATCCTGAAGAAGTTACAGACGACATTGTTGATCTTTTGGGCTGTGATGCTGGTGAAGTAATTCCTGCAAGTGCAAAAACTGGTTTAGGAATTGAATCTATTTTGGAAGCAATTATTAAATTTATTCCTCCACCAAAAGGAGACCCTGAAGCACCACTTCAAGCTTTAGTTTTTGACTCAGTTTACAATTCATTCAGAGGTGTGGAAACCTATTTCAAAGTGGTCAATGGAAGTATAAAGAAAAGTCAATCTGTGAAATTTATTGCCACAGGAAAAATATATAGCGCCGACGAGGTCGGTACACTCAACTTGACACAAACCCCAAAAAATGAGATTAAAACAGGTGATGTTGGTTATCTCATAACAGGTATAAAAGATGCAAGAGAGGTAAAAGTAGGAGACACTATTACAGATGCAAAAAACCCAACTTTAGAAGCTGTCGATGGCTTTGAAGACGTAAAACCAATGGTCTTTGCTGGAATTTACCCTGTAGACACTGAAGAGTATGAAGAACTTCGTGCGTCCATGGAAAAGCTACAACTGAATGATGCTTCACTCGTATTTCAGGCAGAAAGCTCTGCAGCTCTTGGTTTTGGTTTTCGTTGTGGTTTTTTAGGAATGTTGCATTTAGAAATTATACAAGAGCGCTTAGAGCGAGAGTTCAACATGACGGTCATTACAACCGTGCCCAACGTATCTTATCATGCATACACCAGAAAAAAGCCAGATGAGGTAATTCTGTTGAACAATCCTTCTGATCTTCCTGATCCATCAACATTGGATAGAATAGAAGAACCATATATTAAAGCAACCATAATAACCAAATCTGATTTTGTTGGAAACGTCATGTCATTGTGTATAGAAAAGCGTGGACAGATTACCAATCAAACATATTTAACCACACAACGTGTGGAGCTTAGTTTTGATATGCCGCTTGCCGAAATTGTATTTGATTTTTATGATCGTCTAAAAACCGTTTCGAAAGGATATGCTTCATTTGATTATAGCCCTATCGGTATGCGCGTATCAAAATTGGTGCGTGTAGATGTGCTGCTTAATGGACAGTCGGTTGATGCTTTATCGGCGCTTATACACCTCGATAGCGCACAAAAAATTGGGCGAAAAATGTGTGGAAAACTTAAAGAGCTTATCCCAAGACAACAATTTGACATCCCAATTCAAGCGGCCATTGGCGCAAAAATCATCTCAAGAGAGACCGTAAAAGCTGTTCGAAAAGATGTAACCGCAAAGTGTTACGGAGGCGACATTTCTCGAAAGCGAAAGCTTCTAGAAAACCAAAAGAAAGGGAAGAAAAGAATGCGTCAGGTTGGAAGTGTTGAAATCCCTCAAGAAGCCTTCATGGCCGTACTAAAACTCAATGATTAGCCTTACGCTTTTAGTATTTTTGTATTTTTAAAGAAATCTATATCTTTAAAAGCACTTAAAATTCAAAAATTTGAGCACTACTCAATTTAATCGTATTGGTATTGGAGTTGCGTTCTCGCCAAATCTAAAAGCGAATATCTACGAAGCGGCCAGACTTGCACTTTTCATGAAAAGTGAGCTTGTTTTGATTCATGTTGGTAAGGAGGATAATAAAAAGAAGGCCATCATCGACGAACATCTTTCTGTTTTCAAAAAAGACAAGCTTATCTCTAAAGTTGTTTTTCTCCCTGGTAATCCTGTAGAAGTTATTCTCTTGTCAATACAAAACAACGCTATTGACTTAATGGTGTTAGGGGCGCTTAAGCAAGAAAGTTTCTTTAAATATTACTTAGGGTCAATTGCACGGGAAATTACCCGAAAGGCCACATGCTCTGTTTTGCTATTGATCAACCCATCTGTAGAACGAATACCCTGTAATCATATTGTAGTCAATGGCTTGAAAGATCCCAAAACACAAGACACAATCCGTCTTGCGTTTTATGTGAGTCACAAACTAAAAGCATCTAAGATAACCGTTGTGGAAGAGGTGTCGCAAGAAGAAGTCAATATTAAAGTTGATGATGACAAAACATTACGGCAATCTACTATCATAAGAGAACGGTTAATACATAGAGAAAAACAAAGAGTAAATAAATTGCTTCAGGAAGTTCCCTTAGAATATTCAAAAGACATTACTATTAAGTCTCAACCTATTTTCGGAAAAAGAGGATACTCTATTGGGCATTATGCACAAGTTGTTCGCGCCGATTTATTGGTTATGAACGCTCCTACGAAAACAAGTTTTTGGGATCGATTATTTCCCCACGACATAGAACATATTTTAGGAGAACTACCCACAGACGTACTCATTATTAGATGAAACAAAAAAACAACATAAAACACGCCATTTCTTCAATTCCAAGAAATCTTTTCTCTGGATTGGTGGTAAGTCTTATTGCGCTTCCTTTAAGTTTGGGGCTTGCGATGGCTTGCGATGCACCCCCAATAGCTGGGGTGATTACCTCAATTGTTGGAGGGGTTATTGTTGCTGTTTTTGGCGGAAGTTTTGTAACAATCTCAGGGCCTGGAAAAGGGCTTGTTGGGGTTGTGTTGGTTGCCGTTTCAACGCTAGGCCTAACGAGCACTTATGCTGCTATTATTTGTTCTGGAGTTTTACTTCTAATTTTAGGATTTTTGAGGCTTGGTAAATTAGCAGATTATTTCCCGTCTTCCGCGATTCAGGGTGTGTTAGCGGCAATAGGGCTTATCATTTTAGGAAAGCAATTTCATATCATGCTTGGTAATAAAATTTTAAAAGACAATACCGTAGACTACTTGATTGCAATTCCTGAAACAATAATTACCGCCTTTCAGCTATCAGATTCGGGCCAAAAAAATGCGGCAATTGCAGGGGTGTTAAGTTTGATTATTATGGTTTTTTATTCAAAAATAAGAAACAAATACCTGCAACTTATACCAGCGCCAATGTGGGTCGTTATATGTTCTATTAGTTTTAGTTACTACTGTGAATTTATCTTAAAAATTCCTAATCCAATTTCTCCAAAATACATGATGCCTAACATTCCTAGTTTGTCTGAGGTTATAAACACTCTACCAAAACCAAACTTTGAAAAAATATACACCCTAGAGTTTCTGGGCAGTGTAGTTGCTCTTACCTTAATTGCTAGTATCGAATCTCTTTTAAGCATTAAAGCCGTTGATAAACTAGACCCAAAAAAGAGGAGGTCTAACGTAAATAAAGACATAAAAGCGCTTGGGTTGTCTACTGTTGTTAGTGGTTTTTTAGGTGGGCTTAATGTGGTCACAGTAATCGCTCCAAGTTCGGTAAATATCAGTAATGGAGGGTCAAATCGTTTTGGTAACTTTTTTCACGCCAGTTTCTTAGTGCTTTTTATACTACTCTTTAGTACAGAACTTCCTAGAATACCTCTTTCAGCACTTATGGCTATACTTGTCTATACAGGATATAAACTAGCCGCGCCCGAAATGATTAAGCGTGTGTTTTTAATTGGAAGAGAGCAAATTATTATTTTCCTTTCTACACTTTTCGTAACCCTAAAAGTCGGATTAATTTCTGGTATTTTAGCTGGGCTTATTGCAACCTTTGTTATCCACATTTTTGTAAACAAAAGCATTACGCTTTTCATTAAAAATATTGTCAAACCCAATGTCCTGATGTATAAAGAGGAAGGTGGTAACTATTTTATTAGCGTTAAGCACTTTTGTAGCTTTCTAAATTTTAATAACCTAAAGAATAAATTAAGTGTTATTCCGGAGCAAAACGATGTTATAATTGATTTCTCTATGTGTGAGTTTGTAGATCACTCCGTTATGGAAAACCTTCACGACTATCAAGAGCTGTTTCACAAAAAAGGAGGAAATATTGAAATTATTGGCATGGACATGTTAGATGCAAAATCGGAACATCCATTTGCTTTAAGGCGCCTTTTGCCAATCCCTAGTCTAATGAACAACACCAAAACCAAGCGTCAAAAAGATTTAGAAGTAGTAGCTTCAAATTTCAATTTGAGCTACAATCCAGAAAAGCAATCTTTTGCTTCTCATCTAGAAAATTTTATGTTTTTTAAAACAAAAAAAATTGAACACACGTACAACCATCTATTTAATGAAAATGGCGGAAGCTCCCTTTTTGATATTACATTTTCTGAAGGAGAGTTTATTGCAAAAGAAGTTGTGCGCTCCACCATGTTATATATAAAATTAAGCAAAAAAATACCTGAATTTACTCTAATTAAAGAAGGACTTTTAGAGCGTTTCTATGCACTAACACGACAAAAGGATATTAATATTCCCAATCAAAATGACTTTTCGAAACGATTTTATTTAAATGGAGAAAAGCAAAAAGAAATCCAATCCTTTTTCAATGCAGATATCGTTCGGTTTTTTGAAAGTAATGCCTACTATCATGTAGAATCCAATGGGGAGGCGTTAATTATTTTTAATAAGGAAAGAATCGCTAGTGTCAAAGAAACCAAGCTTCTGCTTGATTTTGGAAGCCGTCTAAAAACCAAAATTGAAGAGCAATGAAACTTTATGTTTTAAACGTTGGAAATTTTAAGCTTGATGGTGGCGCTATGTTTGGGGTAGTTCCAAAATCGATTTGGTCCAAAACAAATCCAGCCGACCATAACAACATGATTGACATCGCGGCGCGTTGTCTTTTGATTGAAGATGGCAACCGTCTTATTTTGATTGATACGGGTATGGGAAACAAACAGTCGGAAAAGTTTTTTAATTACTACTATCGCTGGGGCGAACAAGGTGTTGAGCAGGCGCTTGCCAAACACGGCTTCCATAAGGACGATGTAACGGATGTTTTTTTAACACATTTACATTTTGACCACTGCGGAGGTAGTGTAGAATGGAATAAAAACAAAACGAACTATCAACTCACCTTTAAAAATGCTACCTATTGGAGCAATCAAGATCATTGGTTGTGGGCAAAAAACCCAAACAAAAGAGAAAAGGCCTCTTTCTTGAAAGAAAACATTAACCCTATTGAAAAATCTGGTCATCTGAAATATATTGCAAACCCAAAAAGTGATATTTTAAAAAACAGCGCTCTAGGTTTTGACATCTTCTTTGCCAACGGACATACCGACAAACAAATGATTCCGATGATAAAATATAAGGAAAAAACATTGTGTTTTATGGCTGATTTATTGCCTACGGCTGGGCATGTTTCTTTACCTTTTATTATGGGCTACGACACGAGACCTTTAATCACTCTCAAAGAAAAAGAGGTTTTTCTCAATCTGGCTGCAAGTCAAAATTATTATTTATTTTTGGAGCACGACGCTGAACACGAAATTATTACAGTCCAACAGACTGAAAAGGGAGTTCGGCTAGATAAAACCCATTCTTTTAACTCTATATTTTAAATCATGAAACACTTAACCTTAAATTATGCCCTAAGATGCCTTATTTTTTTAGGATTCTATTTGTTTAACAGCTGTGGCTCTACAGCTCCTGTTCTCTCTACACCTATTGAGAATATTGATCAGACCCCTATAAAGTTCTCTCCCTTAACTGAAGAAGAGGAAAAAAACTGGAGTCATTTTGACCTAAAAAAGGATACGATTCCAGGGGTTAGTTTAAATCTTGCTTATGAAAAAATTGTAAAACCAAAAAGCAAAACAGTAGTCGTCGCTGTTATTGATTCTGGTATTGATATAACACACGAAGACCTTCGTGAAAATATCTGGATCAACGAAGACGAAGTGCCAAACAATGGTATAGATGATGACAAAAATGGCTATATAGATGATATAAACGGATGGAACTTTTTAGGGGAGGCCAATAATGAGCAATTGGAATATGTGCGGTTGTTGGCAAGCAAAAACGACGCACACCCAAGATATAGCGAAGCCGAAGATTTGCACCGTAAAGAAAGGGTCAAATACATTGGATTAAAACAACAGTATGGTTCAATTCTGGAGCAAGTAAATGCTTCTGAGAAAGCTGTTTTGGACTACCTAAAAAAAGATTCTTTTACCAAAAAAGATATATATGAAATTACCACAAAAGACCCGACGTTAAGACAACACCTCAGCATAATTAAACAATCCTATGGTTTTGGCTATGAGTCCATTGCCGATCTTAAAAAAGATCTTGGAAAGGATTTAAAATCTTTTAATGAGCGTCTGGATTATCATCTCAATATTGATTATGATGGACGGTCTATTGTAAATGACAACCCTAATGATTTAAACGATAAAGATTATGGCAATAACAATGTTATGCCTAAGGAAGGCCGTAGCCACGGTACACACGTAACAGGAATTATTGCTGCTAAGAGAAACAATGGAATAGGTATAAATGGTGCGGCTGATAACGTAAAAATAATGGCAATTAGGAATACGCCCAATGGCGATGAGTATGATAAAGATGTTGCTTTAGCGGTCTACTACGCTGTAGATAATGGTGCAAAAGTCATCAATATGAGTTTTGGAAAAGGATTTTCAGACCATAGCGATTGGGTAAGAGATGCTATTACTTATGCTGGAAAAAACGATGTTTTAATTGTGGCTGCCGCCGGAAACGATGGCAGTAATACTGATGAAGTAGAAAACTACCCTGATGATCAAATTGGAACAGGTGTAGAAGTTTCTGACACCTTTTTAAAAGTTGGTGCTTCAACATACAACTATGACTCTGGCTTAGTGGCAGGGTTCTCTAACTACGGAAAAAGCAGTGTAGATGTTTTTGCGCCTGGCGAACAAATTTTCTCAAGCTATCCTAAAAATAAATACGAGTTTGCACAAGGCACCTCCATGGCCGCCCCGTTGGTCGCTGGTATTGCTGCTCTTATTTTTTCTCAATACCCTAATTTAAAAGCCGCACAGGTGAAAAAAATCATAATGGAATCTGGTTTGCCTATTAATAAAAAGGTGAGTCTTGAGGATGGAAGTGTTGTCGAATTTAATACGCTTAGTAAATCGGAAAAATTAGTAAATGCCTACAATGCCTTAATAATGGCTTCTCAACAATCTAAATAACTCTATTGAAATGAAAAAAACATTGATTATTCTAATTTTTATGCTTGGGTATAGCTCCATTTGCTTTGCACAAAGAAACAGTGTGGGCTATTGGCAACAACATGTCGATTACGTAATGGAGGTGGCAATGGATGTGGAAACATTTAATTATACCGGAACCCAAAAAATAGTTTACACCAACAACGCTCCAGACACACTAAATAAGGTATTTTTTCACTTGTATTTTAATGCTTTTCAACCTGAAAGTGAAATGGATGTGCGTTCCCGGACAATAACTGACCCGGACAGTAGAGTGATGAACAGGATTCAAAACTTATCAAAAGAAGATCAAGGGTATTTGGTTGTCCATGATTTGGTTCAAAACGGAAAGAAATTAAACACAAGAGTCGTAGGAACAATTTTGGAGGTTGATCTTAATCGGCCAATAGCTCCTGGTGAGCAAACCACCTTTGAAATGGCCTTTGAAGGTCAAGTGCCGCTTATTGTAAGGCGGTCGGGAAAAAATAGCGCTGAGGGTGTTGCGCTGTCCATGGCGCAGTGGTATCCAAAGCTAGCAGAGTACGACTTCGAGGGGTGGCATGCCGATCCTTATATTGGTAGAGAATTTCATGGTGTCTGGGGAAATTTTGAGCTTAAATTGAATATTGACAGCCGATACATAGTGGGCGGAACTGGATACCTGCAAAATGCTGAAGACATAAAAATTACACCTAAGTCTAAAAAAAGAAATAAAAAAACAAACACATGGCATTTTGTAGCGCCAAATGTTCATGATTTTACGTGGGCTGCAGACCCAGATTATATTCATGATATATTACAAATAGATAATGGGCCAACGCTTCATTTTTATTATAAAAATACACTTGAAGAAGAGTATAAAAAATATTGGAAAGATTTACAGCCCATCACCGAAAAGCTTATGGCTTTTTTTAGTGAAAACATAGGGCCATACCCATATGAACAATACTCTGTTATACAAGGTGGAGATGGTGGGATGGAATATGGAATGTGCACGCTCATTACTGGAAAACGTAGTTTTGAGAGTCTCGTAGGAGTGACATCTCACGAACTTGCTCATACGTGGTTTCAGTTCTTGATGGCAACCAATGAAGGTAAACACCCTTGGATGGATGAAGGGTTTACAGAATACATCTGTACGATGGCAGAAGTTGCGGTTGTTGGGGTTGATGAAAAAAAATATTTTGAAAACGCATACAAACGCTACACGGGTTTGGTTCTTAGCGGAAAAGAACAACCGCAAAGCACACATGCAGACCGATACCACTATAACGCAGCATACGGTGTGGCCTCTTATGTAAAAGGCGCTATCTTTTTACGACAATTAAAGTATATTATCGGTGAAAATGCTTTTAACAAAACACTTAAAAAATACTATGATTTATGGGCCTTTAAACACCCAACGCCAAATGATTTTATAAGGTGTGCAGAGCATACTTCTGGACTCGAACTTGATTGGTATTTGACCGACTGGACTAAAACAAACAATACTATTGATTATGCTGTAAAATCAATTGAGAAAAAAGGACAAAATAAAGAGATTACTCTGGAGCGAATAGGGATTATGCCAATGCCTGTTGAGGTTGAGGTTACTTTTAATGATGGAAACAAAAAAAGGTTTTACATCCCTATACAAATGATGCGCGGCGAAAAGCCCGTACAAAAATCTACCAAAATTTTGAATGATTGGGCGTGGGCCTATCCAACCTATTCATTTGCAGTCGAAAACAATAGTGATATTCAACAAGTCAAAATTGATCCTGAACAAAAAGTTGCCGATATTAATAAGAAAAATAATAGCTTAAGTATAGAAAAACGTGAAAAAACTGAAAGGTAAAAAACAAATAGAACGACTATTTGAAGAAGGTGCTTCTATCAATGATTTTCCGCTTAGGATAATTTATTTAGAAAGTCAAAACTCTGGGTTTGGGGTTTCTGTTGGAAAGCGGAACTTTAAGTTAGCAGTGCGGCGAAACCGTATAAAAAGACAACTGCGTGCAGCTGCAGAACTACATTTGTTTGATACAATAAAAGACACAAAAAAGCCATACAATTTCATGGCTATTTATACTGGTAAAAGTATACCTAATTGGGAAGAAATAGAGGGAAAATTTCATAATATCGCTAAGAAAATAAAACATAAAAACTTATGAATCGCTCTTTAATTAAAAATATAGGGTTTACAGTGGTTGTGGTTATTATTGCCGTTGTACTAACAGGATTCCGTTACGATTTTTTTGAAATTGCAAAACAAATAGAGATATACAATACGCTTTTTAAGGAAATTAATATGAGTTATGTAGATAAAACAGATCCTGCAGAACTTATGGAAGATGGTGTAAAGCATATGCTCTCAGAACTAGATCCTTACACAGTTTATAGCAGTGAGCAAGATGTTGAGAATGCAAAAATTTATCAATCTGGTGTTTATGTTGGGATTGGTGCAAAGATGAAAGTTATTGATAAAAAACTATTTGTAGAGGAGCCCTTTAAAGGGTTTTCTGCAGATGATGCTGGGCTAAAAGCTGGTGATGAAATTATTAAAATTAATGGTATAACACTCTCCGATTCTTTTCAACAAGCAGAACTATTGCTTAAAGGAAAGAAAAATTCTACCGTAAAGGTTACTTTTAAAAGAGGTGATAAAGAAAATGAAGTAGAATTAATTAGAAGTGAGGAAAAACCAAAAGCAGTACCACTATACCAAATGCTTGAGGATGGGATTGGATACATTGCGCTTGATCGTTTTTCTAGAAGTGCAGCTCAAGAAGTAGAGTTTGCTTTAAAATTTCTACTCATTGACGAAGCCAAAGGATTAATTCTTGATTTAAGAAACAACCCTGGTGGGTTGCTTCAAGAAGCAGTAAAAATTGTCAATCTTTTTGTACCAAAAAATCAACTTATTGTTTCAACACGATCAAATATTGAACAATACAACACCCAATTTTTTACACAAAAACAACCTATCAGCGAAGATATTCCCTTAATTGTTCTTATCAATGAGCGAAGTGCATCAGCAAGTGAAATTGTGGCGGGTGCTCTTCAAGATTTAGATCGTGCAGTAGTTGTAGGAAATCGTAGTTTTGGTAAAGGTCTTGTGCAACAACCTAAACCTCTACCTTATGGCGCACAAGTTAAAATCACTATTTCTCGATATTTTATACCCTCTGGGCGATGTATTCAAGCTTTAAACTATGGACAACGCTTAGAGAGTGGAAATGCACAAAGAACAAAAAAGGAAGACTATAAAGCATTTAAAACAAAAAATGGACGAACAGTATTTGATGGGGGCGGAATAAAGCCCGATATCACAATAAACACAATTGATAAGTTTGATATTATTACTAATCTTAAAAACGAAAATCTGTTTTTTAATTTCTCTAACGACTACTGTACAACACATTCAATTACTGAACTGGAAAGCTTTGAATTAGAACCTTCGATCTTTGAAGCATTTAAAACCTATTGCTTTGCTGAAGGTTTTTCGTTAAATACAAACACAGAAAAGCATCTAAAAAAAGCTTTTGATTATAGTGAAGAAGAAGATTTAAACAACATAAGTGCTTCTTTAGAAAACATTCGTAAATCTTTAGAAATAGAAAAAAAATTAGTTTTTAATCAATCAAAGAAAAGAATCCTGTGGCAACTGTCTGAAGAAATTGTTAAGCGTAATTTTTACAGAGAGGGGATGTATCAATATTCATTATCAAAAAATACCGCTATACAGGAAGCAAAATCTATTCTTAAAGATTCACCAAGGTATTATTCACTTTTAAAATAAATTGAATATATTGAAGTATGCCAAAATTGATTTTCTTTTTAATTGTTTCTTTTAATAGTTTGATTGCCCAATCAAACCAAAAACATGTGGTTTATTTTGAAACCGATAAATATGAGGTTTTGGAAACTGAAAAAAATAGACTTTTGTTTTTTATCCAGAGTCTTCAACTGAAAAAAATAAAAAGAATATCTATATATGGTTTTTGTGATGATCGTGGTTCGGATCATTATAATTTAAATCTTTCACAAAATCGGGCTGATGCTATAAAACAAATTTTTTCATCAACTGGAATAAAAGAAGAACTCATTAGTAATGTCGATGGAAAAGGAGAAATATTATTAAAAATAATTGCTACTGAAGATTTAAATGTAATTAGAGGTTTGAATCGAAAAGTTGAAATAGAGGTAGAATATAATATACCTAAAAAAGAAAAACCTAAGAACGTTGAAGATGACCGTAAAAAACCCATCACTTTAGAAAGTGAATTAAGAGTTGGGGATAAAATTGTTTTAGATAAAATATTGTTTAGAACAGGCTATAGTTATGTTCTTGAAGAATCAATACCTGTTCTTGAGAAAATAGCTAGAACACTTCGTGATAAAAACGATATATATTTTACTATAAAAGGTCATGTGTGTTGTACAGCATACGGTAGAGATGCGGTAGATAGAGGGACAGGAAAAAGAAATTTATCTTTTGCGCGTGCACGTTATATTTATGAATATTTAATAAAAAATGGTGTTGCTAAAAAAAGAATGAAATACGTTGGTTTAAAACATAAGTATCCATTAGGTGGTGACCCTAAATTTGACCGTAGGGTAGAAATTGAAATAACGTATATAAAAAAATAAATTTTATTGTTTAAGTAACATCGCAACATGCGGTATACCATCTTCTAAGTAAGATTCTCCTTTTGGAATAAAACCTAAACCTTTATAAAACTTTTCTAAATAGCACTGCGCGGATATTTTTATAACTTGTTCTTGAAGTTGATTATGAATGAAATTTATAGAAGCGTTCATTAGATCTGATCCATAATTATTATGTCGTTCATTTTCGGAAATAACAACACGACCAATACTTGCTTCATCAAAGTAATCACCAGGACCAAAAATTCGCGTGTAACCAATAATACTTTCTTCTTTCAACAACATAACATGATGAGCTTTATGGTCTTTATTATCAATATCTTGATAAATGCAATTTTGTTCTACAATAAAAACCTCCGCTCTGAGTCTTAGAATATTATATAGTTCTAATTTTGAAAGTTCCTTAAATGATTTTACAACAATTGGTAACATAAATCATAAGGGTTAATAACAACTTGGAATCTTATTTACTCTTCGCTGATGTCTACCGCCTTCAAAATCTGTATTTATAAAGGTATCTACCATTGTAATTATTTCTTCTTCAGTTGTATATCGAGCAGGAATACATAAAATATTTGCATTGTTGTGTTGTTTTATTAATGATACGATTTCATTATTCCAACATAATCCCGCCCTAATGTTTTGGTATTTATTTGCTGTCATTGCAACACCATTTGCGCTTCCACATAATAAAATACCTAAATCAACTTTTTTTTGCTCCACATCTTTTGCAACGGGATGAACAAAATCTGGATAATCAACACTTTCATTATCATCAGTTCCATGATTTATTACCTCTATATTTTTGGATTTAAGGTGTGCAACAATTTTGAATTTATAATCTGTTCCAGCGTGGTCGTTTCCTATAGCAATTTTCATTTATTTATAATTTATTGAAGATGTGTAAACTTACAAAAAAATAACACTGTTAATTCCTTTATTTATATCCTGTTGATAAATAAACATAGTTTATAAAAAAAATAATTAGAATGAATGAAATAATTTCATAATAACAAAAAAATTATACTATCAAACTTTACTTATTATTTTTAATGAGTAACTTATTTAAAATTTAAGTAAGGTTATAAACATTCTAATTATTAAAAATTTAAATAGTTAACAGATAGTATTTTAAAAAAAATTAAAGTTATTACAGCTATTAACAAGCAATCATAATAACAAATTAGATTTTAAAATTTATAAAAAAAATATATTTATGATGTATAATGTGGATAAAGTTCATTTTAAGCTAACAAAAGCCATAATTAAAATTGTAATTTTGTTATAATCAAAAAGCTATAATGCCAAAAAAACAAAAAAAGTCAAGTGCTTTCAAAAAGCATACTTCGCGCATTCTTTCTATACTTAATACTTCCCCATCTTTAAATTACAAACAAATTTCTATGAAGCTTGGAGTACATAATCCAAGAAGAAGAGCAGAGGTTATAGAATGTATTCATTATCTAATGATTTCCAACCAAATAGAAGAAACCAAAAGAGGTGTTTATAAAATAAAAAAGAAGGATAAATATTACTCTGGTGTTTTTGACCTCAGCGCACGAGGATCTGGTTATGTGATTTCTGAAGATTTTGAAGAAGATGTTTTTATTCCGTCAAACAAAACAATGGGTGCCCTTTATGGAGACGAAGTAGAATTTTATATTTTAAATAGAAAAAAGAAAGGAAGATTTGAAGGAGAAATAATACAAATAACAAAACGCTCAAAAACAGAATATGTAGGCGTTATTCAAATCAATAAAAACTTTGCATTTGTTATACCTGACAACAAGAAAATGCCCGTAGATATATATGTACCATTAAAGAAAATTAAAAATGCAAAAGAAGGTCAAAAAGTTTTAGTAAAAATTGTAGAATGGCCTTCAAAAGCAGATTGTCCAACAGGAAAAGTTATAGACGTTTTAGGAGATGCAGGAGATCATCAAACCGAAATACATGCTATACTCGCTGCATATGGTCTTCCACATCAATTTGAAAAAGAAATAGAAGATTTTGCAAATGCTTTAGATACTTCTATAACAGAAGAAGAAATAAAAAAAAGACGCGATATGCGTCAAACATTAACCTTTACTATTGATCCAAAAGATGCTAAAGATTTTGATGATGCACTGTCTTTTAAAGTTCTTAAGAATGGAAATTATGAGATAGGAATTCACATAGCAGATGTTTCCCATTATTTAAAAGAGGGTACAATTTTAGACGATGAAGCTTATGAACGCGCAACTTCAGTTTATCTCGTGGATCGCGTTGTACCTATGCTCCCTGAAGTGTTATCAAACAATGCATGTTCTTTACGCCCACATGAGGAAAAATATACATTTTCTGCTGTCTTTGAACTTAATAAAAAAGCAGAATTAATAGATCAATGGTTTGGAAGAACAGTTATTTATAGCGACGCTCGTTTCAGTTATGAAGAAGCGCAACATATTATAGAAACACAAGACACTACAATACCAGAAAATATAGCTTTAAATAAAAACACACATACCATTTCAAAACCAATTAAAGAAGCGATTTTAAAATTAGATGAATTAGCTAAAATTTTAAGGTCGGAACGTATGAATAATGGTGCTATTTCTTTTGATAAAATGGAAGTAAAATTCAATTTATCTTCAACAAATGAACCCAAAAACGTTTATTTTAAAACATCAAAAGATGCTAATAAACTTATAGAAGAATTCATGTTATTAGCGAACAAAAAAGTGGCAGAATTTATAGGAAAACAATCCCCTAAGAAAACATTTATTTACAGAATACATGATGTTCCTGACCAACAAAAATTAGAAATCTTGCAACGTGTTGTTTCTCAGTTTGGACATCAACTTAATCTAAAAGACCCTAACCAAATTAGTTCTTCCTTAAATAAATTATTAGTAAATGTTGTGGGAAAAAAAGAACAAAACTTAGTCGATACATTAGCTATTCGTTGTATGAGTAAAGCAGAATATTCAACAAACAATATTGGCCATTATGGTCTATCTTTTGATTTTTATAGTCATTTTACATCCCCTATTCGACGATATCCCGACGTTATGGCACACCGTTTGTTGCAATATTACCTAGATGGAAACAAATCAGCATCTGAAAATGTATACGAGGAAAAATGTAAACATTCTTCTGCTATGGAGAATTTAGCAACAAAAGCAGAACGCGATTCGATAAAATATATGCAGATAAAATACATGCAAAACAAAAAAGACACCTCTTTTCTTGGGGTTATTTCAGGAGTAACAGAATGGGGTATGTATGTAGAAGTTATTGAAAACAAATGTGAAGGTATGGTAAGAATTAAGGATATAAGCGGAGATTATTATACTTTTGATCAAGATAATTATGCACTTGTAGGTGAGCGTACCAAAAACAAATATCAACTAGGCGATCAAGTGCACGTTAAAGTTAAGAAAGCTGATTTATTAAAAAGACACTTAGATTTTATTCTAACCTAAATTTATAAATATGAAAAAGTTATTTTTTATTTCCTTACTGGTTTGCACACAAATATTTGCGCAAACACCAATTACAAAAACCCTCGGAGAATTCTCTGAACTTAAAGTATATGACCTTATTAATGTAGAGCTTATTAAATCTGATCAAAACAAAATTGTGATTTCAGGAGAAAACTCACAAGATGTTAGAATTGTACAAAAAAACAATACTTTAAAAATTAGATTGAAATTAGATAAAATGTTTAACGGAGAAGACACAAAAGTTAAACTTTATTATACATCTGTTGATAAGATAGATGCGAATGAGGGAGCAATCATTACAGCAAAAGACCCCATAAAACAGTACGAATTAGAATTAAAAACACAAGAGGGAGGACAAATATCTGCTCAAGTTAATACAAAGCTACTCATAGTAAAAAGTGTGACAGGTGGTGTTGTAAAAACTATCGGAAACACAGAAAGACAGCAGCTCAATATTAGAACAGGTGGTCAATATAATGGCAGTAAAACAGAAGCACAACATACATCATTATTTATAAAAGCAGGAGGGGTTGCAAAAGTTAATACAGTAAAAGTTTTGGACGTGAAGATTTTCTCAGGGGGTGATGTTTTGATTTATGGAACACCAAAACAATTGAAACAAAATAAACTTTTTGGAGGACGCATTATTTTTAAAGATTAACTTCAAGTGTTAGAAGATATACAAGCAGCCATACCGTTAGGATTCTTTTTATCTTTTATGATAGGACCGGTGTTTTTTGTGCTTTTAGAAACGAGTATTGTAAAAGGGTTTAGAGCAGCTGTTGCATTTGATTTAGGAGTAATTGTTGCCGATATTTTCTTCATTTTATTAGCATATTTTAGTAGCTATCAACTTTTAGAAAACTTAAGTAACCAACCCGGTCTCTATATTTTTGGAGGAACATTATTAACTGTTTATGGTGTTGTGATTTTCTCCAAAAAAACCAAAAAATCAGATTTAGAAACTAATCTAAAAGCACCAATTAAAAACAATTATTTTCAATTGTTTATGAAGGGTTTTTTATTGAACTTTATAAACATTGGGGTTCTAGTATTTTGGCTAGGAATAATCATTGTTGTAGGACCAAACCTAGAAGGAAATATAAATCGTTTCTTAATCTTTTTTTGTACATTAATTCTCGCATATTTTTTTACGGATATTATAAAGATTTTATTAGCAAAACGACTAAAGAGCTATCTAACAACTGGATTGATTTTGAATATAAAAAAAGCCTTAGGTATATTATTAATCATTAGCGGTATAACCCTAATAACAAAAGGATTTTTACCTAAAGACAAACTAAACCCAACACAAATTATAGAAGAAATTAGATAAAAAAACCACAACGAGGTTGTGGTTTTTATTTTTGGAGGCGTCTAGCGGATTCGAACCGCTGTAAAAGGTTTTGCAGACCTCTGCCTAGCCACTCGGCCAAGACGCCAAAAAGGATTGCAAATTTACGTAAAAAAACAGGACACACAAGAGAAATAAAAATTAATACCTAAAACATACAAATCAAACAAAACTCTTGAACACAAAAAAAAGCATACATTTTATTCTAAACCCAATTTCTGGCAAAGGTCAAAACCATCTAAATCTTGACCTTATATCGTCGGTATTTAAAGACCAAGATTATGAGGTGGTTTTAAAAGTATCGCAACATGAAAATAATATTTCTTCACTGACCAAACGGTCCATAAAAGAAAGTGCTGATATTATTGTCGCTTGTGGTGGAGATGGTACTGTTAACGAAGTTGCTACACAACTAGTCAACACACAAATACCTTTAGGGATAATAAAATTTGGTTCTGGTAATGGATTAGCAGCACACCTAAACATACCCAACGAGTTGTTGAAAGCATTAGAAACTATAAAGAGCTGTAACTCAATTAAAATAGATGTCGGAGTCGTTAACGAATATTTATTCTTTAGCAACATGAGTATTGGTGTCGGAGCTAAAGTCGTTAATTATTATGCTGGACTTAAGAAGCGTCAATTTATATCATATTTTCGTGCTACTTTAAAAGCAGTATGGTCCCAACCCCCATCTTTAAAAGTAGACCTTGAAATTGGGGATTTTAAAAAAACAATTACCCCCTTCGTTTTATTCATATCTAACTCAAACGAAATGGGGTATAATATGTCTTTTACGCCCCAAGCATCTTTACAGGACGGCAAACTAGATGTTGTATTAACCAATCAACTTTCTTTTTTTCAAATATTAAAATTCGCCACACAAATTATTTTTTTTAGAAACAAAAAATTCAAAAAAGCAGAATATTTTTTAACAAAAAAGATGGGTGTTATCAATAAAGAAGAAGACCACTTCCTTATTCAGCTTGATGGAGAGTCTGTAACCATTGATTCAAAAGAGCTTGAAATCTCAGTGAGAAAAGCGGCGCTAAATGTTATTGTTCCGGAGCTTTAAGCTCGATTTTGTTCCAAAACAACAGTTACCTTTTCAACATCACCACCAATTGGGGGGTTCAGTTTTGAAACAGAAACCCAAACCCACTCTACTTCAAGGCACACCTCAAAAACACGGTTTATAATACGTTGAACGACAGTTTCTAAAAGTTTTGAAGGGCAAGCCATCTCTTCAACAACAATAGCGTTTAAGGTAACATAATCAACAGTATCAGAAAGCGCATCCGTTTGAGCCGATTTATCGAGATCTGCGCGTACTGAAACATCAACCCTGTAATTACTACCAATAATTGTTTCTTCCTCTAGACACCCATGGTGCGCAAAAACCCTTATGTTTTCAACTTTTATAATTCCCATTCTTTTTTTTATTTCTACAAAAGTAACATTTCTCTTAAAGATATATTCACAATCTTTTTAATTGATTAATTTTGTTGCACAATATGTGCTCAACACAAAAACATATGGCGATAGACAGCAACAAACCACTCAATTTCATAGAACAAATTGTTGACGACGACCTTAAAAACGGGTTGGCTGTAGAGCAATTACGCTTTAGATTCCCTCCAGAACCGAATGGATATCTTCATATTGGGCATACTAAAGCTATAGGTATTAGCTTTGGTTTGGGTGAAAAATACAATGCGCCTGTCAATTTAAGATTCGACGATACCAACCCAACAAAAGAAGAACAAGCTTATGTAGATGCTATAAAAAAGGATATTGCATGGCTGGGCTACAAATGGGACAAAGAATGTTTTTCATCTGACTACTTTAATCAACTTTTTGAATGGGCGGTTTTAATGATCAAAGAAGGAAAAGCCTATGTAGATTCACAATCTAGCGAACAAATGGCTGAGCAAAAAGGAACACCAACTCAACCAGGAGTAGATGGCCCTTACCGCAACAGAACACCAGAAGAAAACCTTTCCTTGTTTTATCATATGCGCGATGGCGATTACGAAGCAGGTACTCATGTTTTGCGCGCTAAAATAGACATGAAACACACCAATATGCTTATGCGCGATCCTATTATGTACCGCATATTACACGCACCACACCATAGAACAGGCTCAACATGGTGCATCTATCCAATGTACGATTGGACGCATGGCGAAAGTGATTATATAGAACAAATTTCACACTCCCTATGCTCTTTAGAATTTAAACCTCACCGCGAGCTATACAATTGGTTCAAGCATTGTGTTTATGCGTACAGTAAAGAAGATTATCCTACACTTCCAAAGCAACGGGAATTCGCACGTCTAAACCTGAGTTATACCATTATGAGTAAGAGAAAATTACTCAGACTTGTCCAAGAAGGTGTCGTTTCTGGTTGGGACGACCCTAGAATGCCAACAATTTCTGGATTGAGACGTCGAGGGTATACGCCAAATGCCATCAAAAAATTTATAGACACTATAGGTGTTGCCAAAAGAGACAATGTGATTGATGTATCACTACTCGAATTTTGTGTACGCGAAGATTTAAACAAAACAGCACCAAGAATAATGGCTGTTTTAGATCCAGTAAAATTGGTAATTACAAATTACCCCGAAGGAGAAACAGAGTTTTTGGAAGCAGAAAATAATCCCGAGGATGATCAAGCAGGAAGCAGGAAACTACCTTTCTCTAAGACATTATATATTGAAAAAAGCGATTTTAAAGAAGAAGCGAACAATAAATACTTCCGTTTATCACTTGGAAAAGAAGTGCGTCTAAAGAACGCTTATATTATTAAAGCGGAATCTGTAATAAAAGACAAAGATGGGATAATAAGTGAAATCCACTGTACCTATGATTCAAAAAGCTTAAGCGGTAGCGGCACACAAGAAAGTCTTCGAAAAGTAAAAGGAACACTGCATTGGGCCTCTGTAGATCACGCCGTAGAAGCTGAAGTTAGGGCCTATGATCGCCTTTTTTCTCATGAAGCACCAGATACCCAAGAGGAAGATTTTATGACCTTTTTGAACCCTTCATCACTTACAAAAACCACCGCCTTTGTGGAGCCAAATATTTCTAATGTAAAGCCAAATGACCGTTTTCAATTCCAACGCATAGGATATTTTTGCGTAGACCAAGACACGACCGACTCTAAAGTTGTCTTTAACAAAACAGTAGGATTAAGAGACAGTTGGGCAAAGCAAAAAACAAAAACAAAAACAAACTCAAAAACGAGCCAGCCAGTAAAACAACATGCCAAACGCAAAGCGATAGATGTTATAAAACAACTCGGCAAAAAGTACACAAACTTACCTGAACACAAACAACATAAAGTAAAAGCGGAGATACAAAAGCTTTCAGTAGCGGTCCTTTATGAAGAATTGGCCCCCCTTTTCGGAACAGCCGCCAAAAAAGTAGGGACACGTATTGCGGTAATGATTGCTTTGAAAGAATTATTAAAAAACGGGCAAGAGCGAAATTCAGCGATTAATGAATTTATAGAAAAAGCCTCAACCGATAGCAATGAAATGCTAGCCGCCGAGGCAAAATTTTAGGAAATAATAAAATAGTTTAATCCTCTTTTTTCTTCTTTTGGTTTTTCATCGCCTCACCAATTTGATTACTAGCCGTAAAACTGGCAACCATATCGTTCAACATATTACTTCCGGCTTGTGGAGAGTTTGGCAATAAAATTAAATTGCTATTAGACTCACCACCTATAGACTGAAGTGTGTCGTAATGTTGAGTAACAACAATCAGCGCAGAGGCCTCTTGAGAATTAATACCAACCTTATTCAACACTTCTACAGATTCTTCCAATCCGCGCGCAATTTCTCGACGCTGATCTGCAATACCTTGCCCTTGCAGGCGCTTACTTTCGGCTTCTGCCTTTGCCTTTTCGACAATTAAAATACGGGCGGCATCACCTTCAAATTGCGCTGCAATTTTTTCGCGCTCGGAAGCATTAATACGGTTCATTGCTTCTTTCACTTGCGCATCTGGATCAATATCCGTCACAAGTGTTTTTATAATGTCATAACCAAACACCATCATCGCATCGTTAAGTTCTGTTTTTACAGCGATTGCAATGTCGTCTTTTTTGACAAACACATCATCGAGCTTCATCTTAGGAACTTCAGCGCGCACAACATCAAACACATATGAAGTGATTTGGTCATGTGGATAATCGAGCTTATAAAATGCTTCGTACACTTTTTCTCGAATAACTTTATATTGAACAGAGACTTTAAGGCGAACAAAAACATCATCAAGTGTTTTTGTTTCTACAATAACGTCGAGCTGTTGGATTTTTAAACTCAAACGACCAGCGATGCGGTCTATCAAAGGAATTTTAAGTTGAAGTCCAGAGTGGCGAATGCTTTGAAATTTACCAAAGCGCTCTACTACGGCGGCAGTTTGCTGTTTGACAACAAAAAAGGCAGCAAAAACAATAAGTGCGCCAAAGAAAATAAAGGGGTACATGAAAAGTGACATAACAATTTAGTTTTAAAGTTGATTTTGTATAAAGATAATAAAAAGGTTTTCAATCATAACATAACAGGGGCTTTAACAAGCTCAATTCCAGAATTGATGAGGTGACTCAACTCAGGCCTATTTTTAGAGATTAAATTTAAGTGAGATTTAATTTCTGAAATTAAACCCGTCGTTTTTGTGAGCTCCAAAAGCTCCAAAGCTAACAACCAGTCGTTTTTGTGGTTTTTAACCAAAGTGTTAAAAACCTCACTTAGGTCTTTATCAGTATATTTAGAGGTTGTTCTATATATCCGAATGCGTTGGTATAGGGTTTCTAGTTCAATTTCTTTTTCTGTTTTTTTTGCTTTAATAGTTTTTGTTTTAGAGGCGGAATATAAGTTAGGAAAAGAATTGCTGTCTGCCGCACCAGCAAAGGCCGAAACAATTTTATTCCCAATAGCCATATCAAACACCCCGTATTCTGGCTTAAAAAGCACTTCTCCTTTGTAGGTTACGGTACAGTCTTCAAGCTGAATCACCATAATTTTTCCTTTTACATTTCTTATTCCGGTAATATTTAGCCCCTCGACCGTTACTCCGCTTTCAAAGACAAAAGATAAGCGTTGCCCATCATATAAATTATATGCTTTTAGGTCAACTGGCGTCATGTTCTCAATGGGAAGGTTTACACTTTTTAGCATCCCCAAAGGCGAACTGTAACCATGCTTGTGTGTCTCTATTCCATGACCAATAAGCTCTTTGTCTCTATAAGCCAATGCGGTTAGCCCTTCTGTTTTGAAATAAATGACTTCACGATCTTCGTTGAGGATAAGTTTTGTAAATACTCCAGAAATTTGCAAGCCAGTACTTAATTCTATAGTACCTACGGTTTTTGAGTCAATGAGTTTTTGCAGCCCTTTGTATCCACCTCGTCGAATACTGAGCGTGTTTGCAAACTCTTCTAAAACTTCCATCAAATATGCGAAGTCTGGTGTAACGTAAAGCTGGGGTTGAGGTTTGGTGATGTCAAATCCCATTTGCGCCACATCTATAGAGTAAGGAATTTTTTTAACCTTATCACTCATACACCATTCACTTTCTCCAATAGAGGACAATAGCCCTGCACCATATATTTTTGGATCATTCATAGAACCAACCAACCCATACTCTACACTCCACCATTGCATGTTTCTTATTTGTGCCATTTCTGAAAACTCGTGGTGTTGGCTTTGGAGGTCATTAACCTCCTCTTCTGCGGCTATAATCTCATCTTCACTTACACCAGGCGCTTCTTTCAAGATAGAAAGTTTTCGAACGGCTTCGTAGAGATCAATGTCATATTTTGAAAGAATTGCTTTTGCACCAATTTCACCAAGCCGTCTTAGAAACTCTGCATAGTCAGGGTTTGCAATAATGGGCGCATGGCCAGAAGCTTCATGAATAATATCAGGAGCTGGTGTATATTCTATATGTTCTAATTGTCTGATGTCAGACGCAATAACAAGCACTTTGTTGGCCTGAAATTCCATAAACGCATTCGGAGGGATAAATCCATCTACCGCAACAGCCGCCCAGCCAATTTCTTTCAAGATACGATTCATGCCATAAATGCTTGGAATCGTATCTATTTCAATTCCTGTTTTTTTCAACCCTTCAATATAGGATTCGTGAGCGACGTTTTTCAAATGCATAATGTTTTTACGCATCACATACCGCCAAACCGATTGATTGATTGGTGTATATTCGTCGTAATTTTGCGGTGCAATAAATTGTTGCAAATGACGAGGAAGTCTTTCTATAATGTCTTCAAAATGAGTAGTAACAGCAACCATAACAGTTTAATTTAGACACAAAACACAGTGGTTTAATGTGAAATCAGGTTTTAGGACTGCTACTAAATTACTAAATTTTTTAGAGATTTGTTTTAACTTCTAAAGATACTGTTTGTTTTTCCTCAAGCGCAGAGGGGTGATTGAAGTATACTGTTTGGCTGTTGGTTTCAGCTTCTATCATGTAATGCGTTCCTTGAAAATAATTGTGTTTGATTTTTGCTTTTATGGATCCTTGTTCGGATAACTTAATTTGGTGTGCATAATAAATGACCCCATCAAGCACACAATAATCGCCAAAAAACGCAGCCACCAATGCATGACTAGGATTTTCAAAGAGCGCACGAGGCGTACCTTTGAGAAGTACTTTACCGTCTTGTAGCACCAACATTTGATCGGCAAAAGCCAAAACATCATTTTTGTCATGCGTTGCCACCACACAAGCAATATTTTTAGATTTTAAGAACTGAAACAAATTTTTACGCAACGACTGTTTTTTAAAATTATCAATATGACTAAAAGGTTCGTCAAGCAGAATAACCTCGGGTTGTTTTGCAATAGC
Source organism: Flavobacteriaceae bacterium (assembly GCA_965658025.1). Classification (GTDB taxonomy): domain Bacteria; phylum Bacteroidota; class Bacteroidia; order Flavobacteriales; family Flavobacteriaceae; genus UBA3537. The sequence goes on along the minus strand of CBFHQL010000001.1, from coordinate 56,242 downwards.
TTTCGCTAGAGCGACGCGTTGTTTTTGACCCCCACTGAGTAGTTTAACTTTTGTATTGCTAAACTTTTCAAGCTCAACAACTTCAAGAAGTTCTTTGATGCGTTTTTCTTTTTCTTCTGGAAAAAAATTTGAAAGATGTGTTCCAATGTTTTCACTTACTGTGGTAAAGGGCATTAGATTAAATTCTTGTGCTACATACTTCATAAACTCATGGCCAACAACAAGCTTGTCTTTAGGGCCTAGAACTCGAGATTCGTTCCATGAGATTTTACCTTCATCGACATCAAATTCACCATAAATTAGCTTTAGTAAAGTACTTTTACCAGAGCCACTTTCGCCAACAACCGCAAGGTATTCACCTTGTTTAACATCAAGAGAGAGGTCTGTTATTGTTTTGCGTTCCCCATAGCTAAAAGAAACGTTTTCAATAGAGAGCATTATGTGGCTGGAGTGAATACATGTTCTACCATGTATTCTGCAATTTGTATGGCGTTGGTAGCCGCACCTTTTCTCAAATTATCAGCAACAATCCACATGTTTAGAGTGTTTGGCATACTTTCGTCTCGACGTATTCGCCCTACAAAAACGTCATCTTTGTTGTGCGCAAAAATAGGCATCGGATAAGTGTTTGTGTCTGGATTGTCTTGAACAGTAACGCCGGGCATTTGATTTAAAAGGTTACGAATGTCGTTGAGCTCAAACTCTTTTTCAAACTGAACATTTACAGATTCTGAATGTCCACCAGCTGTGGGAATTCGAACAGCGGTTGCAGTAATTGCAAAGGAGCTATCCCCTAATATTTTCTGTGGCTCTTTGGCCAATTTCATTTCTTCTTTGGTATATCCGTTATCTAAAAAGACATCACAATGAGGTAGGGCATTTTTAAAGATAGGATAAGGATAGGCCATCTCTTCACTTTTGCCATGAATCTCATTTTCCATCTGACGAACCGCTTTTACGCCTGTTCCTGAAACGGACTGATATGTAGACACGATTACACGTTTCATTTTGTATTGTTCGTGTAATGGAGCTAAAGCCATAACCAATTGAATCGTGGAACAGTTGGGGTTAGCAATAATCTTGTCTTCAGGTGTAATAACATTGGCATTGATTTCTGGAACTACCAGCTTTTTTGTTGGGTCCATTCGCCATGCCGATGAGTTGTCGATGACTACACAGTCCACTGCTGCAAATTTTGGCGCCCAAGCTAACGAGGTGTCCCCACCAGCAGAAAAAATAGCAATATCAGGTTTTAGCTCAACCGCTTTTTCTAAACCAACGATTTTGTATTCTTTTTCTTTAAATGTTACAATTTTTCCTACACTACGCTCAGAAGCCACTGGAATAAGTTCAGAAACAGGGAAGTTTCGTTCCTCCAATAACTTCATCATTATAGTACCGACCATTCCTGTTGCACCTACAACTGCTATTTTCATCTTGTGATTCTTAAAATTAGGGTACAAAATTAATAAATAAGGATTGACTTTTATTTAAATTTTACACATAAAAAATGAGGGTTGTGCTTTTTTTATTTAAAAAACTAATTATTTTTTTAGTAAATCTCTAATTTCAGACAAAAGCTGGTTGTCTGTTGGGCCTGATGGTGCTTCTTCTTCTTTGCGTTTTAATGCATTTATCCCCTTTATAATGAGGAACATAACAAAAGCCACAATGATAAAATCAATAACATGCGTGAGGAAGCTACCCCACATGATTGCCGATTCACCTTCAAGGACGCCGCTACTGTTCACAACGCCTTCTTGAATAATGTACTTTAAGTCTTTGAAGTCTGCATTAAAAATAAGACCAATTAGTGGAGAAATGATACCGCCAGTAAAACTTGTTACAACGTCTTTAAATGCGGCACCCATAACAAAAGCAACAGCAATATCTACTAGGTTGCCTTTCATTGCAAATTCTTTGAATTCTTTTAGCATAGGTTTGAGATTTGAGTTTGTATTATAAGAACGAACTTATTCAAAACGCAAAAGAAAACCAAATTATTCCGTAATGAACTTGCGTTTTACCCGCTGAGAAATCCCAGTGAGTAGCTCATAAGAGATGGTGTTGCCGTTGCTGGCAAATTCTTCAGCAGTAGTGTGTTTGTCGAACAACACCACTTCATCGCCTTCTTCACAATCAACTCCTGTAACATCAATCATAATCATGTCCATACATACATTACCAACAATTGGAACGCTGTGCCCATGAACACGAACAGCACCAATACCATTTCCGTACTGCCTGCCAATTCCATCGGCATGACCTATAGGGAGTGTTGCAATTTTTTTAGTTTTATCAGCAATAAAAGCCCTGTTGTACCCAACACTTTGGTCTTTTTCAATGGTATGAATTTGAGAAATAATTGTTTTTAACGCTACAACAGGTACGAACACACTTTTATCCTTTTCCATATTGTCGTATCCATATATACCTATTCCACACCGGACCATATCAAATTGTCCTTCGGGAAAATTCACTACTCCAGAAGTGTTGCAAAGGTGCCTCAAAACAGAGCGGCCATACATTGATTTAAACTGCTCTGAAATGGACTTAAATTGCTTAATTTGAGCTTGCGTAAAAGCGAGTTCATTTGAATCTTCACTTGCGGCTAAGTGTGAAAAAACAGAGGTTACGGATATGGATTTATTGTTGTTTATAATACTTACTACTTCAGCCAGCTCACTTTCTTTAAACCCAAGCCGATTTAATCCAGTATTAAATTTAATATGAACAGGATAATTCCTATGATGTTTTGACTCAGCAACCTTGGCAAAAGAGTTCAGTGTATTGAAACTATATAAGCTGGGTTCAAGGTTGTGTTCCAAAACATAAGGAAAATTTATGGGTTGAGGGTGAAGGACTAAAATAGGTGTTTTAATTCCCGCCTCTCGCAATTTAATTCCCTCACTTATGTATGCTACAGCAAAATAATCAACCCCTAAAGTTTCGAGATATTGAGCAATTTTCACAGCATCACTACCATATGCAAATGCTTTAACCACGGCAAGCAACATGGTGTCCTTATCAACTTTGCTTCGAAGCACTTGAACATTGTTTTTCAGTGCAGAAAGGTTAATTTCTAATGTTGTTTCATCCACCACAAGCGTTAGTTTTTGGTCTTTTTAACGGCCACACTTAAAGGGTCTACAACTTTCATTTCTTTGATTTTTTCTTTAGTCATGGCCTTATAAAAAGCACTTCGGCTTAGCGGCTCATATTCGTTTACTTCACCAAGAAGAACTAGTTTGTCGTCATTTGATTTTCGGAAACTGTATTGTGCCAAATTGCCCGTTCTAGTACACACCGCATGAACTTTAGTGACATATTCTGCAGTAGCCATAAGGTTTGGCATGGGACCAAATGGGTTTCCTTTAAAATCCATATCCAATCCGGCAACAATAACACGAATACCTTTATTGGCAAGTGCATTACATACACTTACGATTTCATTATCAAAGAATTGTGCTTCGTCTATGCCTACCACATCACAACCATCGGCAAGAAGAGGAATATTGGACGCAGCGGGTACTGGCGTAGAACGAATTTCGTTGGCGTCATGAGAAACTACACGATCTTCTTCGTAGCGTACATCAATTGCGGGTTTGAATATTTCAACTTTTTGTTTTGCAAACTGAGCACGTTTGAGACGCCGAATCAATTCTTCTGTTTTCCCAGAAAACATTGATCCGCAGATGACTTCAATCCATCCAAATTGTTCTTTAGGGTTTACCGTATTTTCAAGAAACATTTTGTAATTTTAACGCAAACAAACAATTTTGATTGCTTGTACTAATTGTGTTGTAAATTTACTAAAAATAAAAGCATAACACTAAAACTTATTCAACCGCATTAATTTAATTTTAAAAATGAAAAAGAAACTCGAATCCGAACTTATAAGCATAGCGCACAGGGTCTTAAAGCTTACAGGGAAAGAGGACTTATCCAAAATGCAACAAGAGGTTGCGTTATTGTACCAAAAGATTTCAATTTTGAATTTTTTAGACGATCAGTTTAATGGTGAAATACCAGAAAACATAGCAACAAACGCTTCTTTTTTTGACGCTCTTGAAGGCGCTTTTAATAATAAAATTACAGATTCTGTTGAGGTAGATGAGAAGGTTTATGTGAACATTGACAACGATGAAGAAGAGGCCATTATGGAACCCGCCATTGAAAAAATAAAAGATATTGTTGCTCAAATGCCCCAAGAAACCTCTGCAGTTGATGATTTGGTGGATGAAATAATTGAATCCCCAGATCAGCCCATAGAACAAGATTTATCAGCATTGTCACCAAGCTATAATCAACTTCCTATTTTTGCACCTGTAGAAGACCAGGAACAAGAAGAATTATCCTCCGACCCGCCACAAACATCACTTAATGATAAATTGAAATCTACCGGGTTTCAAATTGGACTTAATGATCGACTGGCTTATGTCAATCATTTGTTTGAAAACAACAATGAAGATTACGACCGTGTAATGTCTCAATTAAGTACTATGGATTCTTTTGAAGAAGTTTCAGACTTTATAGAAAACATCATCAAGCCCGACTACAACGATTGGGAAGGCAAAGAAGACTATGAAACACGTTTCTTGGAAACTATAGCGCAAAAGTTTACGGCTTAGCATAATACGTTATTGCGCTTGAACGTTTAAGCGCACGAGTGTTTTCTTTTCTTTTGGATCTTTGTGGACGAACTTTTCTATCTTTTTGGTCTGCTTTTCCACTTTCAGAGGTTCTCATAAATGTAATATAACTGCGCCCACTATACTCATAGATTTTCCCAGAATTTGGGTGGTATAGCTTGATGAGTTCATCATTAATTACAGAAAGTTCAATGAAATCTGGATCATAAAAATCATAATCAAGAGTGAGTTGTTTTGAGTCACTTCCCGATATAGGTTCTATTGTGTAATTCCCCGTATAGTCCCACTGAATTTGATCTGCATTTCCAATATTTTCATCGATTGAACTTTTGAATAAATTCGAGCTGTTTTCATTATAAAAAAACAAGTAATTTTCATCATCAAATTCTGTTTCTTCACCCTGCGTGCTTGTAAAAGTGTTTTCCCAAGTTTTGTACTCTTGAAGGAAATAATCTATATTTTCAAAGAATACCGAATCGTAATCAAACTCATTACGCTGATATCCATCTAAAAAGTAAGACGTGTCATTTGCAGGATTGTAAAGTTCTATAGATGCTCCACTTTCTTGATAAACTTCAAAGCGTTGATGTCCGTCCAAATCGTGAAATATATCCAAAACAATTCCGCCGGTATCATATTCACCAACAGCGATTCCAAAACCATTACCGCGTTCTCCAAAACCTACTAAATTGTTGTTTGCATATAGATTTCCATTCAAAAAGGAAAGCGTAAAAGCCATTTCAACAAACACCGTCTGGCCATTACCCAATGTACTTTCGAGATCCACATACCAAAGCTCGTACTGCCCTAAAAGTTGCTCAAGAGAAATGTTAGTATTGTTCTCGGCAGGCGCATACACTTCATCGTATCCACAAGACCATAGAACAGTGATTGAAAAGGTGGCGATAAGAAAGAATTTTAGCGTTTTCATAATGTACAAGTTTAGGTTATTGATGTAATTTCAAAATACGTGCCAAAAGTATATTGTGTTGATTTTGAATAAATTATAGGCATAAAATTTTTATTACTTTTGCTCAGGAAAAATTTAACTTTATGACTTCGGAATTAAAATATGCAGTTTTTGGAAATGGTAGTTGGGCCACAGCAATTGTAAAAATGCTGAGTGAAAAAACATCTTCTGTGGGATGGTATGTTCGGAAACCACAAACAATAGAGTATATTTTAAAAGAGCAACACAATCCATCGTATTTAAGTTCTGTTGAATTTGATGTCCATAAATTAAAGCTCAGTTCAGACATAAACGAAGTAGCTGCGTCTGCCGATGTTCTTGTGTTTGCTATTCCATCGGCGTTTATGTATGCTCAATTAAAAAAGCTAAATATTGACATTTCAAATAAGATTATTTTATCGGCCGTTAAGGGAATTATTCCAGAAACAGGACTCCTCGTAGGCGAACATTTTCATCAGCATAGAGACGTTCCGTTTGATAATATTGCTGTTTTGGCAGGGCCTTGCCATGCCGAAGAAGTAGCACTTGAACGTCTTTCGTACTTAACAATAGCGTGTACAAACAAAAATACAGCCAAAGCCATAGCTAATCAGCTATCCAGTCATTATATTCAAACCAAAACACACGATGATGTTGTGGGCGCTGAATATGCTGCAATGCTAAAGAATATTTATGCAATTGCTGCAGGAATAGCGCATGGATTGGGTTATGGCGACAATTTTCAAAGTGTTTTGATGAGTAACGCCATACGAGAAATGAAACGTTTTATAAAAAAGGTATACAAAATGAAACGCAAAATTAATGAGACCGTTTATTTGGGCGACCTCTTAGTTACGGGTTACTCTACGTTTTCACGCAACAGAATGTTTGGAAATATGATCGGGAAAGGATACACGGTCAAATCGGCACAAATGGAAATGAACATGATTGCAGAAGGGTATTATGCAACAAAGAGTGCTTATGAAATTAATACAACTCATGAAAAATCGGCAAGAACACCAATAATTGATATGGTATATGATGTACTTTATCATGAAAGAAACCCCAAAAAAGCACTTAAAAATTTAGCCGAAAAGCTAGATTAAACCGATCTAAAAAGAGCTTTTAAATTGTTCTAAGAAACGAATATCGTTTTCACTCAAAAGCCGAATGTCGTTTATTTGGTGCAACAGTAGTGCAATGCGATCGATACCCATTCCAAAAGCAAAACCAGAATATTCTTTTGAATCTATACCACAGTTTTCAAGAACATTGGGATCTACCATTCCACAGCCCATAATTTCTAACCACCCTGTTCCTTTTGTCATTTTGTAATCGGTTTCTGTTTCTAAACCCCAATATACGTCTACTTCGGCGCTTGGCTCGGTGAAAGGAAAGTAAGACGGTCTAAGACGAATTTTGGACTTACCAAAAAGCTCAGTTGTAAAATATTGAAGTGTTTGCTTTAAGTCGGCAAAACTTACATTTTTATCAATATAAAGTCCTTCAACTTGATGAAAAAAGCAGTGCGATCGCGCAGAAATCGCTTCGTTGCGGTATACTCTACCAGGTGAGATGGTACGGATAGGGGGCTTGTTATTTTCCATGTAGCGTACTTGAACAGAGCTTGTGTGTGTACGCAACAAAATATCAGGATTGGTCTGCACAAAAAAGGTGTCTTGCATATCTCTTGCCGGATGGTGCTCCGGTAAATTTAACGCCGTAAAATTGTGCCAATCATCTTCAATTTCTGGACCTTCACTGACGTTGAAACCAATGCGAGAAAAGATATCAATAATTTGATTTTTCACCAAAGAAATAGGGTGTCGTCCACCAACTTGAATTGGGTCGCCGGGACGCGTCAAATCTCCAATGCTAGAGCTTTGAGCGGAATTGGTTTCCAAAGCAACTTTTAGGGTGTTTACTTTCTCTTGAGCAGTTGATTTTAATGTGTTTATAGCTTGACCGTATGCTTTTTTTTGTTCATTAGGAACTGTTTTAAAATCAGCAAATAAATCATTCAACAACCCTTTTTTTCCTAAAAATTTGATGCGAAAAGCTTCAAGTTCAGAAAGTGAATCGGTTGTAAAGCTGTTGGCTTCGTCAATTAAATGTTGAATACGGTCAATCATGGTCTAAAAATAAAAGCCAAATTTAAGAAATCTTAGTTAATAAACTTCTGTTCAAGAAAATAGTTTACAATCGCCTCTTTCATTAATACACTCTGTTCTCCAGCTTTCAAATGGGGCAATTGCGCCTTTATTTGATAGTGTGGCCAACCTTCTTCATCAACATAATCTAAATCATAATACCCATAAGGAACAAGAAGGCGGCAAATGGCAATGTGCATTAAATTTACTTTTTCATCCTTTTTGAATCGCCTATGCAGTTGCCCAAGTTCTTGTACGCCAATAAGATAGATGATGCTGTCAAGATCCAAAGGCGCTCCGTCAGCAAAGCGTAAAGAGAGTTTCTCCACAAGGGTATTCCAGCGTTTTTTTAGTTCTTCGTCTCTTGCCATAATTTATTTTGTAAATTTAGAGTCTAATTTTTCATTTAAGAAATATTAACTCAAATTATTTTTATGCCAGTAATTGACATTGTTCTGGGCGCCTTGATTATTTATGGCGTGATAAAAGGATTTTTTAAGGGGCTTTTTGTGGAAGTTGCTTCGCTTTTGGCCTTGATGCTGGGTGTTTATGGCGCGGTTCATTTCAGTAATTACGCTTCAGAATTTCTTTCAAATTATGTCGATTGGTCAGAAAAAACAATGAGCATATCCTCATTTGCCATTACATTTGTGGTCATTGTTCTTGCAATTTCTCTTGCAGGAAAGGCGTTAACCAAGCTTGCAAATTTTGCCGCTTTGGGTGTCATTAATAAGCTTCTGGGTGCTCTTTTTGGAGGTCTTAAAATAGCGCTAATTCTCTCTGTTTTGCTGTTAGTTTTTGAACGGGTCAATTCAACGCTTTCTTTTGTTTCTAACGAAGAATTAGAATCTTCTGTACTTTATGAACCCTTGGGTGCATTGACTCCAATGATTTTACCCCAATTTATTGACGAAGATCAAACATTAGATTTTCCAGAACTTAACGGATCAGAAGGCGAGTAAAATCATACGGAAACGGATCTTAAATAAGCTTTAAATGTACCGTATATTTGTTTTTCAGGTATAAAATTAGGAATAATCTCGATGCGCTCCATCATGTACCTGGGCTGCTTTAAGAGCCCTACCAAAACGACACTTATTCCTTTTGCTTTTAAGTCTTGAAGGGTGTCTTCCATGACATACAAACCAGATTGATCCATGTATTGCATTCTACTTAAGCGAATAACCACCGTTTTTGCTGTTTCAGGGATTTGTTTGTAGAGTTGTTGAAATTCTGCAGTTGATCCAAAAAACAAAGGTCCTTTAATGTGTTTGATAAAGACTTCATCTTTCAATTTTTTTGGAAATCCGATTTCATCTGGCCACGCTTCTTCTTTCAATGTATCAACTTCGGAGCGCTCAGCAGTAAGATCGCCAATAAGCTTCATGAACATTAAACATGAAATGAGAAGACCTATACCGACTGCAAAAATTAAATCCCAGAAGGTGGACAACAACAAAACGGTGAACATAATAAGCACTTCGGAGCTTAATTTTATCCGCCCTAAAGCGATGTCTTTTGGCAATACCGAAACCGCTTTTAGGCCTTTGTAATCCATGACGCCAATGCCAACAGTAATAAGTATCCCTGAGAGTACGGCAGCAGGAATTTTTGAGGCAATTGACCCTAATGCTAAAAGAATAAACAACAGTAAAACGCCAGCAATCATTCCCGACAATCTTGTTTTTCCCCCAGAGTTGATGTTTACAACTGTTCGTATAGTTGCTCCAGCGCCTGGTATACCACCAAATATTGCAGCAATACTATTTCCTATTCCTTGTCCAACAAGCTCCTTATTGGGTTTGTGTTTTGTTTTTGTCATGTTGTCGGCCACAACACTTGTTAGCAATGAATCGATTGCCCCTAAAAGAGCCAAAGTTAGCGCTGTTAACACATATGGACTTATGCTGCCCAAATTAAAATTAGAAAACATTTCTAGCTGAGGCACAGGTAATCCTTCAGGAATTTGCTCGATGGGCTTGTAGTCTAGCCCAAATGCAATGGCTAAGCTAGACATTACAACAAGCGCCACAAGAGTACTGGGCACAGCTTTTGTGATGCGTTTGAAGCCATATATGATGATGATGGTCCCAAGTGACAAAAGAAGTTCTAGCCAGTTAATGTGGTTCAAAGCTCTAGGCATGACTTTTATAGCACCAATAGTTCCAGAAGCTTCTTTGGCGGCTAATGTTTTGGACTCTCTAAGGATATCAGCTTCGGAGATTTTATTGGCACGATTAATTGTTTCCTTAAAATCTTCCAGTACAAGAATCCCTTCTCCTGCTTCATCTTTAAGGATGTTTTGAAGAATTATTTCTTCGGCCTGTGGCTTAAATTGATTGACATATTCTAAATCTTCTTTTGGGTTATACCCAAGGGAAGGAAGTATTTGAGTCAAAAGAATGATGACCCCAATAGCAGTCATGAAGCCAGAAACTACAGGATATGGCATGTATTTTATGTATTTTCCAAGACCTAAGAAACCGAGTCCAATTTGCATTACCCCAGCCAATAAAAATACCATTAAAATAGAGGGTAAAGCTTTATTGATATCGCCATCATTTGCTGCTACAATTCCTGCAATAATGACCATACTTACTGCTGTCATTGGCGCTGTTGGACCAGAAATCTGTGTATTTGTTCCGCCAAAAAGAGCGGCAAAGAAACTAATAAAAATGGCGCCATAAAGACCAGCACTTGGGCCAAGTCCAGAAGAAACACCAAAGGCAAGTGCCAAAGGGAGTGCGACAATTCCAGCTGTGATGCCACCGAAAGCATCACCTTTTATGTGAGAGAAAAGGTTGTTCATTTTTTAGTGATTTGGGATCTAAAAAATAAAAATAAGAAGTATTTTATAAAATCAAAAAAATTATGAATAAAAATCCATGGCGGTATAAATTATAGCTCTTTAAAATCGTTAGTGGATATCCAGCCAACCGTACCGTCCATCAATTTAATTTTTGACCAAGAGTCTTTGTAGAATTCAACGATTTGAACTTTTGTCCCTTCATGTAGTATAAAGGCAGTTTCGCTTCTTAGATTGGGTTCGCTTTTTATTGAAACCTCTTGTGAAAAAACAATAGCAAAGCGTTTGCGGTCTAATTCCTGTTTTTTGTTGAGCAAAATAAAAGCAGATATGAGAATTAAAATTAAAACTAGACCAAGAATAAAAAAAGTTCTTTTACTCTTTGTGTTTTGCAAGAGGTAATAAGCAATAAAACACAAAACGATCATGCACATAAATGCAATACACAAGACAGCCCAACCATCAACGCTAAACGAACGAGCAATCTTGTTGAGCAGTTTTGCCACACCTATTTCTGGCACAACATCAAATTTATCTATAGTCATTTGCTCTGCAAAACTTAAGTTGTTTTGAATGTCTTGATCTTCAGGAGAAAGTTTTAGCGCTTTTTCATAGTGATATATACTAGGCGCAATTTTATTTAATTTGTAATAGCAATTGGCCATATTGAAATATAATGCGCTAGAGTGTAAACCATCATCTAAAATCTGTTTATAAACCGAAATTGCGCTTTCATACTCCCCATTGTTGTAGAGCGTATTTGCCTCGTCAAATAATTTTTTTTCCTGAGAAAACCCCAGAAACCCAATCAGCCAAAAGAGAAGAATATGTTTTTTCATATTACTTTAATTGTTTGTCTAACGTGCTGATTACCTCAGCAGCTTTTTTATATTCGCGCTCCATGTCTGCTGTTTCAAGCGGCGTGTAACGCGCGAGTTCACAGGATTCGAGCACATTTAAAAACTGCTCGATATATAGACTATTTACGCCTCTTTTTGTCAAAAGAATATTTATTTTCTCTTTACTAAGTTCGCTTGTTTCAATCTTTAGCTTTGATTTAAGATAATTATGTAGAGCACGTTCCAAAGCTACATAAAACTGTTCTTTTTGTCCAATTGCTTTTTTAGCGCTTCCTAAGTATTTTCGAGCAAGCTTATTGGTTTTTCTAATCTTGTTTCCTACCACGTCTAGCGCTCTTTTATCTTGTTTTTTAGATACCACTACTACAATTGGGATGAACAACAAAGGCCCTAAAAATAACCACCAAAACAAGTTAGTGTTGTAGAATGGACGCTGAATGATGGGCACTAAGCTGTTATCAGATTTAAAAGATGAAAACTGTTTCGGCAAAGAGTTAACATTGGTTTTTTGTGTTTCGTTTTGTGTGGTTCCTCCAAAATTTTGTCCAGAATCGCCACTAACGGAAATGATTAACTCTTTTGAGTTTAATGTTTTATACGTTTTTGAGGTTAAATCAAAATAAGAAAATGCAACACTTGGAATTGGGTATTGGCCTTGTGCATTTGGCACAACCGTGTAACGATCAGAAATACGTCCTTGCATTCCAGAAAGTTTTGTTGATACTTTTTCGGAGTGTTCGGGCTCGTAAACTTCTAGGGCGCCTGGAAGGTTTGGTTTAGGGAGTTCAAACAATTTTAAATTTCCCTTTCCAGAAACTTCTATGGTTACATCAAACGCTTCTGTTGCTGCTAGTGTATTTTTGTTGGATTTTATATTGAAGTCAAAACGCCCTACCGCTCCAGAAAAATCTATGGGCTTTCCTTCTGTGGGAAGCGGTTTTACATTGATTGTTCTTTTTCCTGCAGTTACTGTTCTGTTGGCGGTTGAGGTCATCAATCGGCCAAATACATCGCGTCGCTTAGATGGGACTTCGACAAGCACATCCAATGTGAGCGGTTCAATACTTAATTTCCCTATTTTCTGAGGGTAAAGAACGGTTTTTTTCAAAACAACATATCGGTAGTTCTCACCTTTATATTTTCCTTCTTTAACCTTTAATCCTTTTACTTCAATGTTCTGGCTCCAAAAATCATTATATCTAGGACTGTCCAATTCCGTCCAATTCCTAACACCTGTGTTTTCGGCAACATATAATTTATAAACAACACTTACAGGCTCGTTCAAATAAGGGTTTGTTTTAGAAACTTCTGCAACCAAATGAATACTTTCAGCGGCAATATAATTTGGGTCGTTAGGGTCTTTTGGAACATCAACAGCTGCTGTAACAGTGATTTTTATTGGGGAAGTTTTATAGGTTTCTCCGTTAATTTCGATACGAGATTGACCAATGGTAAATTCTCCTCTTTTGGTTGGGGATAAAAAATAACTGTAACTCTTTGAAAAAGAGCGAACACCATTGATCCAAGAATTGTTGATGGATTGACTCGGCCCACCGACCACTTTGAAGTTTTCAAAACTTGGCGGAGTGAAATTATCACCATCTTCATTCATGGTAAAGTCAATGCGTAAGCGTTCATTGATACCCAGCTTGGTTTTGCTTGGTTTTGCTTCAAAAGTTACTTGAGCTGTCGCATAGCTTGAAAGAAAAATCAAAAAGAAAAACAATTTAAATTTCATGATTTACCAATCTTTATCCGTTTTTATTTTCACGCTTTTAGTTTTGGTCGCGTTCATTTTTTCTTGAACCTTTTTTTCTTCATTATTCATGGCCTCCAGAAGGTTTTTGACTTGCTGCGGCGACAATTTTCCTTGTTGATTTTTTGGATTAGGATTTTTTTGATCTCCTTGTTCGTCTTTTGGTTTCCCTTTGTCATCTTTTTGATCAGAGTCGTCTTTAGGGTTTTTGTCTTTATCGCCTTCGTCTTTGTTTTGTTCGTCTTTGTCTTGTTGTTTTTCGCTGTCCTCTTTTTGGTCTTGATTCTCTTCGTCTTTTTCCTTCTCGTCTTCTTTATCGTCTTTTCCGCCACCGCCTTGTTCTTTGGCGCATTCCTTGGCAAGCGCAAGATTGTATCGAGTTTCGTCGTCGGTAGGGTTGTTTCTTAGCGCATTTTTATAGGCCTCTACAGCTTCTTTACATTTTTTGTTCTGCATAAGGGTGTTTCCAATGTTGTGGTATGCAGCATGTTTTTCTTTTTTATTTCCGTTTTTAGCGGCCTCAATGAGTTTTAAAAGTGCTTCATCATAAAATCCAGATGTATAGTAAGCATTTCCTAAATTGTATGAACTTTTCGCGTTTGTGGCTTTTTTTGATATTGCTCTACGATAGTGTTTTTCGGCTTCTATAAAATCTTTTTCTACAGTACTATTGCCCTCATATACATAAGCATCAGATGCAATTTGAAACTCATCTTTTTGTTGTGCATAAGCGATAGACGCGCCCATAACCACGAAAAAGATTCCCCAAAAAATAGGGTTGAGACCAAAAGGCAAATGTGTGTTATTTGAAGCGGTTATTTTCATAGGTTTTCATTAAACAAGTTCAAGCGTTTGAGCCAAGCGGTTTTTCGTTCTAAAAACAAGATGTCCAAAATTAAAAAGAAAAGACCTAATCCCAAAAACCACTGAAATTGATCTTCAAACTCTGCAAATTCTTTAGCTTCAAACTCTTTTTTATCCATTTTGTTCAAAATATCGCTTATTGTTTCGGTAACTTCGCTTGTATTTTTACCATCAACATATGTACCATTTGTTTCTTTGGCGACTTCAGCGAGAATTTTTTTGTTCATTTTGGTGATGACCGTTGCGCCATCTTGATCCTTTTTGTAGCTCATGATAATACCGTTGCGTTTCAGTGGAATTGGCCCTCCTTTTTCGCTGCCCACGCCAATAGAGAATATTTTTATGCCTTCTTCGGCTGCAGCTTCCGCGACATCAAGACTTAAGTCGTTGTGGTCTTCTCCATCGGAAATAATGACCAATACACGATTTGTTTGTTCTTCGTCATTGTAATAACTCCGCGCCAATTGAATTGCTTCATCAATGGCTGTTCCTTGTGATGACAACATTTCTGTATTGATGTTTTGTAGGAACATTTTGGCGGCAGCATAGTCTGTGGTGATGGGCAGTTGTGGCACGGCTTTTCCAGCATAAGCAATAATACCAACACGATCACTGACAAGGTTGTTGATGATTTGCGTGGTCAGTTGTTTTGCCTTCTCAAGGCGGTTTGGTGCAATGTCTTCGGCCAGCATACTTTTGGACACATCTATCGCGAAAACAATGTCTACCCCTTCGCGTTTTACGGTTTCTAAAGACGTCCCAATTTTTGGATTAACCAAAGCGACGATCAAACAAGAAAAAGCCAAAGACAGCGTGATGAATTTTAAAATGGATTTGAATAAAGACTGATCGGGACTAAGGCGATTCAATAACCCTAAGTCTGAAAACTTACGTTTTGTTCTTTTTTTCCAGAGTTGTGTCCAAATAAATAGGAGGAACATTCCAAGCAACACGAATAAAAGCCAAAACCATATGCGTTCTTCTAATTGAAACATAACTATATAAAACTTCTTAAAAGGGTATGACGAAGCAAAAACTCGAGCACTAGCAAAGCGAGTGCAAGTAACACTAATGGCCGGAATTTTTCTTCGTAATTATAATATTTAAATTCTTCAATTTCTGTTTTTTCAAGCTTGTCAATTTCATCATAAATTTCTTCAAGCTTTTTATTATTGGTTGCTCTAAAGTACTTTCCACCTGTTGCATCAGCAATTTCTTTTAAAAGCTCTTCATCAATTTCGACTTGAATTCTTGAATACTGAAACACGCCATTGTTGATCGCCACAGGCGAAAGCGCCATACCATTACTCCCAAGACCAATGGTGTATGTTTTTATGCCATATTCTACGGCAAGTTCACTTGCTGTTTGCGGGTCAATAAAACCAGAATTGTTAACACCATCGGTCAACAGAATAATGATCTTACTTTTGGCTTTACTTTCTTTTATACGGTTTACAGCAGTTGCAAGCCCCATACCAATGGCTGTACCGCCAGTGATGATGGTGTTGTATTTGATCTCGCTTAAAGACTTTAGTATTATACCTTTGTCGCTTGTTACAGGAGTTCTTGTGTAGCTTTCACCGGCATATTCTACCAAGCCAATGCGGTCATTAGGTCTTCGTGTGATGAATTTACTGGCAACTTTTTTTAGCGCTTCCAGTCTATTGGGCTTTAAGTCTTTGGCGAGCATACTTGCCGAGACATCAATAGCCATCACAATATCTATACCGCGTGTTGTTTTTGTTTTTGTAGACACATCAACGGTTTGAGGTCTTGCCATTGCCACAATAATTAGTGCTAAAGCCAACGCACGGAGCGCGAAAAGGCCATGTTTTAAAAATCGCCATAATTTATTGCCTTTTACCAATCCCAAGCTGTTTGAAATTTCTAAAACAGCTGTTTGCTTTTTATATTTTGCGATGTACCACAGGAGTAGTGCAGGCACGATCAAAAGCAACCATAGCAATTCTTTATTTGTAAATTCTATTCCCTGTAGCATCAGTCGTCATTTGGTTTTATGAGCTCCACAGAGTTTAAAATGCGTGTTGCCATTTCGTTTGCATAAACATCATCAGTTTCCCATATCATGATAAGTTGTTGTACGACTTTTGATGTAGAAAACCCTAAGATTATAAAATTCGCATCAACGAATTCATTGGCTTCAAATTTCAAACGTGTTGTGCCATAAGTTTTTATTCCTTCTTGCCCATTAGGTGTAATAAATTGTTCGCTTCTTGGAACGATGTTTACTGCCCCTTTTTTCTCCAACAAGTTAAGTTCTTGATCCGCTATTTCAAGTAAATCGATAGGTTCTGACTTCGTTGAATCAGACTCATTATCAGAAGAAGTTTTAGAGCTTTTAACAATAATTTCTAAAGGGATATTTTTGGTTTTATAACTAAAAATCTTAGTGTCTAAAATCTTATTGTTATTGTTTGATTGCCCCCCATCTTGTCGTTCCAAAACTTCTGGAGTTTGAACGACTATCCCTGGTGCGCCATATTCACTTGTTACCCATTCGTTGGTTTCCAAAAGCAATTTGCTTGGGTGGCGTAACACCGTATCCTTAACGTCCTTAAAACCATAAAGCAAGCTCAAACCAATAAAAAGAATAATTAAAATACCGACAACACTGAGTCCAGCAGTAGTAATTTTTTTGCGCTTTCGTTTTTGTTCGAGTTCTTTTTGGTATGCCAAATCTTTTAATAGCTCCTCTTCATTGGGTTCAGGAAGTGCCGCTTTTACGTGGTCAATTTCTTTTTTTACAACATGTTTATCCATTCGTGCAATTTCAAAATCAGGTTTTGATTTTGCGAACTTTACAAGATCTGCACGTTGAAGTGTGCCTTGGATATTTGCTATTGTTTCTTTGTTTATTAAAATTTCTTTGGCGTCTTTAAGAATATTAAGTCTAACAATCAATTCTTCTGTTGTACTTTCAAGGGCTTGGTCGTAGACCTTTTCGTTGAGGTATTTACGGAGTATAAACGTAAGTTCCGAGTAGAATTCTTTGACTTTTTGATGTTCAAAATATGTTTGTTCGTCAAGCTTTTCAAGTGCTAGCTTTGCTTGTTTGTAAGGTGGTAACGCTGCTATCTTTTCTTCTTCGGTAAGCGGTTTTTTTCTCAAAACAAACCAATAAATCAATCCAGAAATGATGAGGATCAACGCAATAATGAACCACCAAAATTTACTCCAAAAGGAAGATTGTTTTTCAACCTCTATTATGGGTTTAATCGCATACATTTTTTGTTTTGTGGTGTCAACAGCTACGGGTCTTACATTAATTTTTATGGAGTCTGAAAACAGGGTCTTCTCACCAATTAATATTTTTTGGCGCGGAATAGTATATGTTCCTGAATCAAATTGTGTGAGCCCATATTTCTTTATGAGTTTTAGGCGAATAGCACTTGATACAGTATCTATAGGATAGCTTTCAATCATCTCCATGGGTTGAAATGTTTGTCCTTCAGGAAACAATACCAGTGTAGTGCTGTCAATTTCAGCTTCAATGCTATAAAACAATTCTTCTCCAATTTTTATGGATGTCGAATCCACAGAAGTTTTTAGTTGTGCATTGGCAATAAAAGCACTTAAAAGCAGCAGCACAAAACAGTGCGTTTTAATTTTAAAGTTACTATGTTGCTTTTCTAATTTCATCAATGTTGTTTACCCTCTTTGTTTAAAATAGCCCAACAATTTTTTTACATAACTCTCATCTAGTCTACAGGCGAGTGTCCCAGCTCCAGCTTTTTTAAAACTGTCTTTGAAGTACTCAACCCGACTGCGGTATTGCTTTGCATACCGCTCTCTTACCCCACGTGAACTGGTATTGATTAAAGACGAAACACCTGTTTCTTGATCCAGTATTTGAACAACACCCAAATTTGGAATCTCCATTTCATTTTTATCAAATACACGAATACCGGTTATATCATGTTTTCCAGACACAATTTTTAAGTTATGCTGATAGTTGCTGTCAATAAAATCTGATAACACAAAAACAATGGCTTTTTTCTTCATTACATTGGACAAGAATTTTAATGCTTCGCCAATATCTGTTTGTTTATTTTTTGGTTTGAATTCTAAAAGTTCTCTAATGATACGTAAAACATGTGACCGCCCTTTTTTTGGCGGGATATAAAGTTCGATTTCACCAGAAAATAAAATCAGACCAATTTTGTCGTTGTTTTGTGTAGCAGAAAATGCTAGTGTTGCAGCGATTTCAGTGATGAATTCACTTTTAAACTGCCGAAATGTTCCAAATTGTTCAGATCCAGAAACGTCAACCATGAGCATCATGGTCAATTCACGCTCTTCTTCAAAAACTTTTATGTAGGGTTCGTTGTATCGTGCCGTGACATTCCAGTCAATATTACGGACATCATCACCAAATTGATATTGTCGTACCTCCGAAAAAGTCATTCCACGCCCTTTAAAAGTCGAATGGTATTCTCCACCAAAAACATGATCGGACAACCGCCTTGTCTTGATTTCAATTTTGCGTACTTTTTTTAGGAGCTCTTTT
Source organism: Flavobacteriaceae bacterium (assembly GCA_965658025.1). Lineage (GTDB taxonomy): Bacteria > Bacteroidota > Bacteroidia > Flavobacteriales > Flavobacteriaceae > UBA3537. The sequence goes on along the minus strand of CBFHQL010000001.1, from coordinate 37,677 downwards.
GTGTCCATAGCGTGCTGAGAATGAGTTTTTCAAATGAAGTAAAATGTTTACAAAACATTAAGGCACTTCAATGACATTTACAATTTTGTGTACAATGTCCTCAGAGGTTATATTTTCTGCTTCTGCTTCATATGTGATTCCAATTCGGTGGCGGAGGACGTCCAAAACAACAGCACGCACATCTTCTGGAATAACATATCCACGACGTTTGATGAATGCGTAGCATTTTGCTGCGGTTGCCAAATTGATACTTCCCCGAGGTGATGCACCAAACGAAATAAGAGGTTTTATTTCAGCTAAGCCGTAGCGTTCAGGATAGCGTGTAGCAAAGACGATATCGAGGATATATTTTTCAATTTTTTCGTCCATATACACCTCTCGAACTGCTTTTTGTGCATCCAAAATTTGTTTTACACTAACGACTGGCTTTATTTGCTCAAAAGCCCCTTTCAAATTCGCACGAACAATAAGCTGTTCGTCTTCAATTTTTGGATAATCAATTACTGTTTTGAGCATAAAACGGTCGACCTGAGCTTCAGGAAGCGGGTAAGTTCCTTCTTGCTCAACAGGGTTTTGTGTCGCCATAACCAAAAAAGGTTTTTCCAAAACAAAGGTTTCATCCCCAATAGTGACTTGTTTTTCTTGCATTGCTTCCAACAATGCTGACTGTACTTTTGCCGGCGCACGATTAATTTCGTCTGCTAAAACAAAATTGGCAAAAATCGGCCCCTTTTTGATGTTAAAATCATTGGCCTTAATGTTATATATCAGTGTACCAACAACATCGGCTGGGAGTAAATCTGGTGTAAATTGTATTCTACTGAAACTTCCCGAAACAGCTTGTGATAAGGTGTTGATCGCGAGTGTTTTGGCTAAGCCAGGAACACCTTCTAGTAAAATATGGCCCTGACCCAAAAGCCCAATCAGTAGCCGCTCAATCATGTGTTTTTGCCCTACAATAACTTTATTGATTTCTAATGTCAGTAGGTCAATAAAAGCACTTTGTTTTTCGATTTTTTCGTTAATTGATTTAATATCAACTGTTTGTACGTTTTCTTCCATTGTTCAGGATCTATAGGATTATTCTTGTCTCTTGCAAGGTGTTAAATAATTTCTGTTGAATCTGTTAATAATTGGTTAAAAATAAAGATTTTTTTGAGAGAAAAAAGGCTTTTGTTTTTTAAATTTAAGAGCAAAAAAGCTCATAAATTGTTGCGCACAAAGAATTGTTTATCTTCTGGTAGTGCCCTCCATAAAAAGGTATAAAAATGATTAATAAACGCTTACTTATTAAAAACTTACTTGCTCACAATGACGAGAACAGTTTTTATGATAAAAAACGCCAAATTAATATTGGAGAAAAGGAAGGAAAGGCCAAGTTTTTGAAACACATTTGTGCACTATCTAACAGCAACCCCAAAAACAATTCATACATCATAATTGGAATAGATGATCCTTCAAATGAGATTGTAGGTGTCGATTTTTTTGATGATAGTAAAATCCAAAACTTAATAAATGCTTATTTGGAAAATCCACCTGTTATTCAATACGAAAACATTGCATTTCCACATCTACCAGATGACAAAGTTATTGGCTTGGTGACCATTAGAGCAAAAACAAGCAACCAAATTACAGCATTGCGAAAGAATATTTGGAAATATTATGGTGGTTCTGTTTTCTTTAGAGACGGGAGCATGAGTATGCCTAAGGTGTTCGATTTGGAACTCACAGACACAAATTCCAAAATTGTTGAAGCTATTGAGCAACATGCTCAGAATAATATTCAATATACATTGGATGGTGTTTTTGATTTTATGAACAGCAGAAAAGACTACAACCCAACCTATCACGTTTTTAAAGAATATTTTGTGATGTGTTGGTCTGGGCAAAAGAAAATGGTCAAAAACCAGACATTTTATTCTAGGGTTGATATTGCGCTAATCAACGAGCAAGTTCGTCTTTTTTATTCAACACTCGATGAGGTAGAAATTAGTTATAGCACGGATTATTTTAAAATCATTGAATATGTGAATCTAGGGCTCAATGGCCAAAATAAATACCTTAAACTAGAAGAAACGCGTATCACATTTTCGAACAATGCTAAATACAGTATAAATACAAACCTCTTATTTCAACCTCCTGTTTATGATAAAAAAACATTACATCACGTTTTCAACACCAACAATGCTTTGCTCGATAAATTACGTTCTGGTCAAACTTTAAATGACTCTGAACAACAGGATTTAAAAAACCTGCCAATTACCTATTTGATTTGTTATTTTAATGGGTTTTCTCAAGCCATACAGCATTTAGAATCTGCAAAACCACTTTTGGCACAGTACAGCGCTGATGTTTATCAATTGTACAAAGAAAGTATCCGAATTCTTCGTAAGGTTAAATATAGCTAAAAACCCTGCGTATGCAGGGCTTTTAGCTGATTGATTTCCTTATCGTCCACCATCCAATTCGTCTTGCCACTTAAGCAGTTTTTCCCATTTTCCTTCGTAGGCCATTCGCGCTTGTTTTGGCCATGTTCCAGGGTTATGGATTCTGTATGCTTCGCCAGCATCGTCTAATATTTTTTGACATTTAGCAACGCTGCAATTCGATAATGACTTCCAGGTTTTGATGTTGTTTTTGTGAAAAAGCTGTTGGATTTTTGGGCCTATGCCCTCTACTATGGTGAGGTCATTTTCTTTTATTGTTTTTCCAAAAACAGTTTTTGCCAAAGCACTATTAAATGCATAGGTAGGAGCTGTGTTTGTAGCTATTGATTTTTTTTGAGTTTCGCTTTTTTGGTTTCTGCAAGCGCTTAGCTCGGCTTCTAAACGAGCAATTTTTTGATGACAATCATCGCAATCATTGCAAGTTTTTTTTGCAAAAAGTCTTCCTAATAGATATCCAAAAATTGCCGACAAAATACCAACGGCAAAGTGGATTAATATACATGTATTCATAAGTTTTATAGTTTTAATTTATTATTACTTCTGTTCTTCTGTTTTGGGCTTTCCCTTTTGCGGTTTTGTTTGACGCAATAGGTTGTGTTTCGCCCTTAGAGGTTGTTTTTATTTTAACGGGATCAACGCCATATTTCAACAACATTGTTTTTGTAAACTCGGCTCTGTTTTTTCCAAGAACCATATTTAGTTGCTCAGACTTTACGCTATCTGCATGACCAACAATAGTACAGCGCGCATCATTTGATGCGTTAAGGTAGGCGGCAAGCGTTTCTAATTTTTTGCGCTGTTTTGCATTTAAATCCGTTTGGTATCGCTCTGGGGCAAAATTGAGCAATACAGGATCTTCCAGAATGCTTGCCTTCATGGCCTCTAAGTTATTTGAACCCTCAAGCACCTCAACAGAAAACGCATAAGGACCGTTTAAAATACCCTGTTGGTTTGGGGTCAACGAATTATCTTTTTTTGAGGTTGTAGAAACATGTGCAGCATCCAACCCTTGTTCGATCAGAACTCTTTTTATGGATTTAGCGCGTGCAAGGCCTAAATTGTCAAAGTTTGATAAATTTTCCTCACTTTCATTGTAGAGCCCTAAGATGTTAAGCGTTTTACTTTTGTTTTTTTCTAAATGTCTAATCATTTCGTTCACACACGACAATAAATCTTCCGAAATGGGCTCCATAATGGCGTGACCAGAGAAGTAAAAATTAAAATTATCGTTGCTTCGAATAGCCGTATTGCCGTCTTCAAATTTAAAAGGAGTTGCGGCGTTGGCGTTTGTCTGTTTTGTTTTTTCTATCGGATTTTCTGCGCAATATTCATCACAACAGAAATACCAATGCAGTAAAAAACCAAGAATTAGGGTTGCTAAAATCCCAATGAAGTAGGTTGTTTTTTTGCTCATACGAAGGTATTTTAAGGTTAAAAGCAGCATAACTATTATGCCCCCGTATGTATATAGACACCAAAAACAAAAAAAAGTCACATTTTTTTGCAACTTTTTTTAAAATTAATGCTTTAGACCTAAATTTATAAGTCAAATTTTATGCCTTGTGCCAAAGGCAAATCTGTGGTATAGTTGATCGTATTGGTTTGTCGTCTCATATAAATTTTCCAAGCATCGCTTCCAGATTCCCTTCCGCCTCCAGTGTCTTTTTCTCCACCAAAAGCACCACCGATTTCTGCGCCCGATGTGCCAATATTCACATTTGCAATACCACAATCACTGCCTGCATGGGACAGAAACAACTCTGCCTCTCGAAGATTGTTGGTCATTATTGCAGAAGACAATCCTTGTGCTACATTGTTTTGTGCTTCAATCGCATTTTCTACTGAACCAGAGTATTTTAGAAGATAAAGTACAGGAGCAAAAGTTTCGTGTTGAACAATTTTAAATTCGTTTTTTGCTTCTGCAATAGCAGGTTTTACATAACAGCCACTCTCGTATCCTTCGCCTTCCAATACACCACCTTCAACAATAATTTCCCCTCCTTCTGAGACCACTGATTCTAAAGCGGTTTGGTAATTTTTTACAGCATCGAGGTCAATTAGAGGGCCAATATGATTATTTTGATCCAATGGGTTTCCAATACGTAATTGTTTGTAGGCCTCGACCACGGCTGTTTTTACTTTATCATAAATAGATTCATGAATAATCAATCGACGGGTTGAGGTACAACGCTGACCAGCAGTGCCAACAGCTCCAAAAACAGCACCAATTACGGTCATTTTTATATCGGCGTCGGGAGTGACTATAATAGCGTTGTTCCCGCCTAATTCTAGCAGCGATTTACCAAGCCGCTCACCAACGGTTTTTGCTACTATTTTACCCATTCGAGTAGAACCCGTTGCCGAAACAAGTGGCACACGTTTGTCTTTAGTTAAGAGTTCGCCAACCTTGTAATCGCCATTAATGAGACATGAAATACCTTCAGGTAAATTATTTTTTGCAAATACACTTGCAGCAATTTTTTGGCAAGCAACTCCACATAAAGGCGTTTTTTCTGAGGGTTTCCAAACACAAACATCGCCACAAATCCAAGCAAGTGCAGTATTCCAAGCCCATACAGCAACAGGGAAATTAAACGCAGAAATAATACCGACAACGCCTAGGGGGTGATACTGTTCGTACATTCTGTGCCCTGGCCGTTCGGAATGCATGGTTAGCCCATGCAATTGACGCGATAATCCAACAGCAAAATCACAGATATCAATCATTTCTTGAACCTCTCCGAGCCCTTCTTGTAAACTTTTTCCCATTTCGTAGGACACTAATTTTCCTAAAGGTTCTTTGAGTACTCTTAATTGTTCGCCAAATTGTCTAACAATTTCTCCACGTTGAGGTGCTGGCATTGTTCGCCAAGTTTTGAAAGCTGTTGTTGCGCTGCTCATTACCATTTCATACTGTTCTGAATTAGTTACAGATACGGTGCCTATGTGGCTGCCATCAACAGGTGAAAAAGATGCAATATTGTCCTTTGACGAAAACCATTCGTTTCCTGTCGAGGTACCTGCATTGTGGCTTTCTACCCCTAATGCTCTGAGTGTTTCTTTAATATTTATTTTTTCTGTCATAGTTTTGTTTTTTTTAAGATTTAGGAGTCCATTATTTTTTATTGTTTGATGCTCATTTATTACCAGTTTTTGAAAGCGTTTTGGCTCAACTGACTGTTATAATATTTTTTTATTCCTGTCACTTCTTTACCCAGCCAATTGGGACGTTCAAAAGATTCGAGTTCATCTGTGAGTTCTATTTCTGCAACAACCAAACCAGCATTATCTCCTAAAAACTCATCCACCTCAAAAGTATGATTTCCGCAACGAACATGGTATCTGACTTTTGTGATGATGCTTTTATGACAAAGTACAATTAATTTTTCTGCCTCTTTAATGTCAATTTTTTTCTCCCATTCAAATCTTGAAGTCCCATTTTTGGAAGTCTCGCCTTTGATGTTGATATAGGCTTCCTCGTCGCACATTCGTATCCGTACTGCGCGCTTGGGGTCGGTACTCAAATAACCCTGAGTTAGTGTCTGGACTCTAATGGCTTCAGATTTATAGGCCTCATTTTTGACCAAAAATTTACGTTCGATTTCTATCACAAAAAATAAGGTATCGATTATATGCCTTAAATTTACATTATGTTGAGCGATTTACCAATTCGAAAAATTATTCACGTTGATATGGATGCTTTTTACGCTTCTGTAGAACAAATGGATAATCCTCAACTAAAAGGTCTTCCGCTTGCTGTTGGGGGCGGAAAAGAACGCGGGGTGGTAAGTGCGGCAAGCTACGAGGCACGAAAATTTGGTGTTCGAAGTGCTATGTCGGGCGCATTGGCATCTAAACTTTGCCCTGAATTGGTTTTTGTTTCTCCTCGTTTTGAGCGCTACAAAGAAATTTCGACCAAAATACGCTCAATCTTTTTTGATTATTCTGACCTTGTTGAACCAATGTCTTTGGACGAGGCCTATATTGATGTTACCGAAAACAAGAAAGGAATTCAAAGTGCAACCCTTATTGCAGAACAGATTAGGAAAAGAATCAAAACTGAGGTTGGTCTAACGGCTTCAGCAGGGATCTCAATAAATAAATTTATTGCCAAGGTTGCCAGTGATTACAACAAACCTGATGGCCAAAAAACAGTACCTCCAGAAGATGTTTTGGCTTTTTTGGAAGCGTTAGATATTCGAAAATTTCATGGTATAGGAAAAGTAACTGCAAAGAAAATGTATGCATTAGGGATTTTTACGGGTCGGGATTTAAAGCAAAAGGAAGAATCCTTTTTGGCGGAACATTTTGGAAAATCGGGCGCATATTATTTTAATGTTGTTCGCGGAATTCATTTGAGTTCTGTCAAACCAAACCGTATTCGAAAATCTCTTGCTGCAGAACGCACTTTTTCGAGCAATCTTTCAAGCGAACTGTTTATCATTGAAAAATTAGACCACATTGCGCAAGAAGTTTCAAAGCGTTTATTGGGCTTAAAAATAGCGGGTAAAACCATCACACTCAAAATAAAATACAGTGATTTTAAGCTTCAAACAAGAAGTAAAACTACGCCTTACTTTATTAGCGAAAAGGACGTTATTTTGGAACAAGCTAAGGAATTACTTTTTCAGGAAGGGCTTCAAAATTCTGTACGCCTTGTAGGGATATCAGTGTCAAATTTGAACAGCAACACCAAAAAAGAGGTTGTTTCAGAAGATGTATCGGTTCAATTAAAGTTTGAGTTTTAGGCTTTTACCTCCGTAACCCTCATTGTATTCACCATTCCTTTTTCTTGAATAGGCATAGCCGCTAAACTGATGACCATATCGCCCTCTTCTAAATATCCTTTTTCTAAGGCCATTTTATTGACGTCTATAATGGTTTCGTCTGTGGATACAAATTTATCGTAATAAAAAGCACGAACACCCCAAAGCAAATTCAGTTGAGAAATAATTCGTTTGTTGGATGAGTACACTAGAATATGTGCTTTTGGACGCCAAGCCGAAATTTGAAAGGCAGTGTATCCACTGTTTGTGAGTGTGGTAATCCCTCGAGCATTGATTTCATTGGCCATATTGGCTGCGTGATAGCATACAGACTTTGTAATGTATCGTTTCGTTTTTACGTGTGGGTGTTTTTGAGGGACATGAATCAAATCAGAATTTTCAACAGACTTGATGATATCCGACATTTTTTGAATGACTTGAACAGGGTATTGTCCGACAGAAGTTTCTCCAGAGAGCATAACGGCATCAGCGCCGTCCATTACAGAGTTTGCGACATCATTAACCTCTGCTCTTGTTGGGGTCATGCTAGTAATCATTGACTCCATCATTTGGGTGGCAATAATCACAGGAATTCTTGCGCTTTTTGCTTTTAGCACCAATTGTTTTTGAATGAGCGGCACTTCGTGGGCTGGAATTTCGACGCCAAGATCGCCACGTGCTACCATTAAGCCATCGCAGTAGGCAACAATTTTATCGATGTTTTCAACAGCTTCTGGCTTTTCTATTTTTGCAATAATGGGGATTTTATAGCTGCTGTGTTTAGAAATTATGGCCTCAAGCTCCATCAAGTCTTCTGGATTACGTACAAAAGACAATGCAATCCAGTCTACTTCTTGTTCAATTGCGAAAAGCGCATCTTCTTTGTCCTTTTCTGTTAGTGCGGGCTGAGAAATGTTGGTGTTTGGAAGATTGACCCCTTTTTTGGATTTGAGCGGGCCTCCTTGTATGACTTTGGCCTTAACTTCGTCTTTCTGGTTTGTTGAAACCACCTCAAAAATAAGTTTTCCGTCGTCTAATAAAATTTGTTCTCCAGGATTAGTGTCTAGAGGAAAGCGGTCATATGTCATATACACACGTTCTTTGGTGCCTTCAAAACGAGTTCCCGTAGCAAAAATGATTTCGTCTCCGGGCGCTACAACAACATCATCTTTCATAACACCAACTCTAAGTTTTGGCCCTTGAAGGTCTGCTAAAACAGCTGCGTTGTACCCATGCTCTTCGTTAATCTCACGAATATATTTTATGCGTTTTTTGACCTCGCTATAGTCTGCGTGTGAAAAGTTTATTCTAAAGACATTGACCCCTGTAGCTACCATTTCTAGCAGCATTTCTTTGGAGTCTATGGATGGGCCTAATGTGGCAACAATCTTGGTCTTTTTTCTTTTGTATGACATTAATTTAGTATTAAGTAATCTTTTGACTTTAGCCCCTCAACATCTATGACGTAGGTCATGTTTATTGCTGGAATTTTTTGTAATTCAAATGCTGTTTTTTCTATATTATTATTTCCTCCACTAATTTTCAGAAAATACCCAACAGCAGGGTGCTCTTCCAGCAAATAATGGGTTTTCCAGTTTTTTTCTGTACGTTCTGCAAACAGCCCTTGGTCTATCGAACGCTCCTGAATTAAGCAAGTGTTCTTTATTAAGTTCCATGTCGTTTTTAAATTGGTGTTTTCCCATTCAAACAATGAAAAGGAAGCCGTACTGCCCTTAAAATCTAAATCTTCTTTAGTGCGCTTTAAGTTTGTTTTAAAGGCATTATTTATATGAAAAGCAAGGCGATAATCTTCTATAGCGCAATGGATAGCAAATAGCGAATAGTCAACATCATCAAAATCGTTAAAAACGAGCTTATGTACTGCCATAATTCAATTCAAAAACGTTGGCGTAAATATAGAGATAAAACCGCAAATAGAACTTACGAACATATTGTCAAGGGGTCAAATTATTACGAAAACGATATAGTTAAAACGTTATTTTAGAGTTGTATTTTGTCTTGAAGTGCAAAATACCCTCTTTGGCTCACTTTTTCTTCTGCTTTTTTACGCGATGTTGCACGAGCTTTGGCAATGACCTTTCCATCAATTTTAAGATGCACAGAAAAGTGCTTTACCTCATCGACACCTTCGTCTTGACAACGCACATAACGAATTTTCTTTTTTTCTTTTTGACACCATTCTACCATAAGACTCTTGTAACTGATGACCTTTCCTTCTAATTGATCGAGATCGACGTGAGGATCAATAACGCTATCAAAAATAAATTGTTCACTAATGCTATAGCCACGATCTAAAAAAACGGCACCAACAAGTGCTTCAAACAAGTTTCCATGAATATTATCGCCAAATTTATCGTGGTTCAATTTGGATTCTAAAAGCAATATCAAGTCCAGACTTTTCCCGATTTTATTCAAATGAGAACGACTGACAATTTTAGAGCGCATTTTTGTAAGATACCCTTCATTGGCATCAAGAATAGAGACGTAAAGATAGTGTGCAATCACAGAACCTAAAATGGCATCACCAACGTATTCTAATCGTTCGTAGTTGAATGGATTGCCTTGGTCGTCCTTTTTATTGGTAGACCGGTGTGTGAATGCTCTTTCGTAATAATGGATTTTCTTTGGTTTGAACCCTAGTATCGGTTCGAGAGCAGCACTGAGTTTGTTGTTTTTTTTGTGGCGTAGATTGAGTATGTTTTGAATATAGTTCAAAACGAGTTATTCATCTAAAGTTTTGAAGACTACACAAGCATTATGACCGCCAAAACCAAAAGTGTTACTCATAGCAACATTTACAGTTCTCTTTTGGGCCTTGTTTAGGGTAAGGTTCAACTCAGGGTCAATATTTTCATCAACCGTAGAATGGTTTATGGTTGGTGGAACAATCCCGTTTTGCATAGAAAGTACAGAAGCAATGGCTTCAATAGCACCAGCAGCACCAAGCAAGTGTCCTGTCATGGATTTTGTGGAGTTGATGTTGATGTTTTTAGCATGATCACCAAAAACTCTTGAAATGGCTTTGAGTTCAGCAACATCGCCCAATGGAGTAGAAGTTCCGTGTGTGTTAATGGCGTCCACATCTTCCGGTTTTAACCCTGCATTTTCTAAGCAATTTTTCATTACTGCTGTTACGCCAATACCTTCTGGGTGTGGCGCTGTCATGTGGTAAGCATCCGAAGACAGACCTCCACCAACTAGTTCAGCATAAATTCTAGCCCCTCTTGCCTTGGCGTGTTCGTATTCTTCCAATACGAGTGCACCAGCACCTTCTCCTAGAACAAAACCATCACGTGTAGCGTCAAATGGTCTTGATGCGGTTTCAGGGCTTTCGTTTCTCGTTGAAAGGGCATGCATCGCATTGAATCCGCCCATACCTGCTTCGTTTACTGTTGCTTCGCTACCGCCAGTGACAATCACATCGCAGTGCCCTAAGCGAATATAGTTTAAAGCATCAATGATCGCATTTGCAGATGAAGCACAGGCCGAAACGGTTGTGTAATTAGGCCCCATAAAACCGTGTTTAATGGAGATATTACCAGGGGCAATATCTGCAATCATTTTTGGTATAAAGAAAGGGTTGAATCGCGGTGTGCCGTTGCCTGTTGCAAAATTTGTAACTTCGGTTTGAAAGGTGTCAATACCACCAATTCCAGCACCCCAAATGACCCCAACACGAAATTTATTGATGGTGTCTAAGTTAAGTTTGGCATCTATGATGGCTTCATCTGAAGCCACCATAGCATATTGCGCAAACTTGTCTGTTTTTCTAGCTTCTTTTCGATCAAAGAAGTCAGAAACGTTGTAATTTTTTAACTCACAAGCAAATTTTGTCTTGAAATGTTCCGTATCAAAATACGTAACTGGAGCACAACCGCTTTTTCCTGCCACTAAGGCATTCCAATAGTCGTCCTTGTTATTCCCTATGGGCGTTAGCGCACCAAGCCCAGTGACTACAACTCGCTTTAAATTCATAAAAAATTATACTAGGTATTATTTTGCTGCTTCTATGTAAGAAATAGCTTGACCTACAGTAGCAATGTTTTCTGCTTGGTCATCTGGAATTTGAATGTCAAATTCTTTTTCGAATTCCATTATAAGCTCTACGGTATCTAATGAATCTGCTCCCAAATCATTTGTGAAGCTTGCTTCGGTTACTACTTCGTTTTCATCAACGCCCAATTTATCAACGATAATCGCTTTTACTCTTGATGCAATGTCTGACATAATAATTAGTTTTAAGTTTTAGTTAGGGTGCAAAAATAAAAAACTTTATTTTAAAAATAATGAATACACAAAAAATGTGCGCTTTCTTTTCGATAATCAGAGAATGATCAAGAGATTTGGGCCAATATTAAAAATATTATTCCTTTTTTTGTAGAATAAATAGGGATTAACATTGGTAATTTAATGAAAAAAATAGCTGTTTTTGCTTCTGGATCAGGGTCTAATGCCCAAAATATCATCGAATTTTTTCAAAAAGACCCCACTGCAAGTGTTGTTTTGGTGCTCTCCAACAATCCGAATGCACATGTCTTGCAACGCGCTAAATTATTGGGTGTTGATTCAATTGTTTTTGATAAAGCTCAACTTTCAGACCCGTTGGATGTTCTTGGTCAATTGACCGACTACAAAGTAGATTTCATTGTATTGGCAGGATTTTTATGGAAGTTTCCAGAGCATATCATTAGGAAATTTCAGCATAAAGTTGTGAATATTCACCCCGCATTGTTGCCAAATTTTGGTGGAAAAGGGATGTATGGCATGCATGTGCACAAGGCCGTTGTTGAGGCAAAGGTTAAAGAAACAGGCATTACGATTCATCATGTCAATGAACATTACGACGAAGGCGCTATTATTTTTCAAGCGAAATGTCCTGTTTTTTCAGACGACACAGCTGAAGATGTTGCAGAAAAAATTCATAAATTGGAAATGGAGCATTTCCCTACAGTTATAAGGGACCTTTTGAAAAAGCATGGCTAAACAACAAAAATATTACACCGTTTGGAGAGGCCACAACACAGGAGTCTATGGGTCATGGGCTGATTGTAAGTTGCAAATTAAGAATTTTCAGGGTGCGCAATACAAATCCTTTTCAACAAAGGCGTTGGCTCAAAAAGCATTTGAAGGGCATTATGAAGATTATATTGGGAAGAACAAAAAAGCAAAAGATTCGATATCTGTCGATAAATTAAAGAACATAGGGCAGCCTGTCTGTAATTCTATCTCTGTTGATGCTGCATCAAGCGGAAATCCTGGAATAATGGAATACCGCGGGGTTAATACACAAACAAAAGCACAGCTTTTTCACAAAGGGCCATTTCAAGAGGCCACCAACAATATTGGAGAGTTTTTGGCTCTGGTGCATGGATTGGCATTATTGAAAAAAGAAAACAGCAACAAAATTTTGTACACAGACTCTAGAACGGCGATGAGCTGGGTTAAGAAAAAAAAGTGCAATACCAAATTGATACGCACTAAGGATAATCAGTCGGTTTTTGAACTTGTGGACCGTGCAGAAATTTGGCTAAAAAACAATACATTTAAGACTAAAATTATTAAATGGGAAACCAAAGCGTGGGGTGAAATCCCAGCAGACTTTGGCCGAAAATAACAACGATTTTTTGATTTAAATTTAACAGCATTAACCTATTATTTTTTGTAAATTTGCCCTTTAATTTTCTGTTTTTATGAATAAACTCCTCATTGTTGGTACTGTAGCATTCGACGCCATTGAAACGCCTTTTGGCAAAACAGATAAGATTTTAGGCGGTTCTGCACCCTACATAGGTCTTTCGGCTTCACAATTTAATGTAAAAAGCGCCATAGTATCGGTTGTTGGAGGGGATTTTCCAGAAGATCATTTGGAATTGTTGCGCAACCACAACATCGACATTTCTGCGGTTGAAATTATTCCTACAGGGAAAACTTTCTTTTGGAGTGGTCGTTACCACAACGACATGAATACTAGAGATACGTTATCTACAGAGCTGAATGTTTTGTCTGATTTTCAGCCTGTTGTCCCCGCAGACTATAAAGACTCCAGTGTTGTCGTTTTGGGCAATCTCCATCCGCTTGTACAATCGAGTGTTTTAGATCAAATCACAAATGATGATGTGTTGGTTATATTGGACACCATGAATTTTTGGATGGACAACACATTAGAGGATTTGATGGAGGTCATAAAAAGAGTTGACATTATTACAATAAACGATGAAGAGGCGAGGCAATTGTCAGGTCAAAGTTCATTGGTTGGTGCGGCACGTAAGATACATGAAATGGGGCCAAAATATGTAGTCATCAAAAAAGGGGAACACGGAGCTCTTCTTTTTAATGGTGACAATGTCTTTTTTGCTCCTGCACTTCCGCTAGAGGAAGTTTTCGACCCTACAGGTGCTGGAGATACTTTTGCAGGGGGATTTGCTGGATTTTTAACAAAAACCAATGATTTTTCCTTTGAAAACATGAAAAATGCGGTCGTCTATGGTTCTGCATTAGCGTCGTTTAGTGTGGAAAAATTTGGCACTGAAAGAATGTGTAATTTAGCACCGAAAGAAGTCTTTGAACGACTTCAATTGTTTAAAAATTTAACCCAATTTGATATAGAACTAACCTAAAAATTGTACTATTTTAGAGCAAAAATGTTATTTTACAGAACACTAACCACACACAACACAACCTTCACACATGAGTGATGCAATCAAACATGAATGTGGCATAGCCCACATACGCCTATTAAAGCCTCTCGAATATTACAAAGAAAAATACGGCACTGCTTTTTATGGCATCAACAAGATGTACCTTATCATGGAAAAGCAGCACAACAGAGGTCAAGATGGTGCGGGCTTTGCAAGCATCAAATTGGATATGAATCCAGGAGAACGCTACATCAGTCGGGTGCGTTCTGTTGCACAACAGCCAATTCAGGATGTGTTTGAGCAAATTAATCAGCGTATCAATGATGTTTTGGCTAAAAACCCAGATTGCACCAATGACATATCAAAACAGAAGAAGTTGGTTCCTTACCTTGGGGAGGTGATGTTGGGCCATGTACGTTATGGAACTTTTGGTAAAAATAGTGTTGAAAGTGTACATCCATTTTTGAGACAAAATAACTGGATGCACCGCAATCTTATCCTTGCAGGTAATTTTAACATGACTAATGTTCGTCAATTGTTTAAGAATTTAGTTGAAATTGGTCAACACCCTAAAGAATATACGGACACCATCACCATTATGGAACGAATTGGTCATTTTTTGGATGATGCCGTATCAAAAATCTATAAAAAGCTAAAAAAAGAGGGTTATACTAAAATGGAATGTTCGCCACTTATCGCAGAACGTTTAAACTTGAAAAAGATTTTAAAAAAATCGGCAAAGAATTGGGATGGAGGTTATGCGATGGCAGGGATGATAGGCCATGGCGATTCATTTGTGTTACGCGATCCAGCAGGGATTCGTCCTGCTTATTACTATATGGACGACGAGGTTGTCGTGGTTGCTTCAGAGCGCCCTGTAATTCAAACCGTTTTCAATGTAGCTTATGAATCTGTTCAAGAGCTTCCACCAGGGCATGCCATTATTACCAAAAAGTCGGGACAAACGAAAATCAATAAGATTTTGGAACCAACAGAACGCAAAGCATGTTCTTTTGAGCGCATTTATTTTTCTCGAGGAAGTGATGCTGAAATATATAAAGAACGCAAAATGCTGGGTAAGCTAATTGTTCCAGAAGTGTTGAAACACATTGATAGCGACATAGAGAATACGGTTTTCTCTTTTATTCCTAATACTGCAGAAACCTCGTTTTTTGGTATGGTAGAATCTGTTGAAGCTTTTTTAAACAAAACTAAAACAGAAAAAATACTTAAGGGCAAGCGCTCTCTTTCTGCTGAGAAAGTCACTCAAATTTTGTCACAGCACACACGTATTGAAAAAATAGCGATAAAAGATGTTAAGCTTAGAACCTTTATTACTGAAGACAGCAGCAGGGACGACTTAGTTGCGCATGTATATGACATTACATATGGGGTGATTAAGAAAGAGGACAATTTGGTTATTATTGATGACAGTATAGTGCGTGGAACAACACTAAAGAAAAGTATTCTTAAGATGTTGGATCGTCTTTCGCCCAAGAAAATTGTTGTAGTGTCTTCTGCTCCTCAAATTCGTTATCCTGATTGCTATGGAATCGATATGGCAAATTTGGAAGGTTTAGTGGCGTTTAGAGCCGCATTAGCGCTTTTAAAAGATCATAACAAAACGCAGCTTATCGAAGAGGTTTATGCTAAATGTAAAGCACAAGTACACTTAAGCGATCATGAGGTAAAGAATTTTGTGAAAGATATATACGCACCATTTTCAGCTGAACAGATATCAAATAAAATCTCTGAGCTTCTGAGTGTTGAAGACATCAATGCAGAGGTTGTGATTATATTTCAAACCATTGAGAATTTACATAAAGCTTGCCCAGACAATTTGGGAGACTGGTATTTTACGGGAAATTATCCAACGGATGGCGGCAATCGAGTTGTGAATCAGGCATTTATTAATTTTTACGAAGGGAAAAACGAACGAGCATACTAAGAAAGTGCATTTCGTCTAAAAAAAATGCATTTCATCTAAAAAATAGTACTGCTATTTAATTAAAGTATATATTTGAATCACCATAACATAAGTAGGTTAAGTTCATGGTAGATTTGGGGCAAAAAAGGTGAACATCTGTTCACCTTTTTTATTTTTACTATGTTTATTTCTTCTTACTTAGCAGCCGCAAATCGTTTCGCTACTTCATTCCAATTGATCACATTGAAAAACGCATTGATATAATCTGGACGTCTATTTTGGTAGTTTAAATAGTAGGCATGTTCCCAAACGTCAATTCCTAAAATTGGGGTACCTCCACATGAAACGCCAGGCATGAGCGGATTGTCTTGATTTGGAGTAGAGCAAACTTCTACTTTGCCTCCTTTGTGAACACACAACCAAGCCCATCCTGAACCAAATTGTGTTGCCGCCGCTTTAGAAAAAGCAGTTTTAAAATCTTCAAAAGATCCATAGGCATCCATAATGGCGTCCTTTAATTCTCCAGAGAGCTCTCCTTTGTCTACAGGGCTCATTACGTCCCAAAATAAGCTGTGGTTATAAAATCCTCCACCATTATTTCTAACAGCGCTATTGCTCATATCCAAAGATGTCAGAATAGACTCTATATTTTCGTTTTCTAGAGCTGTTCCAGCAATTGCAGCATTTAATTTTGTAGTGTATCCATTGTGGTGCTTGGAATGGTGTATTTCCATTGTTCTAGCATCAATGTTTGGTTCTAATGCATCGTAAGCATAGTCTAATTTCGGTAATTCAAAAGCCATATAATAATTTTTTAAGGGTTAAATACTTTAGGTCAAATTTACGATTTTCCACACAAATTAAATCAAGTATGTTATTTAGATTGTTTATTTTGCTATAAATTTTATTTAGTGAACGGTTCAACATTCAAGATATACAACGCATCTGCTGGAAGTGGTAAAACCTATACTTTGGTCAAGGATTATTTAAAAATTGTATTGACTTCAGAGGCCTATTTACCTCACCGTCATGTGCTTGCTATCACATTTACAAACAAAGCTGTAGATGAAATGAAAAGCCGTATTGTTGCTGCGTTGCTGCGCTTTTCATCTCCAAAAATTCTCACCCAAAACGACGATTTATTTTCTGATTTAGTGAAAGATCTGTGCTTAACCCCTTTAACAGTTCATCAAAAAGCCAAACAATTAATCCAGAAAATTCTCCATAATTATGGCGGATTTGATGTGTCTACAATTGATAAATTTAACCAACGCCTAATCAGAACATTTGCACACGACCTTAAGCTTCCTGTAAATTTTGAGGTTGAATTAGATACAGACACTTTATTGCGCAAGGCCGTAGATCAAATGATTTCAAAAATAGGCAAGGACAAAGCGCTTACGAAAACGCTAGTCACCTATGCTCTATCCAAATCTGACGATGACAAAAGTTGGGACATAGCATTAGATTTATATAAATCGGCAAAATTGTTGACACAAGAAACCTCCTTGCCATATTTAAAGTTGTTGTCTAGCCAAAAATTAGCCGCATTTGATGATTTTAAAACTAAATTAATAAAAGAGTACAATGCTTTGGAGCAAGAGACCTCTGCTGCCGCTACTCAAGTTTTAGAGCTTATTGCTTCTCGTGGGCTGAGCTCCAAAGATTTTTTTAAAAGCCTTTTACCTAAACACTTTTCTGCATTGGCAGAAAAAAAATATAATTTAAAATTTGATTCAGTTTGGCAAAATAACATTGAATCAACGCCATTTTACACCAAAACGACTTCGGGTTCAATAGCTCAAAAAATAGATGCTTTACGTCCAGATTTAGTGGCGGCGTTTATTAGCACAAAACAAGCGGTTTATCGCTTACGCTACCTTCAGAATATTAAAAAAAATCTGACACCACTTTCTGTTTTAACGCTCGTTCAAAAGGAGATCAATACCATAAAACAAGCACAGAACATTTTATTGATTTCTGAGTTCAACACCATTATTGGTAAAGAAATTAAAACTCAGCCAGCACCATTTATATATGAACGTATTGGGGAAAAATTCAATCATTATTTTATTGATGAATTTCAAGACACTTCGGAACTACAGTGGGCCAATCTAGAACCATTGGTGACCAATGCACTATCTTCCGAAAAGGGCAGTGTTTTGTTGGTGGGCGACGCAAAACAGTCTATCTACCGTTGGCGAGGTGGAAACCCTGAGCAATTTATAAGTCTTATAAACAATAAGCATAGTTTACCTCTTAAAGCAAGTGTTTTGAGTTTGCCAAAAAATTATCGAAGTTGCCAAGAAGTTGTAAAATTTAACAACGATTTTTTTAAGTATTGCTCAAGCACTATTTTTTCTAATCCTGTGCACAAATCTCTTTATGAATCAGCGGTTCAGGACATTCACAACTCCAAAGAGGGCTATGTTCATCTTTCTTTTTTAGATTTTGAAAAAGGAGATGATAAAGATGCGCTCTACGCCAAAGAAGTCCATACAACTATTGAGCAGTACATGGCGTCAAATGAAGATGCGGCCTACAAAGATATTTGTGTTTTGGTACGAAAACGAAAAGAAGGTGTCGCTGTTGCAAACTATCTGATCTCAAAAGGGCTCGACATCATTTCAAATGAAACATTATTGATTTCAGAATCCAAAGAAGTCCAGCTCATCATCAATGTTTTCTTGTATTTACAAGACAATGAAAATACGGCGGCAAAATTGAATGTTGTAAATTATTTAGTAGACCGCCATAATATTACAGAAGGGCATCAGTTTCGATTAAATCACCTTCAATTGGATGTTATATCTTTTTTTGCAGCGATGGACCAATTAGGAATTAATTTTGATCCCATAAGCGCTATTCAATTATCGGTCTATGAATTGGCGGAATACATTATAGCGACATTTGATTTGGTTCAAAACAGCAATGCACATGTTCAGTTTTTCTTAGAGGAAGTGTTTGAATTTTCACAAAAACATTCAGCGAGCATCCCCCAATTTTTGAATTATTTTGAACAAAACAAAGAAAAACTCAGTATTGTTTCTCCAAAAGGCTTGGATGCTGTTCAGATTATGACCGTACATAAATCGAAAGGACTTGAATTTCCTGTGGTTATTTTTCCTTTTGCAGAATTAAACATATACAAAGAAATAGAACCGAAGGAGTGGATGCCGACAGCACATTTGCATAAGGACTTCCCTTTTTTCTTAATGAATTATAATAAAGATTTTGAGCAGTTTGGACCTGAGGGCAAAGCCAGGTACAAAGCGCATCAATCTATACTGGAGTTAGACAATATTAATCTGCTTTATGTTGTGCTAACTCGAGCCGCAGAACAACTTTACATTATTGGCAATGCTGCGGGAGCTTCAAAATCCTCAGAAGATTTAAAAACATACTCTGATCTTCTTATTGGATTTCTTAAGTCTGAAGGCAAATGGGAGTCAGGTGTTTTTCATTATACTTTTGGTTCACTTGAGAAAATAACGCCAGAAGACAATTCAAAATTTCCAATGAAACTTCAAAGCAAATTTGTTTCGACACCCAAAAATCAATTGAATGTTTCTATGGCGACAAAAGCCAATTATTTTTGGGATAGTGCTCAGAAAGACGCCATAGAAAAAGGGAATTTAATTCATCTTCTATTGTCAAAAGTATATCTTTCATCAGATGTTCAAATTACAATTAACAACTTCTTAGAACAAGGGCTCATTGCGGAAGATCAAAGCGCATTACTTTATCAAATTTTAGAATCTATTGTTTTTCACCCCCAACTTCAGCCCTATTTCAGTTCAGACGTTGAGGTTTATAATGAGCGTGAAATAATGACCACTACAGGTCAAATTATCATTCCAGATCGGCTGATTATTACTCCTAACGATGGTGCAATTATTATAGATTACAAAACAGGGGTGTTTCGAGAAAAGCATCAACAACAGTTGGAAAATTATGCTTCCGTTGTACATCAAATGGGTTACAAAGTAGACAAAAAAATACTGGTATATATTCATCCAGAGCTCACCATAAAAACATACACATAAAACTATTTTTTCATGTATACTTCTATAAAACAACATTTAGAGCAAGAACTTGACGCCATAAAAGCGCAAGGTTTGTATAAAGAGGAGCGTATAATTGTATCGGCACAAGGCGCGGAAATCACTCTAGATACAGGGGAGACGGTTTTAAACTTTTGCGCCAACAATTATTTGGGTTTAGCCAATCATCCAGAGGTTATTCAAGCAGCAAAGGACACTATGGATACGCATGGGTTTGGCATGGCTTCTGTTCGTTTTATTTGCGGTACTCAAGACATTCATAAAAAATTGGAACAAAAAATAGCGGACTTTTATCAAACAGAAGACACGATACTTTATGCGGCAGCTTTTGATGCCAATGGCGGTGTATTTGAACCCTTGCTTACGGATCAAGACGCCATTATTTCGGACAGTTTAAATCATGCTTCCATTATTGACGGAGTGCGTTTGTGTAAAGCCAAGCGTTTTCGTTACAAAAATAATGATATGGCAGATTTAGAAGTTCAATTAAAATCGGCAAATGAAAGTGGCGCACGTTTTAAAATCATTGTGACTGATGGTGTGTTTTCTATGGATGGTCTGGTAGCGCCTTTAGACCGTATTTGTGATTTGGCAGAGCAATACGATGCTTTAGTCATGATTGATGAATGCCATGCGACAGGATTTATTGGGAAGACAGGAATTGGCACACTTGAGGAGAAAAATGTTTTGGGGCGAATAGATATTATTACAGGAACATTAGGCAAGGCCCTTGGCGGCGGAATGGGGGGCTATACAACTGGGAAAAAAGAGATTATTTCGATGTTACGTCAGCGGTCAAGACCTTATCTTTTTTCAAATTCACTGGCACCTGCTTTGGTTGGGGCATCAATTAAAGTCTTTGATTTATTGTCAAAAGATACAACATTACGAGATCGGTTGGAAGAAAACACAAATTACTTCAAAGAAGGACTTAAAGCTCTTGGTTTTGATATTGTGGACGGCGATTCTGCCATAGTTCCAGTGATGCTTTATGATGCAAAATTGGCACAAAAGATGGCAAATTTACTCTTAAAAGAAAGAATTTATGTTATAGGTTTTTTCTTCCCTGTAGTTCCTAGAGATAAAGCAAGAATACGGGTGCAACTCTCCGCAGCGCATGAAAAACAGCATTTAGACCTGGCAATATCTGCATTTAAACGGGTTGGTAAGTCCCTAAATATAATCTCCTAACCAACTGATTATGAGTTTTTTTTAATAAAAATTGTAATTTATGGCTATTATATTTGTTTAGTGAATATAACGTATTATTTTTGCAATGAATTTAACTTCTAAAAAATAAAAATAATTATGAAAAATTTAAAAGGTTTAGCGCTAACTTTTGCACTACTAATGTTTGCTGCTAACGTAAACGCACAAGACGATAACAACCCTTGGCAGATATCTATTGGTGTAAATGCTGTTGACGTATACCCAATTGGAGAAGTTTCTCCACAAGGCGATTTTTTTGATGAGTTTTATAATGTAACTGGACATTGGAATCTTGTTCCTTCACTCTCAACAATCTCTGTTTCAAAGTACCTTACAGACAATTTCTCATTCGGCGTTTCAGGATCTTTCAACGTTATCGAAAAATGGGGATCTGATTATGCAACAAATGAAACTGTTTCTGTTAATGAATTGAAATACTTCGCACTTGATGGAACGGTAAAATATTCATTAAAAGGCCTTTTAAATTTTGGAAGTTTTGAACCTTACTTAGGTTTAGGTGGTGGTTACACTTGGATTGAAGAAGGGGCTTTTAACTCCAATAATGCCGGGAGTTCTTCAAATGCACTTATTGGTGCTGGAACAGTAAATGGAACTGTTGGACTTTCTTACTGGTTCACTGACAACTTTGGCTTGACTTACCAGTCTACATACAAGCATTCTTTCCAAGACTACCTTACACCTCATTTTCAACACAATGTTGGTCTTTCTATCAATTTTGGCGGGAAAGATACAGACGGAGATGGTGTTTATGACAAAAAAGACGCTTGTCCAGAAGTACCTGGTTTAGAAGAGTTTAACGGATGTCCTGATACAGATGGAGATGGTATCCAAGATTCTGAAGACACTTGCCCAGAAGTTGCAGGTTTAGCAGAATTTAATGGATGCGCAGATACAGATGGAGACGGCGTTTCTGACGACAAAGACAACTGTCCAAATGAAGCAGGAGTAGCAGCATTAAACGGCTGCCCAGATGCTGATAACGATGGTGTTGCCAACGCACAAGACAATTGTCCAAATGAAGCTGGTGATGCAGCAAACGGTGGATGCCCATGGCCAGACACAGATGGAGATTCAGTATTAGACAAAGACGATGAATGTCCAAATGAAGCAGGTACAGTTGCAAATAATGGTTGTCCAGAAGCACCAAATGCAGATGTTCAAGCTCAATTGACTAGTTATGCTAGAACAATCAACTTTTCATCAGGTAAGGCCGACATCGAAGATGCCGCTAACGAAACGTTACAAGCGATTGTTGCAATTCTTAAAGAATACCCTAAAGCAAAATTTGTTGTTGAAGGACATACAGACAGTACTGCTTCAGACAAATTCAACCAGAAACTTTCAGAAGAAAGAGCAGCAAAAGTTGTTGACTTTTTGACTTCAAACGGAGTAGACGCTTCAAGATTATCCTCTGTAGGGTTTGGCGAAACTTCACCAATTGCTTCTAATGATACAGCAGAAGGTAGAGCAACCAACAGACGCGTTGAAGTGAAACTTGCGAATTAATCGCTCAACACTCAAAAATAAATTTAAAAACGCTTCGCATTTGCGAGGCGTTTTTTATTTTTAGGGTATGACAAGCTTTATCGCAGAGGTATTACTAGAACTAAAAAATCAAAAAAAAGACTTTTCTGAGCTTACCTTTGTGCTTCCTAATAAGCGTGCAGGATTATTTTTGAAGCAGGAACTTTCAAAACACTTTACTCAAGCCAGTTTTTTACCAGAAATTTGTTCTATAGAATCTTTTATAGAAGAGTTGTCTCAACTAAAAAAAGTAAGTTCTATAGAGCTGCTTTTCGAATTTTATGATGTTTATAAAGCCCTTACACCAAAGGATAAATTAGAGTCTTTTGATCAATTTTCAAAATGGGCACCTATTGTTCTACAAGATTTCAATGAAATTGATCGGTATTTAGTCCCTCCTTCCAAAATATTTGACTACCTCGGTGCTGTTCAAAAAATAAACCATTGGTCTTTAGATCCAAACCCTACCAAAATGGTTAAAGGGTATTTGTATTTTTGGCAACAGATTAAACACTACTATACATCTTTAGTCAATCAGCTTTTAAATAAAGGGGTCGGTTACCAAGGATTGATGTATAGAACTGCTGTACAAAATTTAGAGGATTACACTCAAAATACCGTTCGAGGGGAGCATATATTTTTAGGGTTCAATGCGCTCAATTCTTCTGAATCTACGATAGTTCAGGAACTTTTACAGCAAAATCAAGCACAAATTTTTTGGGATATTGACCAAAGTTTTTTGGATGCAAATTTTCACGACGCGGGTCATTTTATGCGTCAGTACAAAAAAGACTGGCCTTATTTTAAAGCGCATGCATTCAATTGGGCAACAAAGCAATATCAATATGAGAAAAATATCAATATTATTGGAGCGCCAAAAAACATTAGTCAAGTCAAATACATTGGAGAGCTTTTGGATGATTTGCACCACACCAAGGGGTTAGAAAATACAGCACTTGTATTGGGCGATGAATCGCTGTTATTACCAATTTTAAACGCTATTCCCAAAGCAATAGAAAACATCAATATTACGATGGGCTTACCCTTGCGTCAAATCCCATTTGCTTCGTTTATTGAACAATGGTTTCAGCTTCAAATGGCTTCAAGTCATTCGTTTTACTACAAAGACGTTGTAGCGCTTTTGACTCACCCTTTTGTAGCGCCTTTATTCAATGGGCATTCAACGGTTCTCAACACTGCTTTCAAAACAATTAAAGACCAAAACCGTACCGCACTTACTTTAGACCAATTGACAACACTTGCACCAGTTTTAAAATCAAGATTTACACTAGTATTTGAACCATGGAGTAATCAGCCCACAAAAGCGCTGAAACAAATCAAAACATTAATTTTTGAGTTGAAAATGGCTTATGATGCTCAAAAAGGGAACACTATTTTGATTATGGAGTATCTTCTGAGATTTCTAGAGTTGTTCAACCAAGTGGAGCATTTAAATCAATCTTATGCCTACATCAATTCTATCAAAATTTTACATAGTTTGTACATCGAATTGTTAAGCAAAGAAACATTAGATTTTAAAGGAGAACCACTCAAAGGGCTTCAAATTATGGGGATGTTAGAATCTCGTGTTTTAGATTTTGAAACTGTTATTTTGGTTTCTGTCAACGAAGGCATTTTACCTGCAGGCAAAACTCAAAATTCATTTATTCCATTTGACGTCAAGCTAGAAAATGGATTGCCTACATACAAAGAAAAGGATGCTGTATACACCTACCATTTCTATAGATTGTTGCAACGCGCACACAATGTTTATCTGGTTTACAATACCGAACCTGATGTTTTAAATGGGGGGGAGCCCAGTCGCTTTATTGCTCAAATGCAATTGGAAAATCGCCATCAGTTGAAACACAAAATGGTTGCGCCCAAAATTTCAATTCAAAAGGCATCACTTGCAAAAATATCCAAAACGCCCGATCTTTTAGACGCGCTTAAATCTATTGCTAAAGAAGGATTTTCGCCGTCTTCCTTGGGGCAATACATTCGAAACCCTATTGATTTTTATAATTACAAAGTATTGGGGTTAAAACAACCCAATGATTTGGAAGAGACTATAGAAGCCAACACTTTTGGTAGTGTAGTCCATTATACTTTGGAAGCATTTTATGAACCCTTTGTTGGAAAAGCATTAGAAGTTTCAAAATTAGAGCAACTAAAAGATAAAGTTCCAGAAACAGTAGAGCATTTTTTTAAAAAGCTTTTTAAGAAAGGCGATATTACACAAGGCAAAAACCTTATTAGTTTTGAAATTGCGAAGCGTTATATTTATAATTTTTTAGATACAGAGATTCAATTTCTTAAACAGGGGAATGTAGTTCAGCTTTTGGCTGTCGAAGAATCCGTGGTCTTAGAGTTTGACCATCCAGACTTTGATTTCCCTATCAAGCTCAAAGGCAATGTAGACCGTATAGACGTATGCAACGGTGTTCGTAGAATTATTGACTACAAGACGTCAAAAGTTTTGCAAACAGACTTAAACCTAGTTGATTGGACACCTATTGTCCAAGATTATAAAAAACACAACAAAAGCTTTCAGCTATTGATGTATGCTTATATTTTAAATCAAACTCATCCTTTTGATGGCCCAACGGTAGCAGGGATTTTTTCATTTAAGAATTTTAAATCTGGAGTTATAAAATTCACCAAAAAAGATAAACCAGGCAACGGTGCTTCAAAGCAGCAAGAAATTTCAGAAGAAATTTTAGAATCGTATAAGACACAATTGGCGGCATTGCTGAGTGAGTTGTTCAACCCAAATATTGAATTTACAGAAAAAGAAGTATGATTGTTCAAGAACAAAATAAAGTCATCAATAGGCCTAAAAACCGCCCTATTGTATATGATCTATTTTTCAATTCTAAAATTAAGAAAGCACCACTCATTATTTTTTGCCATGGATATAAAGGATTTAAAGACTGGGGTGCGTGGAATTTATGGGCTCAGGCCTTTGCCTCAAAAGGTATAGCTTTTCTTAAGTTTAATTTTTCTCACAATGGTGGTACCGTTGTACAACCCGTAGATTTTCCAGATTTGGAAGCTTTTGCAGAAAATAACTACAGTAAAGAACTTGATGATTTATCGTACGTTATCGATTGGGTACACAAAACCTACCAAACAAATTCTGCAATAGACGTACAAACTATTGTTTTGATAGGCCACAGTAGAGGCGGTGGCATTGTAACCATAAAGGCAAGTGAAGACATAAGAATAAAAAAGCTCATCACCCTTGCGGGGGTAAGCGACTATAAATCAAGGTTTCCAAAAGGGGAAGCCCTTAGGCAATGGCAAAAAGAGGGGGTATACCATGTGGAAAACAAGCGGACTTGTCAACTCATGCCACACAATATTCAGTTTTATCAAGATTTTTTAGAGCATGAAGAACGGTTAAATATTGAACAAGCTGCCCGAAACTGTACAATTCCACACCTTATTATCCACGGCGATGCCGATGAAGCTGTTTCTATTGAAGAAGCCAAACACCTTCATATGTGGAGTTCTACAAGTATTTTTAAGCGCATTGAAGGAGGGAACCATGTGTTTGGTGCCAAACAACCTTGGGACGCTTTGGGAATGCCTTCAGACTTAGAGGTTGTTTTCTCAGAAATATTGGATTTTATTAACAATTAGGCCTACTTCTTAAGAAAAATTGTATTTATCTGATAATTTTTTTGGTAATACCGAAGTAATTTTTGTAATTTGGACTAAAATATAATTACATTATGGGATATTCATTTAAAAATAGCAAAGGAAAAACTTATTATTTACACACTAAAGACGTAGTCTTGAAAGGTGGAAGAAACCAAACAATTTATTATTTCGCAAAAGATGAGCGTTCAAACTCGTGTGATCTTCCTGCTGGGAAAAAGATTGTTGAAAATGAAAAAACTGGACTTCCATTCGTAAAGTCTGTATAATACGTTTTTCGAAAACAATGAAAAAACCCACTCAAACGAGTGGGTTTTTTTATGCTTTATATTTTATATAAGTATAAATTAATTTTACATCGATCGAATCACCGGCGCTCCCAATATTCCACTTACACAATATTCTCCTGTCAGTTGGATTAGTTCTGTAAACATCTCAGCACGTTCCTGCCCAAGTTGCATATGCGCTTGCGCACCTTCTGAGCCATTGTATATTTCTGTAATCCCATACAGCGTATGGCCAGTTTCTCCACTGCTTGGATCGAGTGGATTGTTAAATTCTGGGCTTTTAAGAACCGCATAACATAAAATGATGGGCTCTACAGCACCCTCAATATGATGGGTTTCACGCATAAAAGTTTCGTGTGTTTCCAAAAATGTTTCCATTCTTTGTGTGTTGCTGTTAGGCACTTTAAATGCCACATGAAACCCCACACATCCTGTTTTAATTTTCATGATTTGTATTTAGATTTTAGTAAAAGTTAATTTGTTTAAGCTCTTATCAAATATACTAAAACTCACTTGCAAAAGAAAATCAAAAACAGAGAGGTAGGTATAAAACTATTTTTTATTTGGGAATCGGCTAAAATCCCCCATACCGTCGAGGTCAGTGGGGTCGTTTTGAATGCGGCGTTTTTTTTCGTCAATTTCTTGATCCTTTTTTTGGTTAATTATATTTAAAAAAAGAAAATATATATAAAACGAAGCAATAACAGCTCCTACAATAAACATTGCTACACTCATGACCGTCTTCTTTGTCTGATTACAAGGGCAAACAGTAAAATTGTCCCTGGCCAATGGGCTGTATATTGTGCTTCTTCAATTTTTCCCATCAGTCCTAAAGAGACGGAGTAGAGTACACATACAAGCGCCAACAGAACGGGATACCATTTTAACACGAAGTTCTTAATCCTTTTCATAAAACATTAAATTTTATTAAATATAAATATTATTAATTAAAAAAATTGGTTGTCTTATACCGCCTTTGTCGCTTAAATATTTTAGAAATAAAGTTGGTCCGCTAATCGTAGCAATATTCGTCACCTATGTCATAAGCATTATAAACCTCTTGGCTTACCGTCAAATTGACGTCTGCATAGCCATTGAGCGGCCCATCGTCGTCTGAATTTGAGGTGTCAAAATCACCAACCAGAATAAATTCTCCATTTGAAATGGTTTTCTGTACGATGGTAAAACATCTGGTGTCATCGTCACAGCTAAAAACGAATAAAGCGGAAAGTAAGAGTAGTTTTTTCATTGTATTCATTTTCATTAAAACTAACAAAAATATTTCAAAGTATTAGTCCAAGTTTGATACATCTTAGCGCAGTAGCTTTGGAACAAAGCGTGTTGAGAAAACAACGAAAAGCAAATGTCTGTCAAATGTCTGTCAGTTTTTATCTGCTTTCAGTTCGTTAAAAATTATTTCATTTTTAAGTTCAACTTTCGAGATATGTCTAATGCTATTGTTCCAGTCGAGTGGTGTCCAATATTTGGGATATTTCATAACGATTGAATTTCCAATTAATTTTTCTTTCAGATTATTTAATTCTAGTCCATTTCCCAGTCCTCTATTTATGTAAAACTTGCGGTCAGTATTTAGCATAATAAAAATAACGTCGTTTCCTTTGTTGCTGTAAATTTCCTTTACAATTCCAATTTCCGAAATAGCCTTACTTTCAGATACGATTGGGACAGGTCTAAAAATCAGCACAGCAATTATTGAAATAATTAGGATGAAACTCACTAAAGTTATCTTCATTATCTTTTTTATTTAGTTAGGATTACAGTTTGTGAAGTCAGGTTGTTTAATGGTAAGCGTATTAATTACATCCAATTTCACCGCAGTTGCTAAAATTTGGTTTAGGTAATGTCCAGCTTATTGCATCAAGACAAAAATTACTGCAGTTTGTTACGTTTGCTGTGTTAATATTGTTAGTATCCTGGTTAAATGAAAATGCTCTACGAAACATATAACTCATATCTGTCACATTGGAAGTGTTCCAGCCAAGAATACTTTGATTATAAGATTGGGCGTTAGAAAACATACCGCTCATATTAGTTACATTGCTAACATCCCAATTATTAATAGGTTGATTATAAGATTGGGCGTTAGAAAACATATAACTCATATCTGTCACATTGCTAACATTCCAATTTCCTGTCGGCTGATTGAATGAAGCTGCTCCTTCAAACATATAATACATACTTGTTACATTACTCACATCCCATTGACTAATATCTTGATTAAAAGTTCTATTATTAGAGTTGCCTGCGCCTCCACCAAACATATAACTCATATCTGTCACATTACTTACATCCCAAAGACTAATATCTTGATTAAAAAAAGAAGCGCTGCACTCTGAATAAAACATACCACTCATATCTGTCACATTACTTACATCCCAATTCCCAATAGGCTGATTAAACTCTTCGTAACAAAGAAATAATTCACTCATATTAGTCACTCTTGTTGTGCATAATCTTGTGAAATCTGCAGTTATTATTTGACCAAAATCTCCTCTCATTTGAAATAGCATTTCATTGTCTACAACGGTATACTCAACTCCATTTATTGTTCCTACGTCTCCAATTTCAGCGCACGGATAGGCTTTAATAGTTACTCCATTATCGTCTAAATAAACAACATCACAGTCATTATTTTCTGAAGTTACAAAAGAAACCTCATTCCCATAAAAAATCCCAATCAATGGTCTAACTAAAAATACTCTAACATAATAAGTAGTGTTTGGTTCTAAACCTGTTAAAACTTCACTAATTGCAGTACCGTCTAAATTAACTATATTATCATCTATTGTAGGTTCACTTGATGTGGAGTAAACAAACCCTTGCAATATGTTTTCTACAGTATCACAATTTTGAGAATAAACATCTATTGTTCCGTTAAGGGTAGCTGAGGTTTCAGTTATGTTAGTTGCTGCATTAGTCTCTAATGTAGGCTCATATATACAAGGGTTACCCTCATCGTCTGTACAAGCGAAGATTAAAAAAGCAGAGAGTAAGAGTAGTTTTTTCATTGTATTTATTTTCATTAAAACTAACAAAAATATTTCAAAGTATTAGTCCAAGTTTGATACATCTTAGCGCAGTAGCTTTGGAACAAAGCGTGTTGAGAAAACAACGAAAAGCAAATGTCTGTCAAATGTCTGTCAGTTTTTAGTACATTTGAAGTGTTCTTTGAGATGTTTAAAATGAAAGTCGTGAAGTGCTTTAGGTGCTTTTCGAAACGTGGTTAGAGATGGTGAGCGCCCATAAAAAAAGCCCTCTCAAAAGAAAAGGCTTTCGGGTGGAGCCAATGGGAGTGAAGTCGAACTATTTTGAAGTTGATTTAGTCAAAATAGGTAAGTAAAAAATCTTCTTCATATAGTTAACTTCTTAAATTACCATGGATTATACTTTGATGTGAAAATCAACCGCACTAAATTCATAAGAATTAGATTGTTTTAAATCTCCATCTACCCAGATCTTCTCGAGATAATAGGATAAAGTAAGGGCTTTATCAATGGCCAACTCAAGGTTCGAACTAGTGAGTGATGGATTTTCAATTTTTGACTGTAATTCTTCTATTTGATTTACCGCCTTTTTTTATTGAGCTGCTGCTTTTTCTCTTTCAGTCGTTGTTTGCGTTGTCTGCGTTGTCTGAGTTGTCTGAGTTTTTGCTTTTGTTCATCGGTTAGCGATTCACGGAAAGAATCTTTAAGGGTTTGGACGTTGGTTTTGTGGACGTCCAAGAGATCGAGCTGGTCTTGGGTAAAGGTAGTGCGAAGAGCTTCTCGTCTTTCTCTTCGGTTGAGCTCTTCGTTGTCGAGGATGGCCAGTTGGTCATCTGATAAGGAGTTTTTAAAGGCCTCGCGTTGGCTTTTGACCAAATCTTTTTGTTTTTGCAACAAGGTCAGTTGGTCAGGCGTGAGGATTTTTTCCATGCCTTTACTGCTGTTTCTTTGTACTTTTTGGGGATCATCAATATCTTGTGCGGAGGTCATACCACTAAATATAAATGCGATGATAAGGAATAGAGATTGTAAGGATTTCATAATTATTTTAAGTTTTTATTCTATCTTTTAGACCGTTGATTTGTGAAAAAGTTTTATTCGATGTCATTTAATACATAATTTTCTTCGAACCAATTTGAAAAATCATCATCTTCAATGACAAGTGAATCGAGCATGAGGATGTCAAAGTTATTGAGTTCATCATTGGATTTGTGTAAAAACCAAGTGGTTACCAATGTGAGAACAAACACTCCAGCTAGTTTTAGTACCCTGGGTTTGATGCGCAACACCGGAGTTGGGGTTCTTTTCTCGTTCCGTATTGCGTCGAGGATTTGCATTTTGGAGGTTAAAAAGTAGTTTTCAGGCACCTTAAAGCCCAGTTTTTGATGGGAATTTGTTTTTCGATTCATGATGTAACAATTTTATATGATAGGATTTCTTTTGCTTTATAATAAAGGGTTTTAACCGAATTTTCATTTCGATTGGTAATTTGGCTTATTTCGGAGAACTTGAGTTCGTCATAATATTTCATACAAAACACTTCTCTTTGACTGTCATCGAGTTCACCGATAATCCGTTGTAGGACTGCATCGGCTGCATCGGCATCAAAATAAGGGTCAGCATACAGATTTTCCAATCGATATGTCATAATTTTTTCTGTGATTCGAACTCGTTTTTTATTGGATTCCAAAAAGCGCATGGCCTCATTGTAGGCTATGCGATAGCACCAAGTTTTAACCGTACTTTTAAAAGCAAACTTGCCAAGCCCTTTGTAGATTCGCACATAGGTGAGTTGTAGCACATCATCGGCATCTTCGTGTACCAACACCCATTTTCGAATGGCCCAGTACAATTGTTCGTGAAAGTGACTCACAATCAGCTGTACCCCGGCATTGATATCATTTTCACGAAGGCAATCGGTGATATGTTGTTCTACATCTTTCAGAGTTGTATATTTTACTTAGTTAGACCCTCAAAGTTGAAAAAAGTTTCTTGAAAATTCCAAAAAAATTTGTAAAGAGCAGAGGGGAGTGAAGTCGAACTATTTTATTTCTGATTTAGGTATTTTTAGAAAAAATATTCCCAAGTATAAAAAATTATTCTTGGGAATAATGCCGTGGAGCAGAGGGGAGTAAAATCGAACTATTTTGGGCAGGATTTAAGTATGCTAAATAAAATCTAATCCTCATTACTTTC
The DNA here is from genome assembly GCA_965658025.1 of Flavobacteriaceae bacterium. Taxonomy (GTDB): domain Bacteria; phylum Bacteroidota; class Bacteroidia; order Flavobacteriales; family Flavobacteriaceae; genus UBA3537. The sequence continues at coordinate 5,909 of CBFHQL010000001.1, read as the reverse complement.
AAGCGTGTGACTGTTAACCAGAGGTTCCTTGGTTCGGGTCCAAGAGGAGGAGCAATACAACCCAATAAGTACATGGTATTCAGCATGTTACTTATTTTTAGGACATTTCTTATCCCATATTTTATCCCAAAAATTCCAGCCAAAGGCCAAAAAAATACACCCCCGTATTGAGTTTAAGATTGTTTTCTTTTTTGAGGGCTAGCTGTGAAATGCATTTGTTAATTAATGATTTGGTTCAATTAACTCTTTTTTTTTACTTTTACTTAAATGCTTTTCAATATAACAACAAACAATAATTATCAGATAAGTAAATAAGATGGTTTTAGAATTAAAAAACAACTATGGTCATCTTTTTGAAGATGCACTCATAAATGAAATACTAGAAGCAGGCACTTTCAAAGAAGTGCCAGAGGGGTTTAAGCTAATGGAAATTGGTTCTTATATACGAAGTATGCCGTTATTAGTTTCTGGTGCTATCAAAGTATTGCGAGAAGATCATAATGGAGACGAGTTACTTTTGTACTATTTAGAAAAAGGAGAAACCTGCTCTATGACAATGACCTGTTGCATGGGACAGACAAAAAGCGAAATTAGGGCAATAGCAGAAACAGATACTAAGCTCATTATGATACCTGTTCAAAAAATGGATTTATGGAGTTCCAAATATAAATCATGGAGAAATTTTGTTTTTGAAAGTTACCACAACCGATTAAATGAGATGCTAAATACAGTGGATAACATAGCGTTTCATAATATGGATGAGCGACTGCTTAATTATCTCAAAGAAAAAGCTCGAATCAATAAAGACAATACCATCCATAATACTCATCAAGAAATAGCATATGAATTGCATAGTTCTAGAGTCGTAATTTCTAGGTTGCTAAAGAAGTTAGAAAATCGTGGTAGTATTGAATTACATAGAAATCACATAAAAATCATCAACTTAGATTAGCTATGTAACTTAGGTTACTTCTGTTTCAGTTTTGGCGGCCTAAATTTGCCAAAATTAGAAACTTCCCTATCGAAGAATTATTAGAAATACTTGGTTTTATTAGTGCTTTAATTATCGGAATCTCATTAGGTTTAATTGGAGGTGGTGGGTCTATTTTAGCAGTTCCTGTTCTAGCATATTTATTTTCTGTAAATGAAAAAATTGCAACAGCTTATTCTTTGTTTATTGTTGGAGCGAGTGCATTAGTAGGTGGCATAAAACAACATTTTAAAGGCTATGTAGATTGGAGAACGGCATTGGTATTTGGATTCCCTGCAATTATTGGCGTTACTACAGTTAGAAAATTTATTGTCCCTGCTTTGCCTGATGTTTTATTTAGTATTGATCATTTTGACTTTACGCGCAGAATGGGAATGTTTGGGTTGTTTGCATTATTAATGATTCCAGCTGCATTTTCAATGTTAAAAAAGCGTCCACAAAAACAAAAACAAAAGAACGCAAAAGTAAAATATAATTATCTGTTAATACTTACAGAAGGTCTAATCGTAGGAGGTGTTACTGGCATGATTGGTGCAGGAGGAGGGTTTTTAATTATACCTGCCCTAGTAATTTTAGCAAATGTAGATATGAAAGTCGCAGTAGGGACTTCATTAGTTATTATTGCCTTTAAGTCATTATTAGGATTTTTCTTTGGAGACGCCATATCGATGCAGATTGATTGGGGATTCTTACTCATTTTCACTGGCCTCTCTTTTATTGGAATATTTATAGGAAGTTATTTGAGTAATTTTATTGACGGAACTAAATTAAAAAAAGGATTCGGCTATTTCATTTTTGTAATGGCGGGCTTCATTTTTTATATGGAATTCTTTGTCAAACAATAAAGTCTTTAATGCAAAGCTAATTAAACCAAACTTGAAGGATAGACATTTCTTATAGACAATTTTTATAAAATCATTTCAATAAAATTATAACCCTTTATTAGCAAGAATCCTTTGTAACTTAAGTTACTGTGTATCTTTAAAAGACGAATTAATTTTACATTATAATTTAAAAATAATTAATATGAACATTGAACAAATCTACACTGGTTGTCTTGCACAAGGCGCCTATTATATTGAGAGTAAAGGTGAGGTTGCCATTATCGATCCATTACGAGAAGTAAAACCCTATTTAAATAGAGCAAAACAAAATGATGCAAAAATCAAATATATTTTTGAAACACACTTCCATGCCGATTTTGTGAGTGGTCACCTAACACTGGCTAAAGAGACTGGAGCTCCAATAGTTTTTGGACCCAATGCAAAGCCCTCTTTCGAAGCCATAATCGCAGAGGATGAACAGGAATTCAAATTAGGAGACATCACCATTACAGCTCTGCACACCCCTGGCCATACCATGGAAAGTACCACTTATCTTCTAAGAGATAATAATGGTAAGGATCATGCTATTTTTAGTGGTGACACTTTATTCTTAGGAGATGTGGGACGACCAGATTTAGCTCAAAAAATGGGAGTTCTCACAGAAAAAGATTTAGCCGGATTCTTGTATGACAGCTTACGCGAAAAGATTATGCCCCTTAGTGATGATGTAATAGTATATCCTGCGCATGGCGCTGGCTCTGCTTGTGGAAAAAATATGATGAAGGAAACCGTAGACACATTAGGTAATCAAAAGCAAATGAACTATGCCCTACGCGCAGACATGACAAAAGAGGAGTTTATTGCCGAAGTGACAGAGGGATTGTTGCCACCTCCTCAATATTTTCCTGCAAATGTAAAACTAAATAAAGAAGGATATGAAGATATTGATGAAATTTTAAACAGAGGAATCCATGAGTTGTCACCAGATGCTTTTGAAGTTGCTGCAAACGAAACTGCAGCAGTTATTCTAGATGTACGTCATCAAGGTGACTTTGCAAATGGACATATTCCTAGGTCAATATTTATTGGTATAGATGGTAGTTTTGCTCCTTGGGTGGCGGCTTTAATTGCAGATATAAAGCAACCGATCCTTTTAGTAACAGAAGAAGGTCGTGAGGAAGAAGCAATAACTCGACTTTCTAGAGTTGGTTTTGACAATACGCTGGGCTACCTTAAAGGAGGATTTGAGTCTTGGAAGAAAGCAGCAAAAGAATACGATACAGTACACTCAATAACTGCAGAACAATTCAAAAAAGAATTAGCAGAAAACAAACAACCAGTTTTTGATGTTCGCAAAAAGAGTGAATATTTATCTGAACATGTCTTAGATGCAAATAATACACCGCTCAATTTCTTGAATGATCATCTTGCAGAATTTCCTGACACACCATTCTTTATTCATTGCGCAGGAGGTTATAGAAGTATGATAGCCTCTTCGATCCTGAAAAGTCGTGGTATCCATAATCTTATTGACGTTAAAGGGGGCTTCAAAGCTATTAGAGAAGCTGGAGTTTCTGTTTCGGAATTTGTGTGTTCATCTACATTATAAAACATAATATTTTTATGCAAAACATAAATCAAATGAATTGGATATATGAGCCTTGGCCATGGTATATATCAGGCCCAATGATTGCATTAATAATGTTTTTATTATTGATGGTAGGTAAAAATTTTGGCATGTCTGCCAACCTAAGAACCATGTGTACTATTTGTGGAGCAGGTAATAAAGCAGATTTTTTTAAGTTTGATTGGAAAGCCCAAAAATGGAATTTAATCGTCATTTTAGGCGCAATAATTGGCGGGTTTATTGGTTCTCATTTTCTTACAAAGGATATGGCTGTAGCCATTACCCCAAATACTATAAGCGACTTAAACGAACTTGGATTTAATAGCGCAGGAAAATTCTATTTGCCTAATGAACTTTTTGAAACAGATTCTTTACTAAACTTAAAATCAATTTTAATTTTAGCCATAGGCGGTCTTTTTGTTGGATTCGGAGCAAGATATGCTGGTGGTTGTACCTCTGGTCACGCAATATCAGGGTTGAGCAACCTTCAATTACCTTCTCTAGTTGCTGTAATAGGCTTCTTTATCGGAGGTCTTGTAATGATTCACTTTCTTTTCCCTTTAATATTTTAAAAAATGAGAACACTAATATATTTATTTATCGGAATCCTTTTTGGTATTACAATGTTTAAGTCAGAAGCGGCCTCTTGGTTTCGTATTTATGAGATGTTCAAATTTGAATCCTTTCATATGTATGGCATTATTGGTTCAGCTCTAGTAATTGGAATGATTATGGTACAGGCCATAAAGAGGTTTAAAATTAAGTCTATTTATGGCGAAACCATTCACTTTCAGCCTAAAGAAAAAAGGTATTCTCGCTATATTTTTGGTGGAATTATTTTTGGATTAGGATGGGCTTTAGCAGGGGCCTGTCCAGGACCTATGTTTACACTTGTAGGCGTTGGATATATTCCTATTTTAGTTGTAATTTTATTTTCAGTCCTAGGCACTTTCTTGTATGGAATATTGAGGAATAAGTTACCTCATTAAAATCTTTATTCTGTTGCCCAAGAGGAGTCGCCGAGATTACCCAATGGGTTTTCTCTTGAATCCCGTTCTGTAAATGTAACTTCCTGTCCTTCCAGTCCAGACGTTTTAAAACATAAAAGCTCAATCAAGTAAAACTTATTGAGCTTTTATGTCTTAAACCGTTATGAAGTTAAGCTTAATCGTGGAACCAAAGGGAGTAAAATCGAACTATTTTGGGGAGAATCTAAATACTTTTAAATAAAAAATATTTCCAGCGTTAAAGCTATGTTGAGTACAACGGGTTGGCTATGTCTCATACGACGTTAGAAATATGGGCATCATAGCCTTTGTTGGCGGTAGTTTTTATTTATACCTTTGGTAAATATAGTTTCATATTTTCAATTTCCACTTCATCTAAATGACCCATCTTACTTTCGTTATTTGTTATTAAATGCATGTGGGTATTAGAATCGTGATGCGTAAAAACTCCTCCGTGTTCGGTTGAGAAAAATCCAATGATAGTAACTTCTTCATTTTTTAATTCGTAATTTGTTTGTCCTTGATGGGCCTCTGTTGGTGATGTTACTTTTGTTCCTTGTGGTAAATTTTGAATATGTATTACAGCCATAGAAACTTTTCCGATTAATTTGAAAGCAAAAGGTCTTTTTAGATTAATAGTTTTTTCTTCTACTAATTTTTCAATATCCTTAATTGATTTAGTCTCTGAGCCTAATTCTATTTCACTCCATTTTGTTGCATTTGTATAAACGAAGAAAGGAGCTGAAACTGAAAATGTTTTTTGAACTGCCATAGTTGAATCAGACGTTACTCTTGAAACATAACTTTGTCCATCATTTATAAGTAATTCCCCAGTCAGATAACTTTTTGGTCCAAGTCCATAAAGTCCTTTTTTATTAGAAATAGTATCAAGATTTATACTTCCACTTAATTCTCCTTTCCACATCACATTTTTCATTGCACCAACAATATTTATATCAGAATTTGTTTCATTAGAATCAGTTTTCTTTTCATTAGAATTACAAGCAAATATTCCGATTGTTAGAATTCCAATTAGTATTTTTTTAATCATAGATTTCATTTTTTTTAAATTGCTGGTAACGAATGGATAAAGATAATTGGCTATAAATCCATCATGTATATTATTACAAATTTAGTGGAATTTTATAACCTTTACATTAGTTTAGTTTGTTCAAAAAAATATTCCCAAGGATAATAAATTATTCTTGGGAATAAAAAGTGGAGCCAAAGGGATTGAGGTCGAACTATTTTGTTTATGATTTGGATCTTATTAGTTAAAGCATAATTATAAATTTCTAAAAAATAGAGCTAATATCAATTATTAAATATTTAGTGGTAATTTGACTTTAAACAGCGGGTTATAGTTTTTTTAAATAACTGATTGAGAAGCCGCTTTTTTGAGAGATATCTTCGATTGATGCCCCTTCTTTTCTCATTTTATTTACGATTTTCATTCTCTT